>JAGCOB010000028.1 GCA_017645645.1 Prevotella sp. | reverse complement strand
TCTTCAGGAGTCGGTGAACCTTCGAGTGCAATGATAGTATTTTTAATATCCTTGCCGCCCTTGGAATACATCGATCCTTCACGTTCAAACTCAAGCCAGATTTCCTCCAAATCGGGTGTTGAACGATTGACAAAAGTGTTATCGTCAAGATGCTCACCGCCGATATAAATAGCCTTCTCTTTCATGGCTGAATAATCGGAGTAAGCAGCCCCATGGGATATTTGTCTTCCTTTCAAAACCATATCAAATCCTCCGCATTAAATCATCTATAAAATCCAGTTCATCCTTTACCGATTTAGCCCATATGGAATGGGTGTTCGGGTCTCTTAAAAGTATGCTTCTGTCACCGTCTGAAAGACCGTTCAGATGCTTTGCAAAATTGACTATATCAATCCTGATTTTCGATAGCTGATGTTTCAGTTCCGGGTCTGGAACCATCGGCCTGTATCCTGCCGCAAGATCGCGTATATATGTGCTTGTAAATTTATGGCATTTACGTGCATTTTCGGTGGCGAAATTCCACTCTTCATCCGACATTCTTATATGACGGATTTTTCGCTCCTTGGATGGGTTTTTCTCCGTTATCAACGGCCTCCCCGGAACGAGTTTATTTTTCTTGCTAATATACTTTCTTTTGTATGTCATATCTACATGCAATCAACTATCATTTATATCTATTCGAAAAGAGGTGCGAGCCTGCGAGTACTCAACCAAAATTGAGACTCAACGAGTTCAATTTTCAAGACTATTTTGTGTACACGAAATAAAGTCTTGCCCTTCCGTATCGTTGCGGTTTCTGCCCGTGTCGTTCAGGCTTCTTTCTGGGATGTCCGGAACTGCCTGCAAATATACGGAGATTCGGGGATATTTGCAAGGGATTGCACGGGATTCTTAGTCATTCTTAGATATTCTTAACATAGTGGGCTGGATATCGGGAATATTCGACGTAATAATCCCGTCGTTTCTGAGTGCCCACATGGCGAGGAAACACACGGCGTAATTGCTAACGATTGTGATATCATGTTAATTAGTGTATGTCACTGGAATATCTATCGGAAATTCTTCGTACCTTTGTGCCCATAATAATAGTATATATAATATGGCGCACGAGAAGAAAAATATCAGGGTCAAGTCTGACGATAAGACGAAGACCATTAAGGTAGAGAGTACACGCCTTGTCAAGCAGTATGTTGACTATGCCTGGAACCGTCTCGCAGCGATCACTACCAGCGAGGCGGCAACGAGACTGTCACGCGGCAAGGGAGTACCGAGTAAGAGTGACAGTAATATCAGTGCTGCCATTCATGAACTTATACAGCGGATAGACCAGTTCCGTCCGATGGTTCTCTGGTCCGGTAAAGATGCAACCCCATACCGTAACCGTAACCAGGCATGGAAGGGTAGGCTGATGAAGATTGCAGAATTTGTTGGCAAGGATGCCAGGCCTGTGTATCTGATTGATGAAGTCAACAAGATTCTCCGTGAGAGATCGGCACGTCAGATTGACACGGTGAAGGACAGCATTAAGGACATCACTGAGGCACAGGCTTCCAAGCAGCCGCTCACTGATAACCAGAAGGAGAGACTGGATGCTTCCCGTCAGCAGATCCGCGACATCAGGAGCCAGTATGTCTGCACTCCGTTAATCCTCGCCAAGTATCTCCATCTACAGTATAAGGATGGGATGAAGGTCGAGGATCTCACGCCGAAGATGGAGCCTTCCGTGATTGCACAGTTCATCATCGACTACAACGGAACGGCATGGGAATATCTGCCCGTCAAGATGGAGGCTGTCAATTACAGCATCCGGATTGATAAGAAGAGCAACTGGAAAGCTGCCGATGCTGCCAGTCATATTGAGATACCCTATTCCTGTCCGTCGATAGTGACTGCCAAGACGGATAAGAATCTTCTCGCAGACGTTCAGAATGACATCAAGGTTCTCGATGAATACATTGCCTGGTACCAGTCATCCGGTAGTCTGGATCTCACCACTGAGTATCAGAATATCTACAACGACTTTGTCCGTCGGCTCAAGACTCGCGACATATCCATCGACACCTTCAGGTCTAAGAAGGATAGCCCCAAGAAAGAAGAGCAGCCTGTGACACCGGAACCAGTGAGAGAAGGTATGACGATGCAGTCATCAGGAATGACATACGTCGCCATCCAGAAAAAGATTATGAGAGGTGAGTCACTGAACGAATCAGACCAGCTCTATTTAATCAGAGTGAAGCATGAATGTCCTTCGTGTGGCCACCAGCTGTCAGAGCACACCAGTCAGATAGGCAGAAAGTACGTATCATGTGACTGTCAGTACTACGCACCAGGCACATTTGAGAATCCGACCATCGATAGCAAGTATAAGGCTGGAGTGTTCAGGAGGCAGCGACCATAGGGAAGCTGCCCGCGACATAGCGGACGGCGGTCAACCTACCACTTGAAGGCCACCATCATATACATGACGGCCATCAGGTCAGCCATCAAGGCCATCGATGTGACCCAGAGCAGGGTTTTGTTCAGTTTCTCACTCATGGCTCAATGTTTGAACGGCACAGAACCGAAGGCTACCATCCTCAAAGGCTTGGCCTTGGCTTCCGGCACGTAGTGGATTAGTTTGAAATATACCTCACGCCCGTCCGAGCGGTCAGAGGCACAGCATGGGTGACGGTCATAAATAACACCAGGGCAGGCACCACCGGCAAAGGTGGAGAATGCACAAACCTTACAGCCCACTTTATCAGTGTCATTGACGGTGATAACCTTGGCACCATCGATGGAGTCAATCCAGATCTCACCAATTTTTCTTTCAGTTCCATAACATGTTAGCATTGTTTTGTTCTGTTGAAGTTCCTCAGATAGATATTCTTAATGAAGGCATTGAAGCCGAAACAGAATGTGGCGATACTTGCTCCTACGAGCATCAGTTCAAAATTAGTCAGATGTTCCATATTATATACTGATTATATACTCGTTATATACTAATGGGAGTTGGTTAGGCTCCCGTTACCTTGTTATGAGCAAACTTCAAATCTATCATGTACCGGGATTGGATAAGCGGTTTTCAATCCATTCTGATGTGGGAAACGACCGTCAGAAGTCATGATATAGTTACCACCAAACATCTGATTGCACCTTCCGGCATTAGCAGGCTTCACCAGAGGTTCTGCATAGAAGTGATCCTCACCCCACAACTGGCGCTCTACGAGGAACAGTTGGTTTTCAGGGTTGATGCCGTTTTCCTTGCAATATTCTATGGCTTCTTCCCTTGTACAGTTAAAGAAGAGTGTAGGATCATTAACACGAGAGGTCAGCCCTCCACCAGTACAATCACCGAGGTTATCACGATAGACGTTAACCCAGAGGTAATGCTTGCCAATTGTCATCATATCTTTGCTGCCTGTTTCTATCCCGTCGGCTTCGGTTTTAGGGGTTATTGTTTGTGACGCTGTTTTTTGAAGTTATCGGCTGAATGGAGCTTAAGATCTTTTCCTTTTAAGTGTCTTTTCTTATCAAGTCAGCCGTGTGTTTCAAGATTTCCAGTCGTCATCGACTTCATATCGCTTTGAGTCTTTTTCCTTGCTGGTACAAAGGAGCTGACTAATAGGGGCCTAAGCCAAGAAATTCAGCGAGAAATTTTTTGGAATACCCAGATTGGTACAATCTGCGGAAGGCTGCCGGAAAATTTATCCCTGAACCATCGGCTTGTTTATTGGTGTGGCAACGGTCTGCCCTACCTTTGCAAGGGAAAAGGACTCGTCAGAAAGCGACATGAACCCCATGAGGTGGAAATAACACATGGACAGGACGAAGATAAGCCAGAAAAGACACCCACCCCGTTTCGGGTGCCGTCAAGCATTGACGGGTTGCTTCAGTAAGCTGCGTCCGGCTGTCACCACAGACTCCCTCCAGGAAAGCGGATGGGCATCTCACAAGAGAAGGTTACAAGCAGGGCTGAGATTCAACAAAGGAAGGTGGTAGTGTCAGGCCGTGTCCCGTCATCATGGTACTGAGGTCTTGCAGACACATGTGTTTGTGAGACGGTGGATTGTGTATGTGCGGTATGCCGTGCATACTCTATCCAGCGAACAGTACGACGATGACGATATAGGACACCGCCGGACTCTGCTGCCCCTTTGGGGAACCTCGCCCGTCGTGCAGGGACCCTTGAAGGGAGATACCCGTTCACTTTCAGGAGGATTAAGAGGCTTTGGTGGTGTCAGACGCATGCGCCCTGTTCAAGTCCCATCAGATGAAGGTACTGGCGAGACAGAGGCCACACTGGCAGACAATGGACGGCGACCAAGACAGCCGACGTGCCATCCGGGATGGTTCCCAAAGCTCCATGAGCTGCCAGGAATGAGCAAGGATAGCACATTGGCAGTCGCCCAGAGTGGTACTTGTCCGCCAATGAGGTCACGCCGCGAGTGAGTTCCTGCAGCTGATGTTCATAGTAGGGTGCAAGTACATCGAACTGCGCCCTATTTTACGATGTAAGGATATTTCGTTTTGCCCGATTTTCGGAGGTATAATTATATCGCCGGTAGTGAGATATGCTCCCTACGGGCTTCCTATGAGGTCGTTTTCGGGGTGGATGCCCTGAAAATGCCCGTTTTCGAAGAAATCCTGACAAATTCAGGAGCATGAAAAAAGGGCGAGATTCGCATCTGGCCCTTCGTGCAAAGATAGTTTAAAAAAAAATTTGCATTGATTTTGCATCCCTAAAAGGAGAAAAAGGAGGCTTCGCTAAGCCTCCGGTGTATCTTCCTTCTTCTCGATCTTCTCGATGGCGGTAGCCTTCCAGGAGAGCGCGAAGTGTTCTTTCTCGTCCTTGCCGGTATATGTACGTGGCTCGAAGAATCCCTCGACCTTGACGATGGTGCCTTTCTTCAGGAGATCCAGCTTGGGAGAGCCTTCCTTGGTACCTACCTCGATGTCCTGAAGGGCAGAGATCTTCTTCTCGTTGCCGTCCTTATCCTTCTTGGTGGTGCGGATTGCCAGAGGGAACTTGGCCCATACGCTGCCGTTGCCGTTGTTCTTAACCTGAGCGTCCATTGCTACGATACCAGTCACTGTGAAATTGTTGTTAGTTGCCATAATTCTTTAATTTTAAAGGGTTTAACTTATAATTTTTACGTGCAATACAGAGCCAACAAGAAACAGTCATGCAAAGACAAGGAATAACAAGCAAATTTTACGGAATACCCGATTTTCTTTAGCCACCACCTGGCGTTAAGAAGAAAATCTGGAAGGCTGCCGTACAATTTGTGTAGGAATAAGGAGCCGTGCGACTGGTACTTGACGGATGACGCTTGGGCTAAATTTGCAAAGGAAAAATATGAGTGCTGACCCGCATCAAAAAGGAAAGAGGCAACCATAACGGCAATCGGTGACCGGTCAAAGCATGGTAGGTGCATGGGCTATGTAGAACAACAGGCATCGCCTTTGGTGGTTTTCCACCATGACAGCACTATGACTGATAAGGACGAAACAGCAACAGAAGCAAAGAAGACCGCAGTCCGCTATAGAGAGGTCATCAAGTCTGACAGCGTTGGACTTGACATAGAAAGAAGAAAGGTCATCAGGAACTTCACTGGATGAGCTGGACAGGGAGAGGAGAGTTACAAAGGATGGGGACACTCTTGTCCGGAAGCCGGCATCGGTAGAGAAAACAGGAGTGAGAAGATACCAGGATGAAAGGCTCTGAAGCCGTTTGTTGTTTGAAGAATAGTGTTACTTTGGGTGGAAGAGTCACAATCTGCTCTTTGTTAGGGGTATTTCAGATTGATTGTGCGCCGTCCATAGCGGACTGCGGTTCTCATACCGCTGCCGATATTCAGATGACAAATAGTTACTATATGTCAGATTTTAATTAATACGAAAAGTGTTTATTGGCGAAGCTTCCCCGAACATCCGAGAGCCATTCAACAGTCATTTGTGGCAGTCCTGGCAATGGAGAACATCACCGTATAAAAAGGGCTGGAACAGGAGCGTGTCGGTTGCTAAGAGCAAGCTGTGTACTGCCGATCAGGGAGGACGAATATTGCATGATGGTGCTGCAGACAAGTGAATACTCGCCCTATGTGGCGGTCACCTGTCTGCGGCATGAGCTGGTGTGTATGACTATACTCTCCAGGTCAAGTCAGGCATCATTCATCCTCACCGGTGATACTCAGCGGCTCTTTCAGCTCTGACACCCTTCAGAGTAGGCCCTATGCGGTGATATTCCACAGCAGCCGTAGAAGGTTGTCACTGGTGTTGTAATAGCGCAGGATGTGAGGGTTATTGCGAGTTTGGCGAGGATAGTCAGGGAACAGCATCGGTATCGATGCGTAGAGGACTGCCAAGAGTGTTGACCAGAGGTGTTAGAGTGTTGCAAGTCCTACAGATAATCTGTTAGCAGTGCCGTTCATGAGTTACATGGACTTTGAAGTGTTCACATGGCTTTCATCAGTGAAGCCGATGAAAAACGCTGTGCGGTGGCAGGTTTCCTGGAATCCCTCGGCGTAATGTGATATAGTGCGAAGTCCATATAGCACATAGGCTTGTTGCGTTTAGACAGACTTACTTTAGGACTTGCAACAGTCTGCACGGTCATCGCCTTGCCAGTCAGCAGGAGGTGTGTAGCACCCACTCCCTGATTAAAAAAATACGCACATAATCGCAAAAATTGTGCGTATTTATGTGCGTAATCTTTGTAAATTATTGATTTTCAATATTTATTGCGGAGAGAACAGGATTCGAACCTGCGAACCGGTTTTGCCGGTTACACGCTTTCCAGGCGTGCCTCTTCAACCACTCGAGCACCTCTCCTTGTTGAATTGCGGATGCAAAGGTACGAATTAAATCTGAATTCCAAAAACTTTTTGCACATTTTCATTTGTTTGCCTGCAAATCTTTTCCTCACTCACTCCATACGCCTCAGCAAGACGGGTGATGATATGACGGATGAAAGCGGACTCGTTGCGTTTGCCACGCATCGGGACAGGAGCCATATAAGGGGCATCTGTCTCCAAGACGATGCGGTCTAAGGGTACAACGGCAGGCAACACCTTTGGCAGATGACTCTTCTTAAAGGTAAGGACGCCCCCGATACCCAATACGAAGTTGTCGAACTCCAAGAGTTGACGGGCCTCTGTCTCATTCCCCGTAAAACAATGGAACACACCACCAGGCAAGTCCTTCGCGTACCTTTTTATAATACTGACCATCTCGTTCTGTGCCTTCCGACAATGAATCATCAATGGCAGACGCGTCTCCACCGACCAGCGTACCTGTTCCTCGAAAGCTTCCAACTGTTCCTGTTCGAACTCGCGGCTCCAATAGAAGTCCAGGCCGACCTCGCCGATGGCTATACAGTTGAAAGTTAAGAGTTGAGAGTTGAGAGTTTCTTTTATCCGAGAAAGGACTTCACGCCAATCCGCCTTTACCTCTTCGGGATGGAGGCCGAGCATGGGATAGGCATAGTCAGGATATCGGTTACAGACCTCCATCACCGACTGGCACGAGGGGAGGTCGATGGCAGGCACCAATATTTTCGTACAACCAGCCTCACGGGCTCGCTGTACGACGGCATCAAGGTCTTCGCGGAACTCCTCGCCGTCCAAATGGCAATGGGTGTCAATATAGTTCATAGTGGAAAGTGTAGAGTTACTTATCCCTATGCAATAACTCGTCCATATAGAGACGGAGAGCCTGTTTACGATCCTCTGCGACATTCACTTTCGACAAATAGTGTGCCGCCTGCTCGAAATAGTAGTTGATCTTCTCCTCGCAGAGTTGGCGGATACCTATCTCATCATAGAGACGAGTGACGGCAGCCACCTTCACCTCCCGATTGAAAGTAGGAGCCTCCACCCACCGCGTCAGTTCTGCCCGTTGCTTCTCATTCGCACGGTTATAGGCATTGATGAGCATGTAGGTCTTCTTGTTCGATACGATATCTCCTCCGACAGCCTTGCCAAATACTTTCGGGTCGCCATAGACATCCAACAGGTCGTCCTGCAACTGGAAGGCAAGTCCTAACTGTTCTCCGAACTTATACAGATTCGTCACGTCCTCTTCCGGAGCATCGGCAAGAATGGCACCAATCTTGGTGGCACAGGCAAGCAATACAGAGGTCTTCAAGCGGATCATCTCGATATATTCATCTTCCGTCACATCATTACGGGTCTCGAAAGCCATATCATATTCCTGTCCCTCCCCTATCTCCAGGGCTGTCTGCGTAAAACAGTCCAACACGTCGGCAAGTTTCTCCGCAGGAACCTGGGCGATACGCTGATAGGCAAGTACCAGCATCGAGTCACCGGAAAGAATGGCAGTATTGGCATTCCAACGCTTATGTACCGTCTCGTGTCCACGACGCAGGTCCGCCTGATCCATCAGGTCGTCATGCAACAACGTATAGTTATGATAGGTCTCCAGTCCACAGGCAGGCATCAGGATATCCTGGGGCTGGTCCTTGAAGAGATTATACGCCATCAGCATCAGTACAGGACGGATACGTTTGCCGCCTATCGACAATACATAACGGATAGGGTCATACAACGACTGGGGCTTCCTTTCGTATGGAAGCTGATCTAGGAAGTCATTGACTGACTTCAGGATTTCTTGGGATGTCTTCATATCTTTTTATAACTTAAATACAATAGGAATACTTACTTTTGTCCGACAGGGCTTGCCGTTCTGCACACCAGGCTGCCACTTCGGCATCATACCCAGTACACGCAACGCCTCCTGGTCACACTCCCTGGATAACGACTGGGCAATCTTCAGACCTGTGATGCTACCGTCTTTCTCCACATAGAAATGGGCGATGACCTTTCCTTGCGTCTTCCTCACCTGTGCCAGCTTGGGGTATTGCAGGTTCTTCGTCAACCACTTCATAAACTCCACGGCACCGCCAGGATACTGGGGGAGGTCTTCCACCAAACGGAACATCAGGGGATTGTCATCGGGGTCAATACCCATCGGCATCAGTGCCTTGGGGTCTTCCTCTTCCTGCAGTTCTTTCAAAAGGGCTTCGTCCTCGCCCTCACCTTCCTCTTCCGCCACCTGTTCCTCCTGAGGGGCTATCTCCACGTTATCATCTACGATACGCAGTTGTTCGGCTTCCTTAGCCTGTGGCTTTTCGGGCTCTAGTTGAGCGAATTGCTCTTCTATTGACATCGGTATCATCTCGTCCTCATGTACCAACTCATCCAAGTCGAGGGTGGCCATGTCGTCGGACGACGGAACACTGTTCCACTCCAAAGCGACAAAGAACAAGGCCAACACCAATACCAGCCCCAGGAGGAATCCCGTGGTGCGCTGCTGTTCCAAATCAGCCTGTGGTGTTTTCTTTTGTTCCATGTCGTCGGCAATAAAAACAATTATCGTGCGTTATTAATTTGTAAAGTTACGAAGTACTTTCGCCATCTTGGATGGCAAAGTTACGAAAAAAAACAGTATCTTTGCGCTGAATTTAGGAATTATTAGATGAAAAAAGTCGTTTTTGTCCTTTTCGGTATCCTTTTCACGCTCATGACGAATGCGCAGGAGAGTCAGGAAGTCTTTAGCTTCCTGCGAGTGCCCGTCAGTGCACATGTGGCAGCATTGGGAGGTGACAACATCACTATAGACGACGATGACCCGACAGTCATCTTTCACAACCCTGCCCTGATCTGCAATACCGCCGACAAGAGTATCAACCTCAATTTCATGACCTATATGAAGGGATCCAAGTCGGCTTCCGCCTCGTTTATCAAGGCATGGAAGGAAAGGGCCACCTGGGGTGTCAGTGCCCAGTATATGGACTATGGAAGCATCAAGGAGACTACCGTCGAAAATATCGAGGTGGGCACTTTCTCCGCCAAGGATATCGCCCTTGCAGGTACCTTTACCTATCTGCTCAGCGACCGCTGGAGCGGTGGTATCACCCTGCGCTTCATCTCGTCATCCATAGCTGGCTATAACTCCATCGGTATTGCCACCGACCTCGGTCTCAACTACTTCGATGAGGAACGGGGCTGGTCAATCTCTGCCGTTGCCAAGAACCTCGGTGGACAGGTGAAGGCATACCAGGACGAGCATGAGAAGATTCCCCTCGACCTGTTGGTTGGTGTTTCCAAACGACTGTCGGCAGCACCCATACGTTTCTCTGCTACCTTGGCGCGCCTCAACCGTTGGGATACGAGTTTCATCCAGCATGTCTCCTTGGGTCTCGATGTGTTCATCGGTGAAAGTGTCTATCTTGCCGCAGGCTATAACTTCCGTCGCAGCAAGGAGATGAAGATCAGCGACGGCGACAGCAGCAGCAATCACGGTGCTGGAATCTCCGCAGGAGCCGGTTTGACACTCAAGCGCTTCAAACTCAACCTGGCGTATGCCAAATACCATGTGTCGGCCTCGTCGATATTGATTAATGCAACTTACTCATTATGAAAAAGATTACAATAGCTATTGACGGCCATTCCTCGTGCGGAAAAAGCACGATGGCAAAGGACTTAGCCCGTGAGGTGGGTTATGTCTATGTAGATACTGGTGCGATGTACCGCAGTGTTACCTTGTTCGCCCTCCGCAATGGATTGTTTACGGACGACGGCATCAACGAGGAGGAACTGCGCCGCCGCATGCCAGAGATACAGATATCCTTTAAGTTCAATCCTGAGACTGGTCGCCCGGACACCTATCTAAATGGAGAACTCGTAGAACAGGACATCCGCACGATGGAGGTCTCCAACAAGGTCAGTCCTATCGCCACCCTCGGCTTCGTCCGTGAGGCGATGGTAGCCCAACAGCAACAGATGGGTAAGGGCAAAGGGGTCGTGATGGATGGTCGCGACATCGGCACCACTGTCTTCCCCGATGCCGAACTGAAGATCTTCGTCACTGCCTCTGCAGAGGTACGTGCCCAGCGTCGCTTTGACGAGTTGAAGGCAAAGGGCATGAAAGCCGACTATGACGACATCCTCAAGAACGTACAGGAGCGCGACTATATCGACTCCCACCGCGAGGTCTCACCCTTGCGTAAAGCCGACGATGCCATCGAACTCGACAACTCCCACATGACCATCCCCGAACAGAAGCAATGGCTCCTCGACCGCTTCAATGAAAGAGTCAAGGGATAGACTTAATTTGCAAAAATACTTATTTATTCTTCCTCTTGTATAAATCCAATCTTCTTTCGAGGTTTGGACTCTTTCGGCTGTAATTCTGCAAGAGCCGTACTGATAGCATCAAGTTGTGCCCTCGTCATCTCATTAATATCATTCTGGTCAGCAAGAATCTCGTTCATCTCATCACGTAAAGCCTGTAACTCTTTTTGCCACTCTTTATTTGAATCAGAATTAGTTTGATAAACAATATGGCGAAATGAGACGAATGCGCGCATAATATCTCGATTAACCTTAATAGCAACTTTCGATTTGAGGACACTACTTAGCATTGCAACGCCTAATTCAGTGAAAGCAAAAGGTAGATATTTTATATTTTGTCCCCGTTTGATGTTCAAGGTGCCAAATTGGCATCTTGAAAGTTCATCACGAGTTGGTTCAAACAATTTTACGTTGATTATCAATATTAAGTGCAAAGGTACAATAAAAATCTGAATCTCTCAAACGCTATTCTATGACTCCGATGATTCTATCGAACAACACCCCCATTTTTAATATGATTAACTTCTTTCATCATTCACTCCAATGCCTTCTTATCCCTGAAAGCAGTTGACGAGTGAAGGTAGGTGTGGGTTAGGTCTCCAAAAACACCTAACCCGCTTCAATTCCTTTGTACAAGGGTGATTGCGGCTTATTGGGTTAGGATGTTAGGTGTTTTTGCGAATTTCAAATAAACTTCGCGATTCATCGGATTTTCAATTTCAATTAACTGTCATCTGTCATAACTGTCAACTTTAAAATTGCATGGTGAAAACACGGGAATGCCTTCTATCACTTGCGCCAATGCCTCCCACACTTCATACTAAAGCCTCCTATACCCCCATAGGAGGCATTCCTTTACCCCCATAACAGGCATCGGCATGAAGCAAAGAAGGCATCCCTTTGTTTTTGGAGAACAAAATATACTATCTTAATTGAGTTAGGCGGCACATATCGACCCGATAGGCGGCACCTAACGCATAGATAGGCGGCACATAACGCATGGATAGGTGCCGTCTAACTCGTGGAAGGTAGCAGGATAGCAAGTTTAATTCTTTTTTGTTTTTAGTTGTATCAGGAAAACGCATTATAACCTCTTACATCATCCTTCTTACATCTGACATCTTCAATTGTACCAGTCCCTGCGTCATCTTTTGTTTATGGAGGACAAAATCAGAAAAATTATATAACGATAAATTACACAAAACTCTCTTGATTAAATTTGTCTCCTATAGTTCCTACTATATAGATAAGATTAATAGTTGCAGATACGGCTAATAACATATCTTTCTTTGTTGCGCTCGTATCATGTGTGAGTTTATTTGCAAGATCGTTTGTTGCTTTTGCATATGCTTTGAGATATTTATTATGCTTCCCTTTTAATGAATAATCAAAATAGCTTGATAACATCTCCTCAGTATCGTTTTTTCCTATTTCCACTCCTGTTTCTGTTACATTATTATGCTTTTGAGAATCATAAACCATTTGAGCAACTTTTATAAGCAAATGGCGACAAGAATTCCCCAAATTCTGAAAATCCATTGTGGTTTCTGCATATCGGCACTCATTTTCAAGTCGACAAATAGCATCCTTTATTTCATTCCATTTTATTATTTCTGTTGTGAGATTATTTGTGAAAGGAGCATCTTCTGAATACATGTCTATTTCTGGGGTATTGAGGACTCCAATAGAAAATAAAGTTGCTCTTATCTTTTTTAAATTTATCTTTTTATTATTATTCTCACAGTAACACTTAACCAAAAATGAAATAAACATATAAATTGAAGGTACTCCATCTTGAATTAGTGAGCGGAACATGCTTTTTATCTTCACCTTTGTTACAGCATCTTTCCCTTCAAGAGATTCTTTGAGAGTTAATTCAAGACCTACAAGAAGACTCCATTGTAATCCATATTGGCTCTTTAGGATTTCTTTCTCAAAAACAGGTGAGGACAGAAACTCCATAGGAATAATCTCAAAGATATCTTCCTCTAAATTATCCAAGTCGTGAGCATATTGTCCCATATTTCCTTTGCTTCATTCAAAACAGTCGTAGTATTATAGTCTTTACACACATATTCTAACCGCTCTTTAGATAAGAAATACTCTCCCATTTTGTCCGTTATTCATTTTATCGTTATTGATAATACCTCAACCACAAGGTGGTATCTCATAGATTAGACTTTCTTGCGCACTCAGGCTTTTTCACTTGGAGCATTAGACCTATGAGTTCTACTTGTTAGGGAAATTAATGTCTATTCCTGATGCCACTTGTGCAAAATCATTCTCAGGTAATGCCTCGAAATAATCAGTACGAAGACCTGTATCAAGAACAAACATGAAAAGGAAAAAATCATAAAGCGGTTCACCAATACCATCAACGAGATTCTTACGGATGCTTTCTGTCTTACTGATAAGGCAGATGTATTGATAGTCTCTGTCTATTACCTGAGTATTGCCAGCAGGATGCGCTTTTTGCAAATGCTGGCCCGCTGTCAATGCAATCAGATTTTCTACATAGTCTGCGATAACAGGGAACTCATGCTTGGGGAATATGTGGTGCATGTGGGTTGCCTGTTGGCCTATTGCCATAGAATCCAATATTTCAGAACGAGCACCGTTGAACTTATCGTTGAATTTGCGAAGACGGCGCTTTGCTTTCTCAACATTGTAGTCGTAGATATCCTCTTGAACTTTGTCTGCAACCAGAGCCTGCTGACGCGACACGTTCTTGTCTTTGTCTTTATCGCGGAAGTTAGTGCGGTTATATTTGATGTCTTCCAACGTGATGATCTTTTTGGAGAGAGCACCACCAACAGTTCCCTTCTTTTTGTAGAGTACAGCCAAAGGGTTTAACACCTTTGTGAAAATACGGTTTGGCTCAGCCTGATTATTGATGGGGGTATAATCCCAACAGAACTGGCGGAACTTTTCTTTCACGTTGTTGTATTGCTCTTTGGTTTGTTCATCGAAGAATGACTCAAAGGCATCCCAAAGACCACTGTCTTTCAATGTCTTGGTGATGTATGAGCAGAGAAAATCAAAGCAGTTCCTTTCTCTGAGTGAAAGGTAATCCAAAACTGCCTCATTTTCTACGCTAAACTGAATAGTGTTGTTCTTCTTGCCATCCTCGCGAAGCACACCTGCTGCAGCCAGCATCTTCAAGGGCTGACGGAAGAACTTGTTGTATTCGTCAATTGTGGATTTATCCGTAGGGTCAGGCTTGCTAAAGAGCTTCTGAACATTCTCTATCGCATACGGAGTGTGCCAGATGTCTGGTGACTGGAATGGTTGTTGCCCTCCTTCTTGCAGATAAACTACAACACAGTCTGCCACGAAGCACAATTCATCCATTGTACATTTCTGGTCTATCCACCTGCCATTGCGGCTCTTTCTTATATCATAGTCGTGAGCATCCAGGAACTGCTCCAATAGATTTGCTGTCATTCTTTAATATGCCGTAAAAGTAAACACTACATTTGTCAACATTGATAGATTGAGTAGAAAGGTTCCTTGCTGTGATATAGAATTTTCTGTACTCGTCTGAAGAGAAGTATGCCATCTGAGCATCTGTCAGTGCCATTCCTTTCTGTCTGGGAATCAACACCGCTACAGAACCATCAGCAATGACATTGGGAATATTCTTGATAACACGAGTGTTATAAGTCATGTTGGGTGTCAGATAGACGTTACTATCATTCACATAGATATAGGAATTGAGTTCCTTTGCGACACTGATATCAATGAAGGTATCATACTCAGGAATATGAGTAATGCCTTTGGCATCATCATCGATATTGCGTCCCTTTATAACCCACATCCTGCTGTCGCCATCCTCCTTAGTGGAGTTCTGCTTCGTTATCTGACGGTCTCTGAATACGGTGAAAACATTGAAGTCCAGTTTGTCTGCCACCCTATCAAAGTCCACATCACGATAGATGATGAAGTATGGGTACTTCTTGTCTGTGATGTAGCTCTGCTTCTGATGGTAGATTTTGTTGTACTTCATATTGTACACCGTCGTTTCACCCGGCTTCTGCTTGGGATATACTATCATACAGATTGTTTCAATAGAAACACCAGTAAATCCATGTCTGCCAAAGTCAATGATGCTATCAATCTTTACCTTTCGCAGGAGGTTGTGAGTTGGGAAGAATTCTTCACCGCTGAGAATGTTCTTATTCAGAATTAATGCTACGCAGTCAGCTATAAACATGCACTTCTCCAAGAACATTTCTGCCAGGTCGTTGGTGTTCTGATTCACATTCTGGAAGAACCAGAAAGAAATATCTCTTGCCTTTTGCTTCAGTTTTGAGAAGGGAGGATTACCAACGGCCAAGTCATACTTGTAAGGCGAATCATAATATAAGAAATCGCTACAGATCAAGTTGATGGTGAAGTTCTCAGGAATATCGATGTATTTCAGCAGCAGTTTCAAGTTGGCTATGCTGTTGGGATCAATATCAATGATATCAAGAATCACATGAGGCACATAAGCGTACTTCTTTATGAGGAAAGGAACAAAACTTCCTGCTCCGCCTGACGGTTCAATAATCCTGATTTCAGGCTGAGTGAAATCAGGGAGTTTGTCAACGGTGTCATTCACCAAAAACTTATTGGTATAGAAAGCTGCGTTCTTCTCTCTCTCTGCATTACAGAGTTCTGTGATTCGCATCAATGATGGTACATCTAAGTCCAATGGATTAGCGTCCAAGAAGTCCAGCAGGTTTTGTCTTTCTACCAAGTTTTGGCTCTCAATAATTTTATTTATTTCAGCAGAGCCTACCAATTTCCTGCCAAATAGCGTCTTGATGTTATGGGCTATCTGCTGCATGATAATAGTAGGAACAGCTTCGCCAAGACACTGACGAATATTTGTTTCGTGTTCCTTGTAAACCTTACGTTTCTCTGCATCAGACATCGTGTTCAATACCTCCAGTGGTTTGTCTACCCAATTGAAAGTCTTAGGGATATTCATCATCGTCATCAACTCACGAATACTGAATACTCTATCCTGTTCTGGGTGAACTGTGTTCTGTGCAGCCAACTGGTCATTTCGTGTATGAACACACTGAATAAATCTGTCCCACTTCTGACGGGTATATTTATCCCTGTTCTTTCTGATGTTTTCTACAACTTCACCGTCCACTAACTTATGAGGACGTTTCAGAGGGTCTGCATTATCAAAGGCAGATTCTCCTTCCTTCAAGTCGTGAATCCAATCACGCATTCTAATATCGTATGTGCGGAAAGCGTGATAGAAATCATCCTTTGAAATCTCGCCCCATTCCAAAACGGGGAAATCGCCAACGACTTCACGAAGGGTCTTTTCTTTCTGGTATGCAGGGAATAAGTCGTATGGAGTGATTGTCTCGCGATAAGCCTTATCAACACCAATCACCAAAGTACGAGTACGTGATGAATTGGAACCGTAGTTCATGAAGTTGAGAATACGACTGGAAATGACGTAATTCTCACCAAGAGCCTCACGGATATATTCGCCAATTGGCATGATGCGTTCATCCTTAGTGATGCAAAGCGTCTTTTCAAACGCCATCACATTCTCAAAGACAAACACCTTAGGACGAATTTTGTCAACCATTTCCACAGACTCAACAACGAGACTGTTGCGATTTATCTCATCCTTCTTCTTATGGTTCTGCACGCTGATGCCTTGACAAGGAGGCGTAGCAATCAGAACATCCAACTTCTTAAGTTTCTCTTTTCGCTTCCATCTGTCAATTTCCGCAAAAACAAGATTCTTTGTCGAGTCGGCAGTCATATCGCCACAGATGTAGCCAGAACTGTACTTACACTTCTGGTTGAACTTCTGCACATTCAGTCTGCGCTGGTTCAGTTCAACAGAAGCGATACAAGAGAATCCCTCCATCTTGAAGCCATAACAGCCTACACCAGCACAACTGAATAGGCTGATGTAAGTTAATGGGTTCTTATCTTGGAGTATATTGGGCATATATTATTTACTGTAAATATCAAGTTCATTATTGTTTTCGTCTCTCCATTCCTTCCAACCATTAGCGGAGCCTCCAACACAGAATACAGCAGCACCACTTGGCGTATTGAAAGAGGCATCTTTTATTACCACCAGTTTGTCATCCTTGCGTTCTGCAAATTCTGCTATCAGCGCATCACGTTTCTGCTTCGTTTCTGGCTTGATCTTATCCAGATGGCGAGGATTGATTTTGCTTCCCTTCAGTACTACCAGAGCTTGTGTGGCGGCATCAAACAGTCCCTTGGCATCAGCATTGCGTGTAAGAACACATGCTATCATTCCATCTTTCTTAGGCTCTACAGGTGCAGATACAGGTGCCTCTCCTGATGTTGTAATCACATAGCCTAATTTCTTGGCTAATTCCACAACTCTGGGGGTATTTCCAATTCCCCATTGGGAGCTAACAGCGAAAGTGACACCATCTGAGCTATGCAGCAGTTCACTGTCCTTCATCAGATACCTGTATTCCTCAATTCCTTTTTCGCGAATGTAGTCTGCGGTGCGGATTACTCCATATGAACCCTGCAACATTGAAGGGAATGTTTGTTCCAAATCTGCGAATGTTGCAGATGGATGCTCTTCGACATACATTTTGACAAGTTGATGTACAAAACGACGTTTATTTTGGAACGAGCCGCCATTTATCGAATACTGTGTCTTGTCGTGAGATTGCTTGGATTGCGTGGCATCTGAATCCTTTTTCTGAGAGGTGGCAACAGAAGTGGCAACTACTACGGACTGTTGTCCGTCCTTTGGCGTTGCCGTGAAGTTCAGCGATGCAAGCATACCTACGATGTCGCTTTCAGAGAACGTGTTACCGTATTTCTCCATCAGGTACATCTTCATACCTTCCGATATCTGCCCTTGGGCATCAGTAATCAGATGGTCTTTGATTTTGTTCAGACTCTCCTGATGGCGCATTTCCTTGATGCGATCCTCACAGAACTGAACAATAGCCTCTTTGCTAAAGCGGTCTTTCGAGAACAGTTCAACGAAACGGGCACCCCGTTTGTTATCCAATTCCAAAGGAATCGAGAGAACAGATACTGCATTTTCGCTGTCAGGCTGGTCATAGAATATCTCGATATGCTCTCCGATGTAGATGCCAGCTTTCAGTTTCAACTGACGCATGTAAGAAACCAACTGGTCTCTGTCTTTCGCAATCTGCGTATGCAAGGGACGCTTTACTTCGATAACGAACTGCTTCTTTTCATCCTTCTGAATAAGGATATCTGGCTGGATATGACCATTGTTGCCGATTGACAAGTTCGGTTTATGGCATATCTCATTCTTATATCTCATCCAGCCCAACAATTGTAACTGAGCCTCTATCGTTGAATGATATTCAGGCTCCTCCACACCGTTTTTCTGCGCTTCGCACAGATAATATACGAATTGGTTCCACTTCTCTTGCATATCTCTTCGACTCTATTCTAACTTGCAAAAATACAAATAATCTTTGAGATTATTTACAACCAGTTATATTTTTACACATTATTAATAAAATGATGTGAGTTTTGCTAAAACTGAAATTGAAGTGTCTTTTCTCCAGCAAGTCTAAGAACATGTTGGTAATTGTCTATCTTGTCTTTGTCCTTTTTCGTATGCCACCCCATTTTCCACACAGCATCTGGCAAAACAGATGCCTTTACCTTCCTGAAATATGGAAGGTCAATGTCATTATAAGATACTCCAAGTACAACAATTTGGGAAATAGTATTCAGCTTTTCAAAAAAGAAACTATTTCTTTCTATGATTTCATAACATGGCTTAACAAGGCTGTTCATCTCACAAATCCTGTCAATACGCTCGTTATTGTCTCGGAAGTCGTTCCCTTTTATGGCAACAGACAGAGGATCAACCTTATGGTTGTGACCAACGATAAGAGGGGTTTCTTCACTCAAGATAGAACCATGAATGTGAAGGATGTTACTGAAAGGAATACCGTATAGTTTTTCTAGCGTGTCTGTATAGTTGAATGTCAGATACAACGCTGAATCTGACAGGGACATATCTGGTTCTTTATCCGTTTCTATGGTTTTTATCCACTTTCGAAATACTGAAGTCAGTGTTTCTGAAAGAGAATCCAGATATGAAAGTCCACTTGAGATAACGATGTCATTCATTCCTTCAATATCCTCTATAACCAATGCCTCGGGGAATAATCCAAATCGTTGGTTAGCAACAGTCTCAACATCATACTCTCCCATATTATGCTCAAAGTCAGACCACAATATGCAATTGTCATTGAAAAATTTCTCAAGTTGAAAAACAGTGAAAGCAAATCGCACATTATTGACACTCTCATGTTTTATCCATTGGTGAAAGTCGCGATAACTTGACTTTATTCCATGATGAATGTCAAAACCGTTGCCAACAATGTATAATGTATCCATTTTCTATGTTTATTATACCTTTACTTAAACAACTCCCCTTCCACCATCTTGTCCTCGTGAGAGAAGCGGATGGGAGGGAAATGCTGAAGTGAGCCATTAAGTTGTGTCCAACTTTCTGGGTTCACTTCAGAACTATTCCAGAGTTTACGGAGATTACACCGCTAAAGACGCTTCTACCTTTTCTTCCAAAGCATCTTTGATGTACGCATTGATGGTAAGTCCTGCTTTAAGTGCAAGTTTGGCTATCTGACGATGAATAGCAGGGGTAAGCCTGACATTCAGAACACCTGTATAACTCTTATCAGGCTCTATCCCTTCTTCTTTACAATATGCCAGATAGTCGTCCACTGCTTCGTGGAATGCAGCCGTTAATTCTTTGACGCTCTCGCCTTCAAAGTTTACAAGACCATTGATACCTTCTATCTTTCCGAAGAACACTTGGTCTTTATCGCTATAGGACACCGATCCTAAATAACCCTTGTACGTCATTGTATTCATAATACATTCCTCCTATTTTTTTATAAATCCTGCTTCGCGTAAATCATCCATCACCTGCTTCATGGCATATTCTTTAACTATGTTGCCTGGGTGTGGCTTATGTAACATGATAGGTCGTTTATCACCATTCTTAAAAATCAGTCGAGATCCAGAAGTTTTGCCTTTGTTGCCACGTTCATAGCCATAGCCCTCTAACAGACGTTGCATCTCGTCAAACGTAAAGTCTGAAGGCATTTTCATAAACCTTTCACGTAGCTTTTCCTTTGTTCCCATATCGTAAGTTCTTCTTTTTAACTGCAAATGTAACTATAATTTAGTTACAATCCAAATCTTTTTGTATTATTTTTATAAAAAATGCATCACCCGTATTTACTCCTCACTTACTTAAACAACTCCCCTTCCACCATCCTGTCCTCGTGAGAGAAGCGGATGGGAGGAACTTCTTCCGATGGGGAAGTTGGGGGGACCGGGGCTATGGGCTCGTCCGTATTTGACGAGAACCTGTTGCACACATACTCTGCCAATTGAAAGAGGCGAGTCATCGTGAGGTCAATCAACATATCCAGATTCATTTTCTTTGCTGTCATCATCATTCGAATTTTTAGTTCAACATTAAATTCATGTGCAAAGAAAAGCATAGGGTGTCCCATAAGTCAGGACACCCTATGATAATTTAACTTTTTTTACGGAATTGACCGTTGAGAAAGGACTGGTATAAATGATGGAGATACATAAAAGGGGCTTATATGAATTCCAACTTGTCAAAGTCCATGTCAAAGTCAAAACCAGGTGCGAGGGCGGGAACGTTTCCGCCACCACCGAAATCGATGTCTACGTTATTATTGATATCTGTCACACTACCTATCAACAACTGTTGGGTGGTTTTAATAATCACTACCTCCACCGTCGGCTTATCGTATATCTTCTTTTGCATAACTTCTATATTTTACTTAATAACAAGTTGCCTCAATGGTGCCGTCGTAAATCATGATGTTTCCGTAATTCTCGCACCCATACCCACCGCCGATGCCGGCAGCGCAGTCTCTTCCTGTCGCATTAATCTGACCGTCAAAGATGGTGATGTTACTGCCGGTGTTATACTTGCCGCCAATCGCGGCGCAGTTATAAGTTCCCTGCAAATCGAAGTATCCGCCGTGTATCTCTATGTTTCCCCCAGCATAACCACTCATATTACCACCGATGCCAGCCGCTGTCAGTTTTCCCATAGACGAACCGGCAGACTGGGCATGGAAATAGACCGTGTGACCTTCCCAGACGTCTATTTCATTCTCAACATGGAGTTTGGCATTATCACAGAGGATGATATGCACATTGGGGCCTTTGATATAGATAGTACTGATATTCACCTCCTCGTCGGAACTGGTGTAATAAATAATATTGAATTCGGGTCTGTCGCACGTAAAGAACGTATAGGGAACACCGTGGTGATAGGTATTATATCCTTTGGTAAACGTCTCAGGCACCCTCTCCAGGGTGACACCTATTTGGCTGTCTGCGATGCTGCCGGTGAGGGTAATCAAACAACGCGCCATCAAGAAGACATTGCTGGGGACACCGCCAGCGATGTTGTCAGTGATGATGTTCGCCCCCTGCATCTTAAAGTTGTTTCTATAAATGTTGCAGATACCACCGCCTCGGTCATCAGCGACATTGTTGGTGATGGTGACATCGGTGAGCGTCACCGTACCGCCTTCATTGACGAGGGCACCGCCAGCACCTCCCCAGCCGCCTTTCAGTGTTCCGTTGCTGAGATTTAGTGTGGCACTGCTGCGCACGGTAATGACTTGACCGCCGCCTTCTCCGCGTTTCGTCAGTTTGCGGTCCAGCGTATGATTATTCAGATTGATAGTCACCATCTTGCCGCTGGCGATACTCAGTGTACTATTGCTGAGGTCGATGTCTGCCGTAACAGTGATATTCGCACCGTCGTTCTGTATCGCTGCACGCAACTCACTATCTGTGCCGACATTGTAATCTGTCGCCCAAGTAGCTGTAGTGCATAGCAGTGCTGCCAGCAAGGTGAATAGTTTGTGTTTCTTTGTTAAATTATAGTTTTTAGTCGTTTTATATGGCAAAGATAGTTACATCTGCTGCAAGGCATCGCGGCACTGTTCCATGAGCCACTTGGGCGTACTGGTGGCTCCACAGATGCCAACGGTCTCTATGTCTTGCAGCCAGGCGGAATCAATCTCTTCCGGTCCTTCGATGAGATGGGTATTGGGATTGACACGCAGGCACTCGTTGAAGAGTACCTTTCCATTACTGCTCTTCCGTCCGCAGACAAAAAGGATAAGGTCATGTTTGGTGGCAAACGACGAGATATTCGGCATACGGTTCGCCACACTGCGGCAGATGGTATCGAAGCTCTTGAAGGTAGCCTCTGGCGAGATATGCTGCTGGATGTATTCGATGATACGATGGAACTCATCCAACGACTTCGTGGTCTGGCTATAGAGATAGATATCACGCGAGAAGTCGAGTTGTTTGACATCCTCGAACTGTTCGATGACAATCGCCTTACCCTCCGTCTGACCTACCAGTCCCAACACTTCCGCATGACCGTTCTTGCCGAAAATGACAATTTGAGCGGTTAGCGATGATGGGTTATCGGTTAGCGGATTAAGGTATTGTTTTTTGATACGTTTCTGGAGTTGGAGCACCACAGGGCAGGTGGCATCAATGATCTCGATATTGTTTCGACGGGCAAGCTCGTAGGTGGCAGGAGGCTCGCCATGTGCACGTAACAGCACCTTCACGTCGTGCAGCTTCTGCATCTCCTCGTGGTTGATGGTGACAAGTCCCATCTGGCGCAAGCGATCACACTCCATCCCGTTATGCACAATATCGCCCAAGCAATAGAGTGTGTTACCTTTTGCCAGTTCCTCTTCGGCTTTCTGGATCGCCGTTGTCACACCGAAGCAGAAACCACTGCCGTTGTCTATCTCAACTTTGAGCATAATTTTTATATAGTTACTATAGTCCCTATAGGGACTATAGGGAATTATAATAGAGGTCGAGGAGACCATGCGCTGCCATGAAGGAGGTCTGCTGACCTGCCAATACCGACTGTTCTGCCTCCTGCAACCGCTGACGGATAACCGGATTATTGTAGAAGTTCAGGCGCAGGTGTTCGTTGATGCTCTCGTACATCCAGTATTTTGACTGTTCGTTGCGACGATAGTCGAAATAGCCGTTCGCCTTCACGAAATCCATATACTCGTAAATCATATCCCATACCTCCTTGATACCATAGCCGTAGAAACCGCTATAGCACAACACCTTCGGCAACCAGCCACTCTCAGGCATCGGGAAGAAATGAAGGGCGTTGCGGAAATTCGTCGCTGCCATGTGACACTTGTCGACATTATCACCATCACACTTATTGATGACGATGGCATCGCAGATCTCCATGATGCCGCGCTTGATACCCTGCAGGTCGTCGCCAGTACCAGCGAGTTGGATGAGCAGGAAGAAATCGACCATCGAATGACAAGCCGTCTCACTCTGCCCTACTCCCACCGTCTCCACGAAGATCTTGTCGAAGCCAGCCGCCTCACAGAGGATAATCGTCTCACGTGTCTTACGGGCAACACCACCCAAAGAACCAGCCGTCGGACTAGGACGGATGAAAGAATCAGGATGCGTGGAGAGTTTCTCCATACGCGTCTTATCACCTAAGATACTACCCTTCGAACGCTCCGAGCTGGGGTCGATGGCAAGAACGGCAAGGCGACCGCCTTTCTCTTTCAGCACATGGATGCCGAACTCGTCGATGGAGGTCGACTTACCGGCACCAGGTACGCCACTGATACCCACGCGGATAGAGTTGCCACTATACGGCAAGCACTTGTTAATCACCTCCTGCGCCTTCGCCTGATGATCGGGATTGACACTCTCCACCAAGGTGACTGCCTGCGAGAGGATGGTGACATCGCCCTTGACGATGCCCTCCACCATCTCTGCCGCCGTCAGTTCACGACGCTTGAAACGGTTGCGCTTCAGATAAGGATTGATGATCGACGGCTGTTCTACACCGCTGTTGACTTGCAGTCCTGCATATTCTGCACTATTCTCGGGATGGTCCATGGCATTATTTTGCATTAATCGTTATAACAACCTTCGACTTATCGGGGTCGTTGGTAATCATCAGGATACGGGGTTTGGTACGTGCCTTCTTCAGTTCGTCACGCTCCGCCGTAATCTTCAACTTAGTCGATTCACCAGTCTGAAGGGTCCTCTTGCCCAAAGAGATCTGCAAGCCCTCCGTAAACATCTGGAGCGAGGATATGTTCAATGGCGTACGTCCGATATTGGAAATCTGTATCTCCGCCTTTCGCTTTGCCTTCCCGTCAAAGACGATATCCACCTGTTCCTTCGACAGATACATCTTGGGGGCATACTGCTTCTGTTGGGACGACATCTGCTGGAAGGAAGGCAACAGGACGGCAGACACACCGATGAGATTCTCCTTCGTTGCCTTGTCGCCAGGATTAGCTGCCAAATAGATAGACGACTGTGTCAGTCCGTAGTCACTGACATTCTGGGAATTAAGCGTTACACTAATCGTGGCAGTACGTCCGGGACGTATCTCCTCAGGAGCCACCGTGGCGGAGAGCCACGACGGCAGGTGCATGATGTAGGGGCGCATCAAACTACTACCATTGTTATAGACATGGATCTGTTCGATGGGTTGCTCTCCCTTATTGACATTGTCAAACTCCAGTTCGTTCTTGTCGACACGCATATTTCCCATCTCTATCGGATAGTCACCTGAGTAATCCTGATAGTCGGCAGACACGACACCCTTCATTCGGATATATACAGGGGTCTTGGTGGCATTCGTCATGATGGCAGCCTGCTTGTCGAAATGTCCCAGCATTCTGGCATCATAGATCATCTTGACCTGAAACTTCTCACCCTTGCCGATTACGGTCTTCGGATACTCGACGGCTGTACAGTTACAGTCAGGTTGTACCGACTCTATCTTCAAGCGGTGAACACCCTTGTTCTGGAATTCAAACACAGCGGTGACAGGCTGTTGGAAGCCCGTCTTACCCACATCAATTACGGTTTTCTCCGCAATCAGTTTCTGTGCTGATGCCGACAGCACCGCCAGCATCAGCATCATCATCATTAATATCTTTTTCTTGTTCATAATCATTCTGTTACTACCAACGTCTGCGACTTTGCCGTAGCACGATACTCTGGTGAGTAGGCGCACTGCACGGTACACGTTCCTGTCTCGTAAGTACCGGCACGGTCGATATAGTATTCCGTCTCCACCACATGCTTACCCTTGGCAAGACCATGATAGAAATAATTGGTCGAGAAGTCCTTGGGCGAGATATAGGCACCATAGTGGTAGCCTGACAACTGACGGACGGGTTCCATACAGGCGGCACGACGGTCGAATACCTGTACGAAGTCGAGGTCACGAGCCACCTCGATGGTGATGCGTACCTTGATACGGTCACCGACCTTCAGGCCTGTTAGCTGTTTGCCGTTAGCTGTCAGCAGTTCACGCTTCACGGTGACACCGCTTTGGGCATCCTCCACCTCAGCAGTCTTCTGCATAAACTGGGCATAGACGGCACCCCAGGAAGTACCCGTAGAGGTCTTCGTTGCCGTAAACTCCTTACCTTTCGGATTCTGGATGGCAGTCTTCACATAACCAATGCCTGCCGTTTCCTTCGACGACTCTATAGGCTGCTGGTCGATGGCAAGAACGGTCGGTTCCTGTTTGGCAAGCAAGTCGGCATGGTCGAAGAGGAAGGCATAGATGGCATTCACACTGCTGACTGGTGTGTCCCACATCTGGGTACGTTTCTCCTGCAACAGCCAGCGGCGCATCTCGTCAATGGTCTTGGTATCGTCAGGAGCCGTATATTTGATAGCCTCAATGGCAGCCACCTCTGTCGGTATCTTATAGCTATACCAGGAATAGCCTGCACGAGGGGTGTCGTAGTAACGTCCCATCTCCTCGGTAAAGACGGTATATTCCTTCAGGCTCTGCACATACTCCCTGGCCTTCTGGACATCTCCGTTCTGCTGGAGGATGATAGTCGTCATCGCCTTCTCGTAGATGGACTGACGCTTGATATCCTTCTTCAGCAACGGCATCAAGTAGGCCTTCGCCTCTGCAGCCTTCGATGACAGTTCCCGTTTGGCAATGGCATTGACATAGAGCCAGCGTAGTGCCATGAACGACGGGAAGGACGGCTTAGACCCCTTCTTCTCCCATTTCTTCATCTCGTTGACCAGTTCAATGATCTCACGGTCCATATAGTTCATCGCCCTTCTCTGGATATTCTCCGCATCATCATAGGTTCCTGTCATGACATACAGGCGGGCCAGCATCTCAGCAACACTCATGGTGATATACGGACTGGTCGGCATGCCAGGATACCAAGTGAAGCCGCCGTCACCCTGTTGCAGTTTCTCGAGTTTCTCTAATGCTGTCTCCAGACGATTGTTGATCTTATTCTCATCGAAGAAGTCGGCAAGGCGCTGTTTCTGCTCTGCCTCACGGTCGGCATCATTCACCCAAGGTGTCTCAGCGAGGATGATATCCTTCAGTTCCTGATTCTTTTCCAGACTGCTTTGCAGCGAGGTCTCACTACCCGACTCTCTCTTCCACTGCTCAAAGACATGCTTTGCAGTCGGTGTCTGTTTGAGGATGGTGGCAGCCAACAGGTTGGAATAGTAAGACGCTGCCTGGTCGATGGCACTGGTCTCATACGGCTGTCCCAAAGTGGCCAGTGACTGTACCATCAGCCATGCGGGATTGTTCGTATATTCTATCGTCAGTTTCTGCTGTGACGTTCCTGTCGGGAACAGACTTGTGAGGTCTATCGCCTTCACCCCCGGCTCGTGCTGTGTAAATGGAACGGACTTCGTCACACGCTCCTTATCAGGCAGGATAGGCAGATAATGCTGTTCTCCGTCAGAGAAGTCATTCCCCTTTGCCGTCATCCTGCATATCAACAGGGAGTAATCGTCACCCGGCTGATAGTCGAAGGTGACATGTCCCGTCTTTCCTGCCTCTACAGAGAAAGACTTCTCGTCAGTATAAACCACCTTCTCCGTCTCAGGGTCAAGGAGTTCGAAACGCGCCGTACCCTGCTGGGGCTGTTCGCTGATATTAAAGAGACGAGCGGAGAACTGTGCCTTATCACCCATCCGGACGAAGCGAGGCATGTTCGGCTGGATCATCATGTCTTTCTGTGCTACCGTCTCACCAGTCAAGGAGCCATACAACAGTTCTTTCGTGTGGGCAATACCCATAAACTTCCAGGTCGTCAGACTCTCCGGCAGGGTGAACTTCAATATCACGTTACCGTCCTTATCCGCCATCAGAGCTGGATAGAAGAAAGCTGTCTCCTGCAGGTTCTCACGCAACTGTACGGTTTCCTCATCTTTCTGATTATCCTTCTCTGTTTCCTCTTCTGTATCCTTCTTACTATTATCGGCTACTTCTACCTCCTTCATATTGGCAGACTTCTCCATGGGAGCAGCAACCTCCATCATCATCGGAGCCTCCTCCAACACCATTTCATCTCCCCTGGCACTCGCCCGCATCAGCCGTCGTCCTCCTGCATACATTCCCATTCCATAGGCAATATATCGGATTGGATAGACGCTATGGTCGAAATGGCTGTACTCCAGATCAGGAACAGTGAGCATGCTGGCATACTGCTGACCGCTTGCCGATGTACCGCCAAAACTCATTGTAGTCCATGAGGTAGAAGGCAATGGTATCCACATACTGGGATAGAGTCCCCAGTAATGGGAGGCCAGCTGGTCAAGGCTCTTGTCATAGAGGACTGCCAACAATTGTGACTGAGCCGGTTTTCCGTTCTTATCCTTGATGCTCAGTTTCCACTCCTCCTGCTGACCAGGCTTCAGACGGTCACGGAAGGTCTCCCACTGTACCTTCAGGTGCTTGTCAGGAACAGGACGGGTAATGGTGGCAGTATGCTTATAGGCAATACCGTCCTTCACCCAGGCAAAGGCCAAGAGTATACCGTTGCCATACTCCTCCTTATAAGTGAACTTCCTGTTCCACAAAGAGCGGTTCTCACGGATGAAGCCCTCTTCCAGTACCTTCGTACCAGAGATGATCTCATAGGCAATATACAGATCAGGATCAGAAGAGCCTACCTGTACGGTAACTGGCTGTTTGTCATCCTTGAACTGGCTGTCACTGATATAGAACCAGTCCTTGGTCTCTATAGCCGGTTTCTTGTCATCCAGACTGAACAGCACGAACTTCATATCAATAGAGTCGTCTTCACAAGCAGCCTCCAGACGATGCTCCCCTGACTTTAATTGAGAATTGGGAATTGAGACTTGAGAATTCGCAGCACACTCTTTCCATGCACCTCCATCGATACGATAGCGAACCGTTCCGGCTATCTCACTGCCTGCGGCATTACGACGATAGAACGTAACAGGCCTCATCTGGTCAATACGGATGCGCTGGGAAAGGTTACAAGAGAGTGATGTCAGCTTCGTGCCTAATGGCAGACTCTTCGTGCCGGTATGTGTCTCACCAGCCTGATCGGTCACGTTAGCCTCAACCTCGAAATTATAGAACATCGGGGTACGACCACCGTCATCCGGCAGTACCATCGGCATCTTCACCTCGAAAGTACCATCATCCTTGGTCATCGTCTCATCTTCATAGACATCCTCCGTCTGAGTACCACGACCATAATAGCCTGCTCCCCAATACCAGGAATAGCTCAGCCACCAGTAGGCAACACGGCGACGGACGGTATACTTCACCTTGGCCTCCTGGACGGGAACACCGGCATAAGTCACCGCCTTGCCTTGAACGGTAACGGTATCTCCTGCCTTATAGGACTCCTTATACTCCGAGAAAGACAGTTCGAAGGTAGGACGTTTGTATTCTTCCACCCGGAAAGATTCTGACTCACCATTCAGACGGATACTGAAATTCCCGTTCCGCAATCCTGTCGGCAACGTGAATGTCGTCGAGCACTTACCAAACTCGTCGGTGGTCAGCTTTTCCTCTGCCACCACTTTATAATTGGCATCACGCAACTGTGCCGTCACTTTCTTGTCGGCTACGACGGAATGCTCGATATAGTTCTCCCTCGCAAAAATGATGGCTGCCATGTGTACCTGCTGTCCCGGACGATAGATGGCACGGTCGGTATAGATCTTCGTATACTCCCGCCTGTCATTATCATCATTGAAATTGAAGTTATCACCGGAATTGACGGAAGGACAAGCCTTGTCATCGTCTGTATAGACATAGATACTATGCCACGTTCCCGTGGTAAAAACATGATTCGCCTCACCAGCGGCATTCGTCGTCAGCATCTTCCGTTCATCCTTGTTATAACGGGAAATATCTACCTGTACCTTCGCACCATTCACAGGCTGACCCGTGATGGCATCGACGACCACATAGCGCATATCCGCCTTTTGTCTGCCTGTGGCAAGAACACGCAGGTTGGTCACATTGTACAGGACACGGGAAACGGCAGTCTTCGGCTCTGTGGAGAACTCCAACAAATAGATGCCGTTGGGCAGTCCCACCAGCGGGATAGAGTCCTCAAACACCTCATACTCCTCATAAGGAGAGAAGGTACGTTTCTGGAAAGCCTCTTTCACCTCTACGGCATCCGCCATTATCTTATCCAAGTCTTTCTTGTTGCCAACACTCATCTTGTGGTCGCCCTGTAGTTTCGTACGATAGACACGCATGGTGAGTGACGACAGATGGCGCAGCCCACTCAGTTTGATCATCTGTTCCCTGTTTGTCATCTGGACACGGTGAGGAATGCTCGCATAGAACTTGGAGGTTATCAGGTTCTTGCGATTATTTTTCAACTGACTGATTCTCTTCCAGTTGCCCCACCTGGCTATCGCCTGGTCCAGCCAAGCCACTTCCTC
The DNA here is from genome assembly GCA_017645645.1 of Prevotella sp. Lineage (GTDB taxonomy): Bacteria > Bacteroidota > Bacteroidia > Bacteroidales > Bacteroidaceae > Prevotella. The sequence goes on along the minus strand of JAGCOB010000028.1, from coordinate 144,326 downwards.
TGCGGCAGTGGCAGTCGTATTGTCACGCATATAGGCATAACGCTCCAAAGCTATCTCACCAGCCTCATCCAGATCACCGTATTTATTGATGAGGGAGTCCAACTGACGGATATAGTTACTCTCACGGAGTTTCTCCAAATGATCACCCTTCCCCTCTTCCAGAACGGCAAGAGCGGTCAGACAGGCAGCACGACGATTGCCAACCTTCTCGTAATAATCATGCATCCACTGCCAGGCACCGAACTCCATTCCGATGAGATGAAGCAGGTCGTCATTATAGATATAGCTGTCTTTCTCTTTCTCCACAAAAGGTTCGTAAAGGGCATTCTTCACCTTTCCCAACACCTCTGGAGACGAGAGTGCGATGGTGCGATACTCCTCACAAATCCTTTCCTTGGCATCAGCATCGTCAACAAGTGACTGATTTTCCTTATATACCCGATAGAGGACTGTGGCATAGACTGCACGCAACGCCACATTCTTCTCCTTCTTAGCCTCCTGAACCAATCGTTCTACGGAAGGTTTCAAGGAATCAGGAGCCACCTCCGCCTGCATCTGGGCACGGTATAGCGAGGCTTTTAACAACTGTCCGTACACGCCCTCTTTCCGGGCTTTCTTTTCTATGGTTGTCAAATGGGTAATCGCAGTCTGGGGAAGGTCTTTATCCTCAGCATCCTTCACTTGTTTCCACAAAGAACGATAGTCTTGTCCGAATATCCACATAGGCACCAACATAATTATTGCAATAATGGTCAGAATTTTCTTGTTCATATCGCATCTGTTTTTAGTTTTACTACGCAAAGATAACAGAAATATATAGAACAACCAAGTCCTTTAACGAGATTTAGGTTTTCGTAGAATCTGTTCGTGATACAGATATGTCTGAACGATACCACGAGTAGCAAGATAAAGTATCATTGAAAACCATAACCCATGATTCCCCATTTGTCCCATCAATCCTGTTACACCGATAAAGAACACCATTGCCGCAATGCATGATGACACCAGCATTTCACGAGTGGCAGTGATACCTATGAAGATACCGTCCCAGATAAAAGGAGCAACACCTACGATAGGAATCAGATAAGCCCACCATACATAGTCACGGGAGGCTTCCACCACATTCGGCTCATCTGTCAATAGTCGCAAAAAAGGCATACCGCCTGCCACATAGACAAGCGTAAACAACAATACCATTGCAGTTCCCCAGACAAACAGCCGTCTGACGACCTCTCGGAAAGCCACCATGTCTTGAGCTCCCCAGTATCGGCCACCCCAAGCTTCACCGGCATAGGCAAAACCATCCATGAAATAGGAGAAGAAGAGATAAAGTTGCATCAACAAGGTATTCACCGCAAGGATAACAGCTCCCTGCCGTGCTCCTGCCGAAGTAAAGTAGAGGTTGACTGCAACCAGGAAAAGGGTGCGTAGGAAGATGTCACGATTAACACGAAAGAAGACCAGCCAGTCAACGAATTTCTCCTTCATCAGTAACACCTTTCCATGTGACAGACGGCGATAATACCGCCACCACAACCCAACAGCAGCAAACAATCCAGCATACTGGGCTATGACGGTTCCCAGGGCAACACCTTCAACCTTCATTCCCAAGCCATAGACCAACGACAAAGAGGCAAGGATATTCACCACATTCTGCATGATGGAGATAAGCATCGGTGTTCTGGAGTTTTGCATCCCGATAAACCAGCCACTAAGGGAATAGAGGCCTAAGACAGCAGGAGCTCCCCACACCACGATATTGAAATAGGTGACGGACAAGGAACGTACATCCGCTGTCGGTGCTATCAACCATAGCATCATCTCACGCAGGGGATATTGGGAAACGATAATCGTCAGGGCGATAACCATTGATCCCAATAACGAGCGCACCAGCAACCGCATGACCTCCTCCATGTCACGCTTACCCCGTGCCTGTGCCGTCATCCCACTGGTACCCATCCGCAAGAATCCAAACACCCAGTAGACCAGGCTGAAGATCATCGAGCCCACAGCGATAGCTCCGATATAGGCGGCATCACCCATGTGTCCCACAATGGCCGTATCGACCAGTCCCAACAGGGGAACGGTAAGGTTTGTCACGATAGCCGGAAGGGCGATTCGTAGTATTTGATGGTCTTTTGGATTCATTTTCTTTTGCAAAGTTAATGTTTTTTCCAGAAAAATCATTATCTTTGTGGCAGAATATAAATGAAGGACCTATGGAACTGAAAAACAAAAAGTCTACTTGGGCTACACTCGCCACCTTAGGAGTCACGGCAATAGCCGCTGGTACCACTGCCTTTATGAAAATCCAAAAGGAAAGGCAGAAACGTAGGATTGCCGCAGAAAAGAAGAAGGCAAAAGAGACGACAACCCTCAAGCTAACTCCCGAGCAGATGGCAGTATACAATGAAGCTGTGAGAAAATTCATTACACTCAACAGCCGTCTCTATGAGCTTCGCCATTACCAGAAGGAGTTACAGCCGCTTATTAAGATGCTAGCCACTGGCAAACCCGTTGACGAGGACTTGCTGACAGGCATTGAGGAGGTTGACCTGCTCTGCCATGACATCCGTCAGTTTGTCATCAAGCAATTGCCGTTCATCAATACCTGTGTGAGCATCATCAGCGAAGGTGACGGCTACGAGAGTTTTGTACACGGCCCTATTGGCGGCAAGTTCGACAAAGAACTGGATCAGGAGGAGGACGGAGCCGATATCGCCGACGGTACTCCCATCAAGCATGTATTGAAACTTGGCTATTTCTTCCCAGAGTCTACCATTGTGACCTATCCTGTCAAATCCATTGTCATTGTATGATCAATCGAGAACTGTTAGACCCTAAGTCTATCGCCATTATCGGTGGCTCGAATAACATCCACAAGCCTGGTGGCGCTATTGTACGCAACATCCTGCAAGGCGACTACCAAGGTACGCTGCGTATCGTTAACCCCAAAGAGGATGAGGTACAGGGTATTAAGGTTTTTCATGATATTCAGGAACTGCCTCCCACGGAACTGGCCGTCCTTGTCATCCCTGCCAGGTTCTGTCCTGATACGGTAGAGCTGTTGGCACGGGAGAAGCAGACCAAGGCATTCATCATTATCTCTGCTGGTTTCGGAGAAGAGACGAAGGCGGGTGCAGAGATGGAACAGCGTATCCTTGATACCTGTGAGCAATACGGGGCGGCACTGATTGGTCCAAACTGTATCGGACTGTTGACCCGCAACCACCATAGTGTGTTCACCAAACCGGTACCATCACTCAATGCCAAGGGTGTCGACTTCATCAGCGGCTCAGGAGCCACTGCTGTCTTCATCCTGGAGAGTGCCGTCATCAAGGGATTACAGTTTAACTCGGTATGGTCTATTGGCAACGGCAAACAGATCGGCATCGAGGATGTGCTGCAATATATGGACGAGCACTTCAATCCAGAAACAGACTCGCACGTCAAACTACTTTATATCGAGAATATCTCCAACCCCGACAAACTGCTGTTCCATGCCAGTTCCCTCATCAAGAAGGGTTGCCGCATCGCTGCCATCAAGGCAGGAAGCAGTGAGAGCGGCAGTCGTGCGGCATCAAGCCATACAGGTGCCATCGCCTCCAGCGACTCTGCCGTAGAGGCGCTGTTCCGTAAGGCGGGCATTGTACGCTGTCATTCCAGAGAAGAACTGACGACGGTGGGGTGTATCTTTACCTTACCGCCATTGACAGGAAAACGCTTTGCGATCGTCACCCATGCCGGTGGGCCTGGCGTGATGCTGACGGATGCGTTGTCGAAAGGTGGACTGGAGGTACCTAAGTTGGAGGGGGATGCTGCAGAAGAACTCAAGACACGATTATTCCCTGGCTCCAGCGTGGCAAATCCTATCGATATCCTGGCTACTGGAACACCAGAGCAGTTAGGATTGACTATCGACTATTGTGAGAAACATTTTGAGAATATCGATGCCATCGCCGTCATCTACGGTACCCCAGGACTAACCACCCTCTATCAGGCATACGATGTATTGCACCAGAAGATTCAGGAATGCAAAAAACCGATCTTCCCCATCCTGCCCAGTCTTCATACAGCAGGTCCGGAGGTAGCGGAATTCCTGGAGAAAGGACATGTCAACTTCTCGGACGAGGTGACACTTGCCACGGCTTTGTCGCAGATCATGCAGACACCACCGCCGGCTCCACCTGAGGTACAACTCTATGGTATTGACATTCCACGCCTGAACAAAATTATCCTTGGTATCGACAACAACGGCTATCTGCCCCCCGATACCGTTCGTGAGATTCTCTCATGTGCCGGTATTCCCATGGTACCCGAGCAGGTCAGCGCTGACAAGGACGAACTCATTGCCTTTGCCCAGAAAGTGGGGTATCCCGTCGTGGCAAAGGTAGTAGGACCTGTCCATAAAAGTGACGTGGGTGGTGTCGCCCTTAACATCCGTACCCCGGAGCATCTTGCGTTGGAGTACGAACGGATGATGAAGATTGAGGATGCGAAGGGTATCATGGTACAGAAGATGCTGAAAGGCACCGAGCTTTTCATCGGTGCGAAGTACGAGGAGCGTTTCGGACATGTCGTCCTCTGTGGCTTAGGCGGTATCTTCATCGAGGTACTGAAGGACGTGCAGAGCGGTCTTGCACCTCTCAGTTATGCAGAGGCTTATTCGATGATCCATTCACTACGCGGCTATAAGATATTAAAAGGAACGCGAGGACAGACTGGCATCAACGAACAGAAATACGCTGAGATCATCGTGCGCCTCTCTACCCTCCTCCGCTTCGCTACAGAGATTAAGGAGATGGACATCAATCCACTCCTGGCAGATGCAAATGAGGTAGTGGCAGTAGACGCCCGAATACTCATAAAGAAAGATTAAACAATAAACATTAAATATTTAATAATATGGAACAACAAAAACGTTATGGTCATTTTGACGACCAACACCGTGAGTATGTCATCACAGACCCGCAGACTCCTTGGCCCTGGATCAACTATCTGGGTAACGAAGATTTCTTCTCACTGATTTCGAACACCGCAGGCGGCTATTCCTTCTACAAGGATGCGAAGTTCCGTCGCATCACTCGCTATCGCTATAATAACGTGCCGATGGACAATGGGGGAAGGTATTTCTATATCAATGACGGCGGCACCGTCTGGAATCCAGGATGGAAACCGTGCAAGACACCGCTCGATTTCTATGAATGCCGTCACGGCATGAGCTACACACGTATCACCGGTCGCAAGAACGGCGTGGAGGCTAGCGTTCTGTTCTTCGTACCACTGAAGACGTGGGCAGAGGTACAGAAACTGACACTCACGAACCAGAGCAACGAGACAAAGAAACTGAAACTGTTCAGCTTCGAGGAGTGGTGTCTGTGGAATGCTGCTACGGACATGGAGAACTTCCAACGTAACTTCTCAACAGGTGAGGTGGAGATTGAAGGAAGCACCATCTACCATAAGACAGAATACCGTGAGCGCCGCAACCACTATGCGTTCTACCATGTGAACACGGAGATACAGGGTTTCGATACCGACCGCGAGACCTTCGTGGGACTATATAACGAGTTTGCCAACCCCGATGCCGTCATGGAAGGGAAACCCCGTAACAGTCATGCACACGGTTGGAGTCCCATCGCCTCTCACTATATCGAAGTGGAGCTGAAACCAGGTGAGTCGAAGGACTTCGTCTTCCTGCTGGGCTATGTGGAAAACGACCAGGACAAGAAGTTTGCTGCGCTGCAGGTTATTAACAAGGAGAAGGCGCACGCCATCATCAACAAACTCGACACCACAGCGAAGGTGGACAAGGCTTTTGCCGAACTCTGCGAGTACTGGGATGCCCTCCTTAATATATATAAGGTGAAGACAGGCAACGACAAGCTCGACCGCATGGTGAACATCTGGAACCAGTACCAGTGTATGGTAACATTTAACTTCTCACGAAGTGCTTCTTTCTTCGAGAGCGGTGTAGGACGCGGCATGGGCTTCCGCGACTCCAATCAAGACCTCGTGGGCTTCGTCCACCAGATACCACCACGTGCCCGTCAGCGTATCATCGATATCGCCTCGACGCAGTTCCCCGACGGAGGCTGCTATCACCAGTACCAACCCCTCACCAAGCGCGGCAACAACGATATTGGCGGCGGCTTTAACGACGACCCCTGCTGGCTCATCTTCGGTACCGTGGCATATATCAAGGAGACGGGTGACTTCTCCATCCTCGATGAGATGGTTCCCTTCGACAACCAGCCTGGTACGGAGGTGACACTCTTCGAGCATCTGAAAGTGTCGATGGACCACGTCATCAAGAACCTCGGTCCCCACAACCTGCCGCTCATCGGTCGTGCTGACTGGAACGACTGTCTGAACCTGAACTGTTTCTCGTGGGATCCCAATGAGAGTTTCCAGACCACAGAAAATGTAAGCGAGGGTACCAAGGCCGAAAGCTTGATGATTGCAGGTCTCTTTGTGGTAACGGCAAAGGAGTATGTGGCTCTTTGCAAGAAGATTGGTAAGGACGACGAAGCTGCTCGTATGCAACAGGCTGTCGACGCGATGGTTGCTGCTGTGAAGAAGGACGGCTGGGACGGTGAATGGTACCTCCGTGCCTACGACTTCTTCGGCAACAAGATCGGCTCTCATGAGTGTGAGGAAGCGAAAATCTTTATTGAGTCACAGGGCTGGTGTACAATGGCGCAGATCGGTGCCGAGGACGGCATGGTAGCCAAGAGTCTCGACTCCTGCAAGAAATACTTGGAGTGCGAACATGGTATGGTGCTCAACAACCCTGCCTTCACAAAGTATATCTACGAGTATGGTGAGATATCATCCTACCCCGAGGGCTATAAGGAGAATGCCGGTATCTTCTGCCACAATAATCCGTGGGTCATCATCGGTGAGGCAATAGCAGGACGCGGCAACGATGCCTGGAGCCACTATGCCAAGATACTCCCCTCTTATGTCGAGGAGAAATACCAGACACTGCATAAGGTAGAGCCGTATGTCAACTGTCAGATGGTGGCTGGTAAGGATGCCGCCAAGCCCGGTGAAGGCAAGAACTCTTGGCTGACAGGTACGGCGGCTTGGATGTGGCTGACCGTCTCACAGTATATTCTTGGTGTGAAACCTCAGTATGACGGCTTGCAGATAGACCCCTGTCTGCCGACAACAGCAAAGGAGTACACTATTCAACGTAAGTTCCGCGAGGCAGAGTATACCATCACGGTCAAGAATCCTGACGGCAAAGAGAGCGGTGTCAAGCAGGTCGTAGTAGACGGAAAACCCATTGATGGCACCATCATCCCCTATTCCGCCGGTAAACATACCGTTGATGTCGTAATGTGATAAATCTATTTCCTGACAAGTTGTGAACCAGTTACCCCCTGTTCCACACTTGTCAGTTGGACAACATAGATACCGCTGGTCAACATGGTCAGCGGTATTGTTGTTTCTAACTGAACAGGTTGGAACTGTTGCTGCCAGAGCAGGGTACCTGATACGGAATAGATACTGACATGGACGGGACTATGGGGTATCTCCGTGAACTGGAGGTACAGATGATCTCCCTTGACAGAAAGCGAAACATGCTGCGGCTGATGCTGACTGATCGTCTTAATACCTGTCAGTCCCAGAATATCCAATAATCCACGGTAACCGTCAATCTCTCCATAGCCATACCGGTTATTGGGATAGGTCAGACTTTCATCCGGATGACGACAAGTACGGTTGAAGACACCCATGATATCCTCACGGGTCAGATGAGGATTCGCCTGTAGCCAAAGGGCAATAATACCTGCCACGACAGGGGTAGACATCGACGTACCGGTATTGGCACCCCACGGATATTGACGGCCGTTAACCTCACTATAGGCAACATTGCTTGCCGTGATGGCGGGATTCTCCTCATAGTAATAACTGCTATAGGAGGACATGACATTGGTGCCTGGGGCAGTGACATCGGGTTTGTCCAGTCCATTGACAGCCGGACCAGTAGAGGAATAGAAAGCCAACAAGCCTTTGGCATCATCCGTTTTCATATATTCACCTGCCGCATTGGTATATCCCAGTCGGTGAACGGTGGCACCCACACAGACGGGAGCGACAAAACATCCGGGTGCCAGGATATTATGACCCTCCCTGGCCGCATTCCAACGATTGTCTACCGCGAGATTGCGCAAAGCATTTGACGACGACCCGAACAATTCGGCATACACCCCCTCGCCTTTGGGGACAATGGCAATATCGGCAAATGTGTTCAATTCGATACCGGCAGTCATCTTCAGTACATAGATACGCTTATCGGGTTGAGCACTGGAAGTATGACAACTGAGACGTACCTTACACTCCTTCGCGTTGACAGTGATAACCTCCTCCAACACACCATCCGGTTCCTCTCCTGTCATTGTCAGTTCCTTGACTTGAAGCAACTCATGCGTCACCTTATCATATATATACAAGCAGATGGTGATGAGACCGTCTGTCTTTATCCGGTAAGACGCGTTTTTACGGTAGCTCCGGACGAAAGCACCTGCCATCTCCATGTCCCTTGGCTTCTCAGCATAGGTCAAGGACGTACACTCGTTGCCAGCCGACGATACCAGGATACGACCGGGACCTGTCAGTTTTCCTAGGAAGGCAGCAAACAGGCTATCCTCCCTGTCGATATATGGAGTATAACCCTCACTGAACGACACCACACAGGGCTTGTTCTGCTGTTCCGCATAGTCAAAAAGGTACTTAAACCCCAACGCATCAGTGGCAGAGGTATATTTGTCATAGTCTGACTTCTCGATAAAGATGGTATCATCGGTGACAGCATTGCTGACAAGGCAGAGGTCGCTTTGAAAGGCTACACCACGATACTTGGTGTCATGACCGCTTCCTGCCGCAATACCCAAAGTATGTGTACCATGATTCTGCTTTCTGCCATCTGTCGAACAGCCTTGGGCAAGGATGTCAGAAGGGGTGACAAACTCACGGCCGACAGGAAGTCGAGTGTCATCGACAGAAGTTGCCAACTGGTCCCAATAGGCACTGATCCGATACTGGTTATCGGTATAGAAGTTGGGATGGGTCAGGTCGAAGCCGACATCCATGACACCTATCACGACACCCTCTCCTGTAAAGGCTGGATGCTGTACTGTCGCCTCGTACATAGGAAGTGTGTTGACAATCTTCGGAATCGTATCCGAGGTAGCATGTGCCTGTTCATTCGCCTCAATACGAAGAACGGTAGAAAGGTGGGAGAGATTGTCAACCTGACTGAGCGGTAGCATGACAATGGCTATATCGTCGAGTTGTGCATAACGGCGACACTGATAGGTTGCCAGCAACTCATCAGTCACCTCCCCTTTAAACTGCACGAAGACAACCGTCAGCTTCTCTGCCTCGTCAGCCCTCCTGAGCGTACTACGGTGAGTCTCCATTCGCTCACGAAGCCATGATGACACCTTGCGATAATCTTCTGTACGCTGAGCATAGAGGGATACCGCCACCATCATCCATAGCATGGTCAAGACAATACGTTTAGACATCTACCATATAGTTTTCTGCTGCAAATATACGCCTTTTATTTTACATAACCTACGATTCTCACCATTATATCGAATTAGTATTCTCTTTTCATACTGATCAATTTGCCAAATTGACATTAGGAGCTGACGTTTTGTCTGCTTTTTGGTATTAGGCACAGGAATTGAAGGTAAAAAAGTGAAAAGGTGAAAAATTAAAAATAATATATAAGGAGGACAAAACTATGACATTTGACAAATTCACTATCAAGGCGCAGGAAGCAGTACAAGAGGCTGTGAATACTGCGCAGCGTAATGGTCAACAGACCATAGAGCCGACACACCTGCTGGCCGGTGTGATGGCGAAAGCGAAGGATGTTGTGAACTTTCTGTTTCAGAAACTCGGCATCAATGGTCAGCAAATAGAGATGCTCATTCAGCAGGAGCTGCAACACCTGCCCCGTGTACAAGGTGGAGAACCCTATCTGTCGAGTGATGCCAACAAGGTATTGCTGAAAGCACAAGACTATGCGCAAAAGATGGGTGACGAGTTCGTTTCGTGTGAACCAATCGTATTGGCTCTGCTCACAGACGGTGCTACGGCAGGACGCATCCTGAAGGATGCTGGTATCACGGAGAAAGACCTCCGTGCCGCCATCAACGAGTTACGACAGGGACAAAAGATACAGTCACAGTCGGCTGACGACAACTACCAGTCGTTGGAGAAATATGCCAAGAACCTCGTAGACCTTGCCCGTCAGGGTAAGCTTGACCCTGTCATCGGACGAGATGATGAGATCCGCCGTGTACTACAGATTCTCTCCCGTCGTACGAAGAACAACCCTATATTAATAGGTGAGCCAGGTACGGGTAAGACGGCTATCGTCGAGGGACTCGCCCAGCGTATTGTCCGTGGTGACGTACCGGAGAACCTGAAAGACAAACAGCTCTACTCCCTTGACATGGGAGCTCTGGTTGCTGGGGCGAAATATAAAGGGGAGTTCGAGGAGCGACTGAAATCCGTCATCAACGAGGTGACGAAGAGTGAGGGACGTATCATCCTCTTCATCGATGAGATCCACACACTGGTAGGTGCCGGTGGTGGGGAGGGTGCGATGGATGCCGCCAATATCCTGAAGCCGGCACTGGCACGTGGTGAGCTGCGTTCCATTGGTGCCACCACCCTCAACGAATATCAGAAATACTTCGAGAAAGACAAAGCGCTGGAGCGTCGTTTCCAGACGGTGATGGTAGATGAGCCGGATGAGTTGAGTGCCATCTCCATCCTGCGTGGTCTGAAGGAGCGTTACGAGAACCACCATAAGGTACGTATCCAGGATGATGCCTGTATCGCTGCCGTACAACTCTCCGAGCGTTATATCTCCGAGCGTTTCCTTCCTGACAAGGCGATCGACCTGATGGATGAGGCGGCTGCTAAGTTACGCATGGAGCGTGACAGTGTACCTGAGGAACTCGACGAAGTCATGCGTAGACTCGCCCAACTCGAGATAGAGCGTGAAGCCATCAAAAGGGAAGGCGATGAGCCGAAGATCGCCCAACTCGACAAAGACATCGCTGAGCTGCGTGAGCAGGAACAGCAGTACCGCGCCAAGTGGGAAGGCGAACGCCAGTTGGTGAACAAGATTCAACAGGACAAACAGGAGATGGAAAACCTGAAATACGAGGCTGAACGTGCCGAACGTGAGGGTGATTACGGCAAGGTGGCCGAGATACGCTACTCCAAGCTCAAGGCTTTAGAGGATGATATCAAGAACATTCAACATCAACTTGCCTCTGCACAAGACGGTAATGCCATGGTGCGCGAAGAGGTTACCGCTGATGATATAGCAGAAGTCGTATCACGCTGGACGGGCATTCCTGTCACCCGTATGATGCAGAGCGAACGTGAGAAACTGCTGCATCTAGAGGAAGAACTGCACAGACGTGTCATCGGACAAGACGAAGCTATCGTTGCCGTCAGTGATGCCGTGCGCCGCAGCCGTGCAGGACTGCAAGATCCGAAACGTCCTATCGCTTCGTTTATCTTCCTCGGCACCACAGGTGTCGGTAAGACAGAACTGGCCAAGGCTCTCGCTGAATACCTTTTCAACGACGAGACTATGATGACCCGTATCGACATGTCAGAGTATCAGGAAAAACATACCGTCAGCCGATTGGTAGGTGCGCCTCCAGGCTACGTAGGCTATGACGAGGGTGGTCAACTGACGGAGGCAGTACGTCGCAAGCCGTATTCCGTCGTTCTTTTCGACGAGATCGAGAAAGCACACCCCGACGTATTTAACATCCTGCTGCAAGTACTGGATGACGGACGTCTGACAGATAACAAAGGAAGGACTGCGAACTTCAAGAACACGATTATCATCATGACTTCAAACGCCACGCGTGAGCAGTTGAAGATGACGATGCGCCCGGAGTTCCTCAACCGTATTGACGAGATTATCACCTTCCAGCAACTAACACAGGAGCAGATAGCCGATGTGGTACGCTTGCAGATGAAGAAAGTGACGGACATGCTAGAGCCTCAAGGAATCCTGTTGCAGATTACGGATGCTGCTGTCAAATTCCTTGCCAAAGAAGGTTACGATCCCGACTTCGGTGCCCGTCCCGTCAAGCGCGCCATCCAGCATCTGGTACTCAACGACCTGTCGCGTAAGATTCTTGCCGATGAGGTAGACCGTTCAAAACCGATTATCATCGATGAGTTCGGGGAGGGATTGATATTCAGGAACTAACAATAAAAAAAGTGATAAAGCGTCAATGCTTTATCACTTTTTTTATTTCTCCTTGCGCGTTCCTTATAATATATATAGGACCAAAGTCATAGAGAATTCTCGGCTGTCCCCATACTTTCTTTTCAAATATACCAGTGGAGCCTCCCATGAAGTCAAACGAGGCAAGTCCGTTTGTAATACTCATATTGGTCAGTGGCTTCGACATGAATAGCGTGGCATCCACATTTTCATGTAACAACGTTGAAGCAGGAGCACTCTCGTTTGTCAAAGCATTATTCTCATTGTAGGGATAAGCCCAGTACGATTCATAAGAAATACTTGTCTTATTATTAGCAGGAAAAATCGTATACCTCTTTTGATAGGGTGTATTCGGTAATCCGTTCTTCCATACATCCTCATCATAGTCAATATGGAAGATGACGATGCCACTACTAGGCAAAGACTGATCCCATCCTGTCTGTTGACGATTCTCCACAATATAGTACTCGTTGGCATAGCCGTCATTACGTATCAGATAAGCCCGTGACTGCTCTTCAAGACTACCGAGGTCATTAATAACGGAAGGCTCTGATAGCTCCGTTATGTCGAGCCAACCCATCAACATACGCTCATGAGCGGAATAACCTGAAGGACAATAGCCGCCACCGTTGTAATTACCATAGTCCATCAAGTCCCAAGATCCAACATTTTTGGTGGAACCATAATAGAAGTCCGGGAGTCCGAAACAATGACTATACTCATGACAGATAGTACCGAAGGAGGCGTAAGTGACACCTAACTCCTCTATCGCACAGTAACAATCAACCAGATAGTCTTTGTCACTATAGTTGACCTTCACAGGGTCACAATATACGTCTGGCTGGTGGTCTTTCAGATGTTCGCTAAGCCACCACTGGTGTGGCCAGATACTGTTTTTCCCACCACCGTCGTTCATTCCCTTTCCTGCATAGACGATGACCAACTGGTTGACATAGCCGTCACCATTCCAGTCATACAGGCTCCAGTCAATATCACGCGTCTTGAGCACTTCCATGATATCCTGTACCAGATACTGGGAGTTCTCGTCATCATCCTCAGCATCCCCATAGCCCTTGTCCCAACTGCGATATTTCTCACAATTCTCGCTGAGTTGTACAAACTGCAAATCAAAAGTCAAATTGAGCTGGGAATAACTTTGGGCAAAGAAATAGTCACGTACAGAACCCTTATAAGGTGCCTCCGTAAGATTCTCTGTATTGAAAATCTTATCCCACACAGCCATCGTTGTCGTCTCATCATCCTTGAACGACCTGTCGGCGAAGTCTACCAAAACCAGTAACTGATGACGATTGCCCTTATAGTAGTCTTTTCCCGACAAGCTGGCAACTCGCGATATACATCTGGACTCCGTTTGTGGTCGCGGTATACCACGTCGACAGCCTCTCAGACGGACTTCGTCTTGGGCCATAGTCGGTATGTAGAACGACAACAAGAACAGGAACAACAAACTATATTTACTTCGCATGATGTTGCACTTGTTTATGAGTTGTTCCGTCCAGAGTTCTTAAGATATAGACCTTTCCAGATTGTGGTGTTTTCACCATACGACCTGACAAGTCATATATCTTCCGTTCGCCATACATAAGCTGTCGTACCGGCATCTTGATATCTGTCGTACCACCCATGAAATCAAAAGAAATCAGGCCTTCATCGGTCATCTGAATATTCGTGATGGGCTTCCTTAGTTGCTTGTTGCCATCCAGATTAGGATAGAACATCGTGGCTGGCGGCGTAGAATCATCCGTCAGTTCATTATTCTGTACTACATCCTCCACGATATAAGGATAAGGAGAGGTGCTGAGATAACGACTGTTCATCCTGGGACTGTTTACATAAGTGCTCAATTGATTGACAGAGATATAGTTCTTCCAAGCATCATAATCCATATTGTCGGCATGAACGAGGTGGAAGCGACGTTTCGTCTTATCATTATTCACGGAGTTACCACTCCATACAGAACCGTCGTAGTTCACATGGTAGATGACCAGTCCCTTGCCTGGAGCACCTGCATCCCAACCTCTCTGTTGACGGTTCTCCAACAACAGCCACTCCGAATCGGAGTGTTTGATACGATAGACTTCCCCACCCTCCGATGTGGGTTTCAGGTCGGTAATGGAAGCAGCATCATCTAGTTCCGTAAACTCTATCCAGCCCAACAGGTATTTCTCCAAAGCAGTAAAGTTGGGAGGACACCATCCAAAGTTAGTGAAATTGCCACCATCCATCAAGTCCCACTCATCACAGGCAGAGTAGCCCTGACCCTTGGCTGTCGGATAGATATCAGGCAGACCCAGGCTGTGTGAAAATTCATGGCAGATGGTGCCGATACCACACGGTCTGGTCTCATTAAAGTATTCCGCACTGATGGTATAGTTGCTGATTTTCTTTCCGTCAGAAGTCGTAATCGTAGAGAAAGAGGAAGTGTTAGGCCAGATATGTCCATAGGCAGACGTATTGTTAATATTCCCTGATATTCCCGCATTAATATAGACGACCTGGTTCACATAACCGTTACCGTTCCAGTCATACTGCGAGAAATCAATTTCGGGATGGTCTGCGACAAACTTTTCAGTAGCCTCACGTATGACATCTTTACCATAGTTCTTGGTATTTTCATCAGGACTATCATAAGGACAGGCCTTACTACTCACCTGATAGGGACCATAGATATCAAACTGGAGGTTGAACAGCCCATTTGACTGTACACGGTAATAGTCCACCATACAGCCTGGCCCGTTTCCTTCATTATAACCTGCCTCGTTGAAAACCTTCTCATAATACTCTTTCGAATGTTCAGCTTTGAACTCCGTATCGGAGAAATAGAATAAGATAACCAACTGATGGTATGTCCTGTCTTTGTCCCACGACGTACTGGGTGCTGGCAAACGACGGGAGGCTCGACGGGGATTACCCGTATCCACGGAGAGTCCGGGAGTACAGTCACCTTTGACAATCGTCAACTCCTCCCCCTGTGCCATAGAGCGCAAGGGCAGGAGTATCAGTAACAGTCCGTATAATAGAACTTTCTTCATATATTTCATTTTGCATTCGGGCACCACGGCTTCAACTGCTTGAAGAAGTCGTTACCCTTGTCATCCACGAGGATAAAGGCGGGGAAATCCTCCACCTCAATCTTCCAGATAGCCTCCATACCGAGTTCAGGATATTCCACACACTCGATACTCTTAATTGAACTCTGAGAGAGGACGGCAGCCACACCTCCGATAGTTCCGAGGTAGAAACCACCATGTTTCTTACAAGCCTCTGTCACCACGTCGGAGCGGTTACCCTTGGCAATCATTACGAGCGAAGCACCATTGTCCTGGAACTCATCCACATAGGGATCCATACGATTGGCGGTAGTCGGTCCCATCGAGCCACAGGGATAACCTTGTGGGGTCTTGGCAGGTCCTGCATAGAGCACTGGATATTTCTTAAAGTACTCAGGCATACCCTCACCAGCATCCAGACGAGCCTTCAGTTTAGCGTGGGCAATATCACGAGCTACTATGATTGTACCACGCAGGTTGACCCTCGTGGAAACAGGATATTTAGAAAGTTCCTTGCGAACGGCATCGATACCCTCGTTAAGGTCGATTTCGATACCCTTACCGCCCTCACCAGGTTTACGAAGTTCTTCAGGAATCAACTCCGTCGGATTTGCATCCATCTTCTCCAGCCAGATACCATCACGGTTGATCTTCGCCTTGATGTTACGGTCGGCAGAACAACTGACACCCATACCGATAGGACAAGAGGCACCATGGCGCGGTAGACGGATAACACGGATGTCATGAGCCAGATACTTACCACCGAACTGGGCACCCAGTCCAATCTTCTGAGCCTCAACGATCAACTTCTGCTCCAGGTCTATATCACGGAAGGCGCGACCTGTCTCATCACCTGTGGTAGGCAGGTTATCGTAGAACTTGATACTGGCGAGCTTCACGGTCAGCAAGTTCTTCTCAGCGGAAGTACCACCAATCACGAAGGCGATATGATAAGGCGGACATGCAGCAGTACCCAGTGATTTCATCTTCTCTACGAGGAACGGAATGAGTGTACCCTCGTTCTGGATCGTTGCCTTGGTCATCGGATAGAAATAGGTCTTGTTGGCAGAGCCGCCGCCCTTAGCGACCATCACGAACTTATACTCTGCACCCTCCGTAGCCTCGATATCAATCTGGGCAGGGAGGTTACAACGGGTATTCACCTCGTCGTACATGTTCAGCGGTGCGTTCTGCGAGTAGCGCAGGTTATCCTGGGTGAAGGTATTGAACACACCCAGACTCAGTGCCTCTTCATCCTCGAAACCCGTCCATATCTGTTGTCCCTTCTCACCGTGGATAATCGCCGTACCCGTATCCTGACAGAAAGGCAGGATGCCCTTGGCAGCAACCTCCGCATTACGCAGAAACTGCAAAGCTACATACTTGTCGTTCTCTGAAGCCTCCGGATCGGTCAGAATCTTGGCGACCTGCTCGTTATGTTCGCGACGCAACATGAACTCCACATCATGGAAAGCTTGCTGGGCCAACAATGTCAGTGCCTCCTTCGAGACCTTCACGATTTCCTTACCCTCAAACTCTGACGTTGTGACGCCTTCCTTACTCAACAAACGGTATTCCGTCTTGTCCTCGCCCACTTGAAACATTGGGGCATACTTAAAATCAACTGGTTGTGCCATATTCTTCGTATTTATTTAGTTATTAATATCCAAAGACTTCTTCTGTAGTAAGACGTTTAATCGGGCCTATTTTCTCTAATGCCTTCATATCAAGTTCCTTCTCATCACCTAAAATCATATAGCGGAGTGGTTTGTTAGCCATATTAGCCTTTTCAAAGTTCACGATATCCTGAAGTGTCACCTTGCCCAGACCCTCGTAGATTTTCTGGTTCAAATCATAGTCAAGCCCCAACTGCTTCATCGCATGCCAACGATTGATGATTCCCATCTTCGTAGTACGCAAACTGGCAAGTTGCTTGGTGAGTCCTTCCTTCGCAATCTTAAAGGCATTCTCACTGGCTGGCATCTCATCCGTAATCTCCTTGAAGTGGTTGATACAATCCATCATCTTGTCGTTCTGGGTGATGATATGGGTAAAGAAACACACTTTCTCACCCTTTCTGTTGGGACGACTATAACCAGCTGAGGCATTATATGCCAAACCACGAGCCTCACGCATCTCCTGGAAGACGATACCATTCATGCCACCACCGAAATACTCGTTGAACAGAGCCTGGACAGCAGCCTCATCAATATTCCAGTCGCGACTCTCGTTATGGTAACCACGCATATAGATATTCTTAGCATCGAAAGGCGCTATCCATACCTCATTCTCTCTGGCTTCCTGTCTCACGTAGTAGTTATTCTGTGGAACAGGCTGTAACTTTGTGGCAGTCTGATGTGTCTTGTCAATGATAGCCGTCAGTTCACTCACACTCAGTGGACCGTAATAGTTCACGCTATGCTCATAATTTCTAAGATTTTTCACCAAGTCCACAAATACCTGAGGATTAGTTTCCTTGAATTGCTGTTCACTGACGATATCACGTTCCGAATTACGAGGACCATAGATACCATAGTCGCAGAGCGTACTATAGTACCAACGCTGGTTTTTCTTGGCATCCTCACGACCTTTCAGGATTTTCTTAACTAGGGCCTCGTAAGCCTCTTTGTCCACCTGAATATGATTCAATGCATCATCCAACAGAGCGAGTGCCGGCTGCATATTCTCATTCAAACCTCTGAGACTAACAGTAATGGTATTATCGCCTACGTAAGCCGAGAAGTTACATGCCAACTCATAAAATTTCTGCTTCAACTCGGCTGCACTCATCTTATCTGTGCCTAAGAAGTTCAGGTACTGACTGGCCACATCATAACGGTTATCTGCACTCTGTCCGAACTCATAGCGGAAAGTCAATTGGAAGAGTCCATTTTCTTCATTCTTCACATAATAGAGAGGCAGCTCTTTCTTGGTCTTCGCAATGGTCATATCCTTCTTGAAGTCCACGAACTTCGGCTGGATAGGCTCTACTTTTGCGTTCTGGATATCCTTCACAAACTGACTCATCATATCACGATTGGCAGGAATCGGCGTGATGACTGGCTTGTCTATTTTCTTCTGCAGACTGTCAATACCCTGTTTCTTATACACCACGATATAACCATCAGTAAAGAATTTGTTGGCGAAGTCTACGATCTCCTGTTTCGTTATCTTAGAAATACGATCGATCTTACCTACTTCCTGATTCCAGTCTACCTCATTGATAAAGGCATCCACAAACATGTCGGCACGTCCTCGGTTGCTCTCTATCAACTCATAATAGCTACGTTTCTTATTGTTGATGATACTGGGCAGCAGATTATCAGGGAAATCGCCCTTCTTCAGTTTATCTATCTCGTCCAACATCAGACTCTTCACCTCATCGAGGCTCTGTCCTTGCTTGGGTGTTCCCATCAACAGGAAACCGCTATGGTCGTGTAACAACTCTACACCGCCATTGGCTCGCTGTACCTTCATCGTCTGGTTCAAGTCGAGGTCGAAAAGACCTGCACGACCATTGCTCAGCACGTCTTCAAGAAGTTGTAATGTATCTGCCTGCTGTGAGTTGGCTTTCTCTGCGCGCCAAGCCATCCATATTTGCTCAGCCTCCTGTCCAATAATAGTCGTATCCTTAGGAGATGTCAATGGTGGTAGTTCCGGGAAGGTGGGCTGAGTCACATCAGCACCAGGTTGCCAACCTGAGAAATATTGGTCGATGATGGCAATAGTCTTATCTGGGTCAAGATCGCCAGCCATACAGATAGCCACATTATTGGGACGATACCACTTTTTGAAGTAGTTCTTGATATTCGTGATGGACGGATTTTTCAGGTGCTCCTGTGTTCCGATAGTGGTCTGGAGTCCATAGGGATGATTCGGCCAGAGCATCTTACTACCTGTGGCAAAGAGTTTACGCATGTCATTTGACAGACCAATGTTATACTCCTCATACACTGCCTCCAATTCCGTATGGAAACCACGAATCACCATGTTTTGGAAACGGTCACTTTGTATTTTCGCCCAGTTCTCGATCTCATTGGAGGGGATATCCTCTGTATAACAGGTTACATCGTTCGAGGTATAGGCATTCGTTCCCTCAGCACCAATGGCAGCCATCAGTTTATCATACTCATTAGGGATAAAATACTGGGCAGCCAACTGAGATACAGAGTCAATCTCATGATAGGCCTGCTTGCGCTGTGCTGGGTCTGTGAGTTTACGATACACTTCATAACGCTGCTCTATCTCGTCCAACAGAGGAGCCTCCGCCGCCATATTACTCGTACCAAACTGTTTCGTACCCTTGAACATCAAGTGCTCCAGATAGTGCGCCAGTCCTGTCGTCTCTGCAGGGTCGTTCTTTGAGCCCGTACGTACTGCAATATAGGTCTGAATACGTGGTTTCTCCTTATTAACGGAGAGATATACCTTCAGTCCGTTGTCGAGGGTATA
Organism: Prevotella sp.; assembly: GCA_017645645.1. GTDB lineage: Bacteria > Bacteroidota > Bacteroidia > Bacteroidales > Bacteroidaceae > Prevotella. Next base: position 124,517 of record JAGCOB010000028.1, on the reverse strand, counting down.
AATACGAGTTTTCATCAAGTCACCCTCAACAGTCTTGTACTTGTAATCCTTCGCCTGTGAGCTACCAGCAAACAGCCAAAAGCAAACAGCCAAAAGCAAAGATAGTTTAATCTTCATAATCTATTTCGTGGTCTAATTTTGATATAAAGTCGTCGAAGACCTCCTGTTCAACATCGCCCATGGAGAACTCCTTTTCCGCATCCTTGCGAATCTCGGCAATCCAGGCACGACGGGCACGGACGTAGTCCTCACGGATACGCTGCATGACAGGCTCCGTCAACTCGTCAAGACCATAGTAGTCAAGGATCAGACGATAGGTCCATGTCCACTGATACTCCCGATAGTGCTTGTCGATATCTCTGAAACGATTGAGGATATCCTGGACACTCTCAATATTCCCGTTCTTGATATCATTGATCAGTCGCTGCTCCTCAGAGGCAGGCAGCAAGAGTCCCGAAAGGTCGTTCCAGTCGCCTAAGCCAATGTCCGAGGTCGGCTTACCCAGAAAACCGCCCTTCATGGCACGTTTCAGGACGGCACCCATGTAGATACGCAGGGCGATGTCATAGTACTTAATACCTTTCCGCAGGGAGGACGCATTGATAATATACTCATGATAGTTGTATGAGGACACATTGTCACCACCAGCCTGACGCAAGGCCTCGAGGATTTTCTTACCCTGCACGATCTCACCCACCGTGAAGGGACTGAGCCAGTCAAAATTGATGATACTCTTCCGACTGCTAGCAGCACGTTTGTCGCGCTTAGGCCATTTCTTGATGTCACGATAGAGTCCTACCGTCGTGATGTTACGTCCTGGTACGATATACATGGTCTCTCCGTATGCCATCAGATAGGCGAAAGGCAGACAGCGCATGTCTGGATGGTTCATCAGTTTACCGAAGCAGACAGAGAAGGCACCAATCTTCGCAGGCATCAGCACATAGGCACCACTCGCCGTCTTCGAACCACGCTCCAAAGTACCATAGTGCAACGGACCCATCTTATAGGCATGGTTGGAGAAGTTGGTGTTGGAGCCAGCGTTATAGAACGAGAACTCACCACCAATCAACAGACTGGACTTATGGTGGGAGGCTGAGAACGGTCCGCAGAAAGCAGCACAGGCCTCACCATTCGCCATAAAGGAATTGGCAAAGAACACACTCGCCTCTGCCGTAAAACCGTTAGTAATCTGACAGGCCTCCCCAACGAAGCAGTCTTGCATCTTCACGGAGTTAGTGATAGAACAGCCATTCGAGATAATAGAGTTCTCACAGATGACTCCCGTTCCAATATATACAGAGGCATCATTTGACGACATGATGGTACAGTCACTCAGACGGGCAGCACCATTGATCTCACAGTCGTCCTTCACTACGGTATTGGTAATCTCCTTGGTATTGATAATCTTCACGCCATTGCCGATTGTACCTCGTTCAGGAAGCGTGAAACGGATCTCCTCATTAATCAGTCTTGTGATATTGTCTTTCAGTACCTTGTCCTGGAAATGCTTCACCATGAAGGAAGCCAGTTGCGAGTTCAGGTCATGAAACAGCATCACGTTACCGTCACCCATCTCGTTCAGCACAGACACCATGTGTCCCTCGCCATAGGTGGCACCCTCCGTAGTCTCCAAAGTACAGATATTGGAAATGTAGCAGTCGTCACCAATCGTATAATTGTTGATGAAGTTTCCGATTTTCTCTATCAAGCAGTCATTTCCAACTGTCACATTACGCAATGTGGCATCATTGATTCCTGCATGCTTGGTAAAGCCCTTGGTCACCTCCACCTGTTTGTCGAAGGAACCCAGACGGATGTCGCCATAGAACAATACACGGTGGAAACCATAAGGTTTGAAAGTCTCAGCCACCATCACACGATTCCAGTCCTCTGCCCAACAACTGTTACGCTCAAGCACCTCAATCTCCTCTTGTGTCAAAAATCTGTAATCTCTCATAAATATCTATTGTGTTTGGTTCATAAATTCTCCTATTTTCTTCTATCTATTCCTCTATTTGATACAGGAAGTCGTTATACGGATATTTCTGTACGTGGAGTTCCCTTACTTTCTGATAAAGCACCTCACGCAACTCATCGATATTCTCTTTCTGCTTGGCGGAGATAAAAAGGCAGTCTGTACTCGTACCATCGTACCCCCGTACCCCCGTACCTCCGACTTTCGCCATCCATGTCTTCTTCAACTCCTCCAATGAGATATTCTCCTTGGTAGGTGCTGTCAGGTCGTCCTCATCCTGAGGCGTCCATGTATAGGCATCAATCTTATTGAACACCAGCATCGAGGGCTTGTCGGCACAGCCTAAATCGGCTAATGTCTTCTCCACAACAGTGATCTGTTCCTCGAAGTCAGGATGCGAGATATCCACCACATGCACCAACAGGTCTGCCTCACGCACCTCATCGAGGGTTGACTTAAACGACTCCACCAAGTCGGAGGGTAGTTTACGGATGAAACCGACAGTATCTGCCAACAGGAAAGGCAGGTTGTCAATGACCATCTTTCTTACAGTCGTGTCGAGGGTGGCAAAGAGTTTGTTCTCGGCAAAGACATCACTCTTAGCAAGCAGGTTCATCATCGTCGACTTACCCACATTGGTATAGCCCACCAGTGCCACACGAATCAGTCTGCCACGATTCTTACGCTGCGTCGTCTTCTGTTTGTCAATCTCCAACAAACGTTCTTTTAACAGCGAGATGCGCTGGCGGATGATACGCTGGTCCATCTCCAACTGTGTCTCACCAGGACCACGCAGACCTACACTACCCTTTCCGCCACCACTACCAGAGCCGCCGCCCTGACGTTCCAAGTGGGTCCACAGGCGTTGCAGACGAGGCAGCATATAACGATACTGCGCCAACTCCACTTGTGTCTTCGCCTCGGCTGTCTGGGCACGCATGGCAAAGATGTCGAGAATGAGGGAGGTGCGGTCGAGGATCTTCACCTTCAGTTCTGCCTCAATATTACGTATCTGTTTAGCAGACAGTTCATCGTCGAAGATAACCATGCCAACAGGCTCCTCAACATCTTCCTGCTGTTTAATATATTGTCTGATCTCTTCGAGTTTTCCCTTACCCACATAGGTCACCTGACTCGGTCCCTGTACCTTCTGCGTGAATCGCTTCACAGTGACAGCACCAGCCGTGTCTGCAAGGAATTCCAACTCGTCGAGATATTCCTTTGTCTTCGCCTCGTCCTGCTCCTGGGTAATCAGTCCCACCAGCACAGCAGTCTCAGCCTTGACTTCGGAAATCACAAATTCTTTCATAGATATGTATATATTGGGTACAAAGATACAAAAAAAATGAATATTACATATTTATTTTTGATTATTTTATTATCTTTGCAGCGTAAACAGACACAACTTAATTTATAAACTTATGAGAGTAATTATTGAATCTGACTATCAGAAAATGTCACAATGGGCTGCAGAGCACGTTATTGAGCGCATCAATGCCTTCCAGCCTACCAAGGAGAAACTCTTTGTTTTAGGTCTTCCTACAGGTTCATCCCCTGAGGGTATGTATGCCTGTCTGGTAAAAGCCAACAAGGAGGGTCGTGTGTCCTTTAAAAATGTCCTGACCTTCAACATGGACGAATATGTGAACCTGCCTGAGGACCATCCTGAGAGTTACCACTCTTTCATGGCTCGCAACCTCTTCGACCATATCGACTGCCCCAAGGAGAATATCCATATCCTCAATGGCAATGCGAAAGACCTCGCTGCCGAGTGTGCCCATTACGAGGAGATGATTAAGGAGGCTGGCGGCATCGACCTGTTCATTGGAGGTATCGGTCCTGACGGACATATCGCTTTCAACGAGCCTTATTCTTCTTTGACCAGTCGTACTCGTGTGAAGACACTGACTACTGATACGATTATTGCCAACTCTCGTTTCTTCGACAATGACGTGAACAAGGTGCCCAAACTCGCCCTGACCGTTGGTGTAGGTACTGTGATGGATGCCAAGGAGGTGATGATTCTCGTGAACGGACACCACAAAGCACGTGCCTTGAAGGCTGCCATCGAGGGTGCTGTGACGCATGAGTGGACGATTTCCGCTTTGCAGATGCACCAGCATGGTATCATCGTCGCTGACGAGCCTGCTACGGATGAGTTGAAGGTGGCTACCTACAAGTACTTCAAGGATATCGAAAAGAACAACCTGCTTTAAGATGTCTGATGTAAGATAAGAAAAACTTCCAGCCTGTTGCGGTTGGAAGTTTTTCTTTTTTATTTCAGGATGATGCCACCATTGGGTTTGATGGTGACCTTCGCCTGTCCCTTCTTGTCGACCTTCAAGGTCTTGAGTTCTGCATAGCCTTCGGCATTGTCGGTATAGTAGCTGACTTCCTGTTCTGCCAGCATCGGCAGATTGAGGGTGAGTTTCTTCGCCTCCTTCTCGGCATTCAGTCCAGCGATATACCATTGGATTCCGTGACGGCGTGCCAGAACAACAAACTTACCAGGATAGCCATCGATATAACGGGTCTCATCCCATGTGGTGGGCAGTGCCTTCAACAGATCAAGTTCCACCTGTGGCAGTTCCTGTAGGTTATTGGGCTGGATGGCGATACACTGCACGGAAGTCTGGATGGTGATGGCACTGGCAATCTCAAACACATCCGTCGTCTTACGGGTATGACGACTTTTATTATCCTTACTCATATAACGGTTCATGATCGTACCTCCCCAGTCCATCGAGCCTACCGTATTACGACAGAAAGGATGCAGGGTGAGGTCGAAAGGCTGACACGTGGCTGCTGTCTCGTTGAAGAACACGTTCTCAGAGGCGAGGATGGCCTCGCTGGCGACATAATTAGGATACATCTTCTCCCAGCCTCTTGGCAACGTACAACCATGGAAGATACATTGCAGACCGTAGCGGTTGGCATCGCTGAGAATGTCCTCATAGAGCTGCATGGTCTGTTGCTTGTCACCACCGAAGAAGTCGACTTTGATACCCTTCACACCTATACTCTTCATCCATGCCATTTCCCGTTCACGGGCAATACTGGTACCCATGCAGTTGAAGGGACCTTGGGGGGCATCGTTCTCATAACCGTTGGAGTTATACCACAGCAGGAGACTCACACCCTTCGACTGGGCATACTTCGACAGCTCCGCAATCCTGTCACGTCCGATATTCGTGTCCCACCAGGCATCTACCAGACAGTACTCGTAACCCATTGCCGATGCCAGATTGATGAAGGTCACCTGGTCGTCGTAGTTACAACTCTGATCCTGCCAGATAAGCCAACTCCAGGTATAGCGGCCTGGCTTGTAGTCTTGGGAGGGTTGGTATAAAGGAGCCAAGGGGTCAAAGGGAATAGTGGTCTCGACAATGGGTTTGAGGTCTTTTCCTACCGTGATGGTACGCCAAGGAGTACTGCCCGGCAGAGAGATACCGGCATATTTTGAACCCAGTCCGTTATTCTCCCCCTCCATAGGATAGGCAATGGTATAGCCTTTCTCTGCCGAATAGTCGCTCAGATGGCTGCCCACATAGCCAGAGGTGACTCCTGTCTCGCTGATCAGCACCCATCCTTTGTCTCCCAAATGGAAGAGGGCTGGGAACACATAGCCGTGTCCGTACTGTGACTTCTCCGTCATGGGAGCGTCAGCGGAATACCATTCCTCATAACTGGGTTTCGTACGGGCGAAACCGATCATAGGGTCACTCTGCGGTGAGATAAATGCCGTCGTCCCCTCTGGCAGACGGAAAGAGGTCTCTTCTTCCTTGACAACCACACTTCTGGTCTCACTGCCTTCTTGCTTCAACAATGTATACTGGAAGGCAACATCATTATCGGATACGAGGAAAGTCACCACTATCCGCTGTCCTTTCGCATTTGCCAGCGTTACATCGAGGCGATTGGCCTTGAAGTCAACATGTGAAACCTTCGAGCGTGAGAGATCATAGGAACTCTCCATCACTCCCTCTGTGGCTCCCACGAAGGTCAGTTCCTCCGTAAAGTCACCAATATTCGTCTCCAGACCCAGTCGTGACGACTGTAACATCTCGGCACCGTCATACTGGACGGCATACGTCGCCTTCCCGTTCTCCACCTTCACGTCAACAAACAGCCGACCATCTGGTGAAACCACTCTCCTGTTCTCTGCCATCATCATCAACGAACAGCAGAGCAGCAGTAATAACAATTTTACTTTCATATTATATAGTTTACAGATTTAATAATTAGAAAAAGGGCAGCATCACGCTGTCCTTCGGTTTTCACTTTATCACTTATTGCTTTAATTTAAAAGAATTCTCAATACTGCTGAGTTCAGCGGAGAACGACTTATCGACCTTTAGGCGCTGCTCAATGGTGGAACAACTATGAATTACCGTCGAGTGGTCTCTGCCGCCAATCAACTGACCAATACGGGAGGCTGGCATCTTCGTGTATTTCTGTGCAAGATACATCGACACTTGACGGACGATGACGTAGTCACGCTTGCGGGACTTGCTGAAGACGTTCTGCTGAGTGACATTATAATGACCGCAAACCTTCTCGAGGATATCGTCGACCGTCAATGGATGATTGTCTACCTTGACAGCACGCTTGATGACACGCTCTGCCAGACGCATGTCAATGGCGGCATTATAGACAATGGAGTAAGCCATCAGCGAGTTGACCACACCCTCCAAGTCGCGTACGGAGCCATTGGCAGTCTCAGCGATAAACTGGATAACGTCCTCAGGAATCCTCAGACCGTCACGCTTGCACTTAGAATGCAGGATATCAATACACAACTGCACGTTGGGCTTCTCCAACTCCGCAATCAAGCCACAGGCAAAGCGCGTCAGCAGACGATCCTTCACACCTTGCAGGTCCACAGGAGGACGGTCACTGGCAAGGATAATCTGCTTGCCCAGACGGAACAGATGGTCGAAGATATGGAAGAAGGTGTCCAGCGTCTTCGTGGCCGTTGCCCACTCCTGGATATCATCGACTATCAGCACGTCAATAGACTGATAGAAATGGATGAAGTCGTTGACGGTATTCTGACGGGTAGCATCCGTAAACTGCACCTGGAAGAGACGGGCCGACACATAGAGCACACGCTTCTGAGGATACATCTCCTTGCACTTCACGCCGATGGCATTAATAAGGTGTGTCTTACCACAACCAGAAGGTCCGAAGACGAAGAAGGGATTGAATGTTGTCTTGCCTGGATGCTCTGCGATGGAGAGTCCCACGGTACGGGGCAGTTTATTGCTGTCGCCCTCGATAAAACTCTGGAACGTCTTATGGACATCCAACTGCGGATTCAGGTCGCTGGGAGTAGCATCCAGGATATTGGGAGCCTTGTTGGCACGCTTCGTTTCTTGGGGACGCTCGATATTCACTGGTTCACTACCCTCTTCCTCTACCGTCAGTTTATGTGCCTTGTCGACCACGATACGGTAGTTCAACTGAACACTCGTACCAAAGCAGCGACACAACACCTTACTTAATAAGGTCACATAGTACTGCTCCAAGTACTCATACACATACCTGCTCGGTACTTGTATGAGAAGCGTCTGGCTTTCCGCATCGTATTTCTCGAATACGATGGGCGCGAACCAGGTCTTGTATTGCTGCTCCGTGACGTTTTCCCTAATCAAATGTAGGCAGTCGTCCCAAAGCGCCTTTGGAGTTTTTCCCATGCGGCGTTATACTTTTTTATTGTTAACTAAAATAACCCTGTTAAAGATTATAGTTTTCGTTTTCGTTTGCAAAGTTCGTACTTTTTTTTGAAATATACAAATCCACCTTTGTTTACGAAAATTATACAGAAATACGTAACTTATTATTTTATCGGGATTTAGAAGAATACAAGGAAAATGGAAGACTTTTCGTACTTGCAAATTTACATAATCCTGTTTATCAGTCACTTAACTAAAACCGCACATCAGGTATATGGTGTGCGGTTTTAGTTTTCTCAACATCTCCGAAAGTTATTAATATCAAGGAGTTCCGAACGTTCCTGTTAAAACTAATTGGAAACCCCATTCTATTTAGACAAATTAAAAATTATCAACTTTTTTACTTGTCTTTTTTACCGAAAACCGAGAAGTGTACATAACGTTTTGGATGTGCCTTCAAGTCTCTTACCAGAGAGTCCGCATCAGCCACTGTGGTCGCCAGATTATTATATAAGGTAGCATCACGCATCAGAAGACCCAGCGTTCCCTCGTTACTATTGAGTTTACGGGTCATTTCCTCGACATTGGCAAGGGTCTGATTGACCTTAGCAGTCATCGAAGCTACGTCAATCGTACTCAGGTTAGCCGTCAGACGTTGCGTGTTACCCAACACACTGTCGGCCTTGACCATCATCGTAGGCACATTATGGTTCAGACTGGCCGACAAAGCACTAAGCTGTACACTGGTACGTTGCAGGTTGGCCGTCATTCCTTCCACGTTATGCAACGTATTCTGAAGGGCAGGATCCGCCAGCAGAACATTCAGACTGGTCATGATAGAATCCAACTTGGGCATCATCGCCTCAATGGCTGGTACCATTGCTGCCACCTTGGTCATCACACTCTGCTCAACATTACCAGGAATCGTATCACCCACGGCGACGAACTCCAAAGGATTACCAACCAACACTAGATTAATCTTAATATTCCCCAACAAATCGCTGGATATCTCGGCACGGGAGCCCACAGGGACACGCATCTCCTTGTTAAGTCCCACAACGGCAATAATCTTGTCAGGATGCCGGAAGTCGTAATTGATACTTTCTACCACACCGACCTTATAGCCGTTGGCATAGACGGGTGACGAAGCTGCTAATCCACTGACATCGTCAAAGGCGACACAATAGTTGTTAGTGTTGGAAAACGCACTCAGCCCCTTCAGAAAATTCATGCCAAAGTATAGCACGACCAATGCGATGATGGCTACTAAGGCTATCTGTACTTCTTTCGTAAAGAATTTCATATCTGTTATCGTTTTATTTCTTTTTTGCTCTAAACTCACGAATGGCGGAACGGGTATCTATCTTCTTCCCTCCCTTGAAGGCAATGACGAAAGCCTCGGGGAAATGTGTTACAAGACCCTCCCGTATATTCACTATCTCTTCATAGTCTTCCGACTCACCTACCGTGTACTTATAGAAGCCATCTTCCTCATAACAATAGGCAGTTTGTCCGTTCAACTTCGATTTGCTGATTTTCTGACGGGAGGCACTAGCCAATATCTGGACCTTGAAAATTAGAGGGGCATCCTGAACATCCTTGGACTCTTTGAGTTCTTTATCCTCCTTCTTCACTTCTGTCTTCTGATTAGGTACTACAGGTTCCTTCTGCACCGTGGCAGGAGCGGCTGGAGCAGGCTGTGCCTTCTCTTCCTCAGGGACGATAGACGGGATTTCCACATCCTGTCTCTGTTCTGCCGGATAGGGTACGGTGATATTAGTATCATATTTCCGCTTATAGTCCAGGAAAGCCTGATAGATACCATAGCCCATGCGGTCGATACCATTTGAACTGTTCAGCATCTGCTCCTCGTCAGAGGTAGTGATAAAGCCCAACTCTATCAAGCAACTGGGCATGGAGGTCTCTCTTAATACCAAGAACCCTGCCTGCTTCACACCTTTGTCAGGACGGTTGGCAGAAGCACAAACCCGTTTCTGTACAAACCGTGCCAGTTCCACACTCTGTTCCATGTTCTTGTCCTGCATGAACTCAAACATGATATAACTCTCGCTCGAATTGGGGTCGAAGCCCTCATAATGCTGTTTATAATCCTTCTCAATCAGGATGACGGAGTTCTCACGCTTCGCCACCTCCAGATTAGAGCCGGCACGGTGCATACCCAGTGTATAGGTCTCCAGCCCCCTGGCTATCCTACCCCGAGGCAGGGCATTGGTATGGATAGAAACAAACAAATCCGCTCTATTCTTGTTAGCGATATCGGCACGGGTATGGAGAGGGATAAACACATCCGTCTTACGGGTATAGATAACTTTCACGTCAGGACAATTGTTCTGCACATAACGTCCAAAGGCAAGGGCAACATTCAGGTTGATATTCTTCTCCTTGGAAAAAGCGCCCAAAGCCCCCGCATCATGCCCACCATGACCAGCATCAATAACCAGCGTAAATTTCTTGTTTGCAGCAAGTGTGACCACCGCAAACCCTATTGTTATCCATATGAGAACTATTATTCTATTCTTCATAAATACGTCTTCAAAGTTGCAAAATTACTCATTTTCCAACAGAAACCCTTACTTATCCGCGAGTTTTATCATTTATTAAATGTAATTCCACGCCAGCACCAGTACTATCGGCTCCCATGGGGGGATTGACTTTCGTCAGCCAGAGATCAATAGTCTGTATTTTCGAGTTATAGTCGAAGAGGGTCTTGCCTATCCTGCCTGCCACATGCTCCAACAGGGCGGAAGGATGTCTCATCTCTTCATCGATCAATGCATAGACCTCCGCATAGTTCAGGGTATCCTCCACCTCATCCGTCTGCATCGCCTTCGTGAAGTCATAACCGATACGGACGGAAACGAGGAAGTCACCCCCCACTTTGCGCTCTTGAGGCATCACCCCGTGGAAGGCATGGAAATGCAATTCCTTTAGAAAGATATATCCCAACTCCATCTGTATCATTGCCTATTCTTGAGTTTCCTCTTGGTCGTCGTTATTACCAGGCAGATATTTCTTCAAGGCACGCTCTACGCCCACCTTCCAAGTGTTAATACTCTCGTCCTTCAACGATAGGGAGGCTACTAAACGGATGACATGTTCCAAAGGCATGCGGTAGCGCAACACACCACTTATCAACTTGGCGTAATTCCAATATTCCGGGTTGAATTTCTCAGAAAGTCCCTCCACCGTGGTCTTGTAACCGCGCTTGTTCTCAAACTGGAAGTCGTAACGCTTAGTACCGTCCGGGTTGACCTGCTTGATAATCTTACCATGGGTGACAGTCTTGGGCAACACAATACCCTCCTCGTCATCCTGCAAGCCCGTAAATATCTCGTAGGGATAACCGTCGAGCAAGCCGACGAAAGCCACCCACTTCTCTTTGTTGTTCTGGAAACGCACTACGTCACACTCCAAGACCTGAGGACGTACCTCCACCACTTCGGGGCGTTGATTCTGTAATGATTCTTTTTTGCTATTTTCTTCCATACTGGGTTGTTTTAATGGCACAAAGGTACATAAAGTTTTCCATTTTGGCAACTTTTTCAAAGAAAACCACTCAAAAGTTATCCGTTTGGGGAAATTATTCGTACCTTTGGGGCATGAAAAACTTGACAACACGGCGAACTATTCGCCAATATTCAGACAAAGAAGTGAGCCAGGAACTGCTGAACCATCTTATGACGGAGGCGAGTCGTACACAGACAATGGGTAACCTGCAACTATATAGCGTGGTCATCACCCGTTCAGCAGAAATGAAACAGAAACTGGCTCCTGCACATTTCAACCAGCCGATGGTGACAGGAGCTCCCGTGATACTCACCATCTGCGCAGATTTCAACCGTACCTCCACATGGGCTCGCTGTCGGAAGGCAGAACCAGGTTATGACAACTTCTTGTCGTTTATCAATGCCAGCATCGATGCCCTGCTCTTCACACAGACACTCTGCAACCTCATGGATGAGGAAGGACTGGGCTATTGCTATCTCGGAACTACCGTCTACCAGCCCCAGCAGATCATCGATATCCTTGAGTTGCCGAAACTCGTCATGCCCGTGGCAACCCTCACGGTGGGATGGCCTGCAGAGAATCCTCCTCTCTCAGACCGTCTGCCATTGGAGAGTTTCATACACGAGGAGACCTATACCGACTATCTCGCTACAGATATCGACACCTATTATAATAATAAGGAACAGTTGCTTGAAAACCTGCAGTTCGTCAGGGAGAACCACAAAGAGACCCTCGCACAGGTATTCACTGATGTCCGCTATACCCGCAAAGACAACGAGGCAATGTCAGAAGAACTGATTCAGACTCTCAAGCGGCAGGGATTCCTCCCGGCAAAAGTGTAGAGTGAAGAGTTTAGTGGAACGTTTCGCCGTCAATCTCCTTGAACAGCTGCTTGAAACGTCCTATCTCATGCTGGCAACCCTCGTACACACTCGCATACTCCTTCGGCACCGTGGTGCCTGAGTATTTCTGTTCGTACTTATCCGTTTCTTCATTGCGGATGCTCACCAGCACCTTGAACAACTTGCCGTCCTGAAAGTAGCAACGCATCTCACCACCCTTGAAGTGGTCCATGTCGGCATTGCGGAGGTAGGCAAACTCGATGTTGCCCTTCTGGTCGTAGAGATACTCCTCGTAGAACTCACGGGCCGCGTAGTTATATTTCCATGTCACGAAGTGCAGACTCCGGAACAGCATCGGCTCGTCGGCATCCCACTCCTCGTTTTCCTTCTCGTAGAAGTACAACCGTATACGCTCTTTGTGATAACCCGTTCCAGGCAGGTTCTGCTTGATGTTCACCTCGTAGTACATCGGACAGGGCATCGACCATTCGCCCTCCTTCTCCCATTCCGCATACTGTGCCACCATCTCCTGTGCCTCTGCATAATGCTTACGGATAGTACTAATCGCATCCTGCGCCCACAATGTGGGAACACAGGATGCAATCATGACTATTAAGAATATAATACGTTTCATCTTCGATTAATCATCTAAGACAATAGGCTTGTACTTCGGTACGAGTGCCTTCATGATACACCAGCCGATAAGGTAGGCAACGGCACAAATACAGAACACTACCATGTAGGCGGCAGGCTTACCTTCAAAGCCGAAGAACGTAAAGGCATCACCCTGATCGGCAGCCCAGTCGAAGAACTTGCCGCTACCGAGATTGATACTCATCGAACCGATACCACCAGCCATCGTACCTAAACCGACAATAGTACCAATAGTAGACTTCGGGAACATGTCACCAATGGTGGAGAACAGGTTGGCTGACCATGCCTGATGACCGGCTCCTAGCAGACCAATCAGGATGGCAGGCCACCAAGCACTGTAGGCTCCCATGGGCTGCGCAAAAAGTCCCAGCACGGGGAAACAGGCAAAGATGAACATGGCACGCATACGACCCAGATAAGGATTCATGCCCTTCTTGTCGACGAAATAGGTAGGCAGGTAACCACCACCAATAGACAGAATCGTCACAATAGCATAGAGGGTAAAGATAAGCAAGATACCCATGGTAGAATCGGAGGTATAGCCGTACTGGTCTGAGAAGTAAGCAGGAGCCCAGAACAGGAAGAACCACCATACACCATCCGTCATGAACTTACCCACAAGGAACGACCAAGTCTGCTTGTAGGTGAAACACTGCAGGAACGGGATGGTCTTCTCCTCCTTTATATTGTCACGATCCTGAGCCTCAGCGAGATCGTTATCCTGCTCAATATAGTTCAACTCTGCCTGATTGACACGCTTGTTCTTGGCAGGTTTGTCATAGAGCCACGTCCACAGGCCCATCCAAACGAAACCTAAGCAACCGATGATGATGAAGGCCATCTCCCACCCCCAGGCACGAGCCAAGAGGGGAATGGTGGCAGGTGCGGCAAGGGCACCAACAGACGCACCACTATTGAAGATAGAGGTGGAGAAAGCACGGTCTTTCTTGGGGAAATACTCTGCCGTAGCCTTGATGGCAGCAGGGAAGTTACCTGCCTCACCAACGGCAAGGATCAGACGACAGGAGAGGAACAGCCATACGGAGATAGTGGCAATGGCCACGGCGGCATCACCCGTCAACTGTCCCAACTGAGCCACGGAGTCATAGCCCTCGATGGTCATGGCAACCCAGCCGCAACCAGCATGCAGTACGGCACCTAGCGACCATACGAAAATGGCGATGAGGTAACCCTTCTTGGTACCCATCCAGTCGATGAACTTACCAGCGAAGAGGTTGGCGATCGCATAGAACAGGGAGAACATACCCGTGATGGTACCGTAGTCACCGTCCGTCCAGTGGAATTCAGGAGCGATAAAGTCCTTCCATGTAAGTGACAAGACCTGACGGTCCATGTAGTTAATTGTCGTTGCCAGGAACAGCAACGCACAGATGACCCAACGGAAGTTGGACATTTTAGTAGTTTGTACAGGAGCCATAGTTATTATGTTTTTTCGTTATTACGATATTACGGTATCCCGGTATTCCGAATTATCGGATATCAATCACCGGGATATTATCTTTGTCATTATAATAGAGGTTCTCACCAGCCATACCCCAGATAAAAGTATAGTAATAGGTACCTGCAGCAGCATGCATACTCCACTCTGGTGACATGATGGCCTGCTCGTTATGCAGCCATACCACACGGCTCTCCTGGGGTTCACCCATGATATGAGCGATGGTCTGCTCCTGAGGCAGGTTGAAATAATAGTAGGCCTCGATACGACGACCGTGGGTATGAGGCGGCATGGTATTCCAAGCTGCACCAGGATTCAACTGGGTCAGTCCAAGTTGCAATTGACAGGGACCTTCCTCCAGCACGTCGTTGACGATGAGTTTATAGACAGTGCGGTTGTTACACTCTTCCAATGAGCCTACAGGTCCCCATACGGCAGCCTTCAACGAGCCCTTACGACCGTCAAGTGTCACCCACTGCGTCTTATAGTGCTGGTGGGCGGTGGCAGAGTTCAGGTAGAACTTGGCAGGCTTCTGGGCATCCTTCGAACGGAACAGCACTTCCTTGTTCACGTCCTTGTCCTTGCCAATATGACCGCGACCAATGTAGAGTGCTTCTTTGGGAGAGAGGGCATACTCCTTCCCGTCGACAATCACCCAACCGTCGCCCTCGCCGCAGTTCACGATACCAATCTCACGGTTGTAGAGGAAATACTTCTCCTTGATGGTAGGGTCTACGTCAAGGCCCAACTCCAGGAAGTTCTCCAACTTCAGGTCTTTCGTTACAGGCATGGCACCACCGAAGATAAAGCGGTCGTAGTGAGAATACGTCAAGTTAATCTTATCGGCTTCCATCACCTTCTCCATGACGAAGCGCTCACGCAATATCTTCGTGTCATAGTGCTTCACATCCTCAGGATGACAGGCTGTCTGAAAATTCACGGTCTGCTGTGCAGAAACTAACGAGAATGTTCCCATCAGTATTAAAGTCAGAAATGTCTTTTTCATTTTTTTATCTTTTTACTTTTTTATCTTTTTACTTTTTCCTCCTTTGCAATACGCTGACGGTTCCACAGTACCATAGCGATGGTGATGACGGTCAAGATACCGGCACCTACCCACTGGAGGTTGTTCACACACTTATAAATGACCCATCCAAAGAGAGAGGAGGCAAAGTCGAGTGCACCAGCTTGGAATCCTTCTGGAATCTTGGCGGCAGGATCCTGTGTCTGAGCATAAACGGTCTGGGCAGCCTGTGTAAAGGCAGGAGCCATGTCAGTGACAAACCACAGACCGATACCCACTGCTATGATACCGATAATCAACGTTTTCACCACATTACCCTTCGTATAAGGCAGTACCATCACAAATACATAGAACATACCGGCAAGGGATGCCAACGGCAGGAACTCATTACCAGGCAGGGCTACAGCCATCAATAGGGCGAGCGGTATCAGGATCAAAGAGGCTACCAGCGTAGTGGGATGACCGATGACCAATGCCGGTGACATACCGATATACACTTTCTTACCGGCCCACTTCTTCTGCACCACCTCCTGCGTTTTCTCAGCGATAGGCTTCAGACCGTCAATGAAGAGTTTCGTAATACGGGGAATCAGTTCCATCACGGCACCCATCGTCACACCCAGAAAGAGGACCTTCTTGATATCAAGTTGTGCCACGGCACCAATCAATGCACCCACGATGACACCTAAGACGATTGGTTCACCAAGAACACCAAACTTTTTCTTCAGACCTTCGGCATCGATGTCGAGTTTCGAGAAACCGGGAATCTTGTCAAGCAACCAATTGATGCCAATGGCAAAAGCGGTAAAACTCTGGCAGAAAGGCTGTGGGATAGAAATACCGTCCATGTCTTCATAGTAGCCCTGAAACTTATCAGCAGTCAGGTCGGCCATCACCAACGTGATGATATAACAGACAATGGCAGCGAAATAGCCCCATGCCAGACTCTGGTCCATCACAAAATAGGCAACGGCACCGATGAAGGCAAAATGCCAGTAGTTCCACAAGTCAATATTCACAGTACGGGTACAACCCGTGATGAGCAACAGAAAGTTGACACCCAGACAAATCGGGATAATCAAGGCACCGACAGCCGTGTTATAGGCAACGGCAGCAGCAGCAGGCCATCCCATGTCAAAGACACCGAGTTGGAGATTATAAAGTTGCGAAATCTCACTCAGCGGTGAACCGAAGTTCGTCGTCAACAATGCCGTCACGATACCGAGGCCGACAAAACCGACTCCCACATAGAGTCCAGACTTCAATGACTTGCCGAACTTCATGCCAATACACAATCCAATGATGGTAAACAGGATCGGCATCATCACGCTGGCACCTAAACTGATAATGTAACTAAAGACTTGTTCCATTAGATGATATTCATTTGTTTTTAGCGTAGTTTGACTGCAAAGGTAAGAAATATTATTGAAAAAAGAAACGTTTACGGGGGAAAAAATCCCGTAAACGTTTAAATCAGTCCTGATAATATACTTTCTTCACACGGTTGCTGACACTGGTCATCACCTCATAGGGAATGGTGTCCAGCACGTCAGAAAGTACGGTCACAGGCAGGTGTTCACCAAAGATTTCAACCATATCACCCTCGTGGCAATCGATATCCGTCACGTCAATCATCGCCACGTCCATACAGATGTTTCCCACATAGGGAGCCTTCTGTCCGTTGACGAGGCAATAGCAGGCACCACGACCGAGATGCCGGTTGAGTCCGTCGGCATAACCGATAGGGATGGCGGCAATGACACTGTCACGTGTCAAAACACCCTTCCGACTATAACCCACCGTCTCCTCTTTCGGCACATGTCGCAACTGAAGAATCGTAGTCTTAAGAGTCGATACGGTATGCAGCATGCGGTTATCGCGAGGATCTACGCCATAGAGTCCCAATCCTAGGCGACACATATCCATCTGTCGTTCGGGAAAATGCTCAATGGCGGCGGAGTTGTCCATGTGACGAAGAATCTTGTGCGAGAATGCCGACTGCAGTTTCTTGCTCGCAGCGTCGAACTTCTCAAACTGCATGGCAGAGAAACGGTCGAAGTCGTCACTGTCAGAGCCCACAAAATGAGAGAAGACGGAACGGGGAATAATGGCATTCTGACGTTTCAGACGGGTGATAACCTCGTCGATGTCTTTCTCCGGATCGAAGCCCAGACGGTGCATACCCGTATCCAGTTTGATATGGACAGGCCATCCCGTGATACCTTCCTTCTCTGCCGCATGGATCAATGCATCCATCAGACGGAAGGAATAGACCTCCGGTTCCAGATCGTAGTCAAACATGGTCTTAAAGGCGGTCATCTCAGGATTCATAATCATAATATTCTGGGTGATGCCGTTACGACGAAGCGTTACTCCCTCATCGGCCACCGCCACGGCGAGGTAGTCTACCCGATGATCCTGCAGGGTCTTTGCCACCTCTACGGCTCCGGCACCATAGGCATCTGCCTTCACCATACAGACCAGTTTGGTCTCGGGCTTCAGGAACGAACGATAGAAGTTCAGGTTATCCACCACGGCATTGAGGTTGACTTCCAAGATGGTCTCATGCACCTTCTGCTCCAACAACTCCGTCAGATGGTCGAAACCGAAGACGCGGGCACCCTTCAACAGGATGACTTCGTCATGCAGGTTGCGGAAGACATCACTCACCACGAACTGCTCGACACCCGGAAAGAACGCCTTGTCGGCAACGGCAATATCATTGGCATGAGACTGGATGGACGTACCGATACCTATCAGACGGCCGATACCTCGTTTGATACATAGATCACTGACCTCTCGATAGAGTTCCGATTTATCCATTCCCATTTGTTGGATATCACTGAGTATCAGTGTATGACGACGCTCCTGATGATCTGGACGACGATTCATGAAGTCAAGGGCAATATCCAATGAATTGATATCGGAGTTATACGAGTCGTTAATCAACGTACATCCATGCTGTCCTTCCTTCACCTCCAAGCGCATGGCAACAGGCTCCAACTGTGCCATCCGTGCATCCAGATCCCCAGCTTTCACCCCTAAGTAAAGGGCAATGGCGGCACAGGCAATGGAACACTCAATGGAAGCCTCATCGATAAACGGAAGATGGTATTCCCCTTGGATTCCCTTAAATTCATAGGATATCCTAGAAATACTAGAATTGCTAGTTGTACTAGAAATATAGAATGGTGCCGACTGATTCTCCTTGCTCCACCCTATCTTCTCACCTTTATAGCCTGACTTGCGGATGCAACGGCTGATGGTATCGTTATCACTGTCATAGGCAATGACCTTCGCCCCATGGAAGAGTTGCAGTTTCTCCATACATTTCTCGTCCATCGAACGGAAGTTCCTCTGATGCGCTGTACCCAAAGAAGTCAGTACACCAATAGTAGGCTGGATGATGTCATGCAACGACTGCATCTCACCCGGTTCACTGATACCTGCCTCGAAGACACCGACCTCTGTCTGTTCGTTGAGTAGCCAGACAGAAAGTGGCACACCAATCTGCGAGTTATAACTGCGGGGAGAACGGGTTACCATCATCTGGGGTGACAGAATCTGATATAGCCACTCCTTGACCATTGTCTTTCCGTTAGAGCCGGTAATACCCACTACAGGGATATCAAACTCATCACGATGTCGTTCGGCTAATCGTTGGAGGGCTTCCAATGGGGATGGCACGATGAGGAAGTTAGCATTCGAGAAATCACGGGGACAAGTCCATGATTTCTGCACCACGAAGTTTCTCACACCACGGCGATACAGGTCGTCAATATAACGGTGTCCGTCATTACGTTTTGAACGTAGGGCGAAAAACAATGTCTCTTCAGGAAAACATAAGGAGCGACTGTCTGTCAACAGCCACCTTATTTTGGCATCGGTATGACCGATGCGACGCGCTCCAATGAGTGTCGTTATTTTTTCTATGTTGTAAATCATAGGTCAAAGGTACTATATTTTTTCCGTAATGCCTCCACTTTTAACATAGTTTTATCCATAAATGACTTGTATTCCTCCGATTCGGGATTGAAAGGCTTATGCGCCAACGCCTGTTTGATAGGATGCCACTCGTCAAGGAATTGTTTTGTCGCCTCACTGAAATAAGTCTCGGAAAGACGTTCCCAGATATAATCGACGGCCTGTGCTGACGGATGTATCATATCTGCAGCATAGAAACGGTAGTCACGTAACTCGTCGTTGACAATCTCGTAGGCAGGGAAGTAGATGGGTTGTTGGACTTTGGCTGTTGGCTTTTGGCTAACTGCTAACTGCCAATCGCTAATAGCTTTACTGATGGCAAGCAACAACGTTGCCTTTGACAACTGGCTGTCATGAAAGCCGTATTTCTGGTAACGGATAGGACTGACGGTTAGAACGATTTGTACTTCTGGATTACGCGCTTTCAAGAGTTCCACCGTCTGGCGCAGATAGCCCACACACTCCTCCACTGTCAACTCTTCTTCCTGAAACAGTCGTTGCGGTCGTTTCTCACAATTATCCACAATCTCACCCGTCTCTCTCAGACGATAGACATGATTGGTACCTAATGTCAGGAACACCACCCGTGGAATATTCGCAATCCGTTGGATAGTATGAAAGATAGAGGCAGGATTATACATCACCCCAAAAGGATTGACTGTTGCCCGAAACTTCTCGTTCTTGAAACGTTGTCCAATACTATCGGCAAAACAAGAACCCACCAACAGCATCTCCTCGCAGGGCTCTATCTGAAACGTCGACTTGGGAATATCAACAACGGTCCTAAACTCCATACCTTCAACTTTCAATTCTCAATTTCAAATCCCTCAACTCCTACTAATCTGCAATCCTTTTTTACTAAGCGTCATATCGACGAAGCGGGCATTGGGATTCTGCTCACTCTGTTGGATGACCTGTTTGATTCGGGCAGCCGCCTCCGGATCCTTCGCCACCATATACAGATAACCACCACCGCCTGCTCCAGGCAGCTTGTATCCCAAGCACAGGTCGTCTATCAGACGAGTGATACGGCGGACGGCATCGGGATTGGTACCGCTGTCCAGCAGTTGGTTCTGCTGCCAGGTCTTACGTATCAGTCGGCCCATCTCCATAAAGTCATTTCGCTGTAGTGCCTCATACAGGTCCAGGGAATGGGCTTTCATAGACCGCAACATCAACAGTTGTTCGTGCTGGTTGAGGAACATCCGGCGGACAATCTCCGCCAATATCTTCTTTGCCGTACGAGTCACTCCAGTGTAATATAATAGGTGACATGACTGGTATTCGGGTTGGGTGAACACATCATTTGGCAACCATCGCACCACGGGATTCTGTTCAAAGCCACGGGTGGTCTCCAGGAGTTTCACACCACCCAGCACACCACCGAACTGATCCTGCCAACCACCGCCTGTCGTCAACAGTTGTTCCAATACCAAGGTGCGCCGGCCTATCTCGTTCTTATCCCAGGCCAGCGAACAGAAATCACTGACAGCACCCAACACCGTCGCGGCCAGGATACTACTCGTTCCCAGTCCACTGCCTGCCGGTATTGCTGACAACAATGTCAGTTCGATACCTGAACCAAAATCCTCCAATTGTGCTTTCAGCGACGGATAGGTCTCTGCAGAGAACCGGGGCAGGAAACCTGCCAAGGCAAGGGCAGCCTTCGGAATACTAAACGGAGACCCCACATGCATGAAGTCACCTAACTGTTCATAGGTCTCTACGACCTCCGAGGCTCCCAGGTCGATACTGCGTAACACGATATGATGCGTCTCACAGGGCTTGACATAAGCCTGTAACGGAGGCTGTCCGTTCAGTTCGATGGCAATATTCACCACCCGTCCGCCTTCCATCAGACAGAACGGCGGCGTATCTGTCCAACCACCGGCAAGGTCGATGCGTACAGGAGAACGTCCCCAGACTATCTGGTCCCGGTAGACGGAAAGGCGGGGTACTATTCCAGACAGTCCGGAATCTCCGGATAATCCAGAATCAAGGATTCCCTCCCGTAATAATGCAAACGCCTTGTCGTTATCATCACGCAACATGGCATCATGAATCCGTGTCATCAAGGATGCCGTCTCTGGAAGGACGCGGGGCATCGTAATACCCATCTCCCTGAACTCACGGGCGGCATCATCCAAGTCCAACTGGTAGAACACACTATGCTGCCAGTTGCGGGCCATCATACTCCAGTTCTCCTTACGGAAAGCCTTCCGCTGGGCAAACAACCGTCTAAGGTTGGCACGTTCTGCAAGGTCATTACTGTT
Organism: Prevotella sp.; assembly: GCA_017645645.1. Classification (GTDB taxonomy): domain Bacteria; phylum Bacteroidota; class Bacteroidia; order Bacteroidales; family Bacteroidaceae; genus Prevotella. The sequence continues at coordinate 103,100 of JAGCOB010000028.1, read as the reverse complement.
TACAGCATCATCAATATGATAACGGCGGATCTCATAATCCTGTTCTCCCACTGGTACTACATCGATACACTCCCCTGGTTCTAAACGAATGTCCCAGTCATTCTCTGGCACTCCCGTTACGACATTGTCGTAAGTAAGTTGCCAGCGAGGTCCTATAAAACTGTTTTCTATCCAGATATTCCTGTTCTCGGGAGTAAAATGATAATGTGTGATGGCATTCTGCGTGAAGATAGAAGGATGCGGCTTACGGTCGTGATGCATAATCTCACGCTGGTCGTTGACAATATTCTGTATCGCCAACGTGGAGGATATCATCTCCCTTGAAGTACCGAAATGATAGAACTCACCACCCGGCAGCGGTACAATAGCGACCGACAGTTCATGTAATTCCGGGTCATCGATAGAGGGATGCGTGCCTAATGTACAGCCGAACTCGCCATAGAGGTCGTACTCTTTGAGTGGGAACTCCAAGTTCTTTGAGTTCTCCGATCTCTTCTTCAGCAGCTCCAATGCCTTATCACTCAACAGCCAGATACCAATATCCGTCAGATAAAAGTGGTCTTTCGATAATTCCGATAACCTTTCCATACTCGGCTTTTGCAGCATCATCTTCAGGACATTCGGCGTACGGCGGTCACTGACAAACACACCATGATCTTTCGCAATGGAAGCATCAAGCCATAAGCCATAGCATACTACATCCGCATCTGGTATCGGTCCAATACGTTCTGCGGCACGGATATACACATCACCGCTGACAATCATGGTACACAACCGTTTCGGTGCCGCCTCCATCATCCGTTCATAAAGCGGTAACTGTAAATCTAACAAAGTCTGTGAAAGTTGCTGTCCCCGTTCCCATCGGAACACGGGAATGGGAGTCAGTATCTTACCACTGACGGCATAGGAAGGTAGTCTGCGACTCTGTCCACCGGCATGAAGGATGATACAACGCTCATCTCCCAACCAGTCGTCAGCCTGTTGGAGCAGCCATGTCGTTCCCCCGCCAGAGCCTAATCGATGCCCTATCGGGTCACAGGTGCAGAAATACTCCTCCCGGCTCAGTCCTGTGAGTTCATGAAAACAGTCCACCAAATTAGGTGGCACAGAGAGTAGTTTCTTCATAGCGTCATTCTTTGGTATCCGATACTTTCTTACGCTGACGATAGGCCTGTATAGCCAGTGCGATGAGTAATAACAACAGGATAGCCAGTGCCACATAGGCAATAGTCTCCGTCGTAGTGATACTCTTCGGGAAGAAACTAAGCACGATCTCATGCTTACCGGGCTTCACTTGCAGAGCTCGTAACACATAATCGACGCGTCCCAGTTCCTGTTCCACGCCATCCACCGTAGCAGTCCATCCCGGATAATATATCTCTGAGAAGACGATGACACCCCCTTTGTCCGACTCTACCTCATACGACAACCGGTTAGGTTCGTAACTCTTGATACGTACCACACTCAACGTATCCTGTACGATACTCTCGCCCAACAATTCCTTGAATTTCTTGTCTGCAATCGCCTCATGACGGAGGTTGAGTTTGGCGATGCCGTCCAATTCCTGGTTGGCATTATCCACATAGGTGACTTTATCCACCAGCCAGGCATTACCATAAGTATAGGGATTCTCCACAGGGACGGTCTGACCGCCCTGCAGGGGCAGAATAAAGTACTTGGTATTCAACATGTTCAACACAGGACAAACAGAATCACCCTTTACCAGTGTCATATCACCCTGTGCCTCAACAATAGCACTGAATGTCTGCTCCATCTCCTTCGAGATATAGGCATCGATAAGTTCCTGATAACGGCGTAACTTAGCGGCATGGTAACCTCCAATGCTCTTCAAGTAGAAACTAGTCTCGTTTTCGTTGAACGTATTCGAAGCGAGGTTCAGCACTCGGTAGTCGAGCGACTTGTCTTGCAGGATATGGTCGATGGCAGCAGACTTCTGAATAGGTTCCTCACGAACGGTCTTCGATACAAACATCTCGTCATTCAGATAGCGTTTGTTGACCTGCCACATATCAAAGAGACAGAGTATTGTCAAAATGCCTACAAGCCATTCGGCACGCAGCTTCCTATACTTATACAACAACAGACCTGCCGTACCGATGACGATGATCCAGAAGGAACGCCAGCAGTCTGCCGTAAACACGGCTACACGCATCTCGGTGAGGTTCTCCAATAACGGAGTGAGTTGCTCTGCAGGAATCTGACTCATCGCCCGCATCTCACTATAACTGATAAAATCGGAGAAGAATAGTTTCGGCATCAGGGCGAAAAGTAAAGCCAGTCCACCTGTCAATCCAAAACTGATATAAATATACTTCATCTTCGACTTTAATATCTCCGGCTCATCCACGACCTTCTTCAACGCCAACATCGCCAGCAACGGTATCGTAAACTCAGCGATGACGAGGATAGAGGCGACCGTACGGAACTTCGCATACATCGGGATATAGTCGAGGAAGAAGTCCGTAAACGGCATGAAATTACGACCCCACGACAACAGGACGGAGAGAATCGTAACAGCTAACAATGTCCACTTCAACGGTCCCTTGACGATGAACAGTCCTAAAATGAAGAGCATCAGCACGAAGGCTCCCACATAGACGGGACCTGCCGTCATCGGCTGGTTGCCCCAATATTGTCCGATCTGTTCATAGATACCGAGATAGTCGTTATTGGCATGTTGCATGGCAGTCTTGTTCAGTACCATCGGCACAGAGGCACCACCCTTTGTGTTCGGCACCAGCAATGTCCATGTCTCATCGATACCGTAGCTCCACTGGGTGATGTAGTCACGGTCCAGACCACTGGAGGTCTGGTTGGCGGCATTCGCCTTCACCAGCTCACTCTTGCCACGCATCGATTCCTTGCCATACTCCCATGTATGGTAGAGATTTGACATGTTGATACAGACACCGATGGCACCACCTGCCAGACAGACACCCGTCGCCTTCAATAGATGCTGCCAATCTTTCTTCTTCACTCCCTCAATCACAAACGCAATCACCATCGCCAGAATGACAAACAGATAATAATAAGTCATCTGTACATGGTTGGCAAGGACCTCCAAGGCACAGAACAACGCGGTGACAATCAGTCCCCACGCATATTTCCCCCGATAGGCAAGGACGATACCAGCTATCATCGGCGGCAGATAGGCAAGTGCCATGACCTTCCAAATATGTCCTGCAGCAATGATGATGAAGAAATAGCTGCTGAACGCCCAGACGACAGCCCCCAAAGTGGCTAAATACCAACGAAAGTCGAAGGCACGTAACAGGATATAGAAACCTAACAGGTAGGCAAACACATACCATACATTTTCCGGCAGCCACAGATGATACGCCTTCTCCACCTTCGACAGCGTGTCGGTACTCTTATACGACGGAGCCATCTGGTAAGTCGGCATACCACCGAACAGCGCATTAGTCCAACGGGTACGCTCTCCCGTCCTTTGAACATATTCCGAAGCCTCTTGTCCTGCCCCGCGTCCTGCTGACGTATCATGGCGATAGAGAATGCGTCCCTCAATGTCGGCTGGGAAGAAATAGGCAAACGATATCAATGCAAATAATACTACTACCAAGATATCCGGCAGCCACTGTTTCAAACTTTTCATAATCAAATATCTTCTTTTTGGGTGCAAATATACGAATTTTATTCGTAACTTTGCACCATAAAACAGTAAAACAATATGAAAATAGGAATTATCGTGGCAATGGATAAGGAGTTGAAACAACTCCAGCAACTCTTTAACGACGGGAATGTACGTGTGGAAAAATGTGGTATCGGCAAGGTGAATGCAGCCTTGGGAGCACAAAGGATGATCAACGAGTATCACCCTGACGTGATTATCTCTAGCGGCTGCGCCGGAGGGAACGGTGACGACATCAACGTACAAGACATTATTGTCGGTTCTGAAATCACCTACCATGACGTCTACTGCGGTACCGCCATCGACAACACCACCGTCTACGGACAAGTACAGGGACTCCCTGTCCGCTATCAAGCCGACCCCTATCTGTTGGAAAAAGCTATTAGCTCTTGGCAATTAGCTTTTAGCCAACAGCCAACATCCAACAGCCAACAGCCCCGCCTCCACCAAGGTCTGATCGTCACTGGCGACTGGTTCGTGGATACCAAAGAGAAGATGCAGAGCATCATTGACATCTTCCCAGAGGCAAAAGCGGTGGATATGGAGTCGTGTGCCATTGCCCAGACCTGTTATCTCAACAAGGTACCTTTTATCTCCTTCCGTGTCATCAGTGACATCCCCCTTCGTGACACTGATGCCTCCCAGTATCATGATTTCTGGAATACCATCGCCGACAACTCCTTCCACGTCACCAAGACTTTCGTCGAATCCCTCTAACGGTTATCTTTCTATGAAGAGAAAAAAATACATCTTATTCGTCATACTCATAAGCCTTTTACCGACCATTTCTACGGCACGTATCTATGATGAAGAGCACCCTCTGATTTATGAGGATGCTTGGGATTTGTGGCCGTATTCGTTTGTCAATGATTTTGGTGAGCCTACAGGTTATAATATAGACCTGTTGAAACTTATCTTCAAAGAGTTGGACATCCCCTACAAAATCAAACTGAAACCTACACAGGATGCGCTGAACGACCTCAAGGCAGGACGCGCTGACTTGATGTGCGGTATGGACGCATATTTCCATAACGAATATGCACAGTATGGCAAAAGTGTCATCCAGATATTCACCCACAGCATCGTCCACCGTAAAGACGAGCCTGTACTCGTCAAAAGTGTCGACGACCTCGCCAAACACCGAGTCATCGTTCATGGAGGCAGTTTCAGCCACCATCTCATGGAAGAACGGGGATGGGGGAAAAACGCCATACCCTATAACGATATGCAGGAAGCCTTGCAGTATGTTCACAACCATAAAGGTAGTCAGATTGCATGGAACACACTATCCCTGAAATGGCTGCTTCACAAGTTCAACTACGACGAATTGGAACTGACACCTGTTAATATTCCACACGGAGAGTATAAGTTCATGTCAAATGATGAACGCCTATTGGAGCAGGTAGACAGCGTTTTTGCTAAATTGAACTCCGAGGACCGACTGCAACCCATCCAAAACAAGTGGTTCTATCCGGAACACAAAGAGACGGGCATTCCTTCATGGGTGTGGTATGTGGTTGCTGCACTATTGACTATTATCATCTTATTCCTTATCTATTATATTTTCTCCCGCCTCTATGAACGCAGAATGACAAAAAATCTGCGACGCACCAATAACCGTCTTTCTCTCATTCTGAATACGAGCAAAGTACATATCTGGCTGTATAACATCGCTTCCAAAACGCTCACCAGCATCAGCCAAGAAGGCAAAAAGTCCTCTATCCCACTGTCACCGGACTTTATCCATTTCTATTTGATTCCTGAAGACTTTGAACGGCTATGCATCCTACTCGACGAGTTAGCCGCCCAAAAGAAGGAACAAGAGACCATGGAATTCCATGCTATCAAAAAGGATGATAAGACGGCACACATCTTCTCCGTTGACTTCTCGGTAATGAAGCGCGACAAAAACGGCAACCCCATTGTCCTCATCGGTGCCACCACCAACATCACAGAAGCACGCCAACGCCAACAACAGCAGAAGGACACCATGTTGCGTTACCAACATATTTTCAACTCTGCCATGGTCGATACGGTGTCATACGACGAAAACGGTTTCATTGATGATATGAACGATAAGGCGGCCAAAGGTATCGGTGGTGATATCCAGCGTATCATCGACAGCCATATTTCGGTTCAGAATGTAATAGGAGACCCTAATCTCTCCCTCGACGACTTAGATTATACTTACCTCACACAGATATACAAGTCGCCTGACGACAAACGTACCCTCAACCAGTATCTGGGAAGAGATGAATTGTATTATGAGCTGCAGTTGGTACCCGTCCGTGACGATGAAGGCAAATTGCTGGGCATCTATGGGACAGGGCGCGACGTTACGGAATTAGCTAAGTCCTACTCCAGTCTTCAGAAGAAAATCACTAAATTGCAGGAGGCCACTGACGAGTTGCAGGACTATATGCGCAATATCGACTACGTCATGAAAAACGGTGGCTTGCGCATCGTTGAATATTCACCCGACACCCACATGCTGACCGTCTACAGCGAGATTGAACATGTTCAGTACCGACTGACACAGACACGCTTGATTTCGCTGACTGCCGAGGAGTCGAAGAAAACCATTCAGCGCATCATGAACACGATGGACAGCCGCACCCAACAGTCTGTCAAAATTGTTGTCAAGTCCACTATCCGCACAAAGGGAGACAAACCGCTTTATCTGACATTCTCATTCGTGCCAGTGACAGATGCCAACGGATATATTACCAATTATTTCGGTATGTGCCGTGACATCAGCGACATCAAGGCTACTGAAGAACAACTGGCTCTCGAAACCAAGAAAGCACAGGAGGTAGAAGAAGTAAAGAACGCCTTCCTGCATAATATGTGCCACGAAATCCGTACGCCACTTAATTCTGTAGTTGGCTTCGCCGAACTCATTGAGCAAAGCCAGAATAGCGAAGACGAGCATTTCTACATCGAAGAGATTAAGAAAAGCTCTCGTATTCTGCTGACCTTGGTCAACAACATTCTCTTCCTCTCACGTCTCGATGCTGGTATGATTAAATTCAGACCTGAGCCCGTTGATTTTGCCACTTTCTTTAAGGAACGTTGCCAGGCTGCATGGAAGTACTGTCAGCAACCTGGTGTCAAATATACCATTGATACCCCTTACGAGGACCTCACGCTCGACATCGACCAGACCAATACAGGTTTCATCATCGACCAGATTATCACCAACGCTGCTCAACATACTTCCTCTGGTTATGTCCGTGCACGCTTCGACTATAACAGTGAGGACCTTACAATAGCCGTTCAAGACACAGGCTGTGGCATACCAGCCGATCAGACAGAGAGAGTTTTCGAGCGTTTTGTCACCACCAAAAAAAATAGCAGCGGATTAGGATTGCCTATCTGTCAGGAGGTCGTCAAGCTGATGGGAGGAAGGATACACCTGAGATCCGAGGTCGGCAAAGGCACTATCGTATGGGTTATCATTCCTTGCAATATCAGCAATGGTAGTCAAGATACAGGATTGAAGTTTGAAAATAAAAAATAAAATAATAACACTACATGATACGAGATATGTTCCAAAACGGGAAAAGGTCAATCGTTTTACTCTTCTACCTTTTAACCCTGTTCTCTTCTCTCTTCGCTGCCAACAACTTTGGTTATACCGAGGAGAAGCCTCTAATTATTGTCTGTGACTGGGACTTCCGTCCCTTCGAGTTTATCAATGCTGAAGGACAGCCTGCTGGATACAATGTTGACGTGCTCAACGAAATTCTCAACCAACTCAACATTCCCCATAAGTTCGTCATGCAGGAATGGCACGTCGCCACAAAGATTTTTAAGAAACATGAGGCTGACCTTATACACGCCCTGTACTCCTTCTATAAAGACGCTCCCTATTCGGTGACCCACAAGTATATCAACTATTACAACATAAAAGTGGCACGTCGCGAAAATACTAAACCGCTAAATCGGATTGCCAACCTTCTGCCGTCAGATACGCTCATCCTTAAGGAGGATGACTATGCGGCAATGGCTCTTGCCGAAAAAGGGAAACTGCCGTTTGCCATAGAATACCACTCGCCTAAGGACGGTCTGACAGGCATCATCCAGGGCAAATACAAATACTATATTTGGGGAGAGATACCCCTCACTTATAAGATTCAAGAACTTGGACTCAACGGTATAACCCTCGACGATATAGACATCCCTGCTGGAGAACTGCGAATCATCGGCTACAACAAAGATCTTATTGATATCATTGACGACCAATACACCCGTCTGGAACAGGCAGGCAAACTGCAGAAGGTCTACGACCGTTGGTTCCATCCTGAACGCGAGCATGACGACACGTCGCCTGTAGCAGTCTACATCCTCGTAGGATTGCTTGTGACAGCCATCGCCATATTACTGCTCATTCACATTGTCCGCCAGAGGGTGAGGCAGTCGGTACGTGAGAGTTCTGACTTGGGACAGATGATGAACCAGGTGCTCAATATGGGCGACTACTTTGTAGTGGAGTGGGATTTCAAAAGCAACCTGCTACGTAATAAATATGGTGATATGATGCCACTAAAGGAGATGTCTCCTGAGGAGTTCCTGAAGCGCATGTCTGCCGAAGGAGCTCAGCAGTTGCACAATCTCAACGCGCAACTGATTACTGGTGCCATCAACCATTTCGACATCAATCTTAAATTCAATCATGGAACTAGCGAGTCACCTCGTTGGAGATACTACTATGGAAATGCCATCGCTGAAAGGGAAAACGACAAATTACTCTACATTGTCTACACCACAAAGGACATCACCGACGAGATCAACGAAAACCGCCGCATCAAGACCGTTGCCAGCAAGTACAAGAAGATGTTCGACACCAATCTCGTCCCAATGTCGTTCTACGATGCCAACGGCAACCTCCTTGACATCAACAAGAAGATGCTCGAATTCTGCGAAATAAATGAAAAGAATAAACAATTCTTCTACGGCACCTCACTCTTCGACTTTCCGAACCTCAAAGGTGTTTATAGACCTGGGGCTCGAGAAATCTTGCACACCTGCCAGCGTATCTATGAACCGCAATTGGGGATAGACAAATATACTGAATTCCGCGCTCTTCCCGTAATAGACGACAACGATGAACTGGTCTATTACATCATCACTAATCGCGACATTACTGCTGAGCGCAACATCTATATGGAGCAGCGCGAACATGACCGCCGACTACATGCCATCAATGAGGCAGCCAAACGCTATGAGGGACAGCTCTGCTACTTGTTGAAGGAAAGTCAGATGTATATCTGGCACTACCTGCCAGCAAAGAATATCATCAATATGTCACGCACCAGTGGACAGACAGAATACACGGAAACTATTGAGGATTATTTGGAAACCGTCAGTCCAGAAGCTCGCAGGACAGCACTGGTCGAGATTCAAAGAGCCATGCAGCAGGGCAAACCATACATTACCATTCTACCCTTTGAGCATACACTCTTCGACGATGAACCCACTTGGTATTCCATCTCCGGTATCCCTATCTTCAACAAAAACGGGCAACTCACAGAATACTTCGGACTCTCACGTAATATCACCGACCTCATGGAGGCACAGGAGAAACTACGCATAGAGACGGCACGTGCCGAGGATTCTGGACGCCTCAAAGCGACCTTCCTCGCCAACATGACACACGAGATACGTACGCCACTCAACTCCATCGTCGGATTCTCGGATGTACTGCCCATGATTGACGATGACGACGAGAAGCAGGGACTCATCCGCATCATCCGCAATAACTGCGACATGCTCCTCCGATTAGTCAGCGACATCCTCGAGGCATCTGACATCAAATCTAAACCCATGGACATTGAGCCCACTAACGTTGACTTCGCACAGGCCTTCGATGACATCTGTCAGACACTTGCGCAACGTGTACAGACACCGACAGTCCAATTCATCAAAGAGAATCCCTACAAGACATTCAAAACACATCTTGACAAAGGGCGTATTCAGCAGATCATCACCAACTTCGTGACCAATGCTGTTAAGTACACTAAGGAGGGACACATCAAGGTGGGATACCGCTATTGCGAGAACGAAAGTCAACAGTTCGGTCTCTACATCTACTGCGAAGACACCGGTACCGGTATCCCCAAAGAGAAACAAGCCTCTGTCTTCGAACGTTTTGTCAAACTTAACGATTTCGTTCAGGGAACCGGCTTGGGATTGGCTATCAGCAAAAGTATTGTAGAGCGTTGCGGAGGCACTATCGGTGTCACCAGCGAAGGTCCGGGGCACGGCTCCACCTTCTGGTGTTGGATTCCCTGTGAGCACAAAGTCACCGAGACCTTCGCGGAAAGTCTGTAGTTAATTTATTCCTCTGCTACTTTCCTTCTGGCCTCCCTCATATTCATTGCCATTTCCTCGTCAGTCATAGGCTGCCAAGGAATGACAATACGGAGATACTTGTCTATGATGCAGTAGATATTCTCTTCATCATTATCTTCCATACCATACCCGTCTTCATCGGCAAAATAACGACCATCAGGGTAAAGCATCCAGCAAAGGCAGCAAACGCCATCGCGGAAATCACTATATCGTCCCAAGCCGCCATAGTCCACATATCTGTGGTTCAAATCATAAGGGTGTTCTACTTTCTTTAGTTTCTCCCAGTCGAAATCCTGGTCTCTAAAACCCACTAAATGACTGTTCTCATCTAACAATTGTCTTGCTTTACCTGTAAAGTAGTTGGCAAAATACAATGGACCACGACTATTTCCGACCCACTGCATACCTTCTCCAATTGGATGTACTGAGAGTTTTTCAAGTAACGAATGCCCATGGCATAAAATGCCACGTTCATCGCTGGTGAATGTCAACCCAGTTATATAGTCTACGTCTTCGTCACTCTTGTCCTGTTCTGCCTGAACGGATTTCTTTCCAGATAAAAAATCAGATAACTTCTTCATAATCCCTCCATTTTGCTACAAAACTAACCTTTTATTTCAGAGTTAGATTTGGGAACAAAATGATTAACCATGTCCGTTATTTGGTTACTAAATATATCATTACTGTGGTTTCATATTTCCCTGTGGCATGTTGCCCCGTGGCATGTTGCCCTGTGACATCTTGCCTTGTGCCGTTCCACCTTTTGCCCCTGTTCCACCAGGCATACCACCTGTCATCCCTGCCGAACCTGCTTGACTAGTTCCAATTCCCATCATTCCAGGTAGCATGTTAAGTACTGGTGTATATGTTGCCTTTAATATAGTACTACTGTTATCACGGAATGTTGTAACCACATCGTTCCAATATTCATTCTTTGCTTTGCCCTTTTGCATTCTGACAAGTTGTTTATAGTCACGATGCCAGTTCTTTGAACGTCCTTCTTTGGGGTTGTATCTACAGCTCTCAGAAAGCACGACCTTCATTCTGTACTCACCTGTTCCCCACGACGGATTATTTGCAGCAACTGGCATATACGAACGAGGAACAACAAAGCAATCACCATCAATATTAATTATCTTACGATGTTCTGAGACTGCTCTTTCTCGACTATAAAAATACACAGAATCTTTCAGTTCATCCTCGCTGACAGGAATATTTACGGAGAAAGAGCCGAGTTTCACATTATCATAAACTTGCACCAATTCATTAATCCAAGATGAATAGACATCTATTTTTATATTGACAGTTGGCGACTGCTGTTCAGCAAAACTAAATTGGCTGATTGTGTTCCAATAGTCAATCTCGTCTTGTGAAGCTTTATCTTTTCGCGGCTGATCAATATGATTAGCCTTCAGGTTAGGCAAGAAAGACCTGTATGGATAAAAAACGATGGTATCAACAACCAAGTAAAACTTACTATGAAGGAAAAGATGATCAAACTTAGTCGTATCAATATGGCATACCATTTTCAACACCTCTTTCCCATTTTTGTTAGCGCGAAGAGTAATGCCGTCAAAGTTCATGTCTGATGGATCTAATGGGCCATAATTCGACTGTTTCCCGTAAAAATCGCTTTGACCTTTTACAGACTGTAGACTGTCTACGAAAATACATTCTTTCTGTCTCATTTCCTGCCAAGCCTTCTTTTGCTTGGAACGTATATTTATAAGATTGATTATCTCTGTACCGATGACGTTTATCACAGCTGCCACACCGCCTGCAAGCATAGAGTTGCCCATGTTTGTTAGAATGCTACGATTGCGCGAGCGATAATTGGAAGCAACACGATTGAGTTTATCTTTCTTTTCACCATCCATCGGATTGACACTTAACATGAAAGAAGTCTCCATTCTGTCCATGTCCAAACCATTCATAAGTTCACCATCAGGTGCTCCTATACCCGGCTTAGACTGAGGTGGTTGAGCTTTTGCAAAGTTAATACCTGCAATTAAAATACATGTGATAATAAATAATCTTGTTTTCATTGTTATTGAGTTTTTATTATTATTCTAATCCGTCGATAAGTATAAATGCATTGTAGAAGTAAGGCTTGTTGAATTTTGGTACTGTGACAGTTCGCCTCCTCTGGGTAAATGAACCATTGGCATCAGCAGAAGAAACGCTACCGTAAGTCTTCTCATATTTCTTCAGTGTCTCTCTGGCCGACCAAAAAGCCTCATATAAGCCTTTCCCTGCTTCTAAGTTTTTATATAACTGTATGATAAAGAAACACGAAGCTTCGTCATCCACGCTCCATAGAGTTGAAATGATGGTCTTTACTCCTGCTGTCTTTAATCCTCGCTGCAAACCATATACTCCGTCTGGAGTTATATATCCTAATCCTGACATACATGCAGACATGACTGTCAGACCAACACCATTCATGTTCATCTTAGACAACTCTCTAGCAGATAAAATACCGTCGTGTTGTGAGGCATCATATCCTTCTTTCTTGAGGTTCTTTTCTGAGCCAGAAAGGAAAAGACAACTTTTTGAAAGTTGCATGTCGGAGGATGACGGGCGTATGTCTGTACCTATCTTAGCAACCTCAGCAAACAAACCATGTGTTGATATATGGACAATATTATATTTCCCCAACAACTGGTTCAATGCTGCTTCCGTTACGGAATCAGCACGTAATATCAGGTCTTCCCGATGATTCTTCCTTACCTCTTTGATAGAGTCTATTTCTACCGACGAGTTTGGCAGTGGTGTAACATTCAAGTCCATCGAAGCCAGCAGAGAATAGGCCAATTCGTCGTTTCCAATCTCTTTGTCATCAACTGTCAGCCCATATTCTACCCCTCCACAGATTAACATCTTGTCAGTTTTAAGAACATGTTTTTTCTGCACAAGTAGCCTTGTTGTAGTCAAACGATAGAAATGTTTGCCTGCTATTGATGGCGGTGCCATATATTCAATGCCCATCTGATGGAGCAGTCCGTCTGGAGAGAAATATATGTCGTTACTATTCCCGATTGCATTTGTAATTTCATCATTCCATACCATCTTTCGGAGAATACTGTCATTATACAAGGCATTGATTTTATCCCTGCTCTGTGTATCTGCAAAAACATCTTTCACTGTTAGGCCGTCATATAGTTGATAGTCACTGATTTTCGAAGTTCTACCTAAACCGATGAACCTGGGAGTTGTGGACTTCTTATTGATGACCAAGGCACCGAGATGGTTTTCTCCACTCTTTTCATATACGACAAACTCTATTGCACAACCAGATGCAGGTAGTTTTTCCCTCACTTGCTGCCAAGTTATACGGATGGAAGCCAAGGCCTCCTTTCGTTGTGTCTCATTCATTCCCTCTTTAAAGTCGCGTCCCATCTGCAGAAGCACAGCCTTACTATATAGCGCCACATCATACAACAAACCTGGAGCTTTGTCTTCTATCCGGAAGCAGTCTGTTACAAAAGGCTGTTCTGCCATCCAATACTGTTCCCTTTCCGACTCGCTCATTTGGACAAAATGAGTATCAATATAATTACGAGAAATGGAAAGATAATCCTGATAGCACGAAACAGACATTGCATCAAATTTTCCTGTCTCATCATATTGTAACATCAGTATCTTCGCTTTCTTTCTCAGACTCTCTGCATATAAGCGTTTGTCGCTCGTACTCTTAAAATAATTCTTAACCATCTCGATTTCTTTCAATGCTTCAGCATACTGTCCGAGACGTGCGATACAGATTGCACGCCATGACTTGACAATCATGATTTCCTGCTCGCTAACCTTATGCCTAGAATCTTTTTGGAACATCGAATTGGCAAGAACACTGTCTATCTGCTCCAATGCTTTATCATACTTCTCTTGCTTGTAATAAAGTTGTGCTAAATCACCGTGGACTGGCCAAACGAAATCATCGTCAACTTTCAGCGTCAGTGCTTTTTTCAATGCAATCTCAGACGAGTCGTATTTTTCAGTCAGGTAATATCGGCTACCGTCAATCTTTGCCAAATCTGCATACAATCCATTAACAAATGCTTTTGCCGTTTCATCATCGTCGAAATACCACTTTTTCATTGCCAATGATTGCCTCAACTCATTTGAGACAGTCTCCATATCTGAGTATATACCCAACATATAGGCGATTTCAGCTTTACTTTTCTTAATGGGCCAATATCTGTTTAAGAACTCCCAATCATTCAATGCAGAAGACGAAATATTCTTTCCCATTAATGCCGCATCCATGTCGTTCTCTGCCAACAGGATATGCTGATAAGCCCCTAAATAGTTCTTGGATTCATTGAAGTCGATAGCCCTTTCGTATGCCGTCATTAATTCATCGCCAAACACATCTTCAGGCTGCTGACCGAATAGGGGATTAGGCAGCATACATATATATAATATGATATATACAACTTTCTTACTCATGATTCCGTGAATTATAATTGATGAGAGCGAAAGCCATATTCTTTCCAGAGTTATTCCTAATTGTAAGAGTAAATGAGTCACTCTTCTTAATCCCTTGTTTCAGGTGTATGTAACTTACTTCATCTAAGATTTCTCCTTTAAACAGTTTCCCGTCTTTAAGTTTTACCGATGCCTCAAAGTTTTCACTCTTGTCAAACGGGACAATGGCGAACATTTGTTCTCCCTCTCGGCCACTAATAGTGTAGTTCACGGTTGCTCCTTGTTTAACAGTAATCTCGATGAAAGAATATTTGTAACGGGGATCACGTCCATCACGGAATCGACCACCAGCATTAGTAACTCCTCCATGACGCTTGAGGATGCTAAAGCCCATATCATTAAGTCCAAACACATCCACGATTTCCTTCGTCGTGCATTCGCCTTTTTTGTCAACAGCCAGCTCATCCATCATTGTCCAGTTCATATCCCTGTCCATAGCCCTACTGACTTTTGACACATTCTGCGGTGAACGGAGGTCAACACAACGCATTACTAATGCTGCCAGTTCGTTTGGAATCGTTGTCTTGTCAAACTTCGACGGTGTCTGGGCCGATATATACAAAGGCATTAAAAGTAGTAATATTATAGACACCATTTCCTCTGGCCAGAACTTCACAAGTGATTTTGCATAGCTCTTACCTGTTTGGTCTGATAATCTCTTGCGGAGGACTGTTGGTGCGGACAGAGCCTTCCGTGCTTGTTGTTGAATATCTGCCAAAGACGGTCTTTTCTCTGGTGAATAATCTAAGCACTTCCTGATTAAGGAACTCAGTTCCTGGCTGGCATGGGCAGAGCTGATACGGGGAATGTCTGTACTCTCTGTCTGTGTCTCACCACCTTTCCCCTCAAATACATCAGTCCCCATGATAACGTAGAACGATAATGCCCCAATTGTCCATACACAGGATGCCTCATGGTTCGTAGGTAATTCTCCATCAGAATGGCAGCCGAATGTTTCTGGAGCCGTAAACGCCTTAGACGCTGCTGCAGATTCACCGTTTTTAAACTGAAACCCCTTATTATAAACAGCGATCTTTTCAGGAGAAATGCCTTCCACTCTGCCCCGGTCACAATCATCTGAAAGATTCAGTATCAATTGCCAGACCGTTCTCTCCGTTGTGTATCCGGCTATATCCTTCAATGTAATATCTTTCTTCATCATCTTCTATATGTTACGGAGTCCTCTACTATTCTATCACCTTGCTTGTGCATGTTCAGCACTTCTGTTATCGGAACAGCCCAGAACATTCCCTGGTTTGCACGGCCATCTGCCTTGGACACGATGCCGATTACCTTTATTTCATCGCCAATCTTAGCAAAAATAGGTCCACCAGAATTTCCCGGATTGATGTCTGCCGACAACTGCAAGCAGCCGATAGGCGTATTCAGACTGTCATTATACTCAAATGCCATGAGATTTCCCCATACCTCAGTGACCACCTCTGTATTATTGTCATTGAGAGGATAGCCCAAGATAGCAATATCGTGATTGCTTTGACTGACAAAACTGATGATGTCCTCCCATTTCGCCATCTCCGTTTGGGGGTAGGTGGCATCATTACTTAGTTTCTCGGGCTTGAGATAAGCAAAATCTCCCAGTTCCATATCTCTTCTGTTAGCCAAAGGGAATATTGTACGCCAATATATTACTTCTTCGGTATTTCCTAATCGCATCACCATATCGCGGGTCTTATTCATATTGAAATCCGTAGAGTAGTAATCATATCGCTCAAACCCTTTACTGATAACACAATGGGCGCGTAGAATAAACTTTTCATATCCGGCAATACGGTTTCCTGTCTCAGCCTTTGTGGCCAGCCTTACTTCTGGTGACATCTTGGTCTTACTTGATACACCGTCCCACTCTTCATCATTAATCCAGGGTTCTATGCAATGTCTCGCTGTAACGAACAAACTGTCGCTCGTCAGGAAGGCAGTTCCTTCAGCCACTTTGTCAAGTTCTATGGAATCTAAGACTATCATCTTATGCCGCCCCTCAACGAGGGTGTCACACAACAGATAGACAGAATCTGTTGTGATATGATAAATGGATTGATGATATACGCTCAAGTTTTCGTCCCGTAGGTTCTTGTGATGTGTGAACAAACTATAGGCAGCTAACCCAAGAGCGATTATGGCAACAGCAAGAATTCCAACAAGATAGTTCTTGTTGCTTTTATGCTTCTTGTATACGATGCCGCTACTCGTATCAAATTCACCATCGTCGAACGTTTCAAACTTCAATTCCGTCTTTGTTGTATTAAAATCAGTAAATGTGAGTACGTCACCATTTTCTAATATCTTAGCTATATTGACGGATTCGCCGTTTAACAGGCAATTATAGCCATCCGTTCTTTTTACTACATACCACCCATCTCCATCAGAATTGGGTAAGATAGATACAATTACCTCTGGCTCATATTGTTCAAAACCTGATAGCCGCAAGTCACAAGTCACACTGTTCCCAATGTTCAACGGTTTGTTTCCATTGAGCATGAAGTCGCCAATCTGCGCCTTATCTGATGATGATATATATGTTAGTCTGTAATACATGTCTTGATGATTAGAGGTATTCCTTGAATCAATGCCATATCATATACGTTGACGTTCTTACCCGTGCTGTCGGCACGCAGATCGTCAAATGCCCTAAGGTCGTAATGCACCTTCTTGGTGTTGCGGAGTATCTTTTTCTGAGAAATGTCTTTCTCGACCAGTTTCTGCTCTTCGTCAGTGACGGGCCTATAGCCCAATATCAGCTCCTCTACGCTCCATCGGTTATGCTCTACCTCTGTCAACGTATTAATCTCATCCAATGTCAGTGCATAATACTCTTTCCAGTCATCAGAGGTATGACCAAGGGAATGCATCTTCGTCCCTAATGTCATAGCATTGAAGATGTTTGAGTACTGCTTGGGCAACGAACCGACATCTTTCCATTGTGAACCCAACACTTTCTCATTAATGGCAGACGGAGCCGTTATCGGGTCGCCATTTGCTAATGAAAAACAGTGGTTGTACACATAATTCACTCGCTGTGCGAGACTCTTCAGTACGCGAAGCGTGTTTATATCGCAACATCCTTTGCCAAAAGGATAGATGGAAGTGTATGCTCCTTCTTTTATGGCGATACGAAGCATGTCGTCATCTTCTGCATAGCAAAGGATGGATATTTCGTTCTTATATATTTTTTCCGGTAGACCAAATGCCTCACTAAAATTCTTGTTCTGTTCTGCATGACAAATGGCGATGGTCAACTGTTGCCGACTGTCACTGCTCCATTCTGTCAGTTTCTGCCTTACAGCAGCATTTCTGATATTTCCATTGACGAATTCCCATTCCACATCTACAAAGTCTTTTCGACTCTTTTCGTACATGGGGTGCTGCAGTTTGCACTCAGGATTGGCATCATACAAATCAATGGTACGATAATAAGAATTATCAAACAGATGTACGTACCGTTGCGTCAATCTGTCCTTCCCGTCATAAACATGTTCGTCTATGATGGTAATGCGTGTCCTCAGTCGCGTATCCCTGCAATAATTGGGGTAGTGGGCCACCAATGCTGCGTTGATGGCGAGAGCCTCGGCTTGTGCAGAGAAGCCAACTATAACGAGATGAACCGTTGTCTCACTGTCTCTCGAAATTGACATTCTGTCTAACGACGGAAACGCAGATTTAAGGTTTGGTAATTTTACGAAGATGGTCTTTGCCAACAAATCTTCCATTGTAGTAGCAAAGACATCCACCTTTTCTTCTATCTCTTTTGGCAGTCCAACTGTTTGGAGCAGCCACAGTGAAGTAAGGTCGTTTAGAACAAGATAGCATTCTAAACGTCCACCACTGCTATCATCATATTTTTTCGCTTCATTTTCTAGCCGTCTGATAGCAGCATTGTCATCATTTTCGACAAAAACCAATTCACCAGCAGCCTTTTCACGGGCTACTAGTGAATTGTTCTCATTATTTGTGCTTATGATAAGCATGCAAATTCAATTTTAGTTAGTACGCAGTATATAGTTATTATATACACGACCACGGTTCACAATTTTGATGCGGAAGTTACCTGTCCATCGAGGAGTCCAACAACAAACACAATCATCCGAATAGTCTGTGTCACTTGCTATCAAATTTCCATTGTTATCGTATACATAAAGGTCGAGATCTGTGTCGCCATCACCAACTACAATCACCATAGCAAGTTCACCTGCACGGAAATTGGCGTTGTACACGTCACTACCTCCTGCATTAACACTGCTGGATGCATATTTAGGACCACCAACAGCGCCACGGACATTACTATTCACATCATCGATAAGTGCAAGTAATATGCCGTCATCACCAGCCATGCTCTTCGCATCTGCAAGAAGCTTTGCAGGATCAAGTGAAACCTGACCACCTTTCTTACCACCTTCTGGTGCGGGGCGCATTTCTTCGATTTCAGCTTTCTTCTTTTGTTCAAGAGTAAATCCAGCCTGCTTCGAAAGACGTGCTGCCTGAATCAGGGACAAAGCATCCTTTTTTGCATAACCATACTTCGAGAGTTCTGCTGCTACGCGCAGGGTGTTCTCAGCCTGAGGAATAACAACTGTAGTGTCTTTCTCTTCCTGTGCCATCACTGCCATCGGCAGCATCAAGGCAATCATTGCGATAATTTTTTTCATTGCTTAAAATGATTAAATTGTTAATAACCTAATTTATCTAATTACATGTAATAACGATAGTTGCCATCCTCGTCTGCAAAGAACCATGATGTGCCAGACACCTTCAGGCGATACACGTTGAATGACGTGCTACGTAAGGCCGAAAGCAGTTCCTCTGGAACATCACCCTTAACGCAGAATCCATTAGCATACACTGCAATTGCAGCATCATCTGTAATACAAACAGCCCACAATCTACCAAACTTGTTACTTCCATTCTTAAGCCAGTTTGTAAGGTCTGCAGATGATGTGGCATAATATTCATCAGAAACAATCACCCACTGATTATAGTCGTTAAATGAAATTGAACGTACCACATAGTTGTTTTTGTGAAAGTCGTTAATCTTGCTAACCAAGCCAGAGGGAGCTGTGTTTATCCAGGCTGCGTCGTTCTTTCCATAAAGGACACACCATCGTCCACTTTCTGTCAACTGAATATCATCAATAAGCGTATTCGACTTATTCAACTCCTTGAGCTTGTTCGAGAGACCTGTGGGAATATTGCTTGCCGCATACCCACACTTGCCATACAGAGCCACATCACCGTTGGTTTTAGTGATGGCTACGTTCTTACACGTACCCCACTTCTTAATTTGATTCTTCACATAATTGCGGTCGCGCTGTGCGCTTACGCTCGTTGCTGTCAAGCTCATGGCCAATACTAGCAACATACTTTTTACTATCACCTTTTTCATTGTCGTTTTTATTAATGAGTTAAAAAATTACCAAAATCTATCATTTCTATTATTTCCCCGAAGATAATTCTATCAGAAAAAAAACAAATTCTTGACATATATAACGCAGAAAGTCCTACAACGTCAGTTTTTGAACTAAACGTTGAAGACTTTCTTTTATATCTCTTTAATCCTTTTTGGATTCCTATGTCATTAAGCGCAAGCGGAACATCCATATTTGCTCTTTGCTTTAGGTTAGCGATCTCGTTCCTTTAGACTACTATATATGTATGTACATTTTTGTTAACTATACGATGCAAAGATACATATTTTCTTTAATATGGAAAACTTTTTTCTTAAAAAGTGACACATTAAGCCAAAATTTGTCGTTTTTTATTACCAATCCCATCAACACCTATTCGTCATTTATCAAACAGGTGCGCCTGTCATTTTCATAATCCATGGAATATAGCGGGAGAACTCGTAGTCCAGTTTCATGATAGTCTTCAACTGTCCAAATGGTCTAATATCATGGTGAATAAAGAGATCCTTGTTCTCTTTCAGTTTACTAACAAATTCTGGATACTCATATTTATCCTCCGCCTTCTTTGGCTTCCTATAGCCCATCAGCAGTTTTTCCACATTCCAACGGTTATGCTCCACTATAGCCAACTGCTCCGCCTCATAATCAGACAGAGTGTCATAATCGTGGCTCTCATCATCAATGTCCAGCCCACGCATAGCTCGAAGTGTTCTCTGCTTTGTACGCATAGTATAAGAATTGTAGAGGTTCGACCACTTAAGAGCTACCGACAGCTTCTGCCAATAAGTATTAGCCTCTTCCCATATCTGATCCTCAGGAATAGCATCAAGGACAAGAATACCCTGAAACTTATACGTTTCATAGTTGGCGGTCTCATACAGATAGTTGATGAGTTTAGCACGTTTCAAAGAATAGTTATCGGCACTAAAGGCTGTCTCGTTCATACCAAATGGATAGATGTGTGCATAGCGGGCATCACAATCTTTAGATTCAACTCCTCCTTTCTCATTCACAACCGAATATGTTAGTTTCTTGTCTTTCTTCTTTGTGTCGGCATTACGGAGATTCGTCACAAAGTTGTCGGAACGATTTTGGTGGATAAACACTGGCACCTCAAAAGAATAAACCTCATCAGGCATGTTCATACCCAAGACAAAGTTCTGGCGCTGGTCGGCCAGAGCGAGGAAGATGGAGAGGCATTGTTTGTCCTCCTTATGTTCCTCTGCCCAACTGCCTATCATATCCTGGACACGCTGGGAGAATACATCGCCTTTGATGAATTCAAACTCCACGTCGAGGAAGTTGGCATCATCACCTGTGAACTTCAGGTACTCACTCCCGATATATCCCGGTACCTCTTTGGGCTCCGATGAGAGGTCTATGTAGCGGTATGCCTGTACCTCAAAGAAATGGCGGTTACGGGTGATGAACTCGTCTTTCTCCTTGTCGGCATTCACGTCAATAAAAGTGATGCGCGTCTTCGCTTTGTCGGCATTGGGGAAGTGTAACACATTGGCGGCCTCCATGGCAAAGGCAACGGCGAAGTTGGTCGTGCCGACAAACACCAGGTGGACATATTTCTCATCGTCGGGCTTAATGCCTTTTCCATAGACAAGGGGATACTTGTACACTGTGCCAGGATTGTCAAAATCCCGATATTGTCGCTTGACAAATACCTGCTTAGCCCATCCTGAATAGAAATTGTAGGGAACGAACTCCACGCCCAAGTCCTTAACTTCGCTAAATATTTCTGAGGTCTTGAATGCTGCGTATGTATCTAAGTCCTTGAACACACAAGTAATGCGGGCAGGTCTCTGCTCTTGTCCCTTCAGGTAGCGGCAGATACTGTCCACGCACTCCACATTGAGGGCATCGTGAGTCGAATGCTGGTGATTTCCCACGACAAACACTTCCTCTGCTGCCTCCAAATGGATATCTTTAAAGGCCTCCGTTGAAATCCGATGCCCATAGTTGATGATGATGCGTTCCATCTGCTTCTCAGTGAACGACTTCAAGAGCAGTTCCTTGACGCTGACCGTCTCTTTAGCGGTAAGAATCAGTACATAAGCCTCCTTGTCCTTGTCAAAGATATGCGTAATGAATGACGGGACCCTCTCGTCATAGCCCATAATGATATAGTGGCCTGACTTCAGGTAGTGGATATGTCCCTCTTTGTAGTCACTCACCCTTCGTTCGATGGAGTTGGTAATGATGCCGATAATGATGCCGTTAAACACAAAAGCACCAAACAGGAAAATGAGGCTGCTGGCTATCAGCATCCAGCCATGGACATGGGTGTTGTCACTACCCATATAGAGGTTGTTCAACGCATTGGAATCTGTTAGCAGATACAGGGGCAGCAGATACTTGTTGAGATGTTCTGCATTACAAAACCTTTCCCATTCTGCACCCGACCATGACAGCATCAGATAGGAAAGACCCAGTGCAATGATGAGTACGACACCGAGAATGGCAAACTGCCTAATCAGGCTTTTTGACAGCAACCTGTCAAAACGTAGCCAAAGACTCCTGTTTCTTTTCGTTTTCATTTTTCAATTCTTCTAATATCTTCTATCACTTTAAAAAGCATCCAATAAGATGAAAGAGGCCCAGTATTTGGGATCGACATATCCCTTGTTGCGGATGTCCTGCTGGGCCTTGACCAAGGCTTCCCGTTTGGACGAGCCATTCATCAGGTAATTGTAGAAAGCAATCATCAGATCGGCCGTCGAGTCATCATATACATTCTTCAGACTCATCAACAGGGTATGTACTCCGGCATTCTTGAAACCACGTTGCAGTCCGAACACACCGTCACCCCCCAGTTTTCCGAGACCTGTCTCACAAGCTGACAGTACGGCAAGGTCGCACTGGCGCAGGTTCATCGTGGCAATATCCGCAGCGGTGACGAGGGCATTGTCGTCGAGGTTGGCACCAGCAAAGGCAAGCAGACTGTTCTTCATGGACTCCGCATCAGTGGACTGCTTCTCGTTCTTATACATTCCGTGGGTGGCGATGTGAAGCAGGTTCACATTCGAGTCTGTCAGGTCCATAAAGGCCGACTTACTGGCCTCCGTGTCACTGAACCGTGCCGCATCACTGACACCCTTGTTTTTCAGGACAGACAGGATGCCGTCTACCTCACGCTGCGTGTTGCCGAGATCGGCGAAGCCGCCGGCATCCCCGGAGCCGCGCATCGATGCCAAGGACCGTTGTGTGGCCTGGGATTTCGTGACCTCGTCATTATAGTTGATGTCCCCGAAGAGGGCTGCCTTTGTCGGTCTCACCTCCTCTCGTTTATAACACAGTTCCTTGGTCGATGACAGGCGATATACTTCATACTGCTCGGACAGCGGTTTCCCCATGTATTGCAGGTATTCAACAGCAATACGGTTCAGTGCGCCGTCAGCAGAGAAGAAAATACGTTGCTTGCCGTCCAGATACTGCTGGAGTGCACCCCAGATGGTCATGCCTATCTCGTCTTTTGTGTAGAGGTCTGCATCCTCCTCTATCTGAGTCAGTCGGTAGAGGTCACACACCTTGACCGTCAACGGCTGTGTGAGGTCCTTGGTAAGTACCAGGGCCATGAGCTGGTTCTCTTTTGACAGGAAACTACTGCCCACCACTGCAAACTCTATCGCCACATCCGAAGACTGGAGGGTCTTCTGCACATCCTTCCAGGCATATGAGATATAGTTGGTATAGTCAGCATATTCAGCACAACCTCGGAAGAGTTCCAGTTGCAGTGCCTGATTCTGTTGTGTCAACTTCAGTATCTTGTCAAGGTCATCATCCGTAGAGGCGTTCTTACGCAACCGCTCTATTTCCGCCTCGTTAGCCCTTGACTGTTCATAAATATTTTTTAGTCTGGCATCCCCTTTGGCAGCAAGTACTTTCTCAAACTCAATGGACGAATTGAGCAGGATGCCCTTTGCCAACAGTTCCGCATCATATGCGATTCCAGACAGTTGCCACTCCAAATCGATATTGTCTTTTGGCATTTCAATCAACAGCTCGAGCATCTGCGAGATGGTGTTCTTCTCATCATCCCATATCAACATACGCTCTGATTCACTCTGTAAGCGGAACTCATCACGGATGGCATCACGAACGGCATCCACATACTGGCGGTAACACTTGATACTGTTGTCCCAGTCTTCCTTCATCGTATAACAGCCGCCCAGGGTCTTCAAGGATCTGGCGTATTGCAGTTTCCCAAGGTAATTCCTCGTCAGTTCCAGTCCTTCCAGTTCCTGTTTGATAATACCGTCAATCCTCGCCAACCTCGCTTCATGCGACTCTTCGTATTTCCCGTCCACCGTCTCATTGATCCCGGCATAGCGATAGCATAACTGGAGCGACGATGCAGCATCCGCATAGTCGTCGACCATGCCCCTTTGCTCAAACAATGCCATTGCCTGCTTGTGGTGCTCGATGGATTTGGGATATTCGTTGTTGAACTTCTCCGCCTTGGCCAACCGCAGGATGGCCTTCGGATATTCCTCGTCAGCCTGGTCATATTGTTCATAATAGGCGACTAATTGCTGGAAGCACTCCACGGCCTTGCCATAGTCTTTCATGCCATTGTACGCATTGCCCATCCCTTTCATGCATTGGGCGATCTTCTTACGTACTGCCTCCGTGTCGGATTTTCTATAGAAGTCGAGCGTTACCTGATAGGCACTCACTGCCTGTTCATATTTCTTACCGATGAATGAATATATGCCGGCATTGTACATGAGACTGGCATACGCTTCTGTCTCACCGCTGACAGTCTTTCTGATGCTGGCTGCAGAGAGGTAGTAGTCTGCAGCAGAGGCAAAATCCCTTGCCGAACCTCCGAGAAATGATGCGAACGCTTCACTGACCTTCACCTTCATCTCATCATCCATCTGCATGTCCAGGGCTTTAAGGAAACACTCCTTGGCCTTGCCTTGATTACCCGTCGCTCCGTAATATTGCGCTCTTTCCAGCATACATTTCGGCTCGTCACAGGGTTTTGTCAACTCATGTTGGTTGTGTTCCTCAATCAGTGCCATGATACGGTTGAATTTCTGCTGGTCGCCACTATCACTATATATGGTGCCCAAGCTGTTCAACAAATACTCATAGACCTCTCCATGCTTTTCTACCAGGGGAAGGGCCTGTTCCCACATCTTGGCGGCTTTCTCTTTATCGCCTGCCAGAAAATAGAAACGCCCCATATTGGTGGTATAGATACCGATGTTCTTATGTGGTTTTCTGAGCTTGCCGCACAGTTGCATCACCTGTTCCTGCAGTTCCACCGCTTTCTGGTAATTATTCTCCATACTGAACGTCAAAGCATAGTTGTTCAGTGACGTGATGTAGTCCTCACTCACCTCTCCCAGCAGTTTCTTCCGGATATCCATTGCCTGACGGGTATACTCCCGCCCCTCGGTGATATTCCCTGCATTCAACGATTCCCGTCCTCGCTGATGCAAACTGTCAGCTTGCTGTATGGTCTGTGCGAATCCCGCAATACATAGCGGAATCATCACTGTCATCAACAATAATCTCTTCATGGTTATTTCTTAGTCTAACCCGTCCAACAATATGAATGCCGCCCAGTATTTCGGGTCGTCCCATCCGTTCTCCTTATGTGAGCGTACGCTCTGCTTGGCCAATTCAAGTGCCTCATGCTTTGATTTCTTCTGACCAATCCAATTCTTATAGAACTCTGTCATCAGTAGGCAGGTAGCATCATCGTCCACTTTCCAGAGTGACATGAGGATACTGTTGGCACCTGCTTTCTTAAAACCACGTTGAAGACCGAAGACACCCTCGCCGCTGACATCACCGAGCCCCGTTTCACAGGCTGACAAGGCTATCAGATCGACATTGGTGAGATTAAGACGGGAAATCTCACGAGCAGTTAACACACCGTCATCCACATTCTCAGGAAGCGGTTCACCGTTAAGGAAAGACAGAGCCCCTGCAAGCAGGAGGCCGCTACGACTCATCATTGTGTCCTCGCCAGGACTGCTACCTGCCGACTGTCCGTCGGATGCTGGCGTATAGAAACCATGGGTGGCAATATGGATGATGGTATGTCCTGCCTCGGCACTGTTCTTGAACTCATCCTCCGTCGCCATCTTTCCCATGACGCACTTCACGGTTTGGTGTGCAGCCTGCATCTGGTTGTTGATGGCCTTTACCTCCTGTTCTGTGCCAGACAGGAAGGTGAGAGCACCGCGATTTCTTATTTCCTTTAGCGATCCGCTGTTGCGTGAAAAATCCATGTCTTCACTAAAACCTTTTGCGATATCTCGGGTCGCTTCGTCCCATTCGTCTTCTGTCATCTCGTATTCCACGCCACCGACGAGGTAGGCACTGCTCTGGTGCTTAGGACGGGTTAACGGAATCAGTTCACGAGTGTTGGACAATCGGTAGACATGGTATCTGTCAGAGAACCTGTCGTCCTGACTGGATTTGGCATCTTCAACGGCAATGAGATGCAACTGCCCTGTCGGAGAGAAATAGATGGTCTCTATACCCTCTAATGCAGACTCCAGAGGCTGCCATATGATGGCATAGAGGCTGTCTGTCGTATAGTAGTCCCTGATAGTGGCTAATTGAGAGTCGGTACACAATAGGACTTTTTCCGGATGACGACTGTCGTGCTTGAGCACCAATGCGCAGTAGTGAACGGTATCGCCATCGTGATACTGAGAGAACTCAATGGCGGCATCTGTGGCTTTCAACCTCTTCTGCACGTCACGCCAACTGGCTGTCATCGTCGAGGTGTAGTCGCCAAACATATTGGAGATGTCGCGTAACTTATGGTCTAACTGCCGGCGTCTCTCTGCAAGGGAATCAGCACTGAGGTGGTTGATCTCCACATTGTCCTGGAGCAGTACGGTCTGTTTCAATTCTTCCAACAGTTGACGGGCCGTCTTGTTACCATGCTCGACGATATGGCTCTCCATGAGCTTGTCGGAGCGCAACAGAGC
Organism: Prevotella sp.; assembly: GCA_017645645.1. Taxonomy (GTDB): domain Bacteria; phylum Bacteroidota; class Bacteroidia; order Bacteroidales; family Bacteroidaceae; genus Prevotella. Next base: position 76,200 of record JAGCOB010000028.1, on the reverse strand, counting down.
ACCCTTACAATAGATAGAGGCATCATAGGCATAACCGGCAAGACTGTCGATGGCTGTTGCAAAGGCTAAGTGTGTTGCCGTGTTGACAAGTCCGTCGAGGTCGGACTGGATACTGCTCCGATAGAATGGTGAGGACAAATGTTCTCGGACCCTCGCATACTGTTTGCCGATCACGTATGTTCCCAACTTCGCCTGAAACTCCCGGTCCTTGATATGAAGGGCTGCCTCTCCCAGCACTTCTTCTTTCTCTTCCAGGGACATCAGTTCGCGTGTACATCTGGATGACGCTCCACTGATACGTGCTATCTCGCCATCTGTGAAGAAACCCTTGTGCGGACTTCTGACCGTTTCCCACAGGCGACTGGCCAGTGAAGCAACCTTTTCGTCATCACCACGCAACAAGGCGATTCTCAGTTGAATGGCAAGGACATCACCATAGTCGCTGGAAATCTTGTAATCAGGGTACGCCTGTAATATCTGCTCCATCTTATCAGCCCTCTGCTCCATGTCAAGGATGTCTGACGGGGAATAGTTATAATGATAGTGATGAAGCGTATAGTATTCCAGTTTCTGTTTGTTGAGCAACAGTTCGTCGTACAGGCGTTGGTTGACTGGCATGGCCATTGTCAGGGCACGGTCGTAGAGTTGTGATGCCTTGTCCGTCTTGTCACTGCCGACATAACCGTCATGGTAACGTGCCGTTAACAGACAGGCATATTGTTCCGGATGGTTCTGTAACTGTACGAATGCATCGTTGAGTGCCATGAGGCATTGTTCGTAGGTGTCGTCGTCAGCACCCAGTAAGCCATAGCTCGCCAAACTGAAAGCAACTGCGTTCCATAATGCAGGACGGCGTTCTTCGACCTGTCTCATCATGCTTACACACTCTTTTGGCAAGATATCCGTCTTTCCCTGTTTCAAGAGACATGAAAGGATTCCGTTGAGAGGAACGGTCAGCGAGTAAATGTCGTTCTTGTTCTTCAGTGCATAGTCAAAAGCCTCCTGGTAATACTTCAGTTCCGACTTGTAGTCATCATTGGATTTCTGTGACGAGAGGAACATCATACTGGAAACATCGTCCCCGTAATTTATATAACCCTGTTTGGCCATTTGTCTTGTAATAGCCATCAGGGCCTCGTTGTCACCTATGGCCTTGTAGTATTTCCTCTTGGTCGTAAGCGTGAACTGGTGCCGCTTGCCATACAGTTTCTGTTCCAGGGCAATCTGCTGTTCATAAATCGTCTTCAACACGGGGTCGTCATCTTCATAACAGGGAATCAGTGCATCCAGACAACGGTCGTATTCCCAACTCTTCTCTCCGAATAGGTTCCTGATCTTTTCCGTGTATGCCGTCACGACACCACGTGTGTGCAGATAGTCTTTTGTCCAGAATGACGTGTGCCCGAATTTGACCAGTGTATTGAAGAAATCACTTGTGTCAAACGAGTCGAGACGCTCTTCTTGCTGCATCTTCAAGTACAGCAGTTCGCGGTGCAGCAGTCCGTATGTGTAGCGTACACTGTCTGGCTTGCTGAACAGTACGTTTTGACGGGCATTGTCGAAAAGGAGGATGATGCTTGACAGGTGTGCCATCGCCCCACGGGAACGTCCTCCCATGGACGGGGACGACAGGAGCTTACGCAGACTTTCTATCGTCTCCAATCCTAGATTCTTGCCCTTCGAGTAATCTCCGTTCATGGTGTAGAAATAGGAAAGGAACAACTTGTTCTGTAACAGTGACACACTATCCTTTGTAAATGGTGCTATGACATCGATAGATGGTGCCATTAATGCTACTGCCTGGCCGTAGTCGTCGTGGATACCGGCTATCAATCCGCTGAAGAAATTTCCCATGTGGTAGTAGGGACCGTCGGTGATTCCACACGACCGTAGCCCCTCCATTCCCTTCTCTACATAAATCGCAGCACTGTCTGCATCCTCTTTTAGATAGCACATTGCCAGTACCATGGAAAACAGATGGGCATTCTCCGGGTGGTCAGGTTCCATCTTTGGTGACAATACCATCAACTGATGGAGGTAGTCTTTCATGATGTCCGTACGTAACATCTTCCCGGCCCATTCCACCATCAGTGCGCAAGCATTGAAATAGGGAAGACTTTCCATTCCGTTATGGTTGCGGACAATCGTGCAGAATGTCTGTCCGACATCCATACAGGTCGAGTCGCCCATGATGGAAAGCATATTCGCGACAGTCCCCATCTGATTGATATACCGTTCGGAAGTTGCTCCGCACTGTCGTTCTGTCTCCTCCAGTAAGATGCCGCCGCCTTCGTGTACTGCCTCAGCATCGCCCATTTGGAAAGCCAGTTGTACGCCCTGTTCCAATGCCCATAGATAGTCGCTTGACCCCTCCTGTCCTGTACTGCGCAGGTGTTCCATCAAATCGCCCAATGTCTCACCAGCCTCGTCCAGTTGCCCTGTGCCCCACAACATCTGTGCCTTCATCTTCAAGGGTTCATTGGTCAGGGGATTATCTGCACTGAAGGATTGCTGACAAACCTTATACAGCAGGTCTAACGTCTCTATCGCCTCCGTAGTCCGGTTCAGATTACTGAGTGCGATCGTATTGTATAAAATCATAAAGATTTTGTGGGAGCAGACAAATGGAGCGATCTGCTTGTCGAGTTCTATGCATTGCTCCAGCAATTTGTTGGCAGTGGCATTGTCATCACGATCGAGAGCAGCCAATGCCTGGTCCATCAGGGAGTCCTCTTCTATGGTCAGACGACGGTCTATGGGTTGAGAGTCATAGTCCGTATTGCTCCATTTCTTTGCTTTCTGCACATCTCCGATTTTGTACCAGCAACTGCTCAGCCAACAGGAGGTGTAAGAGACTCGAACACTCGTCGTGTCCATCTCCAGGACATCCAAACTGTCACATTCCTCGAAGAACGGTATCGCCTCTGCATACCGTTCCTGATAATACAACTCCACTCCCTTGGCAAACAGCTCGTTACTACGTTCACTCTGAGCATAGCCAGTCAAACTGGTGATTGCCAAAAGAGTGATGATTGTGATTCTTTTCATTATCATCAGTTACTAATTACTACAAAGCTGCAGTCTTTGGGACCACAGTTCACAATTTCCTGTTCCACTGTATTGCGGCGGTCGGTAGGGAGTTCGAAGGAGGTCTTGCGCTGGGGCATTCCTTTCTTGACGTTCTTGGTATCATCGAAACGTTTGTCAAGACCAGCACTGTTCGTGACGTGAACCTTCATGGTGACAAGGCCGCCTGCCTCTGCAACCACTGCGAGTTCCTGATGACCTTTGGAGGCAAAGGAGTACTTGGTGCTCTTGCCTGCCTTCACGAAACAGGTCTTGGTGAGGATCGAGCCGTCGGCCGTCTGACCGCGATGGGCCTTCGAGCGGTTCATATCGTCAGCCTTGCCATAGACATCCTTACCGTCGGCAAGACTGTCAGCGAATGCCTCGTCAAAGACCAGATGGCCTTGGAGCGAGGCGATGGAGTCATCCTTGCAGCGTAAGGAATTAAAGGTGGTAGTACCACAGTCCTTCAGGTCCCTGGCAGACTGTCTGATAGCTGATGAGTCATTGGCAGCGACGGCATCGCGCATGGCAATACAGGCATTGAAAGCTGCTTCAATACTCAGGCTGTCCTCTGTCGCATTTTGTGCAGAGGTGGTTGAAACGCCCCATATACTTAACAAAACAAACACTAGCTGTCTCATACCATGTTCTATTTTTAATGATTACTTTCTGATGATGATGCGGAATCCCACTTTCTGGTCCTTGGCATCTGTAGCGAAGCCTTTACGGGCGCCTGCCGTCACCTCTGAGGCCGGAGAGTCATAGTTTCCGCCACAGATGGTGTATAATCCACTCTCGTCAAAAGGACTGTTGCAGAGTTCACTGACATTACCGCTCATGTCGTAGAGGTCGAGCATATTGGGATCCTTTCCTTGCTGACCGTCGCTGGGATGCGGATGTCCTTCCGAATTATCCTTATACCAGGCCACTTTGTTGACATCATCATCACCAACATACAAGGTTGTCTCCTTGTTCTCACCCCCATGGGCCGCATATTCCCATTCCTCGACAGAAGGCAATGCCACCTGGAGGTTGGTCATGTCGCCCAACTCACCGAGGAACAGATAGATATCACCATACGACACATTGGTCATCGGCATGTCCTTCTGTGCTTCGTCATAGGGTTCTCCCTTGATGCCATACCACTGTCCTACCGTGAATTCATACTGGCTCATCCATAGTGTGTCGGGGCGTACGGGAGACATCTTCTGAAGCAGGGTGTCGATGGTGTTCATCTGCGCACTTGTGAGATCGGGAGAGAACTGCAGGCTGAAGACCTTGTGTCGATCCTGTATCTCCGTGCGCATCTTTCGAAGGGCAGCCATTTCAGCATCAGTCTGGTTCTTTGACTGCTGGTTATGCCAGAACCAGAGGCATGTGCCAAGCACGATCAGAACAATCGCCAAAGCACCGATGATGCCCACCCGTTTCATAAAACGGTTATGGGCATCCTGTTTCCGCAGTGTCTCCTGTGCTGTCTCAAAATCCGTGTCCTTATGCTCATTCGACACCCTTTCACCAAGTGTCGGCACCAGGCGGTTCTTAATCATCAGGTCAATCGTAGCTCCGAGTGCCTGACCGAAGCTGATCTCGGAATGCTGGTGAGAACCGATAAAATCCTTCAATTCTTCCGGCATTCCCTCGGGGAATCCGTTAAACCCGTTGTCAGGGTTGACGGGTACGATATGTTTTCCCTGTTCAACGGCCAGCGTGATCTCCTTCCGTACCCAGTCACCGTCGTTGGCACACCGTGTCATGGAGCCTTTCGACAAGACCAGCATAAAGACGGGTGCCTCTTTGATGGCCGCTACGATCTTGTCGCTGAAGACACCGTCAGTCAGTTCATCATAATCGAGGAACACCTTGTATCCTCGCTGGATAAGCATCAATTGCAGAATGCGAGCGTACTGCGCACCGCCATCTCTTCGATAACTTATGAAAATGTCGTATTTGTTTGTCATTACATTCGTTTTAGGTTAGTAACAAGCAATGTTGCAAAGATAACAAATTTATTATTTATAAACAACAAAAGTCGCTTTTTTCTTATTTTTTTGTCAAAAAAGAAAAAACTACTCCCCTACTCCCGTTTGAGGGTGAAATGCCGATGTACAGGGCGTTTCACGAAAAAAAACGGGAGAAGGGGAGATGTTTTTGAAAAATCTTACAAAAAAGCAAAATACCAAACGTATGGTAGGCTGAATAACCGAAAATCGGTATTGTGGACCTGCAGGAATCGCCTTACCTTTGCATCCGTAAAACTTAACGGACATGCAGAACTTTATATTGGCAGACCAGCAGGAACTAACCGCTTTTGCACTGACGACCTTGATTCGTGAACAAGAGGGTGTGACACTCCACCAGGCGGAGAACAAAGAGCAGTTGATGAATCAACTGCAGCAAAAAGAGGAGAGTGTCGTCGTCATCGACTACACCTTATTCGACATACAGGATGAGGAACAGTTGATGATTATCATCAGTCGTTTTCCACAAGCCCATTGGTTGATGGTCAGCGACGACCTGACTCCACAGGTTATGCGTAAACTGGTCTATTCCACCCGGAATGTCAGCATTATCTTCAAGGACTCCCCCTTGAACTTATACCGCCATGCCCTCAGTTATGTGATGCGTGACGAGCGCTATCTCTGTCAGCGCGCCACGGAGGTACTGCTCTGTCAACAGTCGGAGGAGGTGAAACAGTCAAAAGTATTGACACAGACGGAGACAGAAATCTTGCGAGGAGTGGCACAAGGAAAGACCACCAAGGAGATTGCCAGTGAGCGATACTCCAGTATCCATACCATCAATACCCATAAGAAGAATATCTTCCGGAAGCTACAGGTGAATACTGCTCATGAAGCCATCAAATTTGCTTTCAGGGCAGGACTGGTAGACCCCTCGGAATTCTATATATAATAATAAGGTAAAAAAGAAAGGTAAAGTGATGAAGAAACAGACAATAGCAATACACACCCCCTATGTACGGGAGGATGCCTATGGTTCCCTTGCCGTCCCCGTATATCATAACGTGTCCTTTGAGTTTAAGGATGCCCAGACGATGAGTGATGCCTTCTGCAACCGCATCAAGGTTCCCGACTATGCAAGAATGGGGAATCCTACAGTCACCAATTTCGAACAGCGGGTGAAGGCACTGACGGGTGCAGCACATGTGACGGCCTTCAATTCGGGTATGGCAGCCATCAGCAATGTCTTGTTAGCAGCCAGTGCACAAGGTAAAAACATCGTGACGTCACGCCATCTCTTCGGTAACACGCTGGCACTCATCAGCAACACCCTGTTGCGCTTCGGAGTGAAGCCGCGTTTAAGAGACCTGACTGATCTGGAGGCTGTGGAGGCTGCCGTCGATGAACAGACCTGCTGTGTGTTCCTGGAAATTATCACCAATCCCCAATTGGAGGTTGCCGATATCCAAGGTATTGCGGAGATTGCCCACAAGAAAGGTGTTCCCGTGATAGCCGACTCTACCGTCATCCCCTTTACAGAGACCTCGCTGAAGGACTTGGGCGTGGACATTGAAGTGGTGTCGAGCACGAAGTATATCTCTGGCGGCGGTACCTCGTTAGGCGGACTCATCATAGACTACGGAACCTATCCGCAGATCAACCAGCGTGTGAAGTACGAACTGCTGGTAAACCTGGGAGCATATATGACACCACAGGTTGCCTATATACAAACCCTCGGACTGGAAACACTCGACGTGCGCTATCAACGACAGGCAGCCAATGCGCAGTGGTTGGCAAAGGCACTGAGAGAGGTAAAGGACATCAAAAGCGTGAACTACGTGGGACTGAAAGACAATCCCTATCACGAACTGGCACAAAAGCAGTTCGGTCCGACGGCAGGTGCCATGCTCACCATCGATCTCGCATCGAAGGAGGCATGCTTCGAGTTCCTGAACCGTCTGAAACTGATTCATCGTGCCACGAACCTCTTTGATAACCGCACCCTCGCCATCCATCCTGCCTCTACAATTTTCGGACTCTTCCCAGAAAGACAACTGGAACAGATAGACGTACGTCAAACCACCATCCGCCTCTCTGTCGGACTCGAAGACCCTCAGGATTTGTTCTTAGACATTCAACAAGCCCTCAAAAATACCTAACGTTTGGTATGGAGTATGCCACAAGAAGGTTATTGTACGATAGCCGGAAGCCCCTTACCTTTGCAGTCGAACAATTATAATAAATACGGATATGACAAAAATAGCACATAGTCTGATAGAATTAATCGGTAATACACCGCTGGTGGAGTTGATGGGAACGGAAAAGGAACTGAAACTCAAGGCACGGGTGATTGCCAAGTTGGAATACTTGAATCCGGCACGGAGTGTGAAAGACCGCACGGCACTGGCACTCATCGAACGGGCAGAACGCAAAGGACTGATAGGTCCCGGCACTACCATCATTGAGCCGACAAGTGGTAATACAGGTATCGGACTTGCCTTCATCGCCGCCATCCGAGGCTACCGTCTTATCCTGACGATGCCTGACGCGATGTCCGTAGAGCGCCGTACACTGCTGAAGTCGTTGGGTGCGGAGTTGGTACTGACACCAGCCTATGAGGGTATGGCAGGTGCCATCCGCAAGGCACAGGAACTGAAAGAGGAGATTGGCAATGCCTATATCCCCCAACAGTTTGAGAATCCTGCCAACCCGGAGGTGCATCGTCGCACGACAGGCGAGGAGATATGGAGAGATACCGACGGCAAGGTGGACATCTTCGTGGCAGGCATCGGCACAGGTGGTACCATCACTGGTGTAGGACAGGTGTTGAAAGCCTATAATAAGCATGTGAAGATCGTGGGTGTGGAGCCTTATACTTCGTCGGTACTCAGCGGTGAGCGACCAGGACCTCACAAGATTCAGGGTATTGGAGCCGGTTTCCAGCCGAAAGTGCTTGACACAACGGTCTATGACGAGATCCTGCGCATCAAGGACGACGAAGCATTTGGAGTCGGACGACTGTTGGCCACGAAGGATGGTGTGCTGACAGGTATCTCCAGCGGAGCAGCCGCTGCTGCTGCCATCAAGATTGCCCGTCGTCCAGAGAATGCCAAGAAGAATATCGTGGTATTATTGCCCGACACAGGCGAGCGTTATCTGAGTACCTCATTGTTTAACTTCGAAAATGCATAATCATGGCAGAGACAAAAAAACTAAGTATCATCGCCTTCAGTGGTGATTTCGACAAGTTGACGGCAGTCTTCACACTGGGAACGGGAGCTGCCGCCGTGGGCTACGAAGTGAATATCTTCTTCACCTTCTGGGGACTCGATGCCATCAAGCAGAAACAGGGACGCAGTTTCACAGGAGGTAACTGGTTGACAAAAATCTTCGGTTTCATGATGGGAGGCCTGAAGGTCACACCTACGAGTCGTTTCAACTTCCTTGGTGCTGGTCCGAAGACATTCCGTTACCTGATGCGTAAGAACAATGTGGCAACCCTCGAGGAACTGGTGGAGGCGGCCAAGGCGCTGGGTATCAATCTCTATGCCTGTGAAATGGCGATGCATGTGCTAGGATTGAAGAAGGAAGACTTCATCCCCGAAGTGAAGGATGTGCTCGGCGTCGCCTCATTCCTGAAACTCAGTGAAGGAGGACAAACACTCTTTATTTAAGTGAAAAGTGAATAGTGAAAAATTATGGCAACAAAAGTATTAGACATCACGAAGGAACATTGTCCAATGACCTTCGTCAAGACCAAGATAGAGCTTTCGAAGCTCCAACCGGGTGATACACTCGAAGTACTGCTCTCAGAAGGAGAGCCTCTTGACAACGTTCCCCGCAACGCAAAGGAACAAGGTTATAATGTTATCTCTGTAGAACATGTAGAAGGTTCAACACATAAAGTAATAATAAAAAAGTAAACGATTATGGCAGATTCAAATCTTCAGCGCAGTGTGACCACTGCCACCGCCAGAAGACTGGCGACGACTACTAAGACCGCCCCGCAGATGGGCAGTATCACTCCGAGACTCCTGTTGAAACTGTTGCCGTGGGTACAGGTCAGCGGTGGTACCTTCCGTGTCAACCGCACCAAGGTAGAACTCAAGAAAACGGAGCGTCTTTCCATTGAGTATTTCGACGGTGTTCCCAGTTTTACGGCGAAAAGTCTGAAACAGATACCTCTCTTCTCTGCTTTCGATGACGAGATTGTCAACCGGCTTGCCCGTTCGTTTGTGACGGAGGAGGTGGCTTTAGGCAACCTCTTTGTCAAGGAAGGGAAGGACAAGCAGAAATTCTTCATCGTGGCAAGTGGTCAGGCAGAGGTCATCAACAAAGGTCCTCATGGAGAGGAACTGCGTATCGCCCTGTTGGGTGAGGGAGAGTTCTTCGGTGAGGCAGACCTCCTGAATGACGCCCAGTCGACGGTATCAGTCCGTGCCGTGACTCCTTCCGTATTCCTCTCCCTGAAACTCTCTGAACTGGAGAAATTCATCAAGGAGGTTCCTGATTTCCGTCAAACATTCCAGAAAGCCGTTGACAAGCAACTCCGACTGAAGGCGACGGTCAATGACCATGGTGAAAAACATATCGACCTGGTATCTGGTCACGAGGAGGATAATATCATCCCAGAGACCTACATCGACTATGAGGAGAATCCCACCGAGTATTCACTGAACACACTACAGACCGTTGTTCGTGTACATACCCGTGTGAGCGACCTCTACAACAACCCCTACAACCAGTTGGAGGAGCAGTTGCGTCTCTCTATTGAGAGTATCAAGGAGCGGCAGGAATGGGAACTCATCAATAACACCAAGTTCGGCCTATTGGCATCGGCAAGTCCCGCCTATCGCATCACAACCCGTTATGGTGCCCCGACTCCAGATGATTTGGATGAGTTGTTGTCACTGGTATGGAAGGAGCCTGCCTTCTTCATCGCCCATCCGCGTGCCATTGCCGCCTTTGAGCGTGAATGTACGTGGCGTGGTGTACCACCTGTAACTACAGACCTCTTCGGAACGAGGGTTATCCTGTGGCGCGGCGTACCTCTGATTCCCAGTGATAAGGTAGAGATAGAAGGACAGTTCCTGACAGGACGTGGCGTAGGTACTACCAAGATCATCTTGGTTCGTACAGGTGAAAAGAACCAAGGTGTCGTAGGACTCCACCAGAGTGGTATTCCTGGTGAGATAGCTCCCAGCCTCAGTGCCCGTCTGATGGGACTCGATAAGTTCGGAGTAGCTTCCTATCTGCTCACGAAGTACTTCTCGCTGGCCTCCCTTACCGACGATGCCATCGCTGTACTCGAGAACGTAGAGGTAGGCTATTATCACGACTATCAGCATCGAAACAAAGTAGAGAAATAAATAAATGATAGAACTTCAGAATATAAACGGCTACGGACTGGAAGATCCTGGCTTCGAATTATTGAAGCAGGTGGCGCAGAAGTACTGTCCCGAAGAATTTCAGGAAGAGCGCAAAGCGGTGTTGCCAGACGAAAGTCTGAATCTGGAAGCATTGTCGGTTCTGTATGACACTGTTCAGCAGCATCCCACAGAACAGACGGCATTGCCCAAGGACGACGGCTTCGGTATCGGCATCCCTGAGACGCAGAAACTGCGTGACCTGCACTATGATGAGGCAGACACGCTGAACTCGGAGCAGATCAAGAAGGACTTCCCCGTACTGAATCAGAAGGTGAATGGTCACGATCTTGTGTGGCTTGATAATGGTGCGACGACGCAGAAACCGAATCAGGTCATCGATAAGATATCGGACTACTACCGCACGTATAATAGTAACATCCATCGCGGGGCGCATACCCTTGCCGCCCGTGCGACGGATGCCTATGAAGAGGCGCGTGAGAAAGTGCAACGGTTCATCAATGCCGCCACCAGCGAAGAGATTATCTTTGTACGTGGTACGACCGAAGGCATTAATCTCGTGGCGCAGACTTACGGACGACAGTTCCTGACACCGGGCGATGAAGTCATTGTCTCGGAGTTGGATCACCATGCGAACATTGTGCCTTGGCAGCGTGTTTGTCAGGAGCGTGGGGCGACGTTAAGAGCCATTCCCACCGACCAGAACGGTGACCTGATCCTCTCAGAGTTTGAGCGGCTCATCACACCTCGGACGCGTTTCGTCTCTGTGGGTCATGTAAACAATACGTTCGGCACAATCAACGATGTACAACGTATCATCGATATCGCCCATTCACACAATATCCCTGTTTTGATTGATGGTGCACAGTCTATTGCCCATACACCCGTAGACGTGCAACAATTAGGTACCGACTTCTTCGTGTTCAGCGGTCATAAGATATATGGTCCCAATGGTATTGGTGTCGTATACGGACGCAAGGAACTGCTTGACAAGATGCAGCCCTGGCAGGGTGGCGGTAACATGATTAAGGATGTGACGATAGAGCGTACGGAGTACAATGTGCCACCTGCCCGTTTTGAGGCTGGTACACCTAATGTGGCTGATGCCATCGGACTCGGTGCAGCCCTCGATTACGTGAGTCATCTGGGCATCCGTAACATTGAGCATCATGAACACCAGTTGACGGAGTATGCCCGTGAGCAACTTGGTCAGATTCCTGGTCTGACACTCATCGGCAATCCGAAGAACCGTGTATCAGTGGTGAGCTTCGTGCTTGACGGCATTCCTGTGCCCGAGGTTGGTACATTACTCGACAAGGAGGGTATTGCCGTCCGTGCAGGTCACCACTGTGCACAACCAGCCCTTCGTGCCCTCGGCTATGAGATGAGTGTTCGCCCAACCTTCGCCCTTTACAACACTCGCGAAGATGTGGATAAGTTGGTTATTGCAGTTAAAAAGATAATAGGCAGATAGACTATGGCAAAGATAACAGTAAACGGAGAGACAAAGGAAGTGCAGTTGCCTCTCAACCTCACAGAACTCATCAAGCAGAACAATGTGGAACAGCCTGATATGGTCAGTGTCCAGGTGAACGACGATTTCGTAGACCGTACCGAGTGGGATGGCCTGCAGATCAACGAAGGTGACATCGTTGATTTCCTGTACTTCATGGGAGGAGGAACTTTTAAGTGAAAAATGAAGAGTGAAAAGTGAAAAATCGCTACCGCTATGATTGACTTTACAGAAGAACAGATACAGCGTTATTCGCGGCACATCCTGTTACAGGATGTCGGTGTGGAGGGACAGGAGAAGATCATGAATGCGCGTGTGCTCGTCATTGGAGCTGGTGGTCTTGGTGCTCCTGTGTCACTCTACCTTGCTGCGGCAGGCATCGGTACCATCGGTATCGTGGATGCCGATGTGGTGGATCTGAGTAACCTGCAGCGTCAGGTCATTCACTTTACGAAAGATGTAGGTGTGCCGAAGGTGAAAAGTGCCGAAGAGAAAATCAAGGCCATCAATCCTGACGTGAAGGTGGAAACCTATTACAAGTTTCTCGACTCGTCGAATGCCCTCGACATTATCAAAGAATACGACTTCGTGGTTGACGGCACGGACAACTTCCCTGTGAAGTTCCTCATCAACGATGCCTGTGTGATGGCTGGCAAGCCTTTCTCACATGGTGGTATTCTGCGTTTTAACGGACAGACGTTTACACACTTACCCGGTACGGCATGCTACCGTTGTATGTTCAAGGAACCACCTCCCGTAGGAGCCGTGCCTACCTGTTCTCAGGCTGGCGTATTAGGTGCCATTGCCGGTATGCTGGGAACGATTCAGGCTGCCGAGACGTTGAAGTACTTCACAGGCATCGGCGAACTGCTAACGAACCGCCTGCTGACCTTCGATGCCAAGACCATGCAGTTCCGTACTGTCCCTGTCAAACACCGTGACTCGTGCGCTATCTGCGGCAGTAATCCCACTATCGACCACCTGATTGACTACGAACAGGCAGCATGTGATCTCAAAAACCACTAAGCAATGAAGATACCACAGAATGTAATAGATGAATTGATCAACCAGGCCCAGCAGGACGCACCTAATGAGACGTGCGGCTACCTGCTGGGCATTACCTCAGACGAGGGTGACGTGGTGACAGAGAACTACTGGATGGAGAATATCGACCACTCGTCGGAACACTTCTCCTTCGCACCGAAGGATCAGTTTGCCGCATTGAAGTATGCACGGAGCAAAGGTTTGAAGATTCTCGCCAACTGGCACAGTCATCCTGCCTCGCCCTCGCGTCCTTCGCAGGAAGACCTCCGTTTAGCCAATGACCCGACCATCCGTTATGCCATCCTCTCCCTCCACGAAGGCATCCATCTGAACTCCTTCAAGATCCTCAACGGCGAAGTGGTGGATAAGGAGATTCATCTATAATCAAGAAATGTTATGGACACAAAAACTATAGAGATACTCGAACGTAATGTAAGTCAGCTATCACGCCAGACGGAACAGGAAACGCGTATGATGCCACAGACGGAAGCTTCACTCCCCTCCGTGGAACAGGTGAAGAAAATCATCAACCTGGTAAAGAGCATCATCTTTCCTGACTACTTCAACAAGCGGCAGTGCCATGAGACCATCCGCTCTTACAACATTGGCGTCCACATGGAAGAGCTTCTTCAGACACTGGCAAGACAGATATCCTATGGTCTTCAGTTTGGTGAGAAAAACGAGGTCATCACGACGAGGCAGCAGGTACAGGATAAGGCCAGAGACTTGGCATTGCAACTTATTGATGCGTTGCCTGAAATCAAACGGTTGCTCTATACTGACGTGCAAGCCATGTTTGACAACGACCCTGCTGCAATCAATTATGGCGAGATTATCTTCAGCTATCCTGTGACGAAAGCCATGATCCACTATCGTATCGCCCACAAACTACACGATCTACAAGTGCCTGTCATTCCACGTATCATCACTGAACTGGCACACTCAGAGACGGGCATCGACATCCATCCCGGAGCACAGATTGGCGAATACTTTGCTATCGACCATGGCACAGGCGTTGTTATTGGCGAGACTTGTATCATCGGCTGTCACGTGACGCTCTATCAGGGTGTGACGCTAGGTTCCAAGAGCTTTAAAAAAGACGCAGACGGGAATATGCTCAACATACCCCGCCACCCCATCATCGAGGATAACGTCACCATCTATAGCAATGCCAGCATCTTAGGTCGCATCACCATCGGCCACGACTCCGTGATTGGCGGCAATATCTGGGTGACGCACGATGTAGCCCCCAACTCCCACGTCCTGCAGTCGAAGGCAGTGGAAAGGCATTTTGATGGAGGTCTGGGGATTTAATTATTTTTTTGATTCTTTCTTGCGCTGGTCGTGGTCAAGGATGATCTTACGCATACGCATCGACTTGGGAGTAACCTCTACGAGTTCATCTTCCTTGATATACTCCAGGCACTCTTCGAGTGACATGACAGTCTTGGGGATGATACGCGCCTTGTCATCCGTACCAGAGGCACGGACGTTCGTCAACTGCTTCGCCTTGGCGACGTTCACCACGAGGTCGTTGTCATGGACATGCTCACCGACGACCTGCCCCATATAAACCTCTTCGCCCGGGTCGATAAAGAACTTACCACGGTCTTGCAGCTTATCAATGGAATAGGCAAAGGCGGTACCTGTCTCCAAGGCAATCATCGAACCATTGATACGACGTTCGATATCACCCTTATACGGCTGGTACTCCTTGAAGCGGTGTGCCATGATGGCCTCTCCCTGTGATGCTGTCAGCACATTGGTACGCAGACCGATGATACCACGGGAAGGAATATCAAACTCGATATTCGTACGCTCTCCCTGAGACTCCATGGAGGTCATCTCACCCTTACGGCGTGTCACCATGTCAATCATTTTCGAGGCAAACTCCTCGGGGACGTTGATGGTGAGTTCCTCGATAGGTTCACACTTCTTACCATCCATCTCCTTATAGATGACCTGTGGCTGTCCTACCTGCAACTCATAGCCCTCGCGACGCATCGTCTCGATGAGGACGGAGAGGTGCAATACACCACGACCACTGACAATCCATTTGTCGGTAGCATCCTCGAAAGGCTCGACACGCAGGGCGAGGTTCTTCTCCAACTCCTTCTCCAGACGATCGTTAATATGACGGCTAGTCACGAACTTACCTTCCTTACCGAAGAACGGGGAGTCGTTGATGGTGAAGAGCATCGACATCGTCGGCTCGTCAATAGCGATAGGCGGCAGCGGCTCGGGATTCTCGATGTCGCAGATGGTATCACCAATCTCAAATTTTTCCAATCCGATGACAGCACAGATATCGCCACAGTCCACACGGTCGATACGACCATGTCCCATACCGTCGAAGGTATGTAGTTCCTTAATCTTCGTCTTCTCCATGGAACCATCACGATGGGCGATGGTGACCTGCTGACCGTCTTTCAGACAGCCACGGTGTACACGTCCCACGGCGATACGACCTGTATAGCTGGAATAATCGAGGGATGTGATGAGCATCTGAGGCGTACCCTCCAACTGTTTCGGGGCAGGGATGACCTCCACGATCTTATCCAACAGATAGGTGATATCGTTGGTGGGTGTGTTATAGTCCTCACCCATCCAACCGTTCTTCGCAGAGCCATAGACGACGGGGAAGTCCAACTGGTCTTCCGTCGCATCAAGGGCGAACATCAGGTCGAAGACCATCTCATAAACCTCCTCAGGACGACAGTTCGGCTTGTCGACCTTATTCACCACGACGATGGGTTTCAAACCGATCTGCAATGCTTTCTGCAACACGAAACGTGTCTGTGGCATCGGTCCCTCGAAAGCATCTACCAACAACAGACAACCATCTGCCATGTTCAGTACACGCTCTACCTCACCACCGAAGTCAGAGTGTCCCGGAGTATCGATGATATTGATTTTTGTTCCTTTCCAGTTGATACTTACATTCTTCGAAAGAATCGTGATGCCTCGTTCGCGTTCCAAATCGTTAGCGTCCAGCACTTGGCTACTCAGGTTCTGTCCCTCCCGGAACAGGTTGCCTGCCAGCATCATCTTGTCCACGAGCGTCGTCTTACCGTGGTCTACATGAGCGATAATCGCAATATTCCTAATATCCTGCATACCTTTTCCTTGTATTTCGGGTGCAAAATTACAAATAATTAATGAAAATTGGGGGTGCAGCAGCAAATTTTTCACTTTTCATTTTTCACTTTTCACTTTTTTTTGTACCTTTGCACCCGCATTTGACGATGTACCCCACGGATGATGACTGTGGAAGGCATCTGAAAGATGTATTATATTAACAATTAAATCATCAAAATTATGTATTTAGATTCAGCTAAGAAGAAAGAGATCTTTGAGAAGTATGGTCAGAACGCTACCGATACTGGTTCCGCAGAGAGCCAGATTGCCCTGTTCTCCTACCGTATCAGTCACCTGACAGAGCACCTGAAGAAGAACCATAAGGACTTCGGTACTGCCCGTTCACTGACTAAGATGGTAGGTCAGCGCCGTAAACTCCTGAAGTATCTCTACAACAAGGACATCAACCGCTACCGTGCTATCATCAAGGAACTCGGTCTGCGTAAATAATCTAGTGATGAACAGACAAAAAGAAGCCTCGCAATAATTGCGAGGCTTTCTTTATTGAACCGTGATCTTCACGTTCTTTTTCGTTACGTTCTTATAGTTGGTGAACACGGCATCCTTCTTGGCAACGATCTGGATATTCTCCAGGTGGATACCATCGATAGGCATCTCAGGCAGTCCGTTGAACTCCATCGCCCGTCCGGCACCGTTACAGATAATATTCTTGATATCGATATTGCGGAAAATGGGAGTCTCCTCCGTCACAGGCATCTTCGTGGTATTGTCGGGATTGTCACCGTCTGCCAGCATCTCTGCCACCGACTTTCCACCATAATACATATTAAAGGTGATGGCATCGGTCTTGATATCCGTCATAGACACCTTATTAATATAAATATTCTCCACGATGCCGCCACGACCACGGGTAGACTTGAAGCGCAAACCGACATCCGTACCGAGGAACTGACAATTCTCCACGAGGATGTTCCTGACACCGCCACTCATCTCTGAGCCAACCACGAAACCGCCGTGTCCAGCAAATACCGTACAGCCGTCGACCACGACATTCTCGCAGGGGATACCACGACGGCGACCGTCAGCATCCTTACCACTCTTGATACAAATACCGTCATCGCCGGCATCGAAACGGGAATTGACAATCAGGGTGTTCTTGCAGGACTCCAGGTCCAGGGCGTCACCATTCTGGGCATAACTGGGGTTACGCACCAACACCTGGTCGATGATGACATTCTCACACATCAGCGGATGGAGGTTCCAGGCCGGCGAGTTCTGGAAGATGACACCTTTCAGCATCACATTCTTACATTGTACGAACGATATCATGACAGGACGCAGGAAACGCTTGATGGCATTCCACTCCTCTTCTGTCTGGGCGTTGGGCACATTCATATTGGCACCCTGCTCACCCTTGGCATAACCTGCGGAGGGTACCCAGTAACCAGGTTTCATCTCCTGACTGCCGGGAATGGCAAGCAGTTCCTTCCAATGGGCTTCCGTCACCTTCCCCTTCTTGACAGGACGCCAGTACTGACCATTGCCGTCAATCACTCCTTTTCCCGTGATAGCGATATTGGTAGCACCCTTGGCATAGATGGGTGACTGCAGACGACGGGTATCCAACCCCTCGAAAGAGGTCTCGATGATGGGATAGAGGGTCTCATCGGCAGCAAAGAGAATCACAGCACCAGCCTTGAGGTTCAGTTCGATATTACTTTTCAGCACAATAGGCCCCGTATGCCAGACACCCTGTGGCACCACCAGTTTACCGCCCCCTTTCTTACTCAATGCATCAATCGCCTTGGCAAAAGCCTCCGTATTCAGGGTGACACCATCACCAACGGCACCAAAATCAGTCAGTTTTACCTCGTAATCAGGAATCACGGGAGCACTCACTTCCGGCATTGCAAACGGCAACTTCTCCGTGAATTTCTTGTAGGGATTGTCTGCCTGTACACTCATGCCAACAGCAAGAGCCATCATCATTAGAAACAGTTTCTTCATAATAGTTTTGTTTTTGTAGGTTAGTATTTTATCTCATTCAAAGGAATCATGACGAAGTCACGCTCATGCATCAGCGGATGGGGAATCTTCAGGTCCGGCTCATCAACTGTCAGGTCGTCATAGAGCAGGATGTCGATGTCTATAGGACGGTCTTTATAATTGGCTCTTGGCTGTTGGCCGTTGGCTATTAGCTTTTTCTTCCTACCCAGCTCCCGCTCTATCTTCTGCGTGGCTTTCAGCACTTGGCGAGGGGTGAGCGTAGCCTCGCAGAGGATGACCGCATTCAGGAAACGGTTTGATGACTCAAAGCCCCAAGGTTCTGTCTCTATCAACGAAGATTGCCGAAGCACCTTCCCTACCCGTTCATCTATCAGTGATATCGCCTTGCGGATATTCTCTTCCCTGTCACCCAGGTTCGAGCCGAGTCCCAGATATACCTGATGGTTAGTCATCCAGAATCAGCATCGCATCCCCGTAGCAGCCAAACATAAAGCCGTTCTTCACAGCTTTCTCATAAGCCTCATAGACCAGCTCATAACCACCGAAGGCGGCTGTTGCCATCATCATCGTAGACTCCGGATGATAGAAATTCGTCACGAGGGCATCAGCCAGTCCGAACTCATAGGGAGGGAAGATAAACCGGTTGGTCCATCCGTCGAACTCCTTCAGCATACCGTCGGTGCCTACGGCTGTCTCAGTGGCACGCAGCGTACTGATGCCTACAGCACAGATATGATGTCCTTCCACTTTTGCCTTATTTACCACCTCACATGCCTCACTCTTAACAAGCATCTGCTCCGAGTTCATCTTATGCTTGGTCAAGTCTTCCACCTCAATGGTGTCAAAACAGCCCAGGCTGCAGTGGACGGTGATAAACGAGAAGTTCACACCATGAATCTCCATGCGCTTCATCAGTTCACGACTGAAATGCAGTCCTGAGGCAGGAGCCGTCACCGCACCCTCGTTGGCAGCGAAGATGGTCTGGAAGTTCTCCATGTCATCAGCAGTAGCCTCCCGTCTGTCGACAATATAACGGGGCAACGGAGCCGATCCCAAGGCGAAGAGCTCACGCTTGAACTCATCGTGAGGACAGTCATAGAGGAAACGGAGCGTCCTGCCACGACTGGTGGTATTGTCTATCACCTCAGCCACCATCGGACCGTCCTCGTCGAAGAAGAGCTTATTGCCAATACGAATCTTACGGGCAGGCTCTACCAACACATCCCAGAGGCGCAGTTCCTCATTGAGTTCCCTCAAGAGGAATACCTCAATCTTGGCATCCGTCTTCTCCTTCGTACCATAAAGGCGGGCAGGAAACACTTTCGTGTCGTTGAAGACAAAAGCATCCCCCTCGCCGAAATAGTTCACGATATCACGGAACAACAACGGCTGGTCTATATCCTTGCCATCAGCATCTTTCTGGAACATATCAATCGTCTGACTCTTGCGGTGCACCACCATCAGGCGACACTCGTCACGACGATAGACTTTCTCTACTGTTCCGTCTTCATTCTCAAAATCTTTATGAGGCGGCTCCAATGCCACCTGTGCCTCAGGCAATTTGAATCTGAATTGTGATAGTTTCATTATTTTATTTCGTTATTTCGTTATTCATTATTCAGTATGCCGGGATACCGGGGTGCCGGGATTACGCCAATTCTATCTCCTGACTATCCAGCCACTGGGGGAAGTCCTCGATGGTGATGCAGTCCTCAATGCGCACACTACCCAGACGGGTGCGGCAGAGTGCCGTCAGATGGGCACCGCTATGGAGTGCCATGCCGATGTCACGTGCCAGGGAGCGGATGTAGGTACCTTTGCCGCAACAGACACGGATACTCATCTGCATGGTCTCTGGCTGGAAGTCAGTGAGCTCCAGTTCACTGATATGGATCGTCTTAGCAGCCAGCTGCACCTCCTTGCCCTTGCGTTTCAGCTCATAGGCACGGTCACCCCCTATCTTACAGGCAGAATACTGGGGAGGCACCTGCTGGATGTCACCGACGAAACCCGTCAGCACCTCCTCTATCAGCTCACGGGTGATATGTTCCGTAGGATAGGTCTCATCCACCTCATGCTCAAGGTCATAACTGGGAGTGGTACTACCCAGTTGCAGCGTAGCGGTATATTCCTTGTCATGAAGCTGCAGGCGTTCTACCTCCTTGGTCTTCTTCCCCGTACAGAGTATCAGCACCCCTGTTGCCAAAGGGTCAAGGGTACCGGCATGTCCCGTCTTGACCCGTTTAACTCCCATTTTCCGTGAGATGCGGGTCCGGACATACGCCAAAGCACCAAACGACGTCATGCCGTAGGGCTTGTTAATATAGATATATTCGCCTGTCAGGAAGTTCATTAGTCAACCATTGCAAGAGAATGACCCGTCAGCAACAGCACGATGATGATGCCACCGACGATGATACGATAAATGCCAAACGCCTTAAAGCCATATTTTGTCAGGAAAGCCACAAACCATTTCATGGCAAACAGGGCAACCACAAAGGCGACAACACATCCTAACAGCAGCATGGTGATGTTATGTGGGGTAGCCCATACTGCATCCTCTTTCAGCAGGTCTAGCAAGTCAAGTAGCGTGGCACCTGCCATAGTCGGTACGGCAAGGAAGAAGGAGAACTCCGCCGCACGCTTACGGGTCAGTCCTTGTGTCATACCACCCACGATGGTAGCCATCGAGCGTGACACACCAGGTATCACCGAGATACACTGATAAAGACCAATGTTAAACGCACGTCTCTCGTTGACCTTATTATGGTCAGAGCCCTTATTGAACAACTTGTCACAGAACAGCATGAAGATACCACCTACTACCAGCATGATGGCAACCACCAATACACTGTCAAGCAACCAGTCCAGCAGTCCGGACTTCTTTGCCAGTAGTCCTATCACGACAGCAGGAATGACACCGACGATCAGCAACCAGTAAAAATAATACTTATGCTTGAGTCGCTGCAACAAACTGCTGCCCGCTGGTGCTGTACTATGGTCAAACTGGAAGAAACGCTTCCAATAGAGACAGACTACCGACAGGATGGCTCCAAACTGGATGATGAATGTGAAAGCATGAACGAACGGGTCGCCCTGAGGAATCCCCAACAAATTCTGCGTGATAATCATATGTCCCGTTGAGGACACGGGCAAGAATTCCGTCAAGCCCTCAACAATAGCAATAATAACCGTTTCCAGCCAGTTCATCTCTCTACCTCCTTATCCTTAGGCTTACGCATCACGGCATAGATCATCGACACAAAACCGATCAGGCAAACTACTGGGGCCACCTTGATACGACGGGCACTGAATATATCCGGGTTATAGGCACTCTCCGTAGAACCGCTTCCACTCATCAGAATGAAACCAATGACTACAACAACCATGCCGACAACCAACAAAATATAGTTGACGCGGTCAAATGCTAAATTTCTCCTATCCATATAACTTCTTAATTCCTTAAATCTTATACAACTCCCCTGCCGTCATCTTCAGGAACTTATTGACAGCCAGCCACGCACAGAGCGACGTAATCAGAATACCAAACAACAGGACAGCACCAGCCGTGATACTCAGTTCCTCCCAATCGACAATCGTCAAAATACGTGGTTCCTGGACGTATAGTCCGAAGAAACAGGCTCCCAAGACAAGAATGGCCAACAGGGCTGCCACAACACCCACCATTACAGCATTACGCAGGAACGGGCGACGGATAAAGCCCCATGAGGCACCCACCAGTTTCATGGTGTGGATGGTGAAACGACGGGCATAGACACTCAGTCGTACCGTATTGCTGATGAGCGAGAATGACACGAACGTCAACAGCAATGCCAACACCAACAGTATCAGACTGATACGACTCAGGTTGTTGTTTACCTGGTCTATCAAGTCCTCCTGATAGGCGATGTCACTCACCCTGGCATCCTTACGTATCTCCTTGACAATCCATTTCAGGGAGTCACGGTTGGCATAGTCGGACTTCAACTGTATTTCCAATGTAGCGGAGAACGGATTAAAGCCCAGGAACTCCGAAGGATCGCTGCCCAGTTCCTTGGATTGTTCTTCCTGTGCCTGTTCCTTGCTGATATAATCAATATTCCGGGAATACGGACGGTGATACAAGTCACGGCACAGACGATGCGCCTGGTTGACTGTCACATAATCCTTCAACATTACCGTCACGGTCAGGTTCTCCTTCATGTGGTTCGACAAGTTGCGGGCCAACAGGACTGAGAACACGACCATTCCCAATAAAATCAGCACCATCGTGGTACTGATACATAGTGTAACAACCTGCATGCCACGACGGCTGCGGGTCCTTTTTCGCTTGTTTCCCATTTCTTTTTTAGACGTAATACACCTAATTTGCTGCAAAATTACAACAAATCACTCTAAATGCAAAACAAATTCTAATATATTTTCATTTTCAAGAATCTTCTCATAGAATTGTGTCTGGCTACCCATGACTAAGAGGTCGTAAAGCGGAAGGCGAGTATGGTGAGGTCGTCGTTCTGCTCGGCACCGTCGCGGAACTGGTCAGTGTCAGTCTTCAGAGCCTCTACGATGTCGCGGCTACTGCTGTCGGGAAGCGATGTCATCAGCTGGATGATAGGTTCCTCGCCACCTGTTTCGACAACGAAGGACACAGATGAAACGGATTCGGCTAGCACGTGGTACAACCTGCAGGGTTGCCGCCTCAACGGCAAACCCATCCGCAAGGGCGTGTATATCAACAACGGGAGCAAGGTCGCGATTAAGTGAGAGAAATGAGAGCTTGCTCACATTTCCGAGCGTGAACGAGCTCGATGTGAAACATCAAAGATGAAGAACAAATAAAGTGTGTGCCTTTGGCACACACTAATATTTCTCTCACTTAATTTGTTAAGAAACCAAGTTGGTTGAGCCACCTAAAGAGTTCACTCCTCTCAGATGCGTTCCACTGTTCAATGTAATCATTGTGCAGACCTGCTTCTTCGCGACTATCAGCAGGATGTTGTATAAAAAGCTTCTTGCTGTTCGCACCCATTTTGCCATCAGGAATCTGGCCGCCTGTCCATGGATCTTGCATGCCATAGACGAACATCATGTGGCAGTTGGACTGCTTCATACCGTCCAAGAACGACTTAACAAACTGACCTTTGTCGTAAATCACGCCATAGTCCGAGGAATCCATACCATCTGTGAGATATTTCTTCTCAGCAGGGGTCAACAGATCGTTTACCCAATCCACGACATAATTGTAACTGCCCAGTTCGATGCATACCTGGACAAAATAGGGATCCTTACGCTTGACAGATGCGGCACGTCTGAGGAGACGTGGCGCAGCCCAGTAACTGCTGTCGGGTTCCAGGTCGGCACTGGTTTCCTGACGACGCTCGTATTCATCGTCTGACTCCTCGGCATATTTCGTCTTGTCATCGGCCATGAGGAAATCATAGAATTTCTGAGCAGGGTCGCCCTCCTTAGGAATCATGTCCTCCCATTTCTTGAATGGCACATACGCCATTTTAGCGTAGTATGTATCGAACAATTTGCCCAACAAGTCATAACGTATATTTTCATCCGTATATGTCAGTTCAGGATTCTTTTTCTTATGCAGTTTCACACATTCAGCCTGCAGGCTCTTGTTGCCGACATAGGCGCGGAAAGCGGCCTTCACCTTTTCCAGGTTCTCCTGATTATCGTCGAAAGCTTCTTTGGTAAGGATATGCGAATAGGGGCCTGGGGCTGTCAGTTCCAACAGGAAGGGAGCACAGAAAGGCACATAGGCATCCATCTCGTTGGGATAATAATAAGCATAGTGAGCTGTTGTCATACCATTCTTGCTGACACCGGTAGAGAGCCACTTGCCATTGCCTACAACGCCACTTTTCTTGATGGCAGTAACGATAGCATGTAAGTCGTCAGAGTGCTGCTTGGCAGTCAGATAGTTCCACTTATTGGTGTAACCCTCAGGCAGTGACCAGCCGTGATAGCGGTATTCCACCTGAAGACAGTTGGCGTCAAGCACCGACACAAGTGTCGGTTCACCAATATTTTGCAACTCGTTATAATTCCCCTCCAGGGCATAGCCCTCAGTATGCAGCACCGTGGGACGACCCTGATCTGCCACTGTGAGCACACACTGCTGCTTGAACCAACCCTTTGAGGGATTGTTATGGTCTATGTCCTGCTTGTAGTTGAAATAGTAAGCTGTCTTGGTAATTTTCTTCGCAGTCCAATAGTCATACCTTTCAAACATTTCAAAGGCCTTCACGTCAGTCACTTTGTCGATAGACTTCAAGGCATTGATGATATTCTGGTCACCAGCGACGGCAGGTACCTTTAAGAATTTGTTCTCGGGCATCTCCATGCCTTCTCCCACTTCAATCTTGTATTCATCATCGGAAGGAGGATTTGTACCGTTGTCATCATTGTCACTACATGATACCATTGCCATGCTCATGGCTACCAGCAGGGCAATTGACATTAATTTAAAAATTTCTTTCATCATTGTTTTTTTTATGCAATTTAAATATTCGATTAAGTTGTTTAAACCAGTTATTAAAGGTCACTCCCTAAAGTAATTCCGATTTCCTTGACGTGTTTTATAACGAATCGAAGGTGGAAAAATCATCTATCTCACCAGGACCAGCGGTGCCAGGCTGATTACCTGACCACGGCAATGAAAAGCCATCACCAGAGACCATCAGTATTCGAGCTGTCTGAAGAGTGAATACTTTGATAGTCGGTGCTATATAATATTTCTTTTTCATCATAACCTTACCCTACTTGATTACATATTTACGACCGTTATTGATATAGATGCCCTTAGTGGTCGGCTTACTATCAAGTTTATGGCCCTGCACGTCGTACCACACATCAGACTTCTGACTTTTGACATCAGACATCGAGTTCACGCCAGTTGTCTCGTCATCGGCAAAACTGAAGAGCAATGAATTAGCATTGCCTACCTTGTTGACCGTGAGGTAGGCGCGGAAGGCTGGAATCTTGGCAGTGCCCTTATAGATGAAGAAGCCCACCTGACCTGAGGCGTTCCTGCCCAGGGTAAGACAGCCGCCATCGTTGGAATCGGACTGGTAAACCTGCAGTCCCTTGCGGTTGACACCCTCGAGCAGGTTCTCCGACATGGGATACAGGGGGTATCTCTTGCTCTCCTCGGAAGCATAGAGTTTGTAGGGGCCTGCCTTGGTGGCTCGGATGACTACAGGGGTCATCATTCGTACCTTGTTGCTGATTTCGCGCAGCACGAGGGTTGACTCACTCTCCTTGGTCTTCTCCTTATCCACAATATAGGCTGTGAGTCCTTCGGGCAACTGCGTGTCGAAGCCGATATACATGGTAGCCCAGTAGTAGCCGTTGGCATCTTTACCCTTCTCGCTGACCTCGAGTGTGAAGTAGCGCTTTATCGGCTTGTCCACCCAGAATTCGGACTCCTGATACTTGCTGACCAGATGACCCTTGCCATTGCCGTCGGTAGTTTGCGCACGACGTGCACTGTGCAAGCGGGCGTCTGCGGGCTCATCGCCTTCGTCGTCGTCAGTGTCTTCATAGTCCTGGGTGGCATCCTCGATATAGTAGGTGATATTCTTGCCGTCGGCAGGCGTAAAGGCGTTGTCGTCCAACGCTACCACCGTCTCGTAGTCGTAGTCTGGAGCATCGATATAGACCTGCTCCAGTGCAGACATCTTGTAGACGGCATTGCTGGCAATAGTCTTGACATTGTCAGGAATGGTGATGCTGGTATTCTTGCGCCCGCTGGGGAAGCTCAGCAGCTGATCTTTGTCCTTATTGAAGAGCAAGCCGTCAGCCACAGCGAACGTGGTGTGGTCGGCTTCCAGCGAATAGTTCTCCAGTCCTGAGTTGTAGAAGGCCTTGCCCGATACGCTGGTAATGCTGGTGGGGATGGTCATCTGCGTCATGCTGGTGTTACCCTTGAAATCGTCGTCGCTCAGCTCTGTTATCTTGCCGGAGAACTCGAGCGTCTTCAGCTTGTCCTTCTCCTGGAACGATGTTCCCAGGTCGGTGATGCCTGCAAAGTAGCGGAACTCGGGGAACAGCTCTATCAGTTCACCGTCGTTGTCACTGGCGTCGCCGTCGGCTTCGTTCATGTCGGCCTCTAACTCCTCCAGCGTGACATTCTTCAGCTCGGCGAGCGACACTTCGCCATCGCCATTGTCATCATAGTGAGCCACGCAAAACTCCTTGGCCTCGGGGTCTTCAAACTTGATGCCGGCAATGATGCTTTCATCAGTGGTGATGGGGGTCAGCACCTTGACACCGTCGAGGCTGCGCACCAGCCAGGCAGAGTTGTCGGCGACCTTCGGCTCTATCACGCGGATGTCAGCGTCAACATCCAAGATAGTGTTGTCGCTGGACTGCCATGTGGCGTTGGCCGGCGTGAAGTCGAGCAGGTAGTTCATCTTGTCTAAGCGGTTGTCCTTATCGGTATAGATGGGCAGCGAGATGAGCTTGCCATAGGGTGTCTCGGCAAAGGTCTTCAGCATGGGGAAGCGTCCCTGCTTCACCGTCCACTTCTCGAAGCCGTCGCCCGTAAAGAACGTGCCGTTGGTCATATCGTCTACCGACTTGGCATGAGCGTCCCAGTAGTCGTAAGATTTATTCAAATAACCAACAGGGGCAAAGCAATCATACTTATCGGCCACATTGTTGTTTTCCATTGACGTAGAATGACTGTTATTGAGAATCAAGATACGCCTTAAACTAACTTTGTGAGCACCCAAACGGTTAAAGATTGCCGAGCCGTATTTATATCCCTTCATACAGACAGCAACCACGCAGTCTTCGATGGTGGGACCAAAGTCGTCAGGGTTATCAGACCCACGAAGTTCGGAGCAGATGCCTCCCCAATAGGCTCCTGAACCGTTGTACAGGTACAACCCGTCGAGGAGACAGTTGCGAAGCACTGTCTTTGCCCACATGACGGGGGTAAGGAAAGCTCTATCAAAATTATTATAATTTGGCGATTGATTCACCGCACAGTCTACAAAGCCTGTATTCTCGATGGAGGCTCCTTGATCCATAGATTCAAGCAATCCGAAGGCATTGGTCGTGTAGAGTCCGCGAATGAGGTGGCCGTTGCCGTCGAGGTGGCCTTTCCAGTGGCCCTTGTTATTGTTCGCCTCGTGGTCCCATGCCGCAGCGTTTGCGCTGACGTTGCCATCTGTCGTCAGCAGGTTCTCGTTGACCCAAATGTCGTTGACCAGCCGATAATACTCGTTTTCCTTGTTGTTTTGAAAGGCCTGGAGGAGCTGACGGGCATCGTGGATGAGGTAAGGACGCTCTTCAGAGCCGTTGCCTCCGTCGAAGTTGGGGGCCAACACGCCGTCCCACTTACGATGGCCGTTGACATTGATTGCCAGTTCTTTGCTGACACCGTCAAGGGTGCTGATACGCAGGGTGACAGTTCCCTCCATATTGGCCTTGGGCGTGGCTGTCGTGCCAGTGACCGTCATCACGCTGGGAGCAGTTTCTATCAGCTCGTAGTTGGCCGTAAAGATGTTGCTCTGGTTGTCGGTCATCTTACGCTGTGCCAGCGACAGTGCCGTATCGAAGAAGGAAGCCCACTGGCCGTCGTGGGTGAAGGCGGGCACAGAGGCCAGCCAAGCGTATTGCGGAAACAACTTGGGAGTGGTCAGCGCCGTCTTGTCGTCGCCAAACTTGGTGGCAGCGCGCTCTATGACGTAGTCGTGCAACTTGAGCAAGGCCTCGGTGGTGCCGTTGACGATGTTCGAACTGCCCACCTGCAGACGGGGATAGAAGCCCTCACGGAATCGCCACACATCGATGATGGATATATTGATATCGTCGCCGTTACGATTGTTCGTCCACCAGCGATGGAATTTGCCCATGGTGGAGAATTCTGTATCGTTGGACTCCCCGCTGGTAATCTTTGAGAATGCCCTATAACAACTGTATTCGCCTTCGCCATGGTAGAGATTGGCGTCGCTGTATGCGGTGGCATTGTCTTTACTGTTCCACAGGGGGTGATTGGAAGGACAGTCCTTATCCATCTCCCTGGTGCCCAGGAACAGCGCATTGGGTATAACCTTGCCTGCTCCCACCAGTCCGTAGGCGTTAGGACTCACCGAGCCGTCCAGATGACCGCTATAGACACAGTTGAAGACATTGCAGGAACTGGTTGCCATCTCCGTATCGTTATTGCCTATGACTCCTCCCATGGTGGTGGTTGGCGCGCCTTGGAGCCTCATCATGCTGACGCAGTCGATGACCGTTCTACAGTTAAATCCTACGATACCTCCCAGCGTACCACCATACGAAATGATATCGCCTGTCGCAGCACAGGCCACGATATGGCCACGCTCGTTCTGACCGCAAATACCACCGACGTTACCATTGGCTTTATTGCCCTCGTCGTTAGGCTCGAAATGTGCCGTGCAGTCGAAGACATACGACTCTCTGGGCTTGGCTAAAGAGTTCTCGGTGTCATTTTCAATAGGGAACGTTGTATAGTCAGCTTTCAGAACGCCTACAATTCCACCAAGGCTGCCAATGCATGAGACGTCGGCTGTCAGGTTGGCGTGACACTGGTAGATGCTCACCGGATTGGCAGCAAATCCCACAACACCTCCCAGATGGGTATTGCTATAACTATCTTCTGCGTTTAGAGGCCAACCGTAGAAGCGGCCTTGCACATTGCAACCGTAGATAGCTCCATAACACTGGTCGTCGGGATAGTGGTACAGATAACCGCAGAGCAGTCCCGCAAAGAGGTATCGTGCCTTGTTGTAGGTTCCTGATTGTCCAAAAGTGACAGAAGCATTTGTCATCTTCACGTTCTTGATGACACCTCCCGAATAGCCAAACAGTCCGTAGGCATACATGGGACTATCCGACTGGCGGTCGCCGATAAGGATGCGCATATAATCGATGGTATGGCCGTTGCCGTCGAAGTTGCCCTTAAACTCGTTATTAACGCCAATGGGATACCACAGCGGACACTGATCCTTGGCGTAATAGGAAGCGGACAGGTCGAGGTCCTCTTCCAGTCGGAAGTATTGATTGGTAAAGCAGTCGCCAGCGTTCACCAGGTCTTCCAGTCGGCACAGGTCCCAGACGCTGCTGATGAGATAGGGCGACTCCAGCGTGCCGCTGCCCTCAAAGCCTGCCACGGTGCGGTCGAGACCCTCCTCGGCATAGTATTTTTCATGCCACGAGTAATGGTCATAGCTGATACCAATGCCATACATTCCATAGTATTCCACATCATCAGCCATTGCCGACTGGGGCAGCAGTGCCAGCAGGCACAGCAGCAGCCCCCACTTCATCATCTTGTTCACCTTATTATAATGATAGATCATACATCTTACTTCTTCCATCTTACATCTTCCTTCTTAGAACGTAAACTTCACAAATTCCTGACCCGTGCTGAGCAGATAGACACCATGTTGCTGGATAGGCACAAACAGGCGGCTCTGCGGATGGCACTGCTGATAGACGGGCTTACCCAACGTATCGAAGATGCGCACATGGTCGTTCTCATCCAAACCGCTGATCCATACGCCATGCTCCGTCTGCTCCACCTTCACCTTGTGCAGAGGGTCGTCGCGCTTCACCACAGGCAGCAGGGTCACATCGTCCAGCTCCACAGGCAGCAGGATGATGTTGCGCAGGTTGTCCTGCCACGACATGTTGCTGACGATGGCTTCCGAGATATCGTCCTCATCAGTCAGTCGGTCCAATACCTTGTCGTTATACACACGGGCACGGATTTCCACCTCCTGCGCCTCTTCCAGACCGTCTACTGTCAACTCGACGTATGCCTTGCGGTCGTTGCCAATAACGGTGAAGTCGCTGGCCTTCAGGAATTCCTCTGCCGTGTCGCAGATGGGGATATCGGCCAGATGGTCGGGATAGAGTCCCACATGGACCGTCTCGTAGTCATGGAGTCCGTCGAAGTCGGTCAGTTCCAGATAGACCTTGTTGACAGTGCCCTCAATGGTGTGGCTCAGCAGTTCGCAGCGCAGGTCGGAAGTGCCAGCGGCATACTGGCTGACGTTCTCGTCAGACGTGACGGTGCGACGCATGGGAGCACCACGGCGACTGGCTTTATTGATAGCCCACGTGTCCTCGAAGACAGCCGTGACGTTGTTGGCTCGCAGCAGACCGTCGAAATTCTCAGGCAGTTCATAATCCACTGCCAACGTCTGGCTGGAGTAGGGACAGATGAAGATGTCGTCAAAGCTGAATTCCTGGTCGTTGATGAATCCGTCTACAGCCGTGATGGGTGTGGCACCAGTGTTATAGACCGTCAGGTTGACAGGCATCACATCGGCATCAATCATCCCCTCCGGCGAGTAGCCTACGCTGTACTTGAAGTCGTCGTAGAACTCCACGGCATCTTTCATTAAATAGGTATTACCGTCACGCTCGTCAGTCAGGGCATAGAGCACCTGCACCCGAGCACCGTCCATAGTGGCATCAAAGCCGGAGATATAGGTGCTGTCGGCCGTACAACCCAGCGTGACAAACGGAATGGTGGTCATATTCTCACGCAGGTAGATGCGCGAGCAGTTGAGCATGGTCTGTGTACTGTCCGAGGTGATAACCTCGCCGTCACGTCGTATTTCCTTGTCAGGACCCTTCCAGAGAATGGCAAAGTCCTCGGGAGAGTCGTTGTCCTTATCGACGAGTATTCTGACGCTCTTGGGACTAAAGCGTGCAATGCCCAGGTCGGCACCATAGTTCTGATAGCGTCCCATCATGTCGATGTGCTTGACGTAGATGTCATTGTTGGCACTGTCCACCTGGTTCAGGATGGCGATGACCGGCATAGAACCCACCAGGTCGAGTGAGAAGCGCACAGGACTAAGCTTGTCGGTGCCCACATATCTGACAGGCTCGTAGGCAGGTTTGCAGTAGTATCTCAACTCGGGCACGATAGTATCCTTGGGCACCACGCTGAGCGCCACCAGCACGGTGTCGTTGCGCATCACTGCCTGATAGTCTATCAGGATGTCTTCCTTGTCCAGTGTGACGATACTTTCGGGTATCTTCCACTGCTCACCGTCGAAGACTGACAGCATGACGTCGCCCTCGAAGGCACGTATCTGCAAGGCCTCCACATCTTTCTTGTTTTGTTCGTTCTCCTCTGGGGTGGCCTCAGCGTCTTCATAGGGTGGCAGTACAAACTGGCCACGCTTCCACACACATGCTGCCTCGTCATATTCGCCAGGCAGGGCCGAGTGGCCGTCTTCCGTCCAAACGTTGATGGCTGCAACAGGATCGCTGTCCTGCTGGTCCTCTTCATAGTCCACTACATGGTGTCTCCATTCGCCCGTCTTAACAGACTTAAAGGAAGATGCTATCTGCATATGACGTGCCTGCTCCAGTTCATCGTCGACATCCTCCATGCTGGCGTCATCGACAGATTGTGTCATTTCCTCATAAATCATCAGCTCCGAGTCAATCTCCTTCCTGTAGCTGGGATGCTGCACATAGTGGCCTTCAGGCGAAATGCCCGTACCGTCGGCCTTGTCGATTTTCTGGTCGGTCGAAGGCACGTTGTAGCTCGTCAGCCGGTAGTTGTCGAAACTGCTGCCGTCGCCGTTGTTGACGATGAGGAATTTGTTGTCTTGCATGAAGCTGGGGGTTGCCGTATTGTCCAGCCCGTCCATGATACACTTGCCGACAGGGAATTCCGGTACGGCAGGGGCTCGCCATAACGCCTGCCGGGAGGCTCCGTTGACGGGAACGTAGTTTGGATAGAGCGGTGCGGTGGGATTGTGACTGTTGTCAGGTAGAACCCAGCGTCCGCCTAACTTCATTGACCAGCGAGGATTGATGCGACCCAGGAAACCTATTTTGATGTCAGCATAAATCTCTCCGGCCGCCACTGCTGTAAAGCCGAATCCCCAATCGCTTTTATATCCCGGCTTATCGAACATCGAGACAAAACCAAAATCGAGCTGTAGCTTTCCACCGAAACGGGCTCCTACAGAAAAAGACATCCAGCGGTTGCGTTTGCTGTCATTATAAGCCCTACGGTTGACAGGACTCATCAAGGCTGGGGCGTTAGCCTCCCCTTCGCCAACACCTTCACCGTTGCCTTCACCGTTGCCGGGGTCAACGACATCGCCGGGGTTATTGCCTTCACCTTCGCCTTCGCCTTCACCATTGTCTTCACCTTGACCGTTGTTATTATTGTTGTTGTCATCATCTTTGTAGTCGTCGTCACTGAAATCAGAAGCAAACGCTGCGCCTCCACCAATCTTACCCTGTGCGAGCGCATCTATGAAAAGACCATAGGCCCGCTCTTTAAAGGCACCATTCTCCTTGAAGTTGTAAGACCTGAGGCCGAGGGTGAGCTTAGCCTGGACTACGGCATTGATAAAACATCGGAACGTGATCCATTCTGTTTTTGGCCAGCCCAGCCGCTTCGGTTTGAAATAATTACAGAAGAAGTATCCGTAACCGACTGATCCTGTGACCCCCTTCACATAGAAGCCATCCTCTGCGTTGCTGCCAAACCAACTCCATTTGATGCCAAATCCGAAATAAATATCAACGAAAAAGCTTTTTCCCAGCTTGTTGCGCTCCACCTTGAAGATGTCGTCCAGCTCGGAATTTATCCAATGGTCTTTGTCTTTGAGGGCTGTAGATTGTGCTGATGTCTTGGACTGTCCTACGTTCCAATTACCCTCACCAAATTTCCTACGGTCAATGCACGCCCTTTTCTTCATATTTTCGCGGTAGCCGTCTCCAGTACTGCTATTAAAAAAACCCCAGGAGACAAATATGTCCACCTCAAAGCGTCCTCTAATAGGATCAAGAGTAGGAACAATCGCTGCATTGAATCCCGGAAAGTTATCCTTTCGCAAGTCTAATTTACAGAACTGACCCACGAGCTGCAAACAGCCGCCAAGCGGTTTAAGGTTAGCCTCGACATCAAAGAGCTTACTGAAGCAATAGCCATCGACCATCTTCTGAGCCTGCTCGTTACCCTGCTTCTCGTTGTATTCCATTCGCTTCATGAACGGCAGCTTGTCGTACTTCGTGGTGCCAATGGTCAGGCGGGGCTTGTAGTTGACGTTGGCCTTGGGCAGCACGCCGACCATGTTCCAACGCAGGGTGTACCAACTGCGCTGGAAGGTGGGATAGTTGTTGCCGTCAACCGTTGTTGTCGATGAGGGCGTGGCCTTGATGACAGTGCTGGCATCCACCTCCTCAAACTGAATCTGAGCCACATTGCCGGCGGTGTTGTTACTTTTGGGCACCGAATATTCAATGGATATCTCGGCATATTTGTCGACGGCCTTGCCGTCCATCAGCTTGGGTGTCACCTGTCTGCCGCCGTCCTCTATAAAGCCGTAAGCGCCAGAAGGGGGACTTTGATTCATGTCGCAAGAATCGCGGGTGAAGACTTCATACTTCTTGCCATCCATCATCTGTTCCTTGTTCTCATCCTTCAGGATGTAAATCATTTGCTTGGATATGGCTGGGTCGATGGCATTGGCAGTGCCTTTCACCATATACAGGGTGACGGAGGAGCGTTTGCTGTCCAGCTCCTTGGTGGTGGGATTGACAGCGCCGGCATATTTCAGCAGGGCCGGATAGTATCCAGGGGCATAGACCTCCATATAGCACGGATTGCCATAGGTCAATATCTTGTGAAGACCGTTCTTGGGGTTATAGCCCGCATATTTCATGGGCATGGTCTCGCGCTTCACGTAGTTGCCGTTGGCATCCACCTCGGCGATATTAAACGTATAGCCCTTTGCCAGCTTGGTCTGAGGGTCCATCTCTGGCTTCAGAGGCACACCGTCGCCCAGCACCTTCACATATAGCGTATCGTATTGTTCAAAGAGTCCCGAGCCCAGCATGTTGAAGATGGTCAGCTCGCGGTTCTCGTGTTTGTCCAGCGTGAAGTTGGTGTTCATCCACAACCTGTTCAGCTTGTCGCTGAGGTTAGCACCATACATCAGGCGCTTTTGGTCCAGTTTCAAGCGGTTGCCGTTACTCACCAGATAGATTTTCGACACCGTCCTCTTGTCGGGTCTGTAGAAACTCTGGAAACTCGAACCGCTCAGTTCGAGTGTCGTGGTCTGCTCGTTACGGTGCTCATAGTCCTCGGTGACAATCTCCAGCTTGTAGGTCAGCCCTGAATTGCGACGGCGCGAGTCGAGCTTGAACACCATCAGGTCGTCATCGCCATAGTCATAGATGTAGTATTTGAAGTGCAACGTATCGCTGGGACTCTTGCTGCAGCCTTTGCGGTTGACGCTGACGAAGAGCGAGTCGAAATGGTTGTCGGTGTTGAGGAAGAAGTAGTTGCTCACGTTTTTCTTGATGCTGCCCTTGCCGGAACCCAGCGTCGCACGGGCCTCAAACTCGCCGTGCTTGCCACTGCCGTCGTTGATGCGGAAGCACAGCAGGTTGTCGTCGCGCATCTTCCAGAACAGCTTCTGGTCTTCGCGTGTTTTCTGACGCGTGGCGCCGAACATCTTCTTCACGTCATCCACGTCTTTCAGGTTAGCATCTGCATCACCGTCCTTGACTTCACGCCACTTCAGCCCTGAGTCCGTCATCTTGATTCTCGACAGCCGGCTCACGTCGCCAACGTTATTGGCAAAATACAACTTAAAGTCTATCTGTGCCTGTGCTGTCACAGCCGTCAGCAACAGGAGCATCAATGAAAAACGTCTGCGTCTCGCCATATTATTTATTTTTTATTGTTTTTTAAATTTTACCACGCGTTCCCCGGGATTCCGCCGGTTTCATCGAAGATGACTAAGGGATCCTCGTCGAGGCCGGTGGTGTTTATCGGCAATGTTATCGGAGAACCAGCCAGAATATGGGATTGTTGCTGCAACAGAACCACCTTTATCTCGGGCTTCTGATATTCTTGCTTGGACAAGCGATTAAGATCGATTACTTGCTTTATCATCATTTTATCAGTTTTTTAATTACTTCATAATCACTTTACGTCCGTTCTGGATGTAGATGCCTTTAGCTTTTAGCTTTTGGCCATTGGCTATTTTGCGTCCCTGCAGGTCATAGATTGCGTCAGCTGGGCTCTCCTCCCATTGGAGGGGTTGGGGGAGGCTGGTCGTTTCATCGTCGAAGTTCATGACGAAGGAACGGGCGTCAAAGGTGGCACCATTAGTCAACCGGAAGTAGCCTCTGAAGGCATAGATATAGCCGGTTGAAGAAGGATAGGTCAGTTTGTTGCCATCAACGACGAAAAGCGTTGTCTTGTCGCCACCTGTCATGAGTTCGGGTGTGAGCACCGGCGTGAAGGTTGCGAAGTCGGTTACCGTTGGATTGGCTGTGTAGGCCTCAGAGCCTGCTTCGCCAGTATAAACCTGAGTGATGTTCGCGAATTCAGGGTCTGTGACGGTGCTTGCCACCTTTACCAGATAGGGTGTGCCGGCTGCTATCTTCGTCGTCTCGTTGGCGAAGTTGAGTGTCAGGACCTTCGTATTGCTGTCATATGCTGAGCTTACGAGCTTCTTCACTGTCCAGCCCGTGGGGATGGAATTGATGTCGAACGGGGCGCAGAAGGTGTTCCAGCCACCGGTCTGAAGGGTGCGCTCCAGGTAGACATCTTTCTTGGTGCCGCGGGTGGAGGCGTTGTTGGTGGCCGTCTGGCCCAGCTTGTAATACAGTCCGGTGCTGACTTCCACGTCATAGGCGGGCATGTTGAACGTGCCGCTATAGTTGTAGGTGTCGCCTTCCTTGGTAGCATTCATCGTGACGTCGACGCTCGGCGACGAGCCTGATGCTAATGAGAAAACGAGGACGGCACGGGAATAGTTGTAATTATTAAAAGCTTCTTCACACCATTGGCCGTTGGAGAAGTCGTAGGCATACGCAGAGTTTAACATATAAAAATTATTCGTCCAGTATTTGGCCTTATGCATATTCGTGCCGCCGGCTTTTTCAAAGCTATCACGAAGCTTTTCATAACCGTTGGCACCGTCAGTGCCAATCAAAGCATCAATGTCATCCTTGGTAGTCTCCCTCCAGCGAGCACCTGGGACTGCTCTGAATTTATTCCAGTTATCGCACCACCACCATGGGGACAAATTGTTGTTGTACGTCCCACCACCGTGCCAAGTCATTGAATAGCTGTTGACGTCGGTCGTTCCGAGGGCCATGCCCTTCGTGCCGCTCACATAGACAATCATAGCGTGGCGCTCGGCGTCGCATTGGGTATCTTTACCATATTCATGGATGTGGCCGTGGCAGCAAATCAGCTTGCCCTTGTCTTCGGCAGTGGCCTCTGCAGCCATCCTGTACGGCCTCGCCGTGACGCTCTTCACCTTGTGCTCGCCCGAATAGTTGACGGTGACAGGTGTGCCCATACTGACTGAGCCGCTGGTCGGGAGGGTCCAGCCAGCTTCCGCGTCGTCGGCAAGAAAGACGTGGTTCGCCGGGTTGTCGTCATACTCGGCGCTGATGGTTTGATCGTTGTCGCTCATGCTGAGCGTAGCCGACATTTCGCCCTGTTCCGTGATGGTGCCACCGCCGCTGACAGTGTAGTCCTTGAAGTGCTTGCCAGCCGCTGCCGGTGTGTGGTCCAATATGAGGCCCACCTTGTCGCCATTACCCGCATAGAAGTCCAAGTCGTACTTCATACCCTTGTCATAGCCGATGATGTTAGCCACGACATACTCGTAGGGTGAGCCACCCAAGTCGAAGGTGGTAACGTCGGTGCCCGCCTTGACGAGGCGCGCCATCTTGGCAGCGTTGGAGACGGCAGTTCCGTTGTTTTCTGGATTCTGAGCCGAGGGCCCCTTCTTGTAGTAAACGTTGTCCAACGTAGCAGTGGTGGTGGCTGTCGCGGTATAGTAGCCAATGGGGTGGAAGTTGTGATGGCCCGAGCCCCCCTCATTGTTGATGGTGACTTCGCCGTCGAACATACAGTCGCTCATATCGATGGTCATGTAGTCGCCCCAGCCAATGAATCCGCCGATGTGCTGTGTGGCACCGGACTGATTCTCATTCAGTTTACCTTGAAACACGCAGCCCGCCATCGTGATACGGGTGGACAAGGTGCTGCTACCGCCGCCATGGCCGATGAATCCGCCGTAGTAGGTATGTCCAGTAATGGTGGCCTCCACGCGCACATTAGTAATAGTCACGACGCCTGCCGCCTTGCCGATGAGACCGGCTGTATGGTCGGCACCTTCCATCATGGTGGACTTTACGGAACCCCTCACATACAGGTCCAGGAATGTTGCGTTACCTACTCTGGCGAAGGGTGCAGCATAAGCAGAGGAAGAAGTGATATTGACCTCGAGCTCATAGTTATCACCGTCGAACGTGCCGACGAAGGGATGGTCTTCCGTGCCCGCCATCGTCGTTATGCCGCTGATGTTGTTGGTCAGCTTCACCGTCTTGCCGCTGAAGGAAGTGCCACTGTTGACGTCAGCGCAGAACGCCTCCCAGTCAGCAAGATTGTCGATGAGGTACACGTTCGGGTCGTCTGCCCATGTTCCCTGCACCATCGTGAACAGGAGGGCGAGAAGATAGAATGATCTTTTCATTTATTTGTCGTTATATTGTTATTTTTAATCAGCTTAGCAGGCTTCGCCTGCAAAGGTACAAATTTTTTATGATTTTTTGGGAAGTTTATGGTAAAATTCTTTGAAAAAGTCCGTAAACCTTTACATATATCAAGACCCCTTCAGGGACAGATGGAACAGATGAACCGGCACATTTCTGATACCTCCTCGTGGGCGGACGGGCAGGCGCAGCGCCCGTCCGTCCGCCCGCGTATAGACTTTTATAAACTATCTGTTACATCTGTTCCATCTGTCCCATTAACCCCGTTATGCCCTCCAAACGAACCTACCAAGGAGATAGGCGGCACCTATCGCATCAATACCCGGCACCTAACGCATCGATAGGCGGCACCTATCGACCCGATAGGAGGTACCTAACTCGGAGACATCCCCATCATTATCTATGTCCTTCGTGACCGGTATCAGAAAAAATCTTGCAAAATGTTTGTTATATTAAACATTTTTATTTACTTTTGCACCCGATAAGTAACAAATATGGGAAAGAACACATTCGGAAAGGTGATGCCGAGGGCTTTGACTCAGCAGTTGCAGCTCATGGGCGAACAGATTATGCTGGCACGCAAACGCAGGCATCTCTCTATGCAGGACATAGCAGACAGGGCAACGGTGACACGCTTGACTGTCTCTAAGGTGGAACATGGCGACCCTACGGTTTCCATGGGTATCTATGCGCGAGTGCTCTTTGCGCTGAATCTTGAAAAGGATCTCTCGTTGCTTGCTGCCGACGATGCACTCGGCCGTCAACTTCAGGATGCAGAATTATTACGCAGATGAAAAAAATTACGGTTTATGCAGATTTTGATTTCCTCGCATCAGCGCAGGAGATTGGCACCTTGGGCTACGAACGCGTTCGGGGTAAGGATCATTTTGTCTTTGAGTATTCGCATGAATGGCTGAAACAGCATGGAGGTATCGTATTGAGTGGCGACTTGATGAATGTCCCTTCATTGCAGCATCCTCGTGGCACGGATAGTGTGTTTGGTTTCATCAAAGACTCATTTCCCGACCGATGGGGCCGGCTGTTGCTCGACCGCAGGGAACGTCTAATTGCACAAACAGAGGGAAGACCCATGCGAATGCTTACCAACTATGACTATCTCATCGGCATTGAGGACTTCACACGCATGGGTGGCATACGCTACAAAAGTGAGGACTCCGAAGATTACATTAAAGCGAGTACAAAATATCTTGTACCTCCTATTGAAAGTCTTCGCGCTCTCTGTGATGCTTGTCACGAAATTGAGTTGGCTGAAGAACGTAACGAATTGCCAGAGCAGCGTTGGCTCGACCAACTGATTGACCCAGGAACATCGCTTGGCGGTGCCCGTCCCAAAGCCAATGTCATCGATAACGACGGCAAACTATATGTGGCTAAGTTCCCATCAAAAAAAGATTTGGAGAACACGGAACTCATAGAGCATTTCTCGCATCGGTTAGCAGCCGCAGCAGGTATCAATGTGGCTCAGACGCGAACCATCAAGATTTCTAAAGACCGCGACCTGTTACTTTCGGAGCGTTTTGATAGAACGGCAGATGGCCGTCGCATTCATTTTGCTTCTGCCATGTCATTGCTTGGGTTGGATGACGGTGCCGGCAGCAGTACTGGCAATGGCTATCTAGACATCGTTGATTTCATCCTCCAAGGTTGTGTTGATGTTCAGCAGAACTTAAGGGAACTTTACCGCAGAGTGGCGTTCAACGCAATGTTTGGCAATACCGACGACCACTTCCGCAATCATGGCTTCCTGCTCACTCCGAAAGGTTGGACGCTTTCACCAGCATACGACATCAACCCTGGAACCAAGACACATCAGTGTCTGCTTATTGACCAATATACCGAACTGTCGGATATCACAGCCCTGCTCCAAGCCTCGGGCAACTATATGCTTGAGCAACAGGAGGCAACTGAAATCATAGAGAAGGTTCGTACTGCCATCAAAGACTGGCGCAAGACGGCCACAGAACTTCAGATTTCCCACAAAATACTTAAGTCCTATTGTGACCGATGGGATAACCTATAGTACGTCTATGTCCTTCGTGACCGGTACACCCTCGACGGCTGCAAGCTGCCAGGCAAAAAGTTGAGCGAATGCGAAACTTAAATCAATTATATTTGGTTATTATTTCGTTATTTCGTAATTTTGTCGGCACTATGAGTACGATTATATATCCATCACCGATCTTCGGTCCAGTGCATAGTCGCCGACTGGGCATCTCCTTAGGCATCAACCTGCTGCCTGGCGACGGCAAGGTGTGTTCGTTCGACTGTATCTACTGTGAGTGCGGCTTCAACGAAGACCACCGCCCTACCCTGCCCTTGCCTACCCGTGAGGAAGTATCTCAACGATTGGAACAGAAGCTGCAGGAGATGACTGCAGCAAGACAACTGCCTGACGTACTCACCTTTGCCGGTAATGGTGAGCCGACCTGTCATCCCCACTTCGCAGAGATCATCGACGACACCATCCAACTGCGCAACCAGTATTGTCCCAAGGCCAAGGTCTGCGTACTGAGCAACTCCACCATGATTCACCGACCACAGGTGCACGATGCCCTGATGAAGGTGGACGACAACATCCTCAAACTGGATACCGTTGACCCTGACTATATCCAAAAGGTTGACCGTCCCAACGGTACTTATGATGTCAACCTCATCATCGAGCGGATGAAGGCATTCAACGGACATATCATCATCCAGACGATGTTCATGAGGGGGGCTTCTGTCGACAATACCGGGGAGGAGTATGTAGGGCCGTGGCTGGAGGTTGTCAAGACCATCAAGCCTCAGCAGGTGATGGTCTATACCATCGACCGTGAGACACCTGCCCACGGACTGGAAAAAGCCAGTCGCGAACAGCTTGATGCCATTCGCGACCGTGTGATTGCCGCCGGTATTCCCTGTACGGCGAGTTATTAAGCTCCTTGATTACAACTAACGAATATTTATTGGTACTTACAGTCTGCAGATCACTCCTAGCTTGGTCTCAAAGGTGTTGGCATGCACATTGTCGTGATACTTGTAGTAGGTGCGACGATGAAAGTAGGAACCCTGAACGATGATGCCCCATTGCTTCGTCAGATGGAGCTCCAGCACGGGATTGATAATCAGCAGTCCGGCATTGCCCTTGTCACCCTGAGCATTCAGATAGCGCAGGTCATAGCCCGTCACTTCCTCGAACTTTTCTTTGTCGTCGGCGATGGAGCGCAGATATTCTGCCGTGAATTCGCCATTGTCAATACGTTCCTGCAGTGGTGCCAGCTTATCCTCGTATCCCTTGAATGTAAAGATGCGGAAATACTTGGCGTTCAGCGTGAAGCGTGCCTTGCTGCCAAAGTCGAGCACCGTCTTTGTCTTGATGCTGAAACCGCTGCCCATATTGTAGTCGCGCTCGATGATGTTGAAGTAGTCGCTCTTGGTGCCACCCAACAGAATACCGCTCAGGAAGATGCGCTGCTCAGCACGGGTGAGTGCTGCCTTGGGATGCTCCATCACAAACATAAAACCAGGACCGAACGATGCGGGTTCACTGATGCGGTAGGGTGTCAGGTCTGAGCCGTTCTTGATGGGTTTAGAGTCATAATAGTTGTAGTGCTGATAGAAACCGAACTCACCATACATACTCTTACCGTGTTCGTTCTTTGCCGTACGGTCGATGACGGGCGTACTCCACAGACGACCCATGATGTTGATGTTGTTGATGACAGGTTGGCTGCCGCCGAAAGAGAATGTAGCATCGAAGTCGAAGAAGTCGAAAGGCTTGGTGTGCTTTTCGCCGTCGGCACCCGTACCATAGACAATGCCGATGTTTACATACGGGCAGTAGTCGCCACGGAACAGGGCACCATCGTCAGCCACATAGCGAAGACCGGTCGAGAAGGATGCCTGAATGGGTATCGTATGGAAGTCGTGATAATGGTAGTGGTCGCTCTTCACGCGCCAGGCATCACCGCTGATGATACGATGCAGTCCCTGGATGGGGTTTAACAAAGTAGCCACTGCCTCGCGCCAGAAGCGGTTCCAGCCACGCGTACGGTCGTCAAGTGGCATAAGACTCAGACGGTGCAGTGTTTCACCGATGGCCATACCGCCACAGGTCGTAGCAAACAGGTCGTTGATGGCAGGGGGATCTGTCTCGCCAAAGAACTCCCACTCGGCAGAGCCCAGGAGAGCGAACGGCGCCGACTCCCAGTAGCTCAATCCACTGGCACGGGCAGCATTGAAGTACAGGTTGCCATGATAGGGGTGGGCGAACATGTTCATCGTGAACAGGTCGTTATCCCACACCATACCCTTGCTGAAGTTGTCGCCGATGCTATGCAACGTCGTCTTCACGAAGGGCTCCTTCAGGATGTATCGGTCCAACAGGTGTACTCCGACGTTGATACCGGTAACCTTGGCAGCTGCAGCCCAGAAATTCTTCTTGGGTTCAAGAGCCATCGTGCTGTCGCCCGTCTCCTGATGGTTTTCTGCCACCTTCTTCCTTAGACTGGTGTTCTGCCAGAGGTCGTCGCGACTGCTCCTCGAACGACGATAGGTCAGACCCATTTCGAACAACGGACGACTGCGGTAGGTCTCGTTACGGTTATAATAGCGGGTGAGTCCCCATCCCACAGAGGCAAAGGCACCGAAGCGCTTGCTGAACTGGTAGTCGGCATTAAGACGGGCCTGCAGGGAATACAGCCGCTCGGGACCTTCGTCCGAGTTCTTCTTAAAGGTCTCCACATGGTAGTAACCGATATCACCACTCAGACTCCATTTCGGCGACAACTGGAAATACTGTCCCAACCGATAGAACACTGCACCCGAGAACTTGCTGTCGAGTCCCATGAAATGGGTACCGACACCTAAGACATTATAGGTACTCTTGTTTCGATAGCGTATAGCGAAATTTATCTTGGTAGAAGTTCCTCCATACAGCATCCAGTCAATGGTAGTCATCGGGTTGATGTTCACCAGACCGATCTTATGACCGATGGTGTCATCCGACACGTTGATCAGTCCTACCTGCCACCCCTTCGGGCGCTTACGGGCAACGTTGAGCACGCCGACCTGTGCACCGTTCAGTGAGTCGGCATAGTTGACGGCTCCCAACTGCAAACCACGCATCATGGAAGACGAAACATTCATGATGGCCGACAACTGTGCACCACGGTTCATGCCGTCCGTAATGTTACTGATACCACTTAACTGCAGACCGTTAAAGGTGCCTCCTGACGTGTTGGTGAAGCCCGACAACTGGAGTCCTTTACCTCCGTCGGGATTCACCGATGAGATGACACCCAACTGGAAACCCTTCACCGTGTCCTGTACGCTGAAAATGCCCACTGGGAATCTCTGTGCCATCACACTGACGGCCACGCACCACAACAAGGCAACAATACTTATCCTTTTCATCTTTATCTGTTTTTTAACGTTCCTTATTCTCAATGACTTTAATAACTTTTTCGATAGTCAAAACATTCTTATTATCCACATAAGCATAACGGGTGTCATCCATTTTTTTGATGACGAGAAAGATACCAAGTCCGCCGATATGACGTAGTTTCCACGGGAGCTTTGTATCTGGCTTTTCCTGAGCCAGAGGATTAAAAGGCTTACCACCATCTTTGAAACGGATGACGATGCGGTTGTCGTCTTTCTCAATTTCCACATCCAAAAAACCATCGGTACCTTCGGGATAAGCATAAGATGTCACATTCATGACCACTTCCTCGCAGGCCAGTCGGAGAACCAAGGCATCCTTCAGGTTGCACGAGGTCACCTCGGGTGTTTGCAGGATGGCATTGAGTATTTCACGTGACTTCTCTTTGATGGGCTGGAAATGTAGTTCACTCATAACCCTTAAACTCTTGAACCTTTTAAACCCTTAACCTCTTCCCACGAGAACGATGATGGATCGTGGACCTACCAACACCTCATGCTGATTCTCAATGACAGGCTCTTTCCCTGGTTCAAAGATGTCATCGGGAGATTCCATCCCAGTATTAGCAAAGATGTGCCAAGTCATGTCCACAGGCAACTGAGGCAACTCAAAGCCGTGCATTTCCCAGTGCATGTTCATGGCGACATAAATGAAATCGTCATCGGCATATTGTCCGTTCAACATGAACGCTGCCGTGAGGTTGTTGAAGCCGCTTTCAGGCTGCCAAGCCTTCACACCATGCCACGAAAAGTCAGGGTAGCCCAGATTACGATAATCGCTATGGCTCAGGTGATCCTCATAGCGCAACACTTTATGATGAAGGCGGAACTGAATCATCTGTTTGAAATAGCGGAAGATGTCGGCATTCTTTTCCAGGTTGTTCCAGTCGAGCCACGCAATCTCATTATCCTGACAATAGGCGTTGTTGTTGCCTTGCTGGGAGTTGCCCATCTCATCACCCGACAGCACCATGGGAATGCCCTGACTGACCATCAGCAGCGTGACGGCATTCTTAACTTGCCGGTGGCGCAGGCGGTTGATGGCAACATCGTCAGTGGGACCTTCCCAACCGCAGTTCCAACTGTTGTTGTGATTCTCACCGTCACGGTTATCCTCGCCGTTGCCCTCGTTGTGCTTGTCGTTATACGACACCAGATCCATCAATGTAAAACCGTCATGAGCAGTGACGAAGTTGACACTCGCCTTGATGCCTCGTCCCTGT
The DNA here is from genome assembly GCA_017645645.1 of Prevotella sp. Lineage (GTDB taxonomy): Bacteria > Bacteroidota > Bacteroidia > Bacteroidales > Bacteroidaceae > Prevotella. The sequence goes on along the minus strand of JAGCOB010000028.1, from coordinate 31,901 downwards.
GAGGCATAAAGGTCAGGGGATCCTATCATGCGCTCCTTCACATCACCAAGTACCTGCTCGTCGCTCTTGAGGAAGCGTCGGATGCTGTCGCGGAACTTCCCGTTCCACTCTGCCCAACGTCCCCATGATGGGAACGATCCCACCTGATAGAGTCCGCCCGCATCCCATGCCTCGGCTATCAGTTTCGTTTTGCCGAGAATCGGATCGTGGGCGAGTGATTCGAGCAATGGAGGGTTCGACATAGGATTACCGTTCTGGTCACGGCCGAGAATGGCGGCGAGATCGAAACGGAAACCGTCTATATGGTAATCGGTGACCCAATAGCGAAGGCTTTCGACAATCATATCACGCACATTGGGGTTGTTGCAGTTCAGTGTATTGCCGCAGCCACTGAAGTTGAAATATGAGCCGTCAGGAGTCAGCATATAATAGGTCTTGTTGTCGATGCCGCGATAAGAGATATACGGACCACGCTGGTCGCCTTCAGCGGTATGGTTGAATACCACGTCGAGTATCACCTCGATACCGTTGGCATGCAGTCGCTTCACCAGGTTCTTCAACTCATCTACCTGCATGCTGAACCGTCCTGACGAGGCGTAGGCGGCCTTGGGCGCAAAAAATCCCACGTTGCTGTAACCCCACAGGTTATAGAGCGGATGACCATCTACAGGTGAGGACCTGTAGTTTTCGAACTCGTCGAACTCATGGATGGGCATCAGCTCCACACAGTTGACGCCTAGTTCAAGGAGGTAGGGTATCTTCTCGACGATGCCGGCAAATGTTCCTCTGTGCTTCACACCGGCACCAGAACCGCATGTGAAATTGCGCACATGCATCTCATAAACGATGAGGTCGTTGACAGGTGTCTCTAACGGAAGGTCGTTCTCCCAGTCGAAATCATCGAAGACCACACGGGCACGGTACTGGTAAAGGCTGTCCCAATTGGGTTGTTTGCCCCATACGTCACGACCCACAATCAACTTCGCATAAGGGTCCAGCAGGATTTTCGACTTATCGAAACGATGACCTTCCTCCGGACAGAAAGGACCATCCATGCGGTAACCGTATTCGATGTTCTCGTAATCCAAGTCAAAGATCATCATCGAGAACACATTGCCCAATCGGAATTCCTTGAAGAAAGGAATTTCGATAAAGGGCTTCTCTTCACGGTTGTGGAAGAGCACTAACGTGCAGTCGATAGCATAACGGGAATATACGGAGAAGTTGACAGCGTTGCCAAAGACCGTTGCCCCAAAAGGATAGGGTCTACCCGGACGCAACTTCAGCCCTTGGTACTCATGCGTGGGAAATATATCGACTCTATGCATATTCGAAGAAACCATCGAAACCCGTTATGTCCATAATGTCCTTCACCTCGGCACTCACGCCCTTGAGACAGAAGCCCAGTCCTTTGGAAGCTGCCACCTTCTTGGAGTAGAGTAATACACGCAGACCGGAACTGGAAACGTATGTACAGTCAGTCATATCGAGTACCGCATTACAGCCTTTCTCCAGAATGGCCAGTATGCCATCCTGTACTTCCTGATAGTTGAAAGAGTCCAACTCTTTGCCTAATTTGTAAGTTTCTGTATCCATCGTCGTTATTGCTTATTGTATTGGATTGCTCGCACTGACCGTTCATCACTTCCGCCAGTCCATACAGTTGCGCACACGAAGGTCGGCGTAGGGCTCAGCATTGAAGATGGTCGACTGGATAGTCATCAGCTGCTCTGTGCCATAGAGGAACGAAAATGGTCTGGGCAGTTCCTTTGTGAAATCAATGGCTTCTTGTAAGAGGGTCGCATCGTCGTGACAATCGAACAGGAAGCGGTCGGTGTCGTGATTATCTAGGAACAGCACTAATTTAAAGTCTTCAGGATACTTGGCGAAGTGGTCGGCTATCTTGCTCTTGAGCAAAGCATTGCCCTTGATGCCTCGGCCTGAATGGATTTCTTCCAAGAGGATGTCGCGATAGACAAAATCCAGTACGCCATCCAGCGTATCTACGTAGTCTGCCTGCAAATCGTCCTGACTGAATGGTTTGGTTTCTTGCGCCAGAAACTCTTTCTGTCTATCCTCCGTCTTAAAATACAACTGACCTGCCAACTGCGGACCAATGCCGAATGCCCACACCTCACCGAACACGACAATGTCTTTGTTAATCTTTTCCAAACTTTCCCGCAGACTCTGCAGAAAACTATGCGGCTGTCCCAAAGCATGGTCGATGCGGAAAGCATCCACACCCATACGGGCGAGTTTCTCTGCCTTGTCGATCATGAAACGGACCACCTCAGGATTCGTCAGATTGAACTTAGGCAAGTCGCCAAAGCCTAAGAACGATACAAACTCGTCACTACCCTCCTTAGGAAAGAAGAACCAGTCACGGTGCTTGCCACCATTCTTGAGCAGCGACTCCTCAAAGAGCGGAGCCTGATACCAACAATGGTTGGGCACGAAGTCGCAGATAATCCGCATCCCCTTATCGTGAGCCAAGTCAAGCAGGCGCTGATAGTCCTCCCATGTGCCGAAGTGCGGATCGACCTCATCGAAGTCTGTAGTGTGGTACCCATGGTAATTCGCCGTCTTGAAGATAGGGGACAGCATGATTGCCGTGAAGCCGAGCCCTTTGATGTAGTCCAGCTTGTCGATAACTCCCTGCAGGTTTCCACCGCAGAAAACATTCTCACTCTTTGGCGGCACCTGCCACCCTCCGTTGAACCTGTCAATCAACAGATGATAGATACGGATGTTATCAAACCAATTCTTCATCTTATCAATTATTTATATCTTGGTGATGATACCTGTCTTGGAGGCACGGATGAACTCGATGACATGACGGATATGGGGACCGTCGGGCACTTGCTCCTCTATCTGGTTCACAGCATCAAAGACAGATGTCTTACCATGGAACAGCAGACGGTATGCATTAGCGATATGGGTGAGCGTCTTCTCATCCACACCATGCTGACGACCGACTGCCATATTCACGCCACCATACTCTCCCTTTCTCGTGGTTATAATATAAGGTGGGATATCCTTCGAGAAAGTTGTTCCTGCCTGTATCATAGAGCCGATACCCACACGGGTCTTGGCATTCTCGATGACACTCGACGAGAAGATGACACCATCCTCTATCTCACAGTCACCGGCTATCTTTGTACCATAACCGAACACGCAACGGTTGCCTACCTTTGTGTCGTGTGAGATATGGGCGCCTTCCATCAGGAAATTATCATTACCGATGACAGTCTGTCCCCCCGTATGCGTGGCACGGTTGATGACGACATTCTCACGGATGATATTATTATCCCCGATGATACATTCCGACTTCTCGCCACGAAATTCGAAATCCTGTGGCAGTGCACCGATGACGGCACCCTGGTGAACCTTGTTCCTCTTACCCATTCGCGTACCGTTTAAGATAGATACAAAGGGGAAGATGATACAGCCGTCACCGATTTCCACATCACCCTCGATATAGACAAAGGGGAATATCTTACAGTTGTCGCCGATCTTCGCTCTGGGGTCAATCTCGGCCTTTGGACTAATTTCACTTGCCATAACTATAAACTATAAACTATGAACTTTACTTTCCTCCGCCTCCAAGTGCCGTATACAGCGATACCACTGCCTGCATCTTACTAAAGTCGTCGCTGGCTTTGTTCAGTTGTGCACTGAGCAGTTGTGTCTCTGCAGTAAGCACTTCCAGATAACTGGAACCGCTACTCTTATAGAGAGCCTTGGTGTCCTCCACATTCTTCTTCAGAATCTCAATACGCTGAGCCTCCAGTTTCGAATTAGCATCATAACTGTTGTAGTTAACAAGGGCATTCGATACTTCATTACCCGCTGAGAGGATCGCGTTCTGCCACGTATTAAAGGCTTGCTCGTATTTAAACTGACTCACCTTCAGATTGGCAGTCAAGGCACCACGCTGGAAAATAGGCTGTGTCAGACTTCCGAAGAGAGAAAGCAACCACTTTCCCGGATTAATGTTACCATTACTATTCGTAAAGGCAGCCGAAGCACCGATGGTGATATTCGGATAGAACTGTGCCCGGGCTGTCTGTACATCATGGAAGCAGGCAGCCAGGTTCATCTCGGCATTATGCACATCAGGACGGTTCATCAACAAAGCGACACCACAACCTGTCGAGAACTCACTAGGCAAGAATTGCTCAGCAAGTGTAGAACGCGGAATCTGCTGTCCTGCCTGACCAATGAGCAACGAGAGGGCATTCTCTGTGGCACGGATCTGGCGCTTGAACTCATTAGCCTGTGTCAGCATCGACAGATAGGAAGCCTCGGCACTCTGCACACTGGTAGAACGGACACGTCCTAGATTATACTGCAGTTTCATCATCTCCCACGTCTCCTTCGCCATTGCAGACATCTCGGTAGAGATACGAAGTTGTTCGTCCAGCATCAATAGGGTATAATACGCATTAGCGATACCACCGACAACCTGGGCACGGACAGCCATCTGATAGTCTTTATAGCCCAGTAGTTTCATCTGCGTTGAACGCTTCTGTGACAGGATATTACCAAAGAGGTCTAACGTCCAACTGGCTGACACAGGAAGCGTGTAAGCCCTTGTTGTAGCGGATGGGTCCGTATAGAGGGTTGATATTGATGCCATATTAGCCTGTTGTCCAAACTGGATAGCTGGCAGGAAGGCAAGCTTGGCTGCCTTCAGCATCGTCTCGTACATCTGTACGGTGAGTGCGGCATTCTGCAAGTTGGCATTCTTCTCCAGTCCCTGCTCTATCAGGCGACGCAGTTGCGGATCGGTAAAGACACTGCGCCAGGGCAGGTTACCAAACGAGGCTGTATCCTGGATGGCGAGTGTATCCATATCTGACAACACATCACGTACCAGTCCCTTCGTATCTACGTCGGGACGCTCATATTTGTTATATACGCCGCAACTGACAAGCAACGTCGCTATAATGCAAAAACCGAAAAACTTTAAAATAACAGACTTATATCGTTTCATAATTATTATATCTTCTAATTTTTACATTCTTAACTCTCTGGCACATAATTCATAGGACGGTGTGCATACTGGGCTATCTCAGCAGCCACATCAGGATTCTCCTCTTCACCCTCGAATGTCATAGGCTTGAACTTCTCCTGCAAGGACTGGAAGATGACAAACAGTCCTGGTACGACAAGAACCTGTAACAACGTACCTATCAGCATACCACCTACAGCGGCAGCACCCAGTGTCTGGTTACCATTCTTACCTACACCCGAGGCGAACATCATCGGCAACAGACCGACAACCATCGCCAGTGAGGTCATCAAGATAGGTCGCAGACGAGCTGCGGCACCCAAGATGGCAGACCATGTGATACCCATACCCGTCTGACGACGCTCCAGTGCAAACTGCACAATCAAGATCGCATTCTTGGCAAGCAGACCAATCAGCATAATCAGTGATATCTGCATATAGATGTCGTTGGCATGTCCGAACAACATCGTGAACAGGAAGCATCCTGCCAATCCGAAAGGTACGGAGAGGACAACTGCAAGCGGCAGGATATACGACTCATACTGTGCTGACAGGATCAGATAGATGAAGATGAAACACAGCACGAAGATGATGGCTGTCGAGTTCGATGCCTTTGCCTCCTCACGTGTCAGTCCCGAATAGTCATAGGTAAAACCTGCTGGTAATATCTCTGCAGCCACCTCTTGGGCAGCCTTGATTGCTTCACCCGTCGAGTAGCCGTCAGCCACCGTCGCCGTCACATTGATAGATGTGAACAGGTTAAAGCGGTTGATATTCGACGGACCATAGACACGCTCCATGCGGCAGAACTCCTGTACCGGAGACATACCACCCGGGGTACGTACATAGATACTGTTCAGCGACTCTGGAGTCATACGTGTCTCCGGTGAGCCTTGTATCATCACACGGTAGAGCTTACCATAGGCATTGAAGTTAGACGCATAGAGTCCGCCATAGTAACCTTGCAGCGTGGTGAGGACCGTCTGCGGAGAGATACCAGCCTGTTTACACTTCGCCACATCCACATACAACATATACTGTGGGTAGTTCGGGTTGTACGATGTCTGTGCCGTCTGGAACTCTGGGCGTTTGTTCAACTCAGCCAGATAGTCTTTGACGACACCGAAGAACCTGTCGAGTGAACCACCCGTACGGTCCTGCATGACGATGGACACACCTGAGTTGGCAGAGAATCCCGGAATCATCGGTGGTGCGAAGGCAAGGATCTGCGCATCCTTGATATGGGCTGTTTTGATGAATATCTGGGCGATGATACCCGTTGACTCGTATGGGTTCAGGAAGAAACGGTAGATACCGTCACCTTCCCAGAGTCCGCTGATCTTCCACCACAAGCCCTTCTGGCGCTCAGAGAACGGTTTCAGCTTGATGATAAACGTTGCCTGGTCACTACCAGAACCAGCAATGAAGTTATATCCCTGAATCTGCTCACGGCTCTGGATGGCTGGGTCGGCAGCAAGGATGCTGTCCACCTGACTGACGATCTGCTCCGTACGTGCCACAGAGGTAGCAGGAGGCATGGATACCGTACAGAAGAGCGTTCCCGTATCCTCGTCGGGTATCAGACCCGTCTTCGTCGTGAGCATGGTGGTAGCCAGTACCACGACACCCAAGACTACCGTGATAAGGACCAGCACGGGCTTATGTACCAGTTTCTCCACACGTCCCTTGTATTTCCCAAGGACCTTGTCATAGGCTGTATTGAATGATGCATGGAAGCGGTCTATCATCGACATCTTTTTCTCATGCCCTTCATCATGTGGTTTCAGGAAGATGGCACACAAAGCCGGTGACAGGGTCAAGGCATTCAGTGCGGAGATAAAGATACTCACCGCCATCGTCACACCGAACTCACGGTAGAACGTACCCGTGGTACCACCGAGGAACGATACGGGGATAAACACCGATGCCATCACCAAAGTAATAGAGATGATAGCTCCCGAGATCTCGTTCATGGCATCTATCGAAGCCGTCAGCGGTGACTTATAACCCTGGTCGAGCTTCGCATGGACAGCCTCCACCACCACAATGGCATCATCGACCACAATGGCAATAGCCAGCAACAGGGCAGACAGTGTCAGCAGGTTGATGGAGAATCCGAAGACCGACAGGAAGAAGAACGTACCTATCAAAGACACTGGAACAGCGATCAACGGAATCAGGGTAGAACGCCAGTCCTGTAGGAACACGTAGATAACGATGAACACCAAGATCAGGGTGAACACCAGCGTGAAGATCACCTCCTCGATAGACGCATACAGGAACTCCGTTACGTCGTAGTTGATCTTATAGACCATGCCCGGAGGGAACAGCTTGGCTTGTTCCTCCAGCTCTGCCTTCACCTGCTTGGCAATCTCATTGGCGTTAGAACCTGCTATCTGCTGTACCATACCCAGCACGGACGGCAGGTTGTTGTTCTTCATCGATACCGAATACTGCTGACCACCCAGCTCTATCTTCGCCACATCCTTCAGCTTCAGTGTCTGTCCGTTACCGTCATTGGAGATGATGATATTACCGAACTCCTCTGCGGTCTTCAGACGACCCGTATAGCGCATGGCATACTCATAGGCGACATCCGACTGCTCGCCGAAGCTACCAGGGGCAGCCTCGATATTCTGTTCGGCAAGAACATTACTGATGTCTGACGGCATCAGATTATGCTGTTTCATCACATCTGGTTTCAGCCAGATACGCATAGAGTACGTCTTCAGACCAGGCGACTGCACGTCACCCACACCCTGGATACGCTTGATGGCAGGGATGATGTTAATATTATTATAGTTCGTCAGGAACTCATCGTCATAGCGACCATCAGAGGTCAGCGTGAACATCAGCACCTGGGAGGTCTGACGCTTCGTGACCGTCACACCGATACGTGTCACCTCGGCAGGTAACAGTGCCTGTGCCTGCTGCACACGGTTCTGCACGTTCACGGCACACATATCGGCATTCATACCCTGACGGAACAGTACACTGATCTGTGCTGAACCAGTACCTGCCGAGGAAGATATGTAGTCCATGCCCTCTACACCGTTGATACTCTCTTCCAACGGTGTGATGACAGAGTTCTTCACCGTCTCGGCATCAGCACCCGGATAACTGGTCCATACCGCAACGGTAGGAGGTGCAATATTCGGATACTGCTCAATAGGCAGCGATATTAATCCTATGATACCCAGCAAGACGATGAGAATAGATATCACCGTCGATAATACCGGGCGTTTGATAAATGTTGTAAAAGTCATATATTCTTACTTCTTACATCTTACTTCTTACTTCTTCATCGCTCCCACGATATCACCGGCAGACATGGCTTTTGCCTGTTCATCAATCTTCTGCTGGTAGCGTTCTGGCGTGATGGGTACAATCTCCATACCGTCATTCAGCTTGGTGATACCATTCGTTACATACTTGTCACCAGCCTTCAGACCGTCTGTCACAATGAAACTATTTCCGTCGTCCTGCGGATCCACCTTAATCTCCGTATATTTCACCTTGTTGTCCTTACCTAAGGTATAGACGAACTTCTTGTTCTGTACCTCAGAGACACAAGACTGTGGGATGATGATGGCAGAAGAGGCGACACGGGGAATGATAATCGTACCGGCGCCACCGCTCTTCAGCAACTTCTCCGGATTAGTGAAGGTGGCTATCAACTGTACCGTACCTGTAGCCTGATCAATCACACCGCTCATCTTGACAACCTTACCTTCGTGGGCATAGATGGAACCGTCAGCGAGCTGGAGCTTCACAGGAGGAAGAGACTCCAGACCTGCGGCAGAGAGTGCCATCGCATCCTTCTCCGTCACAGAGAAATACACCTCCATTGATGAGATATTAGACACCGTCGTCAAGGTGTTGGAAGCACTGACCAGCGCACCTTTCTTGAAAGGCAGCGTTCCTACCACACCTGATGCCGGACTCTTCACATAACAGAAACTCAACTGCTCACGAGCCGAGGCAAGGGCTGCCTGTGCCTGAGCGAGCTGTGCCTTCGCACTCTCGTAAGTATTCTGTGAAGTCTGCAACTCGTAGTCACCGATGACCTTGTTTTCATGTAACATCTTGGAGTTCTCATAGGTCAACTGTGCCGTGTTCACCTGCTGCTGAGCCGTATTCACCGCAGCCTGTGCCTGACGCACCTGTGCCTGATAAGTCTCGTTATCCAATACAAACAATATCTGTCCTGCACCCACTGACTGACCTTCTCTTACGTTAATCTGAGTCAGGAAACCTTGTACCTTCGGACGAATCTCCACATCCTGCACACCTTTGATCATAGCAGGATAGGTGGACTGCATATCGGCACTTGAGGTACCTACCGTCGTTACGGGATACTCGTTATCGCCGAAAGTAGGGCGACCACCGCCGCCTCCACATGATACTAACGTCACAGCCACAGCTGCAAACATCATCAACTTTTTCATTTTCATACCTATTTTCTAATTACACTTATTCGAATAAAGTTTTTTCAATTCTGCAAAGGTACGAAAAAAAGGCATACCTATGAGATAGGTACGCCCATATTTAACAATCTTTAGATACTAACTCTTGAACAACATCCACCACGCATCTTCGATGATGGGCAGGAGTTCTTCTTGACCTTTCTGGTCGAGACCGCACTCCACCGTCGCCATCGCAAGGACAATCTTGACCCATAGCTCCCTGGTCTCCGCTTTCATCGGGGGCAGCGGTGTCGTGGCTCCGATGCCAGTCATCCTCGATACGTTACGGACGTAAGCTAACACGTTGTTTTCCGTTTCAGGAGCCCAACGGGAGATGATCCTGCGCAGCGTCGTACAGTCGTATTTCGTGTAGTATGTCCTTAAGAGTTTCAGGGCTGCCCTGCAGCCATAGACCATCTCAGAGAACTGGCAGAAAGTCTTCTCTGCGCCAGTATGGATCTGACCTAACCATACGGTATTCTTTGTCTTGATAATGTTCAGGGGGTTGCAGTTGCGCAACCCCCGAGATGTTTGCATCGTCATAAACTTATTTTATAATTCAATGAATTGATTCCGGGCAGAAAACACCCTCTTTCTTTGTTTCGTTTCTTTCTCCAGAGAAAGAAATGAAAGAAGGAGTTAGAGGGGGATCCCCCCTCTACTCCTAGCAACACGACTGCACAAAGATAGCAGAACTAATGGCAGTGAGAATCGTGATAACAATCTGAATAATCTGTTTTATCGTTTCTTTTTTCATGGTATTATATTATTTTATTAAACGAGGAGGGAGGAACGACCTTAGTCCTTCGACCTCCCCCTAAGGGGAGTCAGAGGGGGTCTCCCGTCTACTGACTCTGACTCCTGTCTCCCGACTCCTTCCTCCTTATTCTCCACTACCCTGTTGCAGCAACCAGTCTGCAATGGGTATCTTCGTCATCACCTTCTTACCGTCCACCTTCTTCGTCTCTACGATATGCGCAGACTCCAGCGAGCATTTCTCCTTGAAGGCGGTGCTGGTGATATTGTCGAGGTTGGCACGGTCGGGCAGGAAGCGGACGCGGATGCCCTTCACCACCTCCGAGGCATTCACACCCTTCAGGTTCGCCTCTTCGATGCCGCCCTTCACCGAGCGCGCCGTAGGATAGAACTTACCCAGTCCGTCGAGCTTCACGCCCACACCCTGCGATACCAGTTCGGGGATACACTCCGACATCTTGATGAGTACGCCCTCGATGACATCACGGGTATAGATGCTGCCGTGGTCCTTGATATGCTGGGCAAGACCGCGCAGCGACAGGGTCTCGTTACGGTCCACCTCGGGATAGAACTTACCGTAGGAAGTGGAACGCTCATTGACGTTCTTGCGGAAATTGATCTTCAGTGCGATTCTGTTTTTTGGCATAATGTTTAAAATTTTAAAGGGTTAATAACTGTGGGGGATGTGTCGCTGAGTTAGGTGCCGCCTGTCGGGTCGATAGCCGCCGCCTGTCCCCCCCGTTAGCCGCCGCCTTTCTATGCGATAGCCGCCGCCTTTCTCATTGACACTGCGAAGGTACGAAATCAGTGACCGGCACTCATGCGTTTCCATGCGTTTCCCCACTTTCCCGTGTGATAATCTTGATTTTTCTTTTTCAGTACGACATTTTTTTCATACCTTTGCATGGCAAACCGCAACAACAAATTTATGGAACTACATCAAGAATTCTTAAGACAAGACAACAACTACCGGACACTAAAGGCTTTCCGGAAGGCAGAGTGTATCTTCGACATCACTTATTTTTTTGCCCATAAGTTCCTGAAGACCGGTGACCGTACCATCGACCAGATGGTGCAGGCAGCACGTTCCGGCAAGCAGAACATCGCAGAAGGGAATATCGACGGTAACACCTCCCGAGAGATGGAGCTGAAACTCATCAACGTCAACAGGGCTTCACTTCATGAGTTGCTCCTTGACTACGAGGACTATCTGCGTGTACGGGGTCTGGAGCAGTGGGCGTATGATGATCCGCGATGTGTCAAGACCCGTAATTTCTGCAAGAAGCACCTGGATGCTGCCATCTACCGGGAGAAGATACAGGAGCGTTCCGACGAGACGATAGCGAACATCGCCATCACCCTGATCCACCAGTGTGACGTGTTACTGCGTGGGCTCATAGAGTGGAAGAAGAAAGACTTCATCGAGAACGGCGGCATCAGGGAGGAGATGTATCGAGCTCGGAAAGAGTGGCAGCGGAGGAAGGGGTGAATGGGGGGCTGATGGGGTGAATGGGCGGAATGGGGTTAGTGGGGTGAATGGGGTGAATGGGGTGAATGGGCAAGCCCATCTCGCCCATCCTGCCCATCTCGCCCATCTCGCCCATCAGCCCCATTCACCCCCTCTCGCCCCCCTCACGGCTCCCCCAGATACCCAACAATCAAGCGGACAGCCTGGGCAGACCAGAACTTGGCATAGCGCCCCTGATGGCAGTCTGCCAGTGCTGCCGCCAGGGGCTGGCAGCGCTTGATCCATTCGTTAAGGTGGTTGACAGCCACCCGTGGATGACTGTCAGGGAAGTATAGCATCGCTAATTCCGACTTAGGATAACTCTTGATCTTCATATAATCATCATTAAACATTAAAATGGACAGTAGGACAGTAGGACAGTAGAAATATTAAAAAGTTATTGCGTACGTATATGCGCACGTACGCATAGAGTTTCGTAAAAAGTACTGTCCTACTGTCCACTGTCCACGTTGTTGGCATCTGCCATCTCTCGCTGTAGCTGCGCCATCTCTTCGGCAGTACGCTGTTCGACGATGTAGCCGCGCTGTCCACACGACTTCACACGACGGAAGCCCTGCTCCATGAAAGCACGCCCCAGATACACCGCACTGAGCTTCTGGGATATATTGGCACTTACTATCTGCATGGCACGCGCCACACTCATAAAGACACCGCTTTCCACCCCCACCGGCTTCCGGAAAAAGAGATGTACCAGCTCATTCTCCAGACGCGGTGTCTCGAAGGCGGCATTATGGCTCGACAGCTCTGCTATCTCCGTCTGTGAGAACCAGAAGCGGAAGCCCTGTCTGTAGAGGGCATACGCCTGTGAGTAGATACCCTCGTAGTCGAAGGGATGGTCACGGGGCGACAGGATGCTGTTGATCTCGAAGGGCAGCCAGCGGCGGTTACCCGTAGGGTCCGACAGGAACTGTGCGTTATTACCCGTGCCGCAGAACGACGCGATATGCTTGCGGTGCTCATGGAAGTGGGCGTAGGCGGCGCGCTCGTCGATTGACGGCATCGTCACCGCCGCCTTCAGCTGGTTCAGCTCCGACGGTCGCATCGTGTCCAGCTCCTCGCAGCATACCAGTCCGTATTGGGCGAGTGTCAGCAGGTCGTCACGTCCCATGCGGTTCGCATTCGTCTTCGTATAGAAATAGTTCGAGAGCTCCGGCGGCAGCAGGTAGTTGAACCATGTCGTCTTGTACGAGCCCTGTTCGCCTATCAGTACCAGGATGACGTTATTCACCACGCTGTCGTCGATCCATCCCGCCACCATCGCCACCAGCCATTTCGTCAGGTATTCCGCGAAGCGCAACTGTTCGTCCACGCCCCCCTTTACCTGTACCGACATCGACATGGCGAGGATATGGTTCTCACCGTTCCACGGCGGCAGGCGGTTCAGATAGAACCTGAACGGGTGGTAGTCGCCCACGAAGTCCGACTCTATCACGCGGTAGATATCCTGTATGCGCACGGGGCGCTCCCTCGACATCTCCACCCACAGCGAGTTTACGAGGCGGTCGCTGACAGGTTGCCACTCTCCGATGACACCGCCTAACCGTGTCGGCAGGTCGGAAGGCTCCCGGTACTCCACCCTACCCGTGATGACATTATGCCGCAGGAAGAGCCTGTCGGCGAGGAACGCCTTGATATCCTCCACCTTCGCATACACCTCTTTCCAGTTCGGTTTACGCTCCTTCTTCACTTTTACTTTTTTATTGTCCATAACTTATAGCGTTTACGGCGGCAAAGATACAAAATGGGAATGAGTCGTACTAGTTACGCAGTAGTTACGGTGGTAGTTACGCAACTACCTCAAAGTGCCTGAGAATAGTGCTTTCACTTCGTCTTGGAATCTGAGCGACTGGCGTTGTAGGAGTGCATTATTATAGTTACTTCGCATATTCTTGCGATTCCAGAACTGTTCGAAAATCTTCCATCTATCCTGGATACCTAACCTGTTTGCCATCTCAAAGGCTAAGACGGCAGACTTGGTAAGGGATAATTTCGGTTGATATCGCTTATCTACCCATCCTTTCGACATTGCCTTCTGCCAGAGCACCATCGCCTCTTCCGTCCTGAGGACTTCGGGCAGTAGGGTCGTCTCTTGCGACATCATCTCTGCCATGTCCCGGTGTATCAGCTGCAGCATGGTGTCGAGGTGGAAGAACGACTGGCGCTCCTCTTCGGAGAAGGTATAGTAATACTGGAAGAGGTAATGCCCGAACTTGCCGTAGTCGATGACCAGGATGTCATCATCCCACGAGATAAAACGACGGAAACGGGCGCAGCACTTCTTAAACTCCTCCGGCAGCACGTAGTCATAAGGCAGGTGTCTCCTGACCTTCTCCAGACAGACATTGTCAATCTCCCATTGCGAAGGGATCTGTGTGTACCGCAAGACCTGCTTCTTCAGGAACTCCGCCACCGTCAGCACCTGTTTGTCCTTTAACAGTTCGAAGGACAGGCTGCCTACCCCCATCGTCCAATCCTCATAAGCTGCCGTTACCGCCTCCCGGTCCTGTCTCGCCATCATACGATGATAGAAGTTCTCGTAAAACCCAGGGGGAGCCTCCATCGTCTTCTTCTTCACCTCCTTCAACAGCTCCACCATCTCACTGACACCCTCGTCAATAGAACGGAAGATGTCGTCTGTCGTCATTTCCGCTTTTGTCTTAAACAGCCTGGAAGAGAGATAGTCGCGCAGGGGTTTGCCGTTCATGGATGTAAGGTAGGACTCCAGCTTACCGCTTTTCAGCCAGTACTCCTTCTTAGTCATCGTCTGAAAGTCGATGCCCAGCACCTCATCACACTCACCCGTGTCCAAGTCCGTCACATACTCCCTGATAAGTCCGTTGATGTCTGACACCCATGAGGCAAGACACAGGGAGAAATACACATGTGGGATGTCCGCATCCGTTGACATACGGTCGAATGCCGTCAATGCCTCGTCGAAGTTTATAATCTCTTTCCGTAATGACCACGATGTGGTCTCTTTGAAATTTAAATTTTCCATTGTTGTTATCCTTTCTTATTACTAAAATATAAATAAATTGTTTCTTAATATATAAATAAAAAAATATGTGTTTTGATTGAATTTATTTGGTTATTTGCTTGTTTCTTCGTACCTTCGCAGGCAGAAACAATAAAGATAGTATTATGACTTCCGTACAATTAAATGCAGAACTGCTACGTAACATGAGCATCATTGCCGAGGATGAGAACCTGCTGAAGCGGGCTGTCAAGTACCTTCGTAAACTTATTGCCGAAAAGGATACTGACCCTACGGCGATGACAAAGGAAGAGTTTTTCACACGTATAAGCGATGCCGAGAAACAAATTGCTGATGGTAAGGGTATCACCTTTACCAATCGCAACGATATGAACGATTGGCTTAACTCTCTTTAATCACATGTACACTATCACCTATTCTCCTGAAGCAAAAGAAGGGCTTACCAAACTGAAGCGTAGTGAGCCTGCAGCATTTAAGAAAGCCGTCAAATTGCTTAACGAAATAACAGAACATCCAAAAACAGGAACAGGTCATCCTGAACCGCTAAAGGGACTGCCAGAGAATCGTTGGAGTCGACAGATTACAAAGAAACATCGTTTGGTGTATCGAATCTTTGAGAAGGAGGTTCACGTTGATGTGCTTACCACCTACGGTCATTATAGCGACAAATAACCCCCTAACCCTTTAACTTCTCACAAAAAGCATCCGCAGGAGGTGAATCCTGCGGATGTCTTGTTCCACGATGTATTGTGTTGGATTATCTCGTCCCTGTAGGCAGGTTAACGGTCGCCGCCGCTGATACCGGTTTCTGACCATTCGAGACCGTCGGAACTGTAGGCACTTGACGCTGCAGGGTTACTACCTGCCAGCAGGTGGTGCTGCTGTTGCAGCACAAACACCTGTGTCATAGGTTCAATATATGATTTCTTTTTCATCATTTTTACATTATTACATTTTTTAATTTTTACATTACTTCAGTACGACCTTTTTACCATTATAGATATAAACACCCTTCTCTGTCGGTTCACCTTGCAGCTTCAAGCCACCCAGAGTGTACCAACCGCTATTCAAAGTCTTAACTTTCAATTCTCCATTTTCAATTTGGAAAACTCCCGTCGTTTCATCATCGTCGCCGAAGTTCAGTTCGAAACTACGAGCCGTCGCTGTTGTGGGTATAAAGAAGTGGGCACGGAAGGCACGCAGCGTGCGTGGATTTGAAGAATAGCCCAACTTATTGTTGCTACCCAGCAGGATGACAGACTTGATGTTGCTATCGTCAATGGTGAACGGGTTGTACTGACCTAAGAAGTTTACATTACCGTCGTTAGAGGTAACTTCTGTCGGAGCAGCAGCATTGATGGTCACGCCAGTAAATACAGGATTGACGATGTCAGGAACAGGCATGTTCATCTTCGGCACGACATTGCCGCCACTGATTTCCCATCCAGAGCCAAGATCGGCAAGCAGTAGGTCGTTGTCCGTAGCAGCAGCCTCACCTCCGTTAGAAGTTCCATAGTTAGCGGCAGCAGCTACGCTATTATAGTAACACTTCTGGATTGAGAATAAACCATCACTGGACCTTAGGATAACCTGACTATTGTTATCCGCAGTAGCGATGCTTGACGGAGCAAACAGGCAATTGCTGATGTTTGCAATAGCATCATTATAAAAATGATTTACTATACCTCCATTATATGTTCCCGGTGTTCCAGACAATGAACCACTGAAAAGACAATTCTTAATCGTCACTGTACCATCATCAACATCATATACGATGCCACCAATTTGACTTGACCCATACATATCACTACTAGTCGAGATGGCAACTTTGCATTCGCAATTCTCGATGGTGACGTTACCATGAGTATTAGCGACAATTCCACCTATCCTAATTTGTGATGAACTGATGGTACCTTCTACTTTTAGGTTCTTGATGGTAGCACCATCAATGCTGCGGAAGGGGGCACCATATGTTACTGAAGGTGTCAACGCGATATTCAAAGTCTTGCCGTTGCCGTCAAACGTTCCTTTGAACTTGGTGTTATTGGGATCTCCTACCATCGTCGTAACAGCAGTACTGTTGTCGAAATCGTCAGCAAGTTTCACGATTTGACCTTCGTATGTCGTGCCACTGCTTACATTGCTGGCAAAGGTATTCCAGTCAGTAGCATCGTGGATAAGGAGATCGGCCGTTTGTCCAGCATACTTTACAATATACGGCTTGCCAGCCTCGATAGTCGTAACAGTCTGGAAGTTCAGCGTCAGCAAACCATTGTTGTCAAGGGATGATGTCGGGAGCATTTCCTTGATGGTCAAGCCTGCCAGCGGCGAGGCAGCAATCTGCTCAGCCGTCATGTTGAACGGCAGACACAGCGTGTTCCAGTCACCGTCGCAGTAGATAGTACGACCGTTGAGTGTAACAATACTATTCTCTCCGTCGTTGTTATTGAGGGTCGCCGTATTGTCGGCATCGTCAGCCAGCGACACTATGCTGACATCCGACTTGACAAGACGAATCTGGCTCCTATGTGAATCTCGAGATCCGTTAGCTGAAGTGATATCAATAGGATTAGAGTCCTTTGCCACAATGGACATATAGTCGTCATCCTCCTTATAACTGAGGAATTGGGCTGTATTACCACTATTTACAGAAACAGTCCTATCTACCACGATGAGAGCCACGTTCTGCGTACCGTTATAGACGAATTTCTTATCGAACGTAATGGTAGTCCATACATTTTCGCCGAAGGTAACGTTGCCACTGAACACCTTGTCGTCGTCCGTGTAGGAGATCCAGTCATTATTGGCTGTAAAGCTCGCCTTGTCAGTATGTACCATATAAATATCGAACGTGCGTGTACAGGGATAGGCAGTCAGCATGAAATCGAGGCTCTCAACGAGACTTGTCGTGCTTCCCATCTCGGCAGCAGTATAAATCTGCTGAGACAGGCTATACTTGTAATTAGTATAAGTAAGATAAGGGTCTGTAAATGTATATTGAGCTCCGCATCCAATCCATGACTTAGCGGTAGTATAGAATGTTACCGTATTGCTCCAGTCACTTCCACCGTCGCCGACAACAGCCTTTACACGAGCGTAATAGGTCTGCTCGGCGGTAAGACCGTCAAGGACAATGCTCGTATTAGTGACATTGACGCTCGTCACGCCAGAAGCGAAGGTGTTGTCGGTGCTGTATTCCACCGTCCACTTGGTCTCTGAACCTTTTTTCGTCCAAGAGAGTGTAGCACTGGTCTCACTGTAGTCTGTCTGTTTCAGATTGGTGGGCTTGGCAAGAGCAAGGATCTTGAAAGTGAGCGTCTTTGAAGTGCCAGCATAGTCACTCATGCCTGTAAAGGTGAAGGTATAAGTGTCTGCATCGGTCACTTGGTAATCATTTTCTACCTTGCTGACCTCGTCATTATTGCTTTTCCTCAGCACGGTGGTGTAATGGGTTCCTTCCACCAAAGCGTTACCGTTGACATCGGTCAGACTCGGATTCACGATAATGGCAGTACCTGTATATTGATAGTCGCTGTTGACACCACTGATGGTAGCATAGGCAATATTGTTGTCCATCGCAGCGGTCTTCGGTATTATTTTACAACCGTCAAGAATGTTGGTCATGGTAGCGGCAATGTTTTCGCCGTCGATAATGAACTTACCATGGTCACCAGTAGCGAAGGCGAGGGTTGCAATACCAGTTGAGTAACCTCCATGGGAATAATTGGCACCAGCAGTGACTTCGATGAAGTCGGTAGCGTTTGTCCAGCCGAGTGTCACAGTGCCGCTGTTATTTGAACGGTGTGGTCCAATGCCTGCTGCAATACTTCCACCAGTGGCTGTTACCTGTCCGCCATTGATGGTGATAGTTCCACAATCACCATGACGACCACCACCGATGCCTGCTCCACCGTCTCCACCAGTGGCATTGACAACACCACCGTTGATGGTGATGGTACCGTCGGCACTACTATTACTGCCTCCACCGATACCTGCGGCATTTGATCCACCTGTTACATTGATGGTTCCGCTATTGATGATAAGCGTACCGACAGCCCAAGCACCAATACCTGACTTATTTTCATCGCAATTATTGATGAGGAGTGTACCAGGTCCGTTGATGGTGAGTTGATTGCCGTCCGACAGCTCAATACCCTTGGAGGCGGTGAGCGTCTTGCCTTCAGGGATACTCAGAACAACGGTGCCGTTAACAGTGATACGTTCCGTGATGGATACGTCCTTATCCACCTCATAGGTGACGCCATCAAACAATTCGGTGACATTACTGTTCATCTTTCCGTCGGTGACTTTGAAAGTGACAGATGTGTTAGTTCCATTATAGTCACCTTTACCACGTACTTTCAGCGTATAAGTGTGTGTGCCTGCTCTAGAACAATAGGAGTATTCCGAATCGTCCTTATTATCAATATAGGTTGTGTAAATATCTGTATCATGATTCAGTACAGTACCATCGGCTGCTGTAACGGTGAAGTCTATCGTTAAACTACCATTGTTAAAATAGAGGCTTTGCACACCAGTAACAGTAGCAATGGCAACGTTCTTGGGAGTAATGATAGGTTCAGCATTATACCAGGCAGAACCAAGGGCGGCAGTCAGTTGTGCATTTGTCATTGAGCCTTTTGCAGTACCCTGTGCAATTAATCCATAATTCCTTGTGTAGTAACTGTTGGTGATTTTTAGATAGGCGGAGTTTGCAGAGATACAGAATATACGGCTACCTGAAGCGACATCGCCATCAGACACATTTAACGTACCATCCATAAAGCAGTTAGTGATTGTAACACCACCCGTATCTCCACGTGTGCCTACAAAACCAGCGCATTTGCTGGGGATCGCAGTAAAATAACCAGCTTCATCGGAACGTATAATAGTACCAGAGTACTTGCAGTCTGTTAATGTAACTTGGCTGCCGTCTTCTACCTTACCGACAAAACCGCCGTGGTAGCGATCACCTGCTGTTCTGTTTTTGATGTTTACATAGTTCGTGCAGTATTTGACCTCAACATTATTGCCAGAGACATTACCGATGAGACCACCGCCATATTGCCCGTTAGTGTAGACATTGCCCCAAACGAGCAGTAACTTAATGGTGGCTCCATCCACATAACGGAACGGAGCAGCATAATCCTCGTCGATATGCAAATCGATGTCCAGTTCCTTTCCGTTACCGTTGAAGATACCCTGATACTTGTTTGTACTGGTACCCACCGTCGCGGTAACTGGTGTCGTGGTACCGATGTCTGCACCGAGTTTCACATGGACACCGCTTGCCCAATAAATGGCAGCATTGCCCTCGTAGGCAAACGTGTTCCAATCTTCGTCACAATCGATGACATATGGGTCGTTTGCTGTGCCACTACCAGACAATGGCGGCACTGTTGCCCACGCCCCAATGGATGTGAGCATCGTCATGAGTAGCATCACTGATGCCCTCATGAATACATGTTTAGTAAATGTTCTTTTCATAAAATACGTATTTTAATTTTTGAATGATTAAGTATTCGCATCTATTTGGCGTCAATGCTGCGGTTAAGCGAGGGGCATCAAGCGTGCTTGAATGACCGAGCGTGAGCAGCATCGCGGCGTTACGCCGTCAATGACGGTGCAAACCGAAGGCAATCAAGTTCACTTGAATTGCTGAGGTGCAGCCCGTCTTCGCAGCCGATGGCTGCAAAGTTACGAATAAAAACGTTAACGAATGTAAGCCCCCCCTAAAAAGTGTTAAAGTGGTGAAGATTTAACTAAAGAAGGAGACAGGAGAGAGACCCTTGACATACTATTTCAATAGTTCCAATATAACATCTGGTGTCGTTTGCATCTTCGTAATAGCACAAAGACCAGAACCCATATCCTTTAGACTGGCTCCCATGAAATACACCTTATCGTCGATGATGAGAAAACGATCATGATTCTTATGTGGCAACTGCACAAAATCGATAGCAGGATATTGTTCGTTATGCTTCTTTAGGTCTGTCTGGAACTGCTCGTAGTAACGGCTATGTATCGTTGCAGATACTTCTTTTGTCCGCTTGTCTAACAACGACAATACGCGATCATCCACAAAGTTATCTATTAAAATTATCCTTTTCTTTGCACTCCTCACCAAATCAGACACATACGCCCATGCATCCCACACACATCCTGTTTGGAAGATTTGTTCTGGCAGTGGTTTGGGTGCAATTTCTTCAATCTTATCAAGTATTAGTTCTATCTTTTCGTCTGTCTCAATCTGATGCTGCTCAATATTGAAGATACGATGAACCATCTGTGCATTCTGGTTTACAATCTGGGGTATGGCAGTAAATGCTCGCATGTTTGAGGAGATAAGTAAACTAGGAGTTCTCTTCACAAGATTCTCTCCTTTGGGAGGAAAAGGGTCAAAGGACTAAGGTCTCTTCTCCCCCTTAGGGGGAGCCAGAGGGGGTCTCCCCTTTGACCTTAGTCCTTTGACCTTAGACCTCCTTCTCCCAGATATGTTACGATAATCCTTCTATTTCACCATTCTCAATAGTGATACGCTCTGCCTGCGGACTCTTAGGCAGTCCCGGCATACGGAGCATATCACCGGCAATAGCGACAATCATCTCACTGCCACAGTTAAGGATGATATCTCGAATACGGATGGTAAAGCCTTCGGGCGAGCCATAGCGGGTGGAGTCTGCTGAAAAGGAGAACTGTGTCTTGGCGATGCAGACAGGATAATGGGCAATGGCACCGTCCTCGTCGGTAAAGGTAGCACGCAAAACCTCCAGCTTCTTCTTGGCAGTCTTACTGTATTCCACTGCCGAAGCCCCATAGATGCCCTTGCATACCTTTTCCAACTTATCTTCTAATTGATCAGCCTCTTTATAGGTAAAGCGGATGGGCAGGGGGCGTTGGCGTTCAATGGTGTCAACAACCAGTTGAGCCAGTTCTTCTGCACCCTCTCCGCCTTTGAGGAAAGCCTCGTTGACAGCGAACCCTACCCCAAGGTCTTCACAATTCTTGCGAACAATATCTATCTCATCTTCTACATCACTATCATGACGATTCAAGGTCACGACGACAGGCTGTCCGAAGCCCTGCATGTTACGGATATGGCGATTCAAGTTCTTCAATCCCTCTGTCAGTCCTTTGGCATTGGGTTCCTTAATATGTTCGAGATTGACACCACCATGCATCTTCAGACCTTGTGTAGTAGCCACAATCACTACCAGACGGGGCTGCAGTCCTGCCTTGCGACACTTGATGTCAAAGAACTTCTCGGCACCTAAGTCAGCACCGAAACCAGCCTCCGTCACCACATAGTCGCTATAGGTCATCGCCATCTTCGTGGCCAAGACACTGGAACAGCCATGCGCGATATTGGCAAACGGACCGCCATGAATGAAGGCAGGCGTATTCTCCGTCGTCTGCACTAAATTGGGTGAGAGGGCATCGCGCAGCAACACGGTGATAGCACCTGCCACGCCGAGATCTTTCACTTTGAAGAGCTTGCCATCGGAAGTGATACCCAGCACGATGTTCTCGATACGTCGCTGTAAGTCTTCTTCACTGGTAGCCAGACAGAGGATAGCCATCAGTTCCGAAGCAGGAGTAATATCGAAACCCGTCTCTGCGACTACACCATCGCCCCGAAGACCGGTCACCACATTGCGCAAAGCACGGTCGTTCACGTCAAGTACTCGCTTCCAGAAGATATCACGCAACGAAAAACCTTCTTTGCGGTGTTGATACAGATAGTTATCGAGCAAAGCACTGATGGTGTTATGAGCAGATGTCACAGCATGGAAATCGCCCGTAAAGTGCAGGTTGATCTTCTCCATAGGTAACACTTGGGCATAACCGCCACCTGCCGCACCACCTTTCATACCGAAACAGGGTCCCAGCGAGGGTTCGCGCAATGCCACCACGGCTTTCTTGCCTATTCTGTTCAGTCCCAAGGTCAGACCAATACTGACGGTGGTCTTACCGATACCTGCTTTTGTCGGACTGATAGCCGTCACCAGTATCAGACGACTCTGCTTCACCCGCTTCTCGTCAATTAACGAGATAGGCACTTTCGCCATATAGCGTCCATACGGTTCTATCTCTTCTGGAGTAATCCCTAACTGAGCGGCGATATCACCAATCGGTTTCAACTGGCACTCACGGGCAATCTGGATGTCTGTCTTCATCTTCTTTTCGTTTTTAGTCGGCTGCAAAGATAAATATAATGGATGAAAACACCAAGAAATGCGACATATTGTCATCTATTTCTGTCAACCTGTCAGCAAAATAGGCACTGGCACGTAACTTGTACTATAATGGGTGAACGCCGAAGCGCAAGCAGAGGTATTCAAGAACAAAAAAACATTTACAAACAATTAAAAATAGAATTAGGAGGTATGATTATGTTACCAGTATTCAAAAACAGTTGGTTTCCAACAGTGTTCGATGACTTTATGAACAACGATATGATGGCTTGTTCCACCACTACCGCACCAGCAGTCAACGTCAAGGAAGACGAAAACGCCTATACCATGGAGGTGGCAGCCCCTGGCATCAAGAAGGAGTACTGCCGTGTGAACATCAATGACGACGGCAATCTGAGCATTGCCATCGAGAACAAGATGGAGCACAAGGAGGAGAACAAGAAGCAGCACTACCTGCGTCGTGAGTTCAGTTACACCAACTATCAGCAGAACTACTCACTGCCGGAGGATGTCGACAAGGAGCAGATCTCTGCAAAGGTCGACAACGGCATCCTGACGGTAGTACTGCCGAAGATGAAAAAGGAGGAAACGAAGGTGTCGCGTATGATTGAAATTTCATAACAATTTCATCCTGTCCCAGGAAAAGAAATCCAGATAAAAATTTGGATTTCTTTTTTTTTCGTCGTATCTTTGTCGGCACTATGGCAAACGAACAAGAGAAACAGCGTGACGAACTGGTCACGAAGAATATGGGGTACGTGGTGACACTGGCACGACAATATACGTCAGAGTTGCTGAGTACTGACGACCTGATTAGTGAAGGAACGATTGGTATCATCAAGGCTGCCGAGAAATACGACCCCAGTCGTGGCAAACCTTTTGTCACCTTTGCTGCTCCTTATATCCGTCGGAGTATTGAAGATGCCATCCGTCGTGTGACAGGAGAGACGCCCGTGCTCTCCACGGATGAAAGTCTGCCTGTTGGTTCCAACAATAACTACACGCTGCTTAACGTGTTGGAAGACAAAGATGCGCCCAAGACCGATCAGGTTCTGGAGCAGAACGCCCTCTCCGATGATTTAGTTCGTGCCATCACTGTTCTCAACGAACGGGAACAGGCTGTCATCAGGGCTTTCTATGGCGTGGACACGGAACGTCAGACGATGGCAGAGATTGGTGAGCGTCTTGGACTCAAACGCGAGCGCGTCCGACAAATCCGAGACAAGGCATTACGCAAACTCCACAAAGTGGCTAAATAAGTCCCATTGACTTTGCTTTCTCCATCAATAGTTGCATGAGGGGTTCACGCTCGTTCTCTACCTTGTTGTCGAGAACGGCATCTTTCAGGTATTGTTTCAGGACACCCACTTCCCGTGAAGGCTGCAAATGAAAGAGTTCCATAATCTCATTACCATCGATGACAGGCTGGAGTAATCGTACATAGTCTTTCTCCTTCAGGTCTGCAAGCTTCTCACGTACCATGCGGAAATTCTCCAAGAACATTTTCTTACGCACCTCGTTCTTCGACGTGATGTCTGCCTCACAAAGCGTCATCAGGTCGTCGATATCCTCACCAGCATCATTCAACAGACGACGCACGGCAGAGTCTGTCACTTCCTCGTCGGCTATGGCAATGGGACGCATGTGGAGATCGACGAGTTTCTGTACATAACGCATCTCTGCACCCATCGGCAGTTTCAGTCGACGGAAGATCTCAGGCACCATCTTCGCCCCGATAAAATTATGATTATGGAAGGTCCATCCTGCCTTCGGTTCCCACCGCTTGGTCTTTGTCTTGCCGATGTCATGGAGCAAGGCAGCCCAGCGGAGCCAGAGGTCGTTGGATGTTGGCTGTTGGCTATTAGCTATTACGTTTTCAAGGACTTCAAGGGTATGATAGAAGTTATTCTTATGCGCCCTGTTGTCTCTCTTCTCCACGATATCAAGGGCAGCAAGTTCAGGAAGGATACGTTGCAAGAGACCACTGCGCTGCAGGTACTCGAAACCGATGCTGGGATGTGAGGACATCATGATCTTATTGAGCTCTACCTCGATACGCTCCCCACTGACAATCTTGATGCGGTCAGCCATGTTCTCCAACGCCCTAAACGTCTCTCCTTCTATCTGGAAATTCAACTGGGTGGCAAAACGGATACAGCGCATCATGCGCAGCGGGTCGTCACTGAATGTGATTTCAGGGTCAAGGGGTGTGGCAATAATACCATCCTGCAGGTCGGCAATACCGTTAAAAGGGTCTACAAGCTCTCCGAAACGGCTCTTATTCAAACAGATAGCCATCGCATTGATGGTGAAGTCACGACGGTTCTGGTCATCCTCCAACGTACCATTCTCCACAATCGGCTTGCGAGAATCATGACTATAACTCTCCTTACGGGCTCCCACAAACTCTATTTCCATGTCATGAAACTTCACCTGTGCTGTCCCGAAATTCTTGAAGACACTTAGATGGGCACGTTTTCCCAACATCTTTTTCAATTCCGATGCTACCTCAATACCACTACCTACCACGACGACATCAATATCGTCGGAAGGACGCTCCAAGAAGATATCACGCACATAGCCTCCCACCACATAGCACTCTACGCCTAAATGGTCTGCTACATCGCTGATTTGATGGAAGATTTCCTTATCTAATATCTTCGCCAAAGCGGCATCAGAATAGAGTTTCATTTCTTTTTTCTCTCTTTTCGGTTGCAAAAATACAAAATTATTTGTACCTTTGCACACAAAACATATATAATTATTTAATTAACCCAATAATTATGAGGAGATTTCTTACCCTGTTGCTTGTTGGAATCGCCATGAATGCCATGGCAGGCACCGACGACTATTTAAACATGGAACCCATGAAACTGACTGTTCCTGAGATGAAAGCCGAACTGGGAACTGTCACTTACGAGAACTACGATTTAAAGGCTTTGGAAGCACCGACTCCCAAGATGGATTTCAGCTTCTTTAAGTCAAAGACGAATCCTGACACCAAGCCTTATAAATTCATGGATGATATGACCTTTGTAGGCGTACCTTTATTTGTGGCTGGTATCATCGCCAAGAGCGAGAAGAACGCCTTCAAGCAGCAGACAAAGCACTCTTTGTTGACTAAGTTTAAGACTGGCATTGACGATTACACCCAGTTCTTCGGTCCTGCTGCCGTAGTGGGTATGAAGTTAGGCGGTTACGAGGGTCGTAGCGACTGGCCCCGTCTGTTGGCAAGTGCCGGTATGGGCTATGGTATCATGGCACTCCTTGTCAATACCATCAAATACACAGCTAAGGAGGTGCGCCCTGACGGTAGCTCTGCCAACTCATGGCCCTCAGGACATACTGCCACAGCTTTCGTAGGTGCTACGTTGTTGCATAAGGAATATGGTCTCACCCGTTCACCATGGTGGTCTGTTGCAGGCTATGGCGTGGCAACGGCAACAGGTGTGATGCGTGTACTCAACAACCGCCACTGGATTAGCGACGTACTCTCAGGTGCCGGCATCGGTATCCTCTCCGGTGAGTTAGGCTATGCCATCTGCGACCTGCTTTTCAAGGGTAAGGGACTGCTGCGTAACGACATCATCGGTGCTCCCAGCGTCATCGACCACCCTTCGTTCTTCTCTATTTCGATGGGTATCGGACTAGGAACCCGTGACCTTGACTTTAACATGAAAGAATACGGATGGGCCGATAACCTGAACCTGAAATTCCAGGCTTCCACTGCAGTTAGCGCAGAAGGTGCTTACTTCTTCAATCCCTACATCGGTGTGGGTGGTCGCTTACGTGTGAAGAGTTCACCTATCAAGGGATGGAACAAGATTACGGATTTCGCATGGGAGGATGTATATTCATTGTATGATGAAATAAGCCAATTAGACGAAGAAGACCTGGCTGACATCGAGGCTACCATTGACGATATCGACTTCGTTATCGAGAGCGACCACCTGTCGGAATTTGCCGTTGATCTGGGTGCTTATTTCAATCTCCCCCTCTCTGATCGCTTTGCATTAGGCAGTAAACTGCTCTTCGGTCGCAGCATCATGCAGGAACTCTCCTTGAATGCCAAGATTTCTGGTAAGGAATATAAAGAAGGTGACAAGCCCGATCAGCCAACTGGTAATGATTACGATTTAGAATGGGACTACTTTACCGTAGACGGCAACAAGACATGGAAGTTCGGTACGGGTCTCTCTCTGACCTATGCCTATAAAAAGAACTTCTCATGGAAGGTGTTCCTCGATTACGATGTTGCCCGTAAGACCTACACGATGAATTACAACTACGGAGGCTATCTTTACGCCATGTTCCCTTCTGCTTTCGAAAACGTGACCGAACAAGAGTATAAAGATTATTTCACAGCAACCAAGAGCATCAAGAAGACCATGCATTCCTTCGTGCTGGGTGCCTCCTTCTCCATTAATTTCTAAAATACACCATGGCAAAGGAAAACGAGAAGACCAACGCGCAGTTTGAGCAGGTGATGCAGGAATGCCGCAGCCTGTTCGAGAAGAAACTCCACGACTATGGGGCATCATGGCGCATTCTGCGTCCCCAGTCACTCACCGACCAGTTATTTATTAAGGCAAAGCGCATCCGTTCCCTGGAAATCAAGAAGGAGTCGCTAGTGGGCGAAGGCATCCGGCCTGAGTTCATCGCCCTGATCAACTACGGTATCGTGGGACTTATCCAACTGGCACATGGTTTCTCGGATACGGTTGACATGCAGCCCAAAGAGGCGATGGCGCTCTATGACCGCTATGCCTTGGAAGCTTTGGAACTGATGAAGCGCAAGAACCATGACTATGACGAGGCATGGCGTGGTATGCGCGTCAGTAGTTATACGGATTTTATCCTCACCAAGATAGAACGCATCAAGGAGATTGAGAATCTCGGAGGCGACACCCTTGTCAGCGAGGGCATTGATGCCAATTATATGGACATCATCAACTATGCGGTCTTCGGAGCGATCAAGTTGAGTGAGTGATGACGAGAAAGATATTGGTGAATATAGCCCGACTGGTTGTCGCGCTGGCGTTTATCCTGTCAGGATTCGTCAAGGCAGTAGACCCGCTGGGCACACAATATAAGATAACCGACTATCTGGAGGCGATGCATCTGGGAGCCTATATCCCCGATGCTGTGACACTCATCCTGTCCGTTCTCCTGTCGGCAGCCGAGTTCTGGCTCGGCATCTGTCTGTTATTTGCCATCCGTCGACGTGTAGTGACACGTACCATCTTGGGATGGCTGATGATCATGACACCGCTGACACTGTGGCTGGCTCTCGCCAATCCCATCAGTGACTGTGGTTGTTTTGGGGATGCTGTCGTGCTCACCAACTGGCAGACATTCTGGAAGAACATCATCCTACTGGCATGTGCCATCCTGCTAGTGAGGTATCCGCTGGAGATGATGCGCTTCATATCGAGGACGAACCAATGGATCGTGATGAACTTCACCGCCTTGTTTATCCTCATTGTAGCAGGACGGTCGCTCTATGACTTGCCGTATTTCGACTTCCGACCCTATCATATCGGGACGGATCTGCGAAAGGGATGGCAGCAGATGATGGAGGGTAACGAGTCGCCCTACAGTGAGTTCTTCTTGGAACGCACGGACGACGGGGAAGACATCACTGACTCCGTGCTGAACGAGAAAGGCTATGTGTTCCTGCTGGTGTCCCCCCATTTGGAAGAGGCTGACGAGAGTCAGTTCGACCAGATCAATCAGGTGTTTGAATACGCCCAAGAGAAAGGTTATCCCTTCTACGGTCTGACAGCCAGCGGAGAGAAAGCCATCACCAAATGGCGAGACGGTACAGGAGCAGAGTATACGTTCTGTCAGACGGACGACATCGTCCTGAAGACCATGATACGGAGTAATCCGGGACTGATGCTGCTCAAAGACGGTACCGTCATCCGCAAGTGGAGTCACAACAACCTGCCGGAAGAGGATGAGTTGATTACACCGTTGGAGCAGACGGAGACAGGAAAGATACCTGAGGACTCCGTGCCTAAAAAGATCCTGGTGATTCTCCTATGGTATGTGCTGCCGCTGGTATTGTTGACCATTGCCGACCGTCTGTGGGCTTGGTCGAACTGGATAAAGAAAAATGAAAAATCAATTAAGTTATATCAAATTTTAAAACGTAAAAACATGAGAAAGAAAATTGTAGCAGGAAACTGGAAGATGAACATGAATCTCCAGGATGGTATCGCTCTGGCAAAGGAGCTCAACGAGACTTTGAAGGCTGACAAGCCTAACTGTGGTGTAGTCATCTGCACTCCGTTTATCCACCTCGCTTCTATCGCACAGTTCCTTGATCAGGACATCATCGGTCTGGGTGCCGAGAACTGCGCTGACAAGGAGAAGGGTGCCTTCACGGGTGAGGTTTCTGCAGAGATGGTGAAGAGCACAGGTGCACAGTATGTCATTCTCGGTCACTCTGAGCGTCGTGAGTATTACAAGGAGACTCCTGAGATCCTGAAGGAGAAGGTGTTGCTCGCCCAGAAGAATGATCTGAAGGTGATCTTCTGTATTGGTGAAAGCCTGGAAGAGCGTGAGGCTGGCAAGCAGAACGAAGTTGTAAAGGCAGAACTCGAGGGCAGCGTCTTCAACCTCTCTGAGGAGGACTTCCGTAAGATCATCATTGCCTACGAGCCTATCTGGGCTATCGGTACCGGCAAGACCGCTACTGCCGAGCAGGCTGAGGAGATCCACGCTTACATCCGTTCCATCATTGCCGACAAATATGGCAAGGCTGTTGCCGACGACACCACCATCCTCTATGGCGGTTCTTGCAAGGCAAGCAACGCTCCCGAGTTGTTCGCCAAACCTGACATCGACGGTGGTCTGATCGGTGGTGCTTCTCTGAAGGCTGCCGACTTCAAGGGAATCATCGACGCTTGGAAATAATCCGCATCATGAAGTATATATCCCTTCGTCGTGACCGTTGGACAGTCACATTCATTCTGTGTGTTGGCATGATGGTTCATGCCAATGCACAGACTTTTACTGAACGCGTTCAGAAGAAGGTGGAGGGAAAAGGCACGGTGACTATTCATCAAAGTGATGATATTGAACAACTGGTGAACGACCCTCAGGCAACTGGTGTGCAACAACCCCAAAAGCCAAACGACAACAAAAAGCAGACGGAACCTTCGAAGGACAAAGGGCAGACCAATAAGGAAACTGCCCAGACCGGAGAGGCAAGGACGGAGGACGATGCCGTCACGACAACCACTACGGCAACCAACACGCATAAGGTCATGGGGTACCGCGTTCAGGCTTTTGCAGGAGGTAACTCCCGCAAAGACCGTCAGATGGCTGAGCAGATCCGTAATAATATCAAGTCACACTATGCCAACGTTCCCGTCTATGTCCATTTCTACTCACCGCGATGGATCTGTCGTGTGGGTAACTACCGCACCTATGAGGAAGCCCACCAGATGATGGTGAATCTCCAGAAGATGGGCTACAAGCAGGCATCTGTCGTCAAAGGAAAAATAACCGTACAGTATTAATGAATCCAGAAACAGAATACAGAGAAGGACTTGACGAACTCGCCGCCCATTATAAGGATATCCTGAAACTGCTTGGCGAGGATGTTGACAGGGAAGGACTGTTGAAGACTCCCATGCGTGTCGCCAAGGCCATGCAAGTACTGACCCGTGGCTATGCGATGGATGCGCACCAGGTTCTGAAGGAGGCCCTCTTCAAGGAAGACTATAGTCAGATGGTCATTGTCAAAGACATTGATTTCTTCTCGCTATGTGAACATCACATGATACCTTTCTACGGGAAGGCGCATGTAGCCTATATCCCTAACGGTTATATCACCGGTCTGTCAAAGATTGCCCGTGTGGTTGACATCTATTCACATCGCCTACAGGTACAGGAGCGCATGACGCTGCAGATCAAGGAATGTATTGAACAGACACTGCACCCGTTGGGTGTCATGGTTGTCGTAGAGGCCCGCCATATGTGTATGCAGATGCGTGGTGTCGAAAAGCAGAATGCCATTACTACGACCAGTGACTTCAGCGGTGCCTTCAACCAAGCCAAGACCAGACAGGAATTTATGAATCTGATACATAACAAGTCATAATACAACTATTAAACAATATCATTATGGAACAGGACTCAAGAAATTCATATCGTACAAAACAATCACTCCCCCAGGAGTTCTATCACAGTTGCCTGGGAAAGATCATCATTCTCCTTGTGTTCTTTGCCGTTCTCTTCGTGATTGCTGTTATCACCGTTCCTTCTAATGAGAAGATGGAGCGGGAGATGATGGACAATATCCGTGAGTGCATCCAGGACAACGACAGCATCAAGGGTGATGCCATTGACGATGCTGTAGCAAATGTCTCCCGCATCTTCACAGAGGCTGACACTACTATCAACGACAAAGATGCGATGGAGGCATTCGACAAGTACAACAAACTGGAGATCTATCATCACAGTTTCTATTCTACGGCTCGCCTTCGCAACAATTTAAGTGCTGAGGGTATCCGGGTGGGTGTCGGCATCTTCAATACCGTCATCCCTACCGTGAAATACAGTGACATTATCATGTTCGTCAGCACCTTCAAGAACTATAACAAGAAACGCCTCATCGACCCCGCACCACAGGATGAGTATGTCGGTGAGAACCCCAATGTTACGGAGTATCACTACTTAGGCGATCCGGATAATTAATCCGCAGCACCAAGAGCCGCCTTAATAAGAAACTGGATATTAATACACTGACATGAAAAAAGCCTGACTGAAAATCCATCAGTCAGGCTTTTCTTCAGTCGGGATTACTGCCCTACTTCGCGCAAAATCCATTTAATTCTATTAAATTCGAGTATTTTCTATATGGTTTAATATCAGCGCGTTACAAGATGTGCTATAGTTCGAACCAAGAAGACGCAATCATACTAATTACAAATTA
>JAGCOB010000027.1 GCA_017645645.1 Prevotella sp. | reverse complement strand
GATGCCTTTTATCACTTGTGCTAATGCCTCCTTCACCTCGTTCCAATGCCTCCTATACCCCTATGGGAGGCATTCCTTTACCCCCTAAACAGATATCGGAACGAAGCGTAAAAGGCATTGGAATGTTAAATTGAAAAGTTTAGTGCTGAAAACGAGCACGTTTGGGGTGCTGAAATTTGGTAGTTGATGAAAATAGTAGTATCTTTGCCACCGAAATAATATTATTAACCAAAAAGTAAAAAAACAATGAAGAAATTAGTAACCGTAACCATGCTGCTTATAGCAGCCCTTACCATTCAAGCGCAGAGCCTTATTGGCAGATGGAAGTATCCCATGGAGGTTGATGGAGAAAAAGCTAACTTGATTATGACCTTTAATGCTGACAAGACCGCAATTTATGAACTTCAGACAACCACCGAAAGCAAAGAACTGGGTGTCCTGACTTTTTCTTTCGTCGTCAAGGGAACCTACGTCGTGGATGGGAAAGATTTGACGTTATACCTCAATAATAAGGAGTGTGATATTGATTTTGTTGAGATTCAATGGAGTGAGGCACTTAAGGCTTCGTTCAAGGACGATCCGGAACGCGAGGGAACCATCATTAACAACATGAGAGGGGCCATGGAGAATGCGAAATCCAAGTACCTCAGCTCCGTTGATGAAGTAAACGAATTTAATATTGACAAGATTACGTATACCACACTTGACTTGTCTGATGATGATATGGCTGTCACGCTCACTCGTATAAAGTAAAAAAACAACGATGGAATTCAAGGAATTAGTACAGATGCGCCGCTCTCACCGTAAGTTCACGGAAGAGGAGATAGATGGTGAAGACGTGAAGATGATACTCCGTGCAGGACTGATGTCTCCGACCTCGAAGGGACAGCGTGCGTGGCAGTTTGTAGTCGTGGACGACAAGATGGACCTGGAGAAATTGTCGGATGCCAAGGACATGGGCGGACAGTTCCTGAAGGGTGCCCCCCTTGCCATCGTCGTATTAGGCGATCCGATGCAGAACGACTGTTGGGTGGAAGACGGTTCTATTGCCGCCATCTCGATGCAGTACCAGGCAGAGGCGTTGGGACTGGGCTCGTGCTGGATACAGATGCGCGGACGCGGACTGAGTGACGGGACGAGTGCCGATACGGTGATTCAGGGTGTACTTGACATCCCCGAGAACCTGTCGTGTCTCTGCATCCTCGCCATCGGTCATAAAGCTGACGAGCGCAAGCCCCAGAACGAGGAGAAACTCAAGTGGGAGAATGTGCATTTGAATAAATTTTAGCGTTATACCGGAATGCCGGAATGCCGGAATGTCGGTATAACGTGATAACGACTATCGAAATAACGACAGGATGAGAATAGTACTGATAGGCACGGGGCGTCTCGCCACAAATCTGGAGCCAGCATTGGCGGCGGCAGGTCATGAGGTAGTGATGGTGAACAGCCGGACACTTGAGGGACTGCCGATGGAGGCTGACACCTTTGTCATCGCAGTGAAGGACTCCGTACTGGCGGAGGTCATTGCGGCAGTGACAAAGGGCAGGGAGTCGCAGGTGTTCATGCATACTGCCGGTTCGATGCCCCTGGGACTGTTTCAAGGGAAGGCACGTCATTATGGTGTGTTCTATCCCATGCAGACCTTCTCAAAGGAGCGTCAGGTGGACTTTTCGGAGATTCCTGTCTTTGTCGAAGCCTCTGACGACCAGTCGATGCAGACCATTAGGCAGTTGGCAGAGAGCATTACAGGGCGTGTCTATGAACTGTCGAGTGCTGATCGTCAGTATCTGCATCTGGCCGCTGTCTTCGCCTGTAACTTCGCCAACCACTGCTATGCGATGGCAGCGGAGATACTGGAACAGCACGGCATGAACTTCGACGTGATGCTACCGCTGGTTGACGAGACGGCAAGGAAAGTACACCAGTTGCATCCCCTGGAGGCACAGACGGGTCCTGCTGTCAGATATGACGAGAATGTCATCCACCATCAGGCACAACTGTTAAACGATGATCCCGTTATGAAAGATCTTTACGAAAAGATATCGCAGCATATCCATCAAAAAGCCAAGAAAATATGATTAACTACGATTTACAGAAAATACGTGCCATCGTCTTCGACCTGGACGGTGTGCTGAGTGCGGAAACGATAGCCCTTGCCGAGGACGGAACACCTCTGCGTACCGTGAATATCAAGGACGGCTATGCCATCCAACTCGCCATGAAGATGGGCCTGCATATCGCCATCATCAGCGGTTGTAAGATAGAGGCTGTCCGTCACCGCTATGAAGGTTTGGGCATGAAGGATATCTATCTGGGTGCCGCCGTGAAGATCAAGACCTATGAGGAGTTTCTTGCCAAACACCAACTCCAGGATGAGGAGGTGATGTTCATGGGGGATGACATCCCTGACCTGGAAATCATGCGGAGGGTAGGGTGCCCGGTATGTCCCAAGGATGCCTGTAGCGAAGTGAAGGCGGTGAGTCTCTATGTGAGTAACTGTAAAGGAGGCTATGGTTGTGGTCGTGATGTGATAAAACAGACCCTGAAGGCGCAGGATAAATGGCTGAACGATGAAAGGGCTTTTGGATGGTGATGTAAGATGGAAGAGGTGAGATGGAAGATCGTGTTGGCAAGTAACTCTCCAAGGAGGAAAGAACTTCTTGGAGGGTTGGATATTCCCTTTGAAGTCAGGGTATTAGATGATGTTGATGAAAGTTTTCCTCATGGCTTTCCGACGAGGGAGATTGCTGGTTATATCTCCAAGAAAAAGGCGGATGCCTATCAAGTGACGATGGCTGACGACGAGTTGATTATCACGGCAGACACCATTGTCGTATTGGGGGAGGAAGTGATGGGCAAACCAGTAGATGAAGAAGACGCTCGAAGGATGCTACATGCACTCAGCGGCAAGACGCACCAGGTCATTACGGGCGTCTGTCTGACCACCAGGGAGCGTCAGGTTTGTTTCTCTGTAGAGACGGATGTCACCTTCAAGACACTGACTGATGAGGAGATCTGTTACTATATTACTCATTATCGTCCTTTCGACAAGGCAGGTGCCTATGGTATCCAGGAATGGATAGGATATATTGGTGTAACAGGGATGAACGGCAGTTATTTTAATGTGATGGGACTTCCCGTACAGCGAATCTATGAGGCACTTAAAGTCTTTAACAAAGGAAAAGTATGTTAAATTGTCGAAGAAATTTAGATAAAAATATTGTTATTTCAAGAAAACTTCTTAACTTTGCAAAACACAACTAGAATTTAATCTATATTTATCATTTTCCTCGAGGGGATGCTGTCTGTGAAGATGGGATCCCTTTTTTTTATGTCCTGCGACGGAACTCCGAGCAGGTGATGGCTGTGGCGATGGCGACGTTGAGGCTTTCAGCCCTCAACCCGTCTGTATGGAAATCGGGGATGAGCAGTCGTTTGGTGATATGTTCACGTACGGCAGCAGAGATGCCGTTTCCTTCGTTTCCCATCACGATAATACCTTCGCTAGTCAGTTCCTGTTCATAGATATTCTCTCCGTCCAGTAACGTGCCATAGATAGGATAGGAGGGTGGCAGTGTTTTGAAAAATCCCAACAAATCAGTATAGATGACCTGTACGTGGGCAAGACTACCCATCGTTGCCTGAACCACCTTGGGGTTGTAGGCATCCGCTGTGTCCAAGGAACAGTAGATGGTGGAAATGCCAAACCAGTCGGCAATACGGATGATCGTACCAAGATTGCCAGGATCCTGTACACCATCGAGGGCGAGGGAGAGTTGAGAGTGGAGAGTGGAGAGTTGAGAGTTGAGAGTTGGGGGGATTTCGAAGACGGCAAGGACTTCCTGGGGATGTTGCAGGAAACTGATCTTATGCAGTTCGTCTTCTGTGATAAGTTCTGCGTCAGGACGGGCGACAGTGGAGAAGAGCATCTTTGTGTGATAGCCTGCCTGTTGGAGGTCGCCCACTACTTTCGGACCCTCTGCCACAAAGAGTCCTTCCCGTTTTCTGTTCTTCTTCAGTTCCAAAGAACGGATGAGTTTGATTTGGTTTTTACTGATCATGACATTAAATTTGATGCAAAGATAAGAATAATTATCCATATCGATTGTCAATTCTCAATTATTTTGTACCTTTGCAAAACAAAATGCGACTAAGACATTCCTTATATATATTGGCGGTACTGCTTTTTTGTGCCTGTTCAGAGACGAAATATGTCCCTGAAGGAGAGTATTTGCTGAACAAGGTATCAGTCAAGTGTGCCCCCAAGACGAAGGGTGTTGATCCTTCTGACATGAAAGCCTATGCCCGTCAGCATGGGAACTCCCGTTGGTTTTCTGCCATGAAGGTACCGCTTGCCACCTATTCCCTGTCGGGAAGAGATTCCACGAAATGGCTTAATCGTATGTTAAGGTCTATCGGTGAGGCACCAGTGCTCTATGACTCCATGAGTACCCGTAAGTCTATGGAAGACATGCAGATGCAACTGGTGAACATGGGCTTTCTGAGGGCCAGTGTGGATGCTATGACAAAGACCAGGGACAAAAGGGTGGATGTCACCTACCTGTTGCATCCAGGTCCTTCCTATTCCATCCGTCATGTGGACTATGTGATTCACGACTCGCTGATAGCGGACCTGTTACACATGGATAAGGAGGAGAACAGGGGATTGAAGAGCGGGATGCGCTTCAGTGTGGAGAACCTGGATACGGAGCGTAAGCGTATCACCCGTATTCTCAATAATCAGGGCTATTACCGATTCAACAAGGAATTTATTACCTATCAGGCAGACTCCGTGGCAGGCTCTCACGAGATAGACATCGTACTGGTGCTCCGCCAACAGCGTGACAGGGACGGCATGGAATTTCCGCATCAGCGTTATCTGGTGAGGGATATACGTTATTCAAGCGGTGACCCCGAGGACTCGGTGATTCATTTGCGGCAAGGAGTGTTACACAGGAACACCTTTATCAGGGAGAACGGATACTATTCCGCAGAGGACCTGCAGAATACCTATAACCATTTTGGCAGACTAGGTGCTGTGCGCTATACCAATATCTCCTGGGAGGAAAAGCCAGACTCCAGTCTGCTGGATTGTCAGATACAGGTCAGTACCAACAAGCCGTCGACGATCTCTTTCCAGCCAGAAGGAACCAATACGGCAGGTGACCTGGGTTTTGCCCTTTCGTTGACTTACCAGAACAGAAACTTGTTCAAAGGCTCGGAAAACCTGTCGATAGAGCTGCGTGGTGCCTATGAGGCCATCAAGGGACTGGAGGGCTATTCGAATCATAACTTCCTGGAATACAGTCTGGAAACAAAACTGACCTTCCCCCGTTTCATCGCTCCGTTCCTGCCTTCCGGTTTCCAGCGTCGTACCAATGCAACCAGTGAGGTGTCGTTACTCTATGACCTGCAGAACCGTCCCGAGTTCCATCGACGCGTCTTCTCTGTGGGGTGGCGTTATAAATGGGACAACCCCAATCATCATGACCATTACCGCATCGACCTGTTGGACTTGAACTATATCTCCATGCCATGGATCAGTGAGACCTTTAAAAGGGAGTACCTGGACGATACCAGTAGTCGTAATGCCATCCTGCGGTATAACTACGAGAATCTGTTTATCATGAAGTTTGGTGTGGGGTATATCTATAATAACGGTATCATAGCCATCAAGGCGAATGCGGAGACGTCAGGTAACCTGTTGGGACTGGCGGCAAGGACATTCGGCTTCCATAAGAATGAGGAAGGACAGTATACTTTCCTGGATATTGCCTATGCGCAATATGTGAAGGCAGATATTGACCTGACACGTAACATCAAGTTCAATTATCATAATCACCTAGTGTTCCATGCCGGCTTGGGAATTGCCTATCCTTATGGTAACAGTACCATCCTTCCTTTTGAGAAACGTTATTTCTCTGGAGGAGCCAACAGTGTGAGAGGATGGAGTGTCAGAAGTCTGGGACCAGGAAAGTATATCAGCAAGGACGGACGTATAGACTTCATCAATCAGACGGGTGATATGAAACTAGACCTCAACATGGAGTATCGCGCCCATCTGTTCTGGAAACTGGGACTCGCCTTGTTTGTGGACGCTGGTAATATATGGACTTTACGCAGTTACGATGAACAGCCTGGCGGACAGTTTAAATTCTCTGAATTCTGGAAACAGCTTGCTGTCAGTTATGGTCTGGGCTTCCGCTTTAACTTTGATTACTTCATCCTACGCTTTGACATGGGTATGAAAGCCATTAATCCAGCCTATCAGGAAGGGGATGAGCATTATCCCATTGTCCATCCGAGACTTAGTCGCGACTTTGCTTTCCACTTTGCAGTTGGCCTTCCATTCTGACGAGCCATTTGCCGTCGCGCTTCACCAATGGTATCTGGAATTCTGCCTTGTCGACAACTTTGCTGTCTTGACCTACAAACCCTAACTGGACGAAGTCGGAGACACGAATCCGTGATACACAGGTAGTGTCTGCCGTAATCTGGCGGTCGAGAATCTCTATCTTCACCACGTTGTTCTGTCCTTTGATGAAGTCAATGTCTTTCTCTGTGATGTTCGTGGCGGCAAAACGGATCCATTTCTCACTCTCTGGAGTCATATACTCCAAAGCATCCTCATAATTGAACGTGAAATACGCCTCAGCCCAAGCGTTGAGAGGCTTGTCGACGGCATTAGGACTATTGTCGTCATGAAGTTGGCAGCCAGCCAACAGAAACAGCATGATGGAAAGTAAGTAATATTTCATAAGTTTAAATTAATTCAAAAAACATTGCAAAGATACGGAAAACTCCTAACTTTTTATTACTTTTGCACAAAATATTAACTAAAATGTTGAAATTTATATCCTTTGGAAGCGGCAGTAGTGGTAATTGCTATATGCTGATGACACCGACGGATGGACTTTTGATAGATATCGGAGTAGGATTGAGAGGCCTGAAAAAAGACTTTAAGGATTACGGACTTAATATGTCGCAGGTACATCATGTGCTTATTACACATGACCATGCAGACCATATCAAGTCAGTGGGTTCTTATAGTAATGAATACCAAGTCCCTGTCTATGCGACGGAGAAAGTGCATGATGGCATCAACCGAAACTATTGCGTCCAACAGAAAGTCCCGTCAGGGTTGATAAAATATCTGGAGAAAGGAAAGGCTGTCCAGATAGGAGACTTTCTGGTCACTCCTTTCAATGTTCCCCACGACAGCAGTGATAATGTCGGCTATATGATAGAGGCAGAGGGCGTCTCCTTCTGCATCATTACGGATGCCGGTTGTGTCACTGACGAGATGAAACCCTATATCTCGAAAGCCAACTACCTCGTGATAGAGGCCAACCATGATGAGGAGATGGTGACCAGCGGTCCGTATCCTGACTTTCTCAAAGGACGTATCCTCTCGCAGACAGGTCACCTGAGCAACCGCTCCTGTGGACTAGCCCTGGTGGAGAATATGACGGAGAACATGCGCTATGTCTGGCTCTGTCATCTAAGTGAGGAGAACAACCATCCGGAACTGGCACGTAAGACAGTGGAGAGTGTCCTCCGTGACTACGGCATCATCGTAGGTGTAGACGTCAAGATGGAGGTGCTCAAGAGAACGACACCATCGGGTATTTATGAACTTGTGTGACTTTTATTATAATATTATAGAGAATTATGGCAGAATCTATTGATATCCGTGAGTTGAATATCCGGATAGAACAGCAAAGCGGTTTCGTGACCAACCTGGTCACGGGTATGGACCGTGTGATCGTAGGGCAGAAGCACTTGGTGGATTCGTTGTTGATCGGACTGCTGAGTGATGGTAATATCCTGTTGGAAGGTGTGCCTGGTCTGGCAAAGACCTTGGCTATCAAAACCCTTGCCCAACTGATTGACGCATCGTATAGTCGTATTCAGTTTACGCCCGATTTATTGCCGGCTGACGTGACTGGTACGATGATCTATTCTCAGAAGGACGAGCGTTTCCAGGTCAAGCAAGGTCCTGTGTTTGCCAATTTCGTGTTGGCGGATGAAATCAACCGTGCTCCGGCCAAGGTGCAGAGTGCACTGCTGGAGGCGATGCAGGAGAAGCAGGTAACGATAGGCAAGGAGACTTTTGACCTTCCGTCGCCGTTCCTGGTGATGGCTACCCAGAACCCCATCGAGCAAGAAGGCACCTATCCGTTGCCTGAGGCACAGATGGACCGTTTCATGCTGAAGGTGGTCATCGACTATCCAACCCTGGAGGAGGAGAAGCGTATCATCCGTGAGAATATAGCGGGTGCTTTGCCTGAGGTGACACCGGTCACCACGGCACAGGAGATCCTGAATGCCCGTGCCGTCGTCCGTGAGGTGTATATCGACGAGAAGATCGAACAGTATATTGCAGATATCGTCTTTGCGACCCGTTATCCCGACCGTTATGGTCTGAAGGATATGAAGGACATGATCTCCTTTGGTGGTAGTCCCCGTGCTTCTATCAATCTCGCCAAGGCAGCCCGTGCCTATGCCTTCATCAAGCGTCGTGGCTATGTGGTACCAGAGGATGTACGTGCCGTTGCCCATGATGTGCTGCGCCACCGTATCGGACTGACCTATGAGGCTGAGGCAAGTAATGTGACCAGTGAGGAGATTGTCTCGAAGATTATCAATAAGGTAGAAGTGCCTTGATGGAGACTGCAGAGTTACTTAAGAAAGTTCGGAAGATAGAGATCAAGGCACGCGGATTGAGTGCCAACGTCTTTGCAGGTCAGTATCATTCTGCCTTCAAAGGGCGTGGTATGGCTTTCAGCGAAGTCCGCGAATATCAGTACGGGGATGATGTGCGTGATATCGACTGGAATGTGACGGCACGCTTCCATCGTCCTTATGTGAAGGTGTTCGAAGAGGAGCGTGAACTGACAGTGATGCTGCTCATCGATGTCAGCGGCTCTCTGGACTTCGGTACGCAGAAGCAGATGAAGCGTGACATGGTGACGGAGATTGCCGCTACCATTGCTTTCAGTGCCATTCAGAACAACGACAAGATCGGGGTGGTGTTCTTCTCGGACCATATCGAGAAGTATATTCCTCCGAAGAAAGGTCGCAAGCACATCCTATATATTATCCGTGAGATGCTGGATTTCAAGCCGGAAAGTAAGCGGACGGATGTGCGACAGGCTCTGGAGTTCCTGACGAGTGTTGCCAAACGGCGCTGTACCGCTTTCCTCCTGAGTGACTTCTATGTCCAGCAGGATTTCCTACAGCCGATGCAGATCTGCAACAGGAAGCATGACGTGGTTGCCGTTCAGGTCTATGACCGGCGTGCCAAAGAACTGCCTGATGTGGGACTGATGCGTGTGGTGGATGCCGAGACGGGCTATGAACAGTATATCGACACCAGCAGCAAACGCCTTCGCCAGGCCCATGAGCACTATTGGATGAATCGTCAGCAACAACTCCGTGAGACGATGAATAAGAGTAATGTGGATATGATCAGTATTGCCACCAACGATGATTTCGTGAAGCATTTGCTGATGCTCTTTAAACAACGTAGTTAGATGAAACGAATCCTATTACTGATAAGTCTTGTATATACTGTTGTCACCATGACGGCACAGGTGGGGGTGGAGGCAAACATCGACTCTATCCAGATGCTGATTGGCCAGCAGGCACATGTCACCCTGACTGCTACGGCTCCTGCCAATGCCAAGGTGGTCTTCCCTTCCTTCAAGTCCCGGGATACATTGGTGGCGGGCGTGGAAGTGCTGGATGTCGGCAAGGAGCAGATCGAGGAGATTGACAATGGACATCAGCGCCTGTCGCGTGTCTATACGCTGACATCGTTTGACGGCAAGCTATATTATCTTCCCCCCTTCAAAGTGAAGGTCGACGGCAAGGAATACCAGAGCAAGAGTCTTGCACTGAAAGTACTGGAGGTGGAAGTCGACACGACGAAGATGAATCAGTACTTCGGTCCGAAAGATGTCCAGAACAATCCCTTCCTGTGGAGTGACTGGTCGATGGTGTTCTGGTTGAGTGTGCTGATGTTGCTCCTACTGGGTGCGGCAGGTTATCTGTATGTCCGCTTACGTGACAACAAACCGCTGATTAAGAGTTTCAAACTGGTCAAGAGACTGCTGCCACACCAGAAGGCCATGAAGGAGATCGAGCAGATCAAGGCCGACAAGATGGTTGCCTCGGAGAACCAGAAGGAATACTATACCAAGTTGACAGACACGCTGCGCCGTTATATCGAGGAGCGGTATAAGTTCTCTGCCATGGAGATGACCAGTTCCGAGATTATCGAGCGACTGATGCAGAATGGTGACCAGAAGTCATTGGACGAATTGCGCCAGCTCTTCACGACCGCCGACCTGGTGAAGTTCGCCAAGTATTCTACGCTCATCAATGAGAATGACATGAACCTGGTCAATGCTATTGAGTTTATCAATCAAACCAAACAGGAGTTGCAGGTGGTGGAGGAAGAGAAGCCACAGCTCTCCGAGGCCGACCAGCGTTCGTTGAAGACCCGTCGGATCTTGAAATGGTCTATCGGCGGTATTGCCGTTGTCTGTCTCGTCCTCTTGGGATTTGTCGTATACCGGTTGATGATTCTCATGGGCGTTATGTAAAATAAGGAAAGAACAATGGAATTTGCGAATAAAGAATATCTGTTTCTCCTGCTGTTGCTGGTACCTTATTTAATATGGTATCTGATGTACAGGAAGAAGACTGAACCGACCATGCGGATGAGTGATACGAAGGCTTATCGTTTCGCTCCCCGTAGTTGGAAGGTGACGCTCATGCCATTACAGTTGATTTTGCGCATCGCCACCTTTATACTATTGGTATTGATACTGGCACGTCCCCAGACCCGTAATTCGTGGAATAACAAGTCGGTGGAGGGTATCGATATCATGTTGGCGATGGACGTTTCCGGCTCTATGCTTGCCGAGGACTTGCGTCCTAACCGTATTGAGGCTGCCAAGCAGGTGGCGGCAGAGTTCATAGCCGGACGACCTAATGACAATATCGGTCTGACGATCTTTGCCGGAGAGGCGTTCACCCAGTGTCCGATGACCACCGATCATGCCTCGTTGCTGAATCTCTTGCAGAGTGTCCGTCCGGACATTGCCACTCGGGGACTGATACAGGATGGTACAGCCATCGGTATGGGACTTGCCAATGCGGTGAGCCGTCTGAAGGATTCCAAGGCGAAGAGCAAGGTCGTCATCCTGTTGACGGACGGCAGTAACAACCGTGGTGACCTCTCGCCCATGACTGCTGCGGAGATTGCCAAGAGTCTTGGTATCCGTGTCTATACCATCGGTGTGGGCACCAACAAGGTAGCTCCTTATCCAATGGTGGTGGCAGGTGGTGTCCAATATGTGAATATCCCAGTGGAGATAGACACCAAGACATTGAGTGAGATAGCGGCGGCGACGGATGGTGACTTCTACCGCGCCACCAATAACAAGGAACTTCAGAATATCTATAAGGAGATTGACAAACTGGAGAAAACCAAGTTGAGTGTCAAGACCTACAGCAAGAAATATGAGGCCTATCAGCCTTTTGCCATTGCTGCCGTCC
Organism: Prevotella sp.; assembly: GCA_017645645.1. Lineage (GTDB taxonomy): Bacteria > Bacteroidota > Bacteroidia > Bacteroidales > Bacteroidaceae > Prevotella. The sequence goes on along the minus strand of JAGCOB010000027.1, from coordinate 21,091 downwards.
TGTTGCTGCTTTTAGAAATCCTGCTGCGGATAACGATATTCCGTAAGCTGCCGTAAACGAGATAGTTAATGGTTAAATAGTCAAATAGTAAATAGTCAAATAGTAAATATACTCGATGTTTCGATTCGAAGACCCTATATATCTGTATGCACTGGTGCTGATTCCCGTATTGGCATTGATCCGTTGGTGGATGGTCATCCGTCAGCGTAAACAACTCCGTCGCTTCGGGGATATGGAGCTGGTACGCCAACTGATGCCTGACGTATCCCGCTTCCGTCCCTTGGTGAAGTTCTGTCTCTTACTGACAGCGCTCGCCTTGTTGATCGTGGTACTGGCTCGTCCTCAGATGGGAACGAAGATCAGTCATGAGAAACGGACAGGTATCGAGACCGTCATTGCCTTGGATATCAGTAACTCGATGCTTGCCGAGGATGTGGCACCCAGTCGTCTCGACCGTGCTAAGATGATGGTGGAGAACTTAGTGGACCATTTCACGAACGACAAGATTGGACTCATCGTCTTTGCAGGGGATGCCTTTGTACAGTTGCCGATTACCAGTGATTTCGTATCGGCAAAGATGTTCCTTTCCAGCATCGAGCCTTCCATGATAGAGACGCAGGGTACGGATATCGCTGCAGCTGTGAACATGGCGACACATAGTTTCACACAGGAAGAAGGAGTGGGGAAGGCCATCATTGTGATTACCGATGGTGAAGACCATGAGGGTGGAGCCTTGGAGGCTGCCCAGGAAGCCAAGGAGAAGGGCATGCGTGTCTATGTCCTTGGCATCGGCTCTACCAAAGGATCCCCGATTCCTGTTCCTGGGACGGGTGACTATATGAAGGACAATATTGGCGAGACCGTTATGTCGGCACTCAACGAGGAGATGTGTAAGCAAGTTGCTGAAGCTGGTGGCGGTGCCTATATCCATGTGGAGAACAACAGCAATGCCCAGGAGCAGTTGAACCATGAACTCGACAAACTGGCAAAGAAGGAAATCTCCAGTACAGTGTATAGTGACTATGATGAACAGTTCCAGGCAGTATGTATCCTTGTCCTCCTGCTCCTGATAGCTGAGATATGTATTATGGAAATCAAAAATCCGCATCTGAAGAACCTCCATCTGTTCAGTCGCAAGAAGACGATGACGGTGCTGTTACTGATGATGACGATGTCCGTTTATGCCCAGACCGACCGTGATTATATCCGTCATGGCAACAAACAGTATCGTGCAGGGAAGTATGCGGAGGCAGAGGTGGACTATCGGAAGGCGATGGAGAAGAATGGCAAGAATCCGCAGGCTGTCTATAACCTGGGTAATGCCCTGCTGGCGCAGAAGAAAGACTCTGCCGCCATCGAACAGTTCCAGTCTGCAGCGAAACTGGAGACCAATGCCAGACGGAAGTCATGGATATACCATAACATCGGGGTTATCTGTCAGGGACATCAGATGTTCGGAGAGGCGATAGAAGCCTATAAGGAGGCATTGCGCAACAACCCGAACGATGATGAGACACGCTATAACCTGGAACTCTGTAAGCGTCAGCAGCAGCAACAGCAACAGAATCAGGACAAGCAGAATCAGCAACAGAACAAAGATAACAAGGAAAATAAAGATAAGCAAGACAAAAACAAAGACCAGGAGAAGCAAGACCAGCAGAAACAGCAAGAGAAACAACAGCAGCAGGACAAGCCGCAGATGAGCAAGGAGAATGCCGAGCAGTTGTTGAATGCCGCAATGCAGGAGGAGAAGAATACCCAAGAGCGTATTAAGAAGGCCCAGCATCAGAAGCAGACGCGGAAATTGCAGAAGAACTGGTGATAGTATAGTTTATAGTTTAAAGTTTAGAGTTTAGAGCATTGATGAGACGACTAATAATACTTTTACTGTTAAATGTTTCATTTATCATTTGCTGGGCACAGCAGATCACAGGAAAGGCTCCTGCACAAGTGGCGGTAGGGGAGCAGTTCCGACTGACCTATACAGTTAATACGGATGATGTCAGTGGCTTCCGTGCAGGGAATATTCCTGATGCCTTTGAGGTTCTCATGGGACCCAGCACGTCTACGCAATCATCTTTCCAGATGGTGAATGGTCATACCTCAAGTTCCACATCTGTTACCTATACCTATATCCTCTCTGCGACCAAGAATGGCTCGTTCACTATTCCTGCCGCTCATGCCACAGTCAATGGAAAATCAATGAACTCCAATGAGTTGCATATCAAGGTTTCAGGAACGGCACAACAGGGGAATAATAGTGGACAGCGTTCTCCGGGTGGTGGACAGATGCGTGCGGCAGGCAGTCATATCTCCGGTAGCGACCTCTTTATCAAGGTTAGTGCCAATAAGACTCATGTCCATGAACAGGAGCCTATCCTGCTGACCTATAAGGTCTATACGCTTGTGGACCTGACCTCCCTGAATGGTAAGATGCCCGATTTGAAGAGCTTCTACACCCGTGAGGTACCGCTGCCGCAGGAGAAGAGTTTTAAGTTGGAGACTTTCAACGGTCGTCCGTATCGTACCGTGACCTGGCAACAGTATGTGATGTTCCCGCAGACAACGGGGAAACTGGAGATCCCCAGTATTACGTACGAAGGAATGGTGGTGGTGCAAAATCGTAATATCGATCCCTTTGAGGCGTTCTTCAATGGCGGTTCTGGCTATATGGAGGTCAAGAAGGAGATTGCTGCCCCGGGACTGACCATCACGGTTGACCCACTGCCTGCCCGTCCTACGAATTTCTCGGGTGGGGTAGGCACGTTCAGTCTTTCTGCAGAAATAGACAAGAAAGAGATCAAGGCGAACGACCCTGTCACCTTCCGTGTCACTGTCAGTGGAACGGGTAATCTGAAACTCATTAAACAGCCTGTCGTCAACCTGCCCAAGGACTTTGACCAGTATGATGCGAAGATCACGGATAAGACGAAGCTCACGACCAACGGTATAGAGGGCAGTATGATCTATGACATCCTTGTCGTGCCCCGCCATCAGGGTAAATACGAGGTTCCTCCTGTGGAGTTCACTTATTTCGATACGCAGACCAATGCCTATAAGACGTTGCACTCACAGCCCTTTACGCTGGATGTGGCGAAAGGCGATGGCACGTCGAGTGTGGCGACTTATACCAGTGAGGAGGTAAAGCAGTTGAACAAGGATATCCGTTATATCAAGATGGAAGACACACGTCTTCGTGCTGTCGATGACTATTTCTTTGGCTCCTCCTTCTATTGGATCAGTCTGGTCGTCTTGTTAGTCGTCTTCGTCTCCCTCTTCATCATCTTCCGTCATCGTGCGATGGAGAATGCCAATATCGGCAAGATGCGCGGTAAGCGTGCCAACAAGGTGGCAGTCCGTCGTCTGCGCGTTGCCAATAAACTGCTCAAGGCCGGCAAGCAGAGTGAGTTCTATGATGAGGTGCTGCGTGCCTTGTGGGGCTATGTCGGTGACAAACTCGACATGCCTGTGGCAGACCTGTCCCGTGACAATATCAGTCAGCGGCTCACGGAGCGCGGAGTGGATACCGATACCGTCAGTCAGTTTATCGGCGCCCTTGACGAGTGTGAGTATGCCCGATATGCCCCAGGCGATGCCAGTGGTAATATGAATAAGGTATATGATGCTGCCATTAACGCGATTATGAAAATAGAAGATTTCATTAAAGGCAAGAAACATATCCATCGTTCTGCGTCACCAGTGATATTGATGCTACTGATGCTGCCATTGTCAGCGAACGCTGTCACTAAGGCAGAAGCTGACAGTGCCTATGTCCATGAACAATACCAACAGGCTATTACTGACTATGAGGCATTGTTAAAGGGTGGGGTGAGTGCAGACCTGTATTATAACCTGGGAAATGCCTACTACCGGACGGACAATATCACCAAGGCAATCCTGAATTATGAGCGTGCCCTATTGCTTTCTCCAGGTGATGCAGACATTCGTTTCAACCTGCAGATGGCACGTTCGAAGACAATAGACAAGATCACGCCGGAGTCTGAGATGTTCTTCGTTACGTGGTATCACTCACTGGTCAACCTGATGAGTGTGGATGCATGGGCACGGACAGCCTTGATAGCTCTTGCCATTGCCATCATCCTGGTCCTTGCGTATCTGTTCTCAGACCGTATGTGGTTGCGGAAGACGGGCTTCTTCGGAGCTTTCTTCCTGTTGGTGGTCTTTGTCTTGAGCAACCTCTTCGCTTATCAGCAGAAGCGTAAACTGACAAATCGGACGGGGGCTATTATCATGACAACGGCAGCCACCGTGAAGAGTACGCCGTCGAAGAACGGTACCGACCTCTTCATCCTGCATGAGGGAACCCATGTGACCATCACCGACAATTCGATGAATGGCTGGAAAGAGATTCGTGTGGCTGACGGCAAACAGGGCTGGATAGAGACAAAACAAATAGAAATAATTTGACGATATGGAAGAGATTATACAATTTGACAAACAACTGCTGTTGCTGGTGAATGGCAGCGACTCGCAGTTCTTTGATTACCTTATTTTGACACTGACCAATGCAAAGACATGGATACCCTTATACCTGGGACTTTTCTATGTCGTACTGAAGTCTAACAAGAACGTCCGCGAGGTGGTGTTGATCCTTGCCGCAGCGGGACTGTGCTATCTGCTTGCCGGAGCCGTTGACGACGGTATTGTGAAACCGCTTGTGGCTCGTTGGCGACCCACCCACGATCCGGAGATCGGGGCTTTGGTCGATGTGGTGAACGGCTATCGTGGGGGAAAATACGGATTCTTCTCTGCCCATGCTGCCAACACGTTCAGCATCGCCATCTTCTTCTCCCTGCTGATGCGACAGCGGATGCTCACCTTCTTCTTGGTGGGGTACTCACTTGTCAATTGTTATACCCGTCTCTACCTGGGTGTGCACTATCCGGGCGATATCACCGTCGGACTCCTTTGGGGCGGCTTTGTAGGCTGGTTCGTCCATTGGCTCTATTGTCGTATCACCGTTCCTGCCAAGTATGACATCCGCCATTGCTATGTACCTATCTGCATCCTCGGACTCACCCTTCTGACGGCCATCATCATGGCGGCCTTCGACGTACATTTGTAATTTAATGACTCTTTTCTTTTGCATTTTGCACACTTAATACTATCTTTGCATCCGTGAATACGAAAGAGATACATATCAGTGACTATAGTTACGAGTTGTCGGACGAGCGCATCGCTAAATTTCCGGTGGCGCAGCGTGACCATTCGAAACTGCTTATATATCATAAAGGTGAGGTAGGAGAGGATATGTTCTACAACCTCCCCAAGCACCTGCCGTCCCATGCCTTGATGGTGTTCAACAATACCAAGGTGATACAGGCACGCCTGCATTTCCGTAAAGAGACGGGGGCACTGATAGAGGTGTTCCTTTTGGAGCCTGCAGAGCCTGCCGACTATGAGCAGATGTTCCAGACCCGTGAGCGTTGCTCTTGGCTTTGTCTGGTGGGTAACCAGAAGAAATGGAAAGAGGGAACGCTGGTGAGGACGATAAACAATAACCGTGAAACAATAACCGTTAAGGCTATGCGGAAGGGCGAGGTCGGTACGAGCCAACTCATCGACTTCGAATGGAGTGGAGGAGCATCCTTTGCCGACATCATCGACGTGATGGGTGAACTGCCGATACCGCCGTATCTCAACCGTGAGACGCAGGAGAGTGACAAGACGACCTACCAGACGGTGTATTCCAAGATTAAGGGTAGTGTGGCGGCTCCTACGGCAGGACTGCATTTCACGGAAAAGGTACTTGCCGACCTTGATGCCCATGGCATAGAACGGGAGGAACTGACGCTGCATGTAGGTGCCGGTACGTTCCGTCCTGTGAAGAGTGAGGAGATTGCCGGCCATGAGATGCATACCGAGTACATTGCCGTCCGTCGCCATACCTTGGAGCGACTCCTTGCCTATGACGCACAGGTTATTGCCGTCGGAACAACCAGTGTGCGGACACTGGAGAGTCTGTATTATATGGGATTGAAACTGGAGGTGAATCCTAATCTGACAGAAGAAGAACTGCATGTCAACCAGTGGGAGCCGTATGATGATGGAAGATGTAAGATGGATGATGGAAGATGTGTCACTCCTGTCAAGGCGATACAGAACCTCATCGACTGGATGGATCGTCGTCATCTCTCAGTACTTCATTCCTCTACGCAGATTATCATAGTCCCAGGCTATGACTATCATATCGTCAAGATGCTTGTGACCAACTTCCATCAGCCACAGTCGACACTGCTACTGTTGGTGAGTGCCTTCGTCCATGGTGACTGGCACCGCATCTATGACTACGCCCTGGCTCATGACTTCCGTTTCCTGAGCTATGGCGACTCATCCTTATTGATACCTTAAAAAATTAAATGATATGAAACATGGACTGATTACCGTTGCAGCCGCTGTGCCTGCTGTCAAAGTTGCCGATGTCGAGTACAACGTACTTGAGATAGAGAAACTGATCGCCAATGCAGAAGGACAGGGTGTCGAACTGATTTGTTTTCCTGAATTAGCCATCACAGGCTATAGTTGTCAGGACCTTTTCAAGGAACAGCTCTTGCTGTCAAAGGCAGAGGAAGGCCTGATGATGTTGCTCGACTTCACCCGTAAACTGAATATCATCTGTGTAGTGGGAATGCCTGTACAGGTAGGAGGACTATTGCTCAACTGTGCTGCCGTCATCCAGGGCGGTAACCTGTTGGGAATAATTCCCAAGACCTATCTGCCCAATTATAATGAGTTCTATGAGAAGCGTTGGTTTGCCTCGGCACAGGACCTTAATCCTACGGATCTCTACTTGGCTGGTACACATGTCACCATGTCTGCCGATCCGAAGGTGTTCCAGACAGCAGGAGGAGTGAAGTTCGGCGTGGAGATCTGTGAGGATGTATGGGCACCGTTGCCACCCAGCAATAACTTGACGATGGCTGGTGCGGATATCATCTTGAACTGTTCGGCAAGTGATGAGGTACTTGGTAAGCACCAGTACCTGCGTTCGCTGCTGGCACAGCAGAGTGCCCGTACGATCAGCGGCTATGTCTATTCCTCCTGCGGTTTCGGAGAGTCGACACAGGATGTGGTCTATGGCGGTAATGCCATGGTCTTTGAGAACGGTCGTCTCCTGGTTGAGGGGGAGCGTTATTCCTTCCAGCCTCAGTTGCAAGTGACTCAGATAGACGTAGAACGGTTGCGTACAGAGCGTCATACGAACTCGACCTTCATCAATGCCCAGCGTGCTGCGAAGGCGCAGGTCATCGACTGCAAGACGGTAGAGCCTTCTATATTCCAGATGATGCGTCCAGTGAATCCTCATCCCTTCATCCCTAATGAGAAAGATATGGCTTCTACCTGTCAGGAAATCCTGAATATCCAGACGGCAGGACTTGCCAAGCGCCTGCTGCATACCAACTGCGAACATGTGGTGGTGGGTATCAGCGGTGGTCTGGACTCTACACTCGCCCTGCTGGTATGTGTACGTACCTTTGATAAGATGGGCCTTGACCGTAAGGGTATTGTGGGGGTCACCATGCCTGGCTTCGGAACGACAGACCGTACGCATGACAATGCCACCTCCCTGATGCAGACATTGGGTATCTCACAGATGGAAGTGTCTATCGCCAAGGCAGTGAAGCAGCACTTCGAGGATATCGGTCATGACATCAATAAGCACGACACAACCTATGAGAACTCCCAGGCCCGTGAACGGACGCAGATTCTGATGGACCTTGCCAACCAGTTGAATGCGATGGTGGTAGGAACCGGTGACCTCTCGGAACTGGCACTGGGCTGGGCTACCTATAATGGTGACCACATGTCCATGTACGGAGTCAATGCAGGTATTCCCAAGACCCTTATCCAGTATCTGATCCGCTATGTGGCAGTACAGCCTGCATATAAGGCACAGAAGGAAACACTGCTCGATATCGTTGACACGCCGATATCACCGGAACTGACTCCTGCTGACGAAGAGGGTAATATCAAGCAGAAGACGGAGGACCTGGTGGGACCTTATGAACTGCATGACTTCTTCCTGTATTATTTCCTCCGTTTCGGGTTCCGTCCTTCCAAGATATTCTTCCTGGCTACTCATGCCTTTAAGAAGAAATACGACAAGGAGACTATTAAGAAATGGTTAACGACTTTCTGTCGCCGTTTCTTCAATCAACAGTTTAAGCGCTCTTGTCTGCCTGATGGCCCGAAGGTGGGTAGTGTCAGCCTCTCGCCCCGTGGCGACTGGCGCATGCCGAGTGATGCCTCCAGTGCGCTTTGGCTGAAAGAGTGTGATAACCTATAGTGACTATAAATAGTGCCTATAGGAACTATAGTACCTATAGTAACTATAATAAAAAAAACAAGAAAATAATGCCTGAACAGAATAGCCAGCGCAGGACGCGCAAGACAACTCCGACAGACAATACATATGCCCATGTCCAGCCGCAGGCAACAGAGATAGAACGTGCCGTGCTGGGTGCGTTGATGATAGATAAAGATGCCTATACGGTGGTGTGTGAGATGCTCTATCCCGAGAGCTTCTATGAGCCTCGTAACCAGAAGGTATATACTGCCATCCGCGACTTGGAGATGAAAGAGCAGCCTGTCGACGTATGGACGGTGACGGAGCAGCTTGCCAAGCAGGGTGACTTGGAGGATGTTGGCGGTCCTGCCTATGTCACAGAGTTGTCATCACGGGTGGCTTCTTCGGCGAATATCGAGTATCATGCCCGTATCATCGCCCAGAAATTCCTTGCCCGCCAGTTGATATCCTATGCCAGTTTCATTGAGACAAAAGCCTTTGATGAGACGATTGACATCGACGACTTGATGCAGGAGGCGGAAGGTTCTCTCTTCGAACTCTCCCAGAAGAACATGAAGAAGGACTATACGCAGATCGATCCTGTCATCAAGATGGCAGTGGATGTCATCCAGAAGGCTGCAGCGAATAAGGACGGTCTGACGGGTGTACCTACGGGCTATCATAAACTGGATGATATCACCAGTGGATGGCAGCCTTCTGACCTTGTGATTGTTGCAGGTCGTCCTGCGATGGGTAAGACCTCTTTTGCCCTCTCTATGGCAAAGAATATCGCTGCCGACTATCAGGTGCCGATGGCTTTCTTCTCTTTGGAAATGAGTAACACACAGTTGGTCAACCGTCTCATCTCCAATGTCTGTGAGATACAGGGCTCCAAGATTCTGAACGGACAGTTGCATCCTGATGAGTGGGACCGTCTTGACAAGCGCGTCAATAACCTGTTGGGTGCTCCTTTGTTTATCGATGACACCCCAGGACTCTCTGTCTTTGAACTCCGTACCAAGGCACGACGCTTAGTACGTGAACATGGTGTGAAGATCATCATGATAGACTACCTGCAGTTGATGAATGCCAATGGTATGCGCTTCTCCAGTCGCCAGGAGGAGGTATCGACGATTAGCCGTTCACTGAAAGGCTTGGCAAAGGAGTTGGATATCCCCATCATCGCCCTGTCACAGTTGAATCGTGGTGTGGAGAGCCGTGAAGGACTGGAGGGTAAGCGTCCGCAACTCTCTGACCTGCGTGAGTCGGGAGCCATCGAGCAAGATGCAGATATGGTACTCTTTGTCCATCGTCCGGAATACTATCATATCTATCAGGATGATAACGGCCGCGACCTGCATGGTATGGCACAGATCATCATTGCCAAGCACCGTAAGGGTGCGACAGGTGATGTGCTGCTGACCTTCCGTGGTGAGTTCACGCGTTTCGAGAATCCAGAAGACAGCCGATTGGGAAGTCGTAAGCAACAGGCTGCTAATGATAACGGGGGAGAGATACTCGGAAGTAAAGTAAATGGTGACCACTCCGTTAGTACAGATCAGTCACCTTTTGGTTACGGCAACGACGGACCGCTTCCATTCTAAAAAGAAATCCCCGATAATCTTGTCGGGGATTCTTTTATTTTGCATATTTATCGATCAACGACTGGGCTTGTTCATTCCCCATCTCTTTTGCTTTCTGTAAGTTCTTGGCACCTTCCGCCTTTTGGTTGGTAAGACATTGGGCAAGACCGAGGAAAAGGTAGCCGTCAGAGAGTTCGGGGGATAGGCGGATCAACTGTTGGGCAGTCTCAATAGCTTCCTTATGCATGCCGACACGTATCTGCAAGGAGGCTTTCTCGCCGTAGTATGTGGGCTCTGCAGGTTCTAATTCAATGGCTTTATTGATGTCATTCAATGCCTGTTGGAAAAGATGGCCACCCACCTCTGCCAGTTCACGCTGATAGTAGAACCCTGCTCCTAGTTGGGTACCTATCAGTTCGGCATAGTCGTTGTAGTCATTGACGGCAGGACGGTATTTGCCTGTGGCATATAATGCTTGGGCACGGGCCAGCAGATAGGGGGCTGCCGTCTTCACGTAAGGACGACTGAACTGGTTGACGGCACTGTCGAGTAATATAATCTGCTGGCCAGTTTCACCTAACTGTGCCTTACATTGGGAGGCGGCAAAGAAAATATCTGCACTACGGAGGTCACTATGGGTGAGTTGTTCGTATAACTGGTATGCATCGGCATACTGACCTTGTGCATAGCGAATCTGAGCTTGTTGCTGCAGGTAGACGGGCATCGGACTGAGACGGTATGCCTCCTGTGACTCACTTAAAGCCTTGTCGAGTGTCCATGCACTGAACGGTTTATCTTTTTGGTAGAGTTCCTTCTGATAGATGAGTTCCGCATACTGGTAATGGGCATTGTCCTTTTGTGCTGCTACCTTGATAGCTTTCTGCATATCCTCGTCAGCACTGCTGAAATTACCCTTCGTTGTCTGATAGCGTGCCCGATAGATATATCCGTCAGCCTCATTGGGGAATTTCTGAATGAAACGTTCCACCATATTTATATACTGATTCTCATTCATCGTAGAAGAGGCAAGGAAGAGAGCAATGAGGGCTTCGTCAGCCTTGTCAGGCAGTGCGATGGGAATATTGGTCTGTTTCAGTGCCGGATCATTGATACTCAATCCATTGATCTTCATGTTAGCGGCAAAACGGGCATCAATGGCATAGGAGGTGCCTTTCTGATCTCCTGCGGATGGCTGGATGATGCCAATCACCTCACCGTTCTGATTGAGAATGGGACAGGTGTTATGGCTCTCTTCTGCGTTCAACTGAAGGGTGTAATACTGATAGGTTTCTTGAAACTTCTCTGCGTCTTTGATAGTTCCCAGGATACAAGTGGGAGTTTTTTTGACGGCATAGGGAAGCAGCCAGATACTACTGCCGTTCGTTGCTGTGGAGGCGAGAGGTAGAGGAGTCGTCTTTCTGACTGCTGCCTGAAACTTGGCGACATCATAAGTCTCATTGGCTCCGAGGATGAGTTCTACGGAATACTCTTTCCCCTCAGCATCGATAATCACGGCACGCTGGGCTCCCTTGAAAGGGGCATAGCTACTGACAGCCTCACCGTTAGGACCGATAAAGAAACCCGTACTGCTGGCAAGTAAGGTGCCATCAGCGGCAAAGGTCTTTAAGGTGAATACCGACTTGGCTGCTTTGGAAATCCATGACTGGGCTGATAAGGGTAAAAGGGTAAAGAGGTAAAAGGGTAGTAAGAATAAAAAACGTTTCATAGTTTGAGTAATTCTTTTGCGTTTTGTATGGCAGCGGCAGTGATGTCACTGCCACTGAGCATCTGGGCTATCTCATGGATGCGCTCTTCTTCAGAGAGTAGTTGCATCCGACTGGCTGTCCCTTTGGTGGTCTCCTCCTTGGAAACCTTGTAGTGGGTAGAACCAAGGGCCGCAATCTGGGGCAGGTGGGTGATGGAGATGACCTGACGGTCATTGGCTCCCATCTCCTGCATGATTTCTGCCATTCGTTCGGCTATCTTGCCACTGACTCCTGTGTCAATTTCGTCAAAGATGATGGTAGGGAGTTTAATGGCTCCACTGATCATGGCTTTCAGGGAGAGCATCACACGGGCTATCTCACCACCGGAGGCGACCTGTGCGATAGGCTGCAGGGGACTGGAAGTGTTGGCACTAAACAGGAAGGCAACGTCATCCTGTCCGTTCTTGTGGAGTTCAGTTTTGTTGACTTTTACTTCAAAACGGACGTTAGGCATACCTAACGGAACCAAGCGTTCGTGCATCTGTCGTTCAATTTCCTTGGCGGCTTTCTGACGGAACATTGTGAGAGTCTCTGCCTGTTGCTGACATTTCTTCTGCAAAACATCCAATTCATCTTGCAGTGTAGCCAATGCCTCATCGCTATTTTCTATCTGATTGAGTTGCCGTTTCAGTTCATCACGTTGCTGAATCAGTTCAGCAACAGTATCTGCATGGTATTTCTTCTGCAGATCATAGAGCTTGTCTAATCGTAGGTTGATACGCTCCAGTTCAGCAGGGTCGAAATCAATATCGTCCAGACGTGCTTCTACATCTTGTGCGATATCTTTAAGTTCAATTTGACAACTCTCCATGCGCTCTATCCATTCTTCAGAAGTCGGATAGACCTTTGTGATGGAATGGAGGGCGGAGAGTGATTTGCGGAGTAGGGAGAGGACACCCTGTTCATCAGCGGCAAGGTGATTCTGTGTCTCATAAAGCCCAGTCTTGATGTCCTCGCTATGCGTCATAGTTTCACGTAACTGCTCCATTGCCTCCTGTTCATCCTCAACCAATCTGGCTTGTTCCAGTTCGTCATACTGGAATTGCAGAAAATCGAGATTCTGACGGTTGCGTTCCATCTCCTCCTGCAATTCCTGTAACTGTCGTTGTTTGTCATGATAGGCGGAGTAGGTCTGCTGGTAAGTCGTCAGCGTGTCCTGGTCCTTGGCAAGGGTATCGATTACCTCCAACTGGAAGTCCTGCTTACCCAACAATAGGTTCTGGTGTTGGGAGTGTACGTCTACCAGCATGTCTCCCAACTCCTTCAACAGAGAAAGGGAAACGGGCGTGTCGTTGATAAACGCACGGCTCTTACCTGCTGCTGTCAGTTCGCGTCGGATGATACTATCGGCGGCATCATAGTCTATGTCATTGTCCTCAAAGAACGGTTTCAACTGGTATCGGGTGAGGTCGAAATGTGCCTCTATGATACAACGATCGGCACCTTGTTTAATGGTCTTAGTGTCAGCCCGTTGTCCTAGTAAGAGTCCGACGGCACCGAGGATGATACTCTTACCCGCACCCGTCTCTCCCGTGATGACGGAGAAACCAGGGTGTAACTCGATATCGAGTTCATCAATCAGTGTGAAGTTCTTGATATATAGTTGTTGAAGCATTTCTTAGTTCTTGATTTTATCCCAGGCATTACTCTGAGAGGCGTTGATGGAGAACAATATATCGTAGACCTGTTCCTTTTCTTTCTGGGTACCCTTTCCATGATAGATAGAAGCAAGTTCGTCACGCTTGTAGTCTGTCCATATTTGTGGTAACAGACTCAGCGGTTTATTCTCATGGGCTTCTTTCAGGTTATTGAGTGCCATCGTGATATTGGCTCGTCCGCGTTCCACATTATTCGCCATCTCGTCAAGTCCATTGCGGTAATAGTCGTATTGTAACTGGCGCAAGGGTTTCAAACCTTCATCCAAGTAGTCGTTGATGATAGTATAACGGTTACGGCTGGTCTCGAAGGCTTTCCATCCTGGGAAACCTAAGTTCTGGGTGTTGTTCACCAGATTAAGACAGCGGTGTAGTACATCCGTGCCTCCCATCGGAGAGAAACTGTCAAGGTCAAGTCCGATAATCAGGAAGGCATAGTAGGCGATGAGTGCCGTCAACTGGTTGTCAACGAAATCCTCTTGGAAGTTCAACTGGTCGAACTGTGCGTAGTCAAAATTGAAATCGGCATCCTTATTATTATATAAGGTGGTGGTGTAGGTGGACTGATAGACAGGACGGTTGGCCTGTATCATGGCTGATGCCTCAAAACGGTTAGCCATCTTGTCGTATTTGGTAATGGTGATATTGAAGTTACAGGTAATACGCTCGTGCTTTTGAAACTGAAAATCAGTCCATTGGCGTTCATTAACAAACTGTTCCAAAGACTGTTGCAAGGTCTCGAACACACTGACATCCGTACCCTGTATCTGGGAATGGTTAATCGTCACTTTGGCATTAAGTTCCTGAGCGTACAGCCTGAAAGAACAAAGTGTGACGAGAAGGAGCCAGATAATTTTCTTCATAGGAAGGATGCTAATTCATTGACAATATCTGCTGCCACTTCACACTTAGATTTACGGGGGAAGTTTTTTTGTCCTTGACAAGAAATGATACTGATCTGGTTATCGTTCGATTGGAAACAGGTTCCTTCATTGCGTAAGGAGTTGAGGACGATAAAATCAAAGTTCTTTCGCTCCAACTTTCCCTGGGCATTCTGCTGCTCATTATTGGTCTCCAAGGCAAAACCAATCAGTCGCTGATCATTACGTTTCATCTTTCCCAACTCTGCGGCAATGTCGTAAGTGGGTTTCAGGTGGATGACGAGGTCGTCATTCTCACGTTTAATCTTCTCTGTGGCGATTATCTCAGGACGGAAATCAGCAACAGCAGCACAAAGGATAGCGGCCTGACAGGAAACGAATAGACGAGTGGCAGCCTGATACATTTCTTCACAACTCTCTACGTTTGTTCGATGAATTAGTGGATGGTTGGTCGTCAGTGCCACAGGACCTGCAATGAGTTCTACCTCCGCTCCCTGACGGGCACATTCTTCGGCAAGGGCGAAGCCCATCTTACCACTGGAATAGTTGCCGATGAAACGCACAGGGTCTATCTTTTCATAGGTAGGACCTGCCGTAATCATAATACGTTTTCCACGTAGTGGAGTGTTATTGTCCAATGCCTTGTCAAGATATTCCACGATTTTCTCAGGTTCTTCCATACGTCCCTTGCCTTCCAGTCCAGAGGCAAGGAAACCGCTTTGCGGCTCGATAATCTGATTGCCGAAAGACTGGAGTTTCTTCATGTTCTCCTGTGTCGTGGGGTGCTGGTACATATCCAGGTCCATGGCAGGGGCAATGAAGACGGGTGCCTTCATAGACAGGTAGGTGGTGATGAGCATGTTGTCTGCAACTCCATTCGCCATCTTTCCTAATGTAGAAGCAGTACAGGGAGCTATCAGCATCGCATCCGCCCACAGACCCAATGCCACATGCGAGTGCCACGTGCCGTCACGCTGTGCAAAGAAATCACTGATGACAGGTTTCTGGGTGAGGGCAGAGAGGGTTATGGGTGTGATGAACTCCTTACCGGCAGGTGTGATGACAACCTGCACTTCCGCTCCAGCTTTGATGAGTCCCCGGATGATATAGCAAGCCTTATAGGCTGCTATGGAGCCAGTGATACCTAAGACAATCTTCTTACCTTTCAGCATGTTATCTGTTCATTTGACTCTCCCGTAGACGGATACGGGTGAGTACTTGTTTTGTGTTATAAGTGAAATCGCCTGCCAGTACCCAACTGTAATAGCCTGGGTCATAGCGTAATACCTGGGAGACAGGCTCTCCTTTGTGTTTGCCGAAGTTAAAGACCTCCGTCAGTACAGGATTTCCGTCCTTGTCAACGATGGTGTTACCCAAACGGTCTTTCTGCTCTCCCCAGACGATACGACCAGTGAAGTCGATGTTGTTGTTGGCTTTCGAGAAGTCGGCAAGGAACTGCATGTCGTTCTGCAGGATACGGTCAGGCTCTTCCTGCCTCTCTGGTGTGTACATATCCAACTGTCCCTGTAGTACCCGGTAAGTCGCCTCCGTATCCTCGTCGGCACGGTGGGCCTGGAAGTCATCTTCCATCTTCCTGCCACAATAGAACTGATAGGCAGCGGCAAGGTTACGGCGTTCCATCTTGTGATAGATGGTCTGCACGTCAATCAGACGACATTTGGAAAAATCGAAGTCAACACCAGCACGCAAGAATTCCTCTGCCAACAGGGGAACGTCGAAATGGTTGGAGTTATAGCCGGCAATATCACTACCGCTGAATACCTGATTCAACGTCTGTGCCATCTGCTTGAAAGTCGGCTTGTCCTTTACGTCTTCGTTTTTGATGCCTGTCAGTTCCTCTACCAGAGCAGGAATGGGTTTCTCAGGGTTGATCAGATGATTTCCTCTTTCTTCCTTTCCGTCAGGGTATACCTTGATATAGGATATTTGAATGACACGGTCCTTGACAAGATCAAGGCCCGTGGTCTCCAAATCGAATATGACAAGTGGTTTCTGTAAGTTCAGCTTCATAATCAGTCGTTAATCAACATCGGCATCATCAGCATGAGTACATCCTGGTTCTCAGGCTGCTCGGAAGGCAATACCAGTCCTGCACGACTGGGGTCAGCCAACTGGATTATAACCTCCTGACAGTCGAAGTTACTTAGGATCTCGATGAAGGATGAACCCTTGAAACCAATACTCATGGGTTGACCGTTATAGTCGCATGACATACGTTCTGTGGCTGTCTTGGAGAAGTCGTAGTCTTCTGCGTCTAACTGTAAAGTGCCACCTTCCACATGGAAGCGGATGAGGTTGCTGGAATCATTGGCAAAAGGCTGTACACGACGCAAGGCAGCAAGGAGTCCCAGACGGTCGACAGTCAGGACGTTGGGATTGCCTTGTGGAATGACAGAATTGTAATTGGGATAGCGTCCTTCAATCAGGCGACAGATAATCTGTCCCTCATCATAGTTGATTTGGGCATTACGCTCGTCAAAGCGAATCTCTACGTCACCACCGTCTTTCTGCAACAGATTCTTCAACAGGGAAGCAGGTTTCTTTGGCAAGATGAAGGCTGCAGGCTGCTCACTCTGAATAGTGAGAATCTTGTTGCGTACCAATTTATGACCGTCAGAGGCGACAACGGCAAGACACTCTGGGGTGAGGTCAAAATAGATACCGTTCATCACTGGACGGAGTTCATCCTGTGCAGTGGCAAATATGGAACGGTTGATGTTCTCAGCAAGCAGTGCACTGGAGATAATGATGGTATTAGCACCATCACTGATGGTCTGTGCCTGTGGATACTCATCGGCATTTTCGATGGGAAGAGAGAACATACCGTTTTGGTAACTGATCTTAGCAACATTCTCCTGTTGGTTGACATCAAAGGTGATAGGCTGTTCGGAGAATCCCTTGACAGCTTCCAGTAAGTCATGGTTACCAATGGCAAAACGGGCATTGCCGTCACAGTCGGTCAATTCAACCTGAGTGTTCATCACGTTCTCACTGTCGGAAGCAGTCAGATGAAGCACATTGTCTTGAATGTCGAATAAAAAGTCGGCTAAGATAGGCAAGGAGTTCTTGCTGTTGATGACTCTTGAAAGAGCATTGAGTTTGCTGCTGAGCGCAGTGCTTGATACTGTAAATCTCATGAGTATTTCATTTATTTGTTTTAAGTCTTACTAATTGAGTACAAAATTACAAAATAACTTGCTCAATTGCAAAAATATTCCGTAAAATATTCTCAAATTAAAAGTATTTTTTGTAATTTCGCAATCTGAAACGTAAAATCAACAATTAAAAACGAATTAATAATTATGGAATTAACAGGTAAGATTATTGCCGTGCTTCCGGCAAACAGTGGTGTGTCCTCACGCACAGGTAACCCTTGGATGTCTCAGGAATATGTGATTGAGGTTCCTGGACAGTATCCCCGTAAGTGTCTCTTCCGTATATTTGGAGAAGACCGTATCAAACAATTTAATATTCAGATGGGGGAGGATGTGACCATCAGCTTTGACATAGATGCTCATGAGTATAACGGACGTTGGTTTAACGAGATTCGTGCCTATAACGTGACTCGTGGTGCTGCTCCCGTTGCAGATGTTCCACAGGCAACCTCGTTCCCACCACAGCAGACTGCCCCTCAAGATGCTACCTCTCCATTCCCCCCAGCACAGGAACCTACAGGTGAGGGTAGTGCCGATGACCTGCCCTTTTAGGATTACCTTCTAAAGGGTATATAATATAATAAGGTGACAGACTTGTGTTTTGTCTAAAGTATTTTTTAATTTATGGAACATATGAAAAGAATTATTTGTTTAATGCTGTTGTTTGCAAGCATCAGCTGCTTTGCACAGGATGAGGTGGTTTTTCATAATGGACAAATTGCCAAGGGAAAGGTATCTGAAGTTACTGACCTCTACATCAAATTCAAGTATGAAGGTGAGGATGTCGAAAACACTATTGGACGTGCAGCTCTCGCTGAAGTGCGTTTTGGAAGTGGTCGTATACAGCAAATGTCACAAAAAGTGGTTGTCAACTCTGCTGACGACTGGGAAAAAGTTAGAATAGTCAATGACAAGAGTGAAGTTATGGGACTGAAGTCTCTCGGACAGGTTGAGAAACACTCCAGCGGTACTTGGTCGTTCTCAATTACTGCAGGTCATTTCAGTGAGAAGACTATGAAGAAGATTCGTAAAGAGGCAGCCAAACGGGGTGGATGTATCGTACTGCTATTGAGCCAGTCGAGTCAGTCGGGTGGTTTCTTCCAGGATGGACATGCTTCCATGACAGGTGAGATATATACATATTAATCCCTATGAGAATCCTTTGTATATTAGTATGCTCCTTCTTTTTCACACATCTTTGTGCGCAAGAAGGTGAAAAAGTGATGTTGGAGGAGGGCACTATTGTTCCTGTCATTGCCAATCAGGAAATTAATGTCCATCAACTTCAGGATGGTAATACCATTGATCTTGTTACAGCTCGTGCCGTTGTTGTAAAAGGGGGTAAGATTGCCATTCCGAAGGGCGCTCGCGTTGTAGCTCGTGTTCGCACAACGTTGCGTGACCGCGTCCCCACCGTTAGCCGCCGTGTCATTATTGATATTCAGAAGGTGATTCTGGAAGATGGTACAGTGATTCCTCTTTTTGATGGAGTCGTAAGTTTTACGGCTCGTACTATTAATCCAGAAAGGGAATTAGTTCCTTTGAAGGTTGTTTCTCCCAGTAAGGCATTTATTCCTACTGACTATGAAATGCAACCTAAAGTTGAGGTTTCTCAGATACTTATACGATAATTATAAGAAACAAAAAAAGCTGCATCCCCATTACGGAGATGCAGTTTTTTTATTGGAAGGAGTAGGGGATTACTCGCCCTTTTCCATCTTAGCTTTCAACTCAGCGAGAACGTCGATGTCACCCAGGGTGGTGCTTGCAGCAACATTCTCGATCTTTGGAGCCTCGTCCTTCTTGGCAGTGCGAGTCTTCTTGGCAGCAGCTTTCTTCTCTTCACGCTGAGGATCCTCGAAAGTGCGGCTGTGAGACAGGATGATGCGCTTGGAGTCCTTATTGAATTCAATCACCTTGAACTGCAGAGTCTCGCCCTGGGCAGCCTGTGAACCGTCTTCCTTGACGAGGTGCTTAGGAGTAGCGAAGCCTTCAACGTTCTCGTCGAGAGCAACAACGGCACCCTTCTCGAGAAGCTCTGTGATCTTACCCTCGTGGATAGAACCAACAGTGTATTTAGCCTCGAATACATCCCAGGGATTGTCCTCCAACTGCTTGTGACCGAGAGACAGACGACGGTTCTCCTTGTCGATGTCGAGAACGATGACGTCAATCTCAGCACCTACCTGTGTAAACTCAGAAGGATGCTTCACCTTCTTAGTCCAAGAGAGGTCGCTGATATGAATCAGACCGTCAACACCTTCCTCAAGCTCTACGAAGACACCGAAGTTGGTGAAGTTACGAACCTTTGCAGTGTGCTTGCTGCCAACAGGATATTTCACCTCAATGGCTTCCCATGGGTCTTCCTTCAACTGCTTGATGCCGAGAGACATCTTACGCTCGTCGCGGTCAAGAGTCAGGATGACAGCCTCTACATCGTCGCCTACCTTCAGGAACTCCTGAGCGGAACGGAGGTGCTGGCTCCATGACATCTCAGAGACATGAATCAGACCCTCTACACCAGGCTGGATCTCAACGAATGCACCGTAGTCGGCGATAACAACAACCTTACCTTTCACGTGGTCGCCCACCTGCAGGTTAGCATCCAGAGCATCCCAGGGATGCGGAGTGAGCTGCTTCAGACCGAGGGCAATGCGCTTCTTCTCGTCGTCGAAGTCGAGAATAACGACGTTGATCTTCTGGTCGAGCTCTACGATTTCCTTCGGATCGCTTACGCGGCCCCAGCTGAGGTCTGTAATATGGATGAGACCGTCCACACCACCAAGGTCGATGAATACACCGTAGTTGGTGATGTTCTTGACGATACCTTCCAGCACCTGACCCTTCTCCAGCTTGCCGATGATTTCCTTCTTCTGTGCCTCGAGCTCTGCTTCGATGAGAGCCTTGTGGCTGACAACGACGTTGCGATAGTCCTGGTTGATCTTGACAACCTTGAACTCCATCGTCTTGCCTACGAAGATATCGTAATCGCGAATGGGCTTCACGTCGATCTGGCTGCCGGGCAGGAATGCCTCGATGCCAAAGACGTCCACGATCATACCGCCCTTAGTGCGGCACTTCACGTAACCCTTGATGATTTCCTCGTTGTTGAGGGCCTCGTTCACACGGTCCCAAGAGCGGGAAGCGCGTGCCTTCTTGTGAGAAAGAATGA
Source organism: Prevotella sp. (assembly GCA_017645645.1). GTDB lineage: Bacteria > Bacteroidota > Bacteroidia > Bacteroidales > Bacteroidaceae > Prevotella. Next base: position 550 of record JAGCOB010000027.1, on the reverse strand, counting down.
GCTGACCCTTCTTGTCTTCCTGATTCTCGATGTAAACCTCTACAGTATCGCCCACCTTCAGGTCGGGATTGTAGCGGAATTCACTCATAGGTATGATACCATCGCTCTTGAAGCCGATGTTAACCACCACTTCGCGCTTGTTCATCGAAATGACGGTACCGTCAACTACATCGTGGTCACTTACCTTGTTCAGAGAGCCTTCATAGGCCTCTGTTTGAGCCTCACGGCTCTCGTTTGCATTGTTGTCACCCTGTTCGTAGGCTTCCCAATCGAAGTCTTCCAGAGGAGCAATGTTTTTCAAATCTGCCATACAGATTAATTAAAAAGTTAGTAAAAAAGTTAATTATCACATGCCTTGCTATAAGCAAAAGCGCGGCAAAGGTACGACTTTTTGTCGAAACCACCAAATATTTCCACTGAATTTTTATTCATGCGCCCTTGAGCCATTTCCAACTTAAGGTGTGGAACGCCGATGGAATGGGAGTTTCTTTGAAAATACACACATTCGAGGTGTAAAGCTACAAAAAACTGAAATGCGCACAGCGCACAG
>JAGCOB010000002.1 GCA_017645645.1 Prevotella sp. | reverse complement strand
TCAACACTTTCAGGAAAATGTCAAAGAAACCAGGAATACTGTCAACGATGTCAGGAAGATTGTCAACTTGTCCAGTAAAACGACTGTCAACCACATCAGGAAATAAGCAAAAAACTGTCAACCAAAATCAGGAAAAGACATAAGAATAATTATAACATCAATAGCATTCAAATTATGAAAACGTTAGTATTCAGATTGACAGGCCTGTTAGTTATCTTTATGATGTGTGCTATCCAGAGTCCTGTACAGGCACAAGATGACATGATTTACACCTCAAACGTTGATAAATCGCCCCTTTTTAATGGGAAAAAGGGGGGTGTAGTGGATTATATTATTGACCACTATCGCAGACCTGCTGGTGCTCCGGAAAAAGTGGAAATGGATATTGCATTTGTAGTAGAAAAGAACGGGAAGCTCTCCAATATTGAAATAAAGGGGCTTGAACGCATAACATCGAAAGGGGTTGAAGAAAGACCTGTCCCGCCTTCTGTCAAGAAGGAGGTCATGCGCATATTGACAACGATGCCGGCATGGACTCCTGCCACAAAGAATGGTAAAGCCGTCCGCTATAAAGAAGAAACCATTATGAGTGTGATGGATAGGGAAACGAAAGTCAAAAAAGCAAGAGAAGGGGCAGAAAAATGGGATAAAAAGGTCCGTGAGTCAAAAGCAAGCGGTAAAGTGTATGATGGAATTGTAGACACCCGTCCTTTCTTTCCTGGTGGAGATGCAGCCCTCATTTCTTGGATAAAGACCAACATAAAGTACCCAGCGAAAGCCAAGGAGAAAGGAGTCACTGGAAGGGTAGTCGTTATCGTTACATTCATTATTGAAATAGACGGAAGTCTTTCGGACATAAAGATTTCTCGCAACCAGGCCCCTGAGTTTAAAGCGGAATTTGAAGCCGAGGCCATCCGATTGGTCAAAGTGATGCCTGCATGGAATCCTGCAAGAAACACAGGAGAGGTAGTACGTTACAGATACACCTGTCCTATCGTTTTCAATTAAGGTAATCTGATAAGTCGTTGTTTTCGATATGAAATAATATGGAAGAAGTTCTTACTAAGGAATTAGGCACTCCCGATGCTGTTACTTTGATGAGCAAATTGTTTTTAAAGGAGAAGTGTTTGATTACCCATGACCTCGTTTATGCTGGGTATGGGAGTACACGTCCTCGAAATGGGAAAAAGTATGAAATAGTCAGAATTAATCTTGACGATATAGTACGTGTTGAAGACAAAGACGGATTTGCAGGAAGTGTATCCACTCGGACGTTTTATGCAGATTCTAGTAAAATCATGACAGACAATGATGACATAGACGTTGGAAGTACACAGCACGACTACTATGACTGTGTGGATCCCGAACCTTCATTCTTGATATATACAAAGACAGGACGTTATAGGATAGATTGTGATATAGAAAAGGAAGCGGAAACCATTTGGGACTGGATTGTGGATTATTTTGTTTCACACAAAAAAAATTGATTGTCTCACGACAATCAATCTTTCATTAACCTTAATAATCTAATACCATGAAAAACACATTGCAAATATAGGAATATTATTTTTCTTTTACAAGTGTTGTTCTAACATTTAATACGTAATTTAACGCATTTTAAATAGTTAGGGCTTCCATTCAATGTATTTTAACCAAGATTGTTCTTTTTTTTGTTCTTCATTGGCTATAGGATCCAACATATTGGCTTGCCGTAATGATAGTCCGACAGAAGGTTGTGGGGCTTCCTTGAATTCAGCGGTGTAAGGACCGTCAGGAAGCGTTAGATGAGTAGAGACATCAATGGGATTCCATTGAACGGAATATACCTCTATCTTACTCTCCGGTGCCTCTGTGCCATAGGTTGTTATCATACAGATAACCTGTTGACAACTGTCTACCGCTTCGGCAACAGGTACCAGTCGCATCACGACCTTCATAGCGTGACTGACCTGCAGGGTAAGCATCTCGTCACTCAATGACAACATCTCACTCCTACCCCCTAGTTCATTATGTACCTCAGCTTTCATCCCGGAGTCCATGAAGTCGAGGAAGTCCAGTCGGTTGTTTTCAGTCAGATACGGCAACAGACTGTCGGGCATCTGGAGGAAGACATCCCGCATCTTCCGTTGTGCCTCACAAGGAGAACACAACAGAGACAACAGGATGCCAATCATCAATAGTTTCCTCATATACCTTATATATAATTAACCGCGTCCTTCACGGAGGTCCTTCACTCTGACAGCCTTACCCTCGCTGACAGGCAGAGAGCCCTTCTTCACCAGTTTCACTCTCGGAGTCAGTAGGATCTCATCCTTCAAAGCGCGCTGGATATCCTTCGTCATCTTCTGCAACTCTGGGTATACATCAGTCGTCAGACCGTCAAGTTCCACCTCTACGGTCATGATGTCATTGTCGTCCTCCGTATCAAGCGTAATGAGATAATTGCTGCCCAGACCAGGATACTGCACGAGAATCTTCTCTACCTGCATCGGGAACACGTTGACACCCTTGATGATAAACATATCGTCGGTACGTCCCTTGATACGGTCGATACGGCGATGTGTACGTCCGCAAGGACACTCACCAGGAATCACACGCGTCAAGTCACGCGTACGGTAACGTAGGATAGGCATCATCGTACGGTCAAGGGTCGTAAGAACCATCTCACCCATCTCTCCGTCAGGAACAGGTTCCAGCGTGTCAGGATCCACAATCTCCAGGATATAGTTGTCCTCCCAGAGGTGCATACCGTTCTGTTCCATACACTCGAAGGCGACACCGGGACCGTTCATTTCCGTCATACCGAATGAGTTATAGGCCTTGACACCCAGCAGACGCTCGATGCGCTGACGCTGTTCCTCTGTATGAGGCTCCGCACCGATGAAAAGCGTACGAAGATTAGTAGAACGGGGGTCTACGCCCTCATCCTGGAATACCTCTGCCAAACGGATAGCATAAGAAGGAATCGCATGCAGACAAGTTGTTCCGAAATCCCTGATAAACATAATCTGACGCTTGGAGTTACCTGCTGCGGCAGGAACAGTCGTTGCCCCCAATTTCTCTGCACCATACTGGAATCCCAGTCCACCGGTAAACATACCATAACCGGAAGAGTTCTGGAAGACATCTGTGTCACGACATCCTACCATATACATGTCACGGGCAATCATGTTTGCCCAAGAGTCGATATCATGACGGGAATAGGTCACAACGGTAGGATGACCTGTTGTACCACTGGTAGAATGGATACGGATGGCATCCTTTAAATCGCCGCCCACTAATCCAAAGGGATAGTTGTCACGCAGATCCTGTTTCGTTGTAAACGGAAGTTTACGGATATCGGCGACAGTCTGAATACTGTCAGGTGTAATACCCAAGTCGCCCAAGCGTTTCTTGTAGAAGGGAGACTTCAGACTGATCTCGATAGACTTACGAAGTTTCTTCACTTGCAATGCCTCCAGTTCCTCACGGGGCATTGTCTCCAGTTCCGGTTGCCAATACTGATTGTTCATATCTTTTAGTTTTAATTTATAATTTCAATGTATAATCATAGTTCAAAGGTAAGTGCTTACCGATGCTCGTAACGATGACGCCACACTGTGCCTTTTCCCTTACTTGCTGTATCAAGTCTGCCATCAACTGAGCGTTCATGTCATCCAAATGGGATATCGGCTCGTCTACCACCAGGAAATCGAAAGGCTGAACAAGAGAACGTATCAGGGCGACACGCTGTTGCTGTCCCTGAGACAAGAGACCTGCCTTGGAATGCAACTTATCGGAGATGCCCAGTCGCTCAAACCAGTCCTCGACTGTTGTCTTGTCAATATGATCCATCAGACGGTTTTTAATCAGCACATTCTCCAATGCCGTCAACTCAGGGAAGAGCCGCATCTCCTGAAAGAGCATACCAATATATTGCTGACGCACCTCCACCCATTCGGATATCTTATAGTTACGGACATCATCCTGATCAAAGAGCAACTGTCCGGTATAGTCATGCCGGTAGCCGAGCAGATAACTGCAGAACGTACTCTTGCCCATACCACTCTCCGCCTCCACCAGATAGGTGAAACCTTTGGTGAAGTCTACCTCTGTGTTCCACACATCAGATGACCAGTCCTCACGCTCTGCAAAGACCTGCGGTACTACTTGATGTAAAGATATCGTCTTCATATGCTAATATTTACTTAACTGTGCCATCATTACGGCAGACAAGCCTGCCGTCTCTGTTCTCAATCTGGAGGTACCGAGATGAACAGACTGATAACCTCGTTTAACTGCCTCCTTCACCTCATCGATAGAGAAATCACCTTCAGGACCTATCAGGATGGTCGTATGTTCTTCGGGGCGGTGCTTACGCAGTTCATCAAACAGACTGGTGCGTTCCACTTCCTCATAGCAATGAGCCAGATATTTGGATCCGTCTCTTTCCTTAGCGATAAAGTCCTTGAAAGGAATCATCTCGTGGAGTTCCGTCTTCCATGCCTTCCGACTCTGTTTCATAGCTGCAACTACGATCTTATCTAAGCGAGAGGTTTTGATAACCTTACGTTCAGAGAACTTACAATCCAGAAAAGAAATTTCATCCACTCCTATCTCCACAGCTTTCTCCACCATCCATTCTATTCGGTCTGTCAGTTTCGTGGGTGCAATGGCAAGATGGATATGTCCCTGCCAAGGATGCTCCTGCGGTATCGTCTCTTGTATGTCATACATACAATGATGGTTCGATGCCACCGTTACTACGGCACGATAGAATACTCCCTGTCCGTCCATCAGTATCATCTCATCACCGGCAGTCAGGCGAAGCACCTTCACTGCGTGTGAGGCCTCGTCTGCTGGCAACTCATGAACATGTACCGCATCAGGAACATAGAAATATCTCGTTTCCTTCATACCATAGCCTCCTCTTTCTTAGGACAGAACACTATTGCAAAGGCTATTCCTACCACCAACGCATAGGCGGCAAAAATATACCAGCAATTACTCCATTCTATATGACCATCTCCTGCCGTATGGGCAGTGACTACTGCTTGGGCAGCAAGAGAACCGACTGTCGCACCGATACCATTTGCCATCAACATGAAAAGTCCCTGTGCACTGGAACGGATACTGTTGTCTGCCACCTTGTAGACAAACAAAGAGCCGCTGATACAAAAGAAATCGAAAGCCACACCGTAGATAATCATGGAGAGCACGAACATCCATACACCATTGCCCGGGTTTCCCATTCCCAACAGTCCGAAACGGAATACCCATGCGAACATGGCTATTAGCATGACTATCTTAATACCGTAACGTTTCATGAAGAAAGGTATCAGCAGAATACAACACGTCTCACTGATTTGTGAGATAGAATACAAAACCACCGGATATTTCACACCAAAGGAGTCAGCATACGCTAGCATTGTCTTGAAATGGTCGATAAACGGAGTCGCGAAACCATTGGTAATCTGAAGACTGACTCCCAACAACACAGAAAAGATAAAGAATATCGCCATCTTCTTCTGTTTAAAGAGTGAGAAAGCCTGAAGACCAAGGGCATCGACAAAGGATCGCTTCTCCCCACCCTTGCTGACAGGACAGCGGGGTAACGTGAAGGTATAGAGGAATAAGAGCACACTCAGGAGGCCACTCATCAGAAACTGGTTCTGGTTCTGTTCGAAATCGAGGATGTCAACCATACACATCGTAGCTATAAAGCCCACCGTACCAAACACACGGATGGGAGGAAAAGCCTTCACGGCATCCAAGCCTGCAGTTGTCAAGGCAAAATAGGCTACAGAGTTCGACAAGGCAAGCGTTGGCATATAAAAGGCGATACTCAACGAATAGAGACCGAACAAGACTCCGAATTCCACCTGATTCCCTTGTTGATAGCCATACCATGCGGCAAGTATCATAAATGTACCGGCGAGGAGATGACAGTAGCCTAACAGTCGCTGGGCGGGAATCCATCTGTCAGCAACAATCCCCATCAATGCCGGCATAAAGAGAGAGACGACACCTTGCATGGCAAAGAAAGGACCGATATGTCCTCCCATTCCGATCTTACTCAGATAAATTCCCATACAGGTCAGATATGCTCCCCATACGGCAAACTCCAAGAAGCTCAATACTGCCAAGCGTACTCTCAAATTCATTGTTCTCAGTATTTATAGAATTGGTTTGTCGGCATCATATAGCATAAGCTCACCCTGTTCATTTTTTCTTAAGTTTAAGCAGTTGGTTGTCCACTCGGTGAACGGGAGCTCCCTTTCCAGGGGGTAATACTGCTTCACTTTCCCGTTGACGATCTCCACGACGTATTGTGTCAGTATTGCCCCTTGAGGTGTCTGGAGTTCCGGGCAAGCTATCCGTCTTAGTCTTTTTATTGGCATCCGGCTTGTCTTTAGATGATTTATCATGGAAACGGATTAATTGTATCTGACTAATAAATAGTAATCTACGAACATCTTTGTCATAATCAGGATTGTTCAGATAAATAAATCCCTTGAGTTCCTTCAACGTACCTTCACGATTTTGCGGAATACGTATCTGTGCCTGACCGTCTAAAGAGATATGACTAACTGACTGGGTAATGCTGTCGTTTTGATACTTGGCAACCAGACAGACTACCGCATCCCTGGTACCGTTTTGGTAGAGGAAATTCGTCATAAACTGGAACATAAAGGTATCTCCTTTATAATAAGAGGTGTCCGCTTGCACATAGATATCATAGCGATTTGTTGTCGGATGAGGCATCAACAACAAATCTGTCTCATTTTGCCAGATATTTGCCGTATCTCCTACAGTGCTATAGGTTGAGTACTTATTAATATCACCAACTGAGGCACCCAGAGCCTTTGCCTCATCATTCAACCGCTCCTTGACCTGATTGTAGATTTCTTTCAACTGGTCTGCATGAGAATAATAATATACCAAAGAAGAATCAAAAACAGCTTCTGAAACATTATATTTTTTCAGTACAGCAAGGAAATAGGCATTTTTCTTGTAATTGTCTTCCTGATTGCCTCTGGAAGACACTTCAGACATAGCCTTTGCAACATGATAGTCGTAGAGGATATCCTCCAATTCTCCCGGTTGGATATACTCGGAAGGAACCGAGGGAGTACAGCCGATTACAGCTATCACGAGTAAGACTATGACAAGACTATTCCTCATGGGTCTTTGTTTCGTTCTTCAAAGAGATCTCACTTATTTCTTTACGGTAGAAAAGAATCAACAGAACCACACCGACAGAAATGGCGGAGTCCGCAAAATTGAAGATGGGACTAAAGAACACGAATTGATCTCCTCCCACCATCGGCACCCATTCTGGCCACGTGGTCACAATCAGTGGAAAATAGAACATATCCACAACCTTTCCCATCAGGAAGGAAGCATAACCAGTTCCAAACGGTACGAAATAAGATGTGTAGAATTCCGAAGAGGCATTGAAGACCATTCCATAGAACATGGAGTCGAAGATATTTCCTGCAGCCCCTGCCATCACCATGGAAAGGCAGGCGATATATCCCCAGCGAGCTTTCTTCTTTACTTGTAGAGCGATATAATAGCCCAATACGCTTATTGCAATAACACGGAAGAGAGAGAGTATCAGTTTGCTGCCAATCTCCATCCCATATGCCATCCCATTATTCTCGATAAAGACAATCTTAAACCACGAGAAAACCTCGATCTGTTCGTGAAGGGTCATATGGGTCTTCACCCAGATCTTGATAATCTGGTCTACAACGAGGATGGCTATTACGAGTGCAACAGCCATCCATCCGCGTTTTGCAATACTCTGTTCTTTCATCTACTTGTTGCCTGCCATCTTCGACTCCACGCTTAAGGTAGCATGGGGTACGGCACGTAGACGCTCTTTAGGAATCAGTTTTCCTGTGATACGGTCGATACCATAGGTCTTGTTCTCGATGCGTATCAAGGCGGCTTTCAGTCCCTGAATGAATTTTTGCTGACGAGATGCCATCTGGATCAGTTCCTCCTTCGACTGCGTGACACTACCCTCCTCCAATGCTTTGTACGTAGGAGAGGTGTCGTCCACATCGTTAGAGTCCTTGTTCATCAGGACATTCATCATTTGGTCGTAGTCACGTTTGGCTAGCGCCAGTTTCTCATTGATGATCTGACGGAACTCTTCCAGTTCCTCATCAGAATAGCGTGTCTTTTCTGCCATATTCTTTTATGATTTAGTTATTTGGATATTCAGTTTAAAGTCATCAAACTCCACTGTCTGACCATCGTTAGCCTCCAGCTTCAGTTCATCTGCCAGCACCTGACGGGCAATATAGTCGCCAAAAGCTTTGACGGCCTTGGTTGATGCCTCATTGGGTTCAATACTCACGCGGATGTGGTCTGTGATTTCCAGTCCACTCTTCTTACGCATGTTCTGGATGCGGTTCACCAACGTACGAGCCATACCCTCGGCACGTAACTCATCGGTCAGGGTGATATCGAGGGCTACAGTCAGGTTGCCGTCGTTGCCTACCAGCCAACCGGGAATATCCTCGCTGATGATTTCTACGTCCTCAGCTAAGATTTCATAGTTACCCAGCATCAACTTTCCGTTGGTCTCCAGTTCAGCAATCTGCTCCTGAGTCATCTCAGCAACAGCGGCAGCAACGGCCTTCATGTCCTTGCCGAACTTCTTACCCATCGTGCGGAAGTTACACTTCACCTTCTTCACCAGAATACCGGTACCCTCCACGAACTTCACTTCCTTCACGTTCACCTCCTGCAGGAAGATATCCTTCACTGTCTCGATGGCTTCACGCTGAGCCTGGTCAACGGGAGGAATCATCAACGTCTGCAGAGGCTGCTTTACGGCAATACCTTCCTTCTTACGCAATGACAGAACGATGGTAGTAATGCGCTGGGCAATATCCATACGCTCTTCGAGGTCTTTATTCACAAGCGTAGCATCGAATGTCGGGAATTGATCCAAGTGAACGCTATCCAAAGCACCTCCGAGGTCTTTATACAGTTGGTCGGCAAAGAACGGAGCAAACGGTGCCAACAACTTGGCAACAGTCATCAGACACTCATACAGCGTCTGATAGGCAGCGAGTTTATCGTTGTCCATCTCCTTGCCCCAGAAGCGTTTCTTGTTCAGACGAACATACCAGTTAGACAGGTCTTCATCTACAAATGCATCGATGAGTCGTCCTGCACGTGTGGGGTCATAACTGTCCATCTCCTGCTGAACACCCTGAACCAGTGAGTTCAGACAAGAGAGAATCCAACGGTCGAACTCAGGACGCTCGCTGACAGGAATCTGTGGTGTCTGCGGGTCGAAGTTGTCCACATTGGCATACATCGCAAAAAGCGAGTATGTATTATATAAGGTGCCAAAGAACTTACGGCTGATTTCTGCCACACCTTCTGGATCGAACTTCAGGTTGTCCCAAGGCTCAGAGTTAGTCATCATATACAGGCGCACGGCATCAGAACCGTATTTGTCAATCATCTCAAACGGATTGACAACATTGCCCACATGTTTCGACATCTTGTTGCCCTTGGCATCGAGCACCAGTCCCGATGAAATCACATTCTTGAAGGCAACGGAGTCGAAAATCATCGTAGCGATGGCATGTAGTGTGAAGAACCAGCCACGTGTCTGGTCAACACCCTCGTTGATGAAGTCACAGGGGAAGGCCTTTCGCTGGTCGATAGCTTCTTTGTTCTCGAACGGATAGTGTACCTGGGCATAGGGCATTGAACCGGAGTCGAACCATACGTCGATGAGGTCTGATTCACGTTTCATCTTCTTACCAGTCTCAGACACAAGGAAGATGTAGTCGACATAAGGACGATGGAGGTCTATCTTGTCATAGTTCTCCTGACTCATGTCACCGGGAACAAAACCGTTGTCCTTCAACGGATTCGACTTCATGAAGCCTGCCTTGACAGACTTTTCAATCTCGTTATATAACTCTTCCACTGAACCGATACAAATCTCCTCACCCTCTTCAGAACGCCAGATAGGAAGTGGTGTTCCCCAGAAGCGTGAACGGGAGAGGTTCCAGTCGTTCAGGTTCTCGAGCCAGTTACCGAAACGTCCCGTTCCTGTTGACTCAGGCTGCCAGTTGATGGTCTTGTTGAGTTCGCTCATGCGTTCCTTACATGCTGAAGACTTGATAAACCAAGAATCCAACGGATAATAGAGCACGGGCTTGTCGGTACGCCAGCAGTGCGGATAATTGTGGACGTGCTTCTCGATCTTGAAGACCTTGTTCTGTGCTTTCAGATCCATACAGATAGAGATATCCAGTGTCTCATCCTTGTCTGTCAACGTCTCATCATAGGCATTCTTCACATAACGACCGGCAAACTTGTTCCATTCGTCGACATTGACATAGTTCTTCACAAAGTCGGGGTCAAGGTCGTCAATGACGAAATATTTACCCTGTAAGTCGACTACAGGACGCTCAGATCCTTTCTTGTCTATCAGGACAATCGGACAGATACCGGCCTTCTTGGCTACAAAGGCATCGTCAGCACCGAAGTTCGGGGCAATATGCACGATACCGGCACCATCTTCTGTCGTCACATAGTCACCGGGAATCACCTTGAAGGCATCACCCATCGGTTTGATGGCAGGCATCAACTGCTCGTACTCTATTCCGACGAGGTCAGTACCTTTATAGCGTGCCACAATACGATAGGGAATCAATTTGTCACCACGGTTATATTCAGGCAACTCACCACCGTCAGTGATGGCTCCTTCAGCAGGCAGATAAGCATTCAGACGAGCCTCTGCCAATACCAGTGTTACCTTATCGGCAGTATAGGGATTATAAGTCTGTACGGCTACGTAGTCAATCTTCGGACCTACACAGAGGGCTGAGTTGGCAGCCAGCGTCCAGGGAGTCGTCGTCCATGCGAGGAAATAGGGAGTGCCCCATTGTTTTAACTCAGAGAACTCGGAGTTCTCTGGGAGCTTCATCTTAAACATTGCCGTACAGGTGGTGTCTTTCACATCACGATAGCAACCGGGCTGATTCAACTCATGAGAAGACAAACCAGTTCCTGCGGCAGGAGAATACGGTTGGATGGTATAGCCCTTATACAGCAGTTCCTTTTGATAGAACTGTTTCAGCAACCACCAAAGCGTCTCAATATACTTATTGTCGTAAGTGATATACGGATGGTCAAGGTCTACGAAATAACCCATTTTCTCCGTAAGGTCACGCCATTCCTGCGTGTACATCATCACATTCTCACGACATTTCTTGTTATAGTCTTCTGTAGAGATATACTTGTCACTCTCTTTGTTGTCGATATCTGCCTTGGTGATACCCAGTTCCTTCTCTACACCCAGTTCTACAGGCAGTCCGTGCGTATCCCAACCAGCCTTACGGTATACCTGATAGCCTCGCATCGTCTTATAGCGATTGAACGTGTCCTTAATAGACCGAGCCAGTACATGATGAATACCAGGATGACCGTTGGCCGAAGGAGGTCCCTCATAGAATACAAACTGCGGACACCCCTCACGTTCCTCTATAGAGCGAAGAAACACATTATTCTCCTTCCACATCTGCAGGATATCATTATTTACCTGCGTCAAGTTCAAACCGCCATGTTCGGCGAATCTTTTTCCCATAAATATTATAACTTTTCTTTACGTTTTCAATTTTAATGCGCAAAGTTACACATTAAATTTGAAAAACCAACATCTTTTTGGTATATTAACGTATAAAAGATAATGAAAAGACTTCCGTTGTCTGGTTTTCGACCTTATAACGGGCATCAATGCGGATACCTACAAGCCATATAATGGTATTATGGGCATCCACAACCACCAGTTGACGACGTTTCTCAAAGAGTGTCATCTTTCGGTCTGTCATGAGGTCACTCAGTAGTTTTCGTCCCTCCATACCATATGGTTGCATCACATCACCATCTTCTACGCTTCTGACTGTCAAGGGGAAATGTACCTTTGAGGCATCAAGTGTGGCGACGGCTGCGTCTTTCGATACCCATACCGGTTCTTTTTTCACCGAGAGTCTCGACTGATTGCCCAAAATATAGGTTCCCTCCTCTGGAATCCGTAACGGTTTAAACGGTTTCAACGATGGCTCAACCAGTAATCTCTCTCGGTCCACCAATAAGTCATAGCCTTCGGGGGAAGAGAAGACACGACCGGTCTCAGCCACCATCATTTGCCTTACTTGTGTCCCGTTAAAACCGTATTGTTTTGCCCATTGATATATTATATATTCACTTGAACCGTATTTATTTAAATCACTAAGTTCTAATGTTTTAACATCAACAAACTGTTTTACTACTGCATCTAACACCTGTTGCGCTTCTACCAAATTCTCCGCTGTACGCTGTATGTTCTCTGCAACGGCAGGATTCAACTCCTTTAACAACGGGAGGACTTTCAAACGAATCACATTACGCTGCACATCAGCCTCTAAGTTGGTGGAATCCGTCACATATTCCTGTCCCTTTGCTTTCAGATACGCCTCAATCTCTTGTCTTGAAACACACAACAAAGGTCGGAGGATATGACCATTCCGGGGTTGAATACCCGTCAGCCCCCTCAAACCTGTGCCACGAACCAGATTCAGCAAAACAGTTTCCACCGTATCATCGCGATGATGTGCCACACAGACACCTGCCGCCCCGATATCCTGACGTAACTGTTCGAAATAGCGGTATCTGAGTTCTCTGGCTGCCATTTCAATACTGATTTGATGCGTTTCGGCATACATCAGTGTATCAAAATGAATACGATGGAATGGGATGCTTTTCTGTTGACAGAGGTTTTCACAAAACCGCTCATCCCTATCCGACTCTTCTCCCCGAAGATGGAAGTTGCAATGAACAGCATGTACTTTAAAGCCCATTTCATCGAGTAAAAGGAGCAGAGCGACACTATCAGCGCCACCACTCAATGCAACAAGATATAACTCATTAATATCAAGTAGTTTATATTTTTTAATATAATCTTTTACTTTATTCAACATAGAGTACTAATCCCTTCAAATATTCTCCTTCCGGATGATAGATATTAATAGGATGGTCTGCTGGCTGATGCAGCTGATGGAGAATACGCACCTTGCGCTTGGCGAGTGCCGCAGCGGTAAATACAGCATTGCGGAAGTGATCCTTCGTCACGACCTGTGAACAAGAGAACGTGAAAAGGATACCGCCCTTCTCTATCTTTTCAAAAGCCTTCTGATTCAGTCGGGTATATCCTTTCAACGCATTATGCAGAGCACCGCGATGCTTGGCAAAAGCAGGAGGATCGAGGATGATGAGATTGTAACTGGCTGTTGGCTTTCCTATCCCCTCCAGGAACTTAAAGGCATCCTCGCAGAAAGCCTCGTGGCGTGAGTCATTGGGGAAGTTCAGGGTCACATTCTCCTTGGTCAGCTCAATGGCTTTAGCAGAACTGTCCACAGAATGTACCAGTTCTGCCCCACCGCGCATGGCATAGAAAGAGAAGCCACCCGTATAACAAAACATATTCAGGACGCGTTTTCCCTTGGCATACTGTTCCAGCAGCGAACGGTTCTCCCTTTGGTCGACAAAGAACCCTGTCTTCTGTCCCTTAAGCCAGTCCACACGGAATTTCAACCCATTCTCCAAAGCGATGTTGTCATCGCTGCCGCCATACAGGAAGCCATTCATGTCGTCTGCCGTCATAAACGGCAACGTCGTCTCACTTTTATAATAAATATGTTCTACACGCGATTCCATCACATCCATTAAGGCACGGGCAATCTCCTTACGCATCAGGTGCATACCGATGGAATGGGCTTGCATGACAGCCGTTTTACCGTATATGTCAATGATCAGGCCTGGCAGATGATCTCCTTCACCATGTACTAAGCGATAGGTGTTGTTCTGGGGATTGTCAGCAATACCGATGGCTTGACGCATCTGAAGAGCAGACTGCAGACGCGAATACCAGAAAGTATTGTCTATGGCGACATCGGAGAAAGTTAGCACACGAACGGCTATGGAGCCTTGCTGGTAATGACCGACAGCGATGAAATCGCCTCCATAATTGATGACACGCACCAGTTCACCTTCTTCGATGTCATCCTCCATCTGTTGGATAGCACCAGAGAACACCCAGGGATGATAACGTTTCAGACTCTCATCCTTCCCTTTCTTCAATCGTATCTGTTTGTACATCATTCTCTACTTTTATCAGTTCATAGTCTCCTGTCTGCTCTAATCGCATCAGTTCCTCATATAGCAGAACACAGGTCCAGGCATCTGTTGCCGCATAGAGTTTTTGTTTGTCCCTCAACACATCTGCCTCCCAGTTAGACAACTGGTCGCGCTTGCTGATTCGCTGGCCAAAGAAATTAGCGAAGAGTTTCTGCAGACTCATATCCTCCACACCGATTTCCCTTACTTTATCCTGTAAGTCTATAAAACAGCCTCGTTCAAAGGAACCCCGTTTACCCAGCATCATCAGGTCGTCATGCAGGGACAGTCCTATCTTGGGAACCGTCGTATCCTCCAACAGTCTGATGATGGAAGGGGACATCCCTATCAGATTCAGTCGGAACAGGAAGCATATCTCATGAGTTGCCACTTGCAGAAGTGCAACTTGGTTAATATGTCCTTTCTTAAAAGACGGACGTGTCTCTGTGTCTATTCCGAGAATCGGTTGGGACAACAGATAATCTACCGCTTTCTTTGCCTCCGATTCAGTGATAATCACTACGATACGCCCCTCAAAGACCACTCTTGGCAATGCACTTATTTTTGACTTATCGTATTTGCTGTATATCGTCTTTTTCATCTAACTTTTGTTTTCAAGTTGCAAAGATACGATAAACTATGTAAAAATACAAAAAAAAGACGATTTTATGGCGATTTCTAATATTTTTCAATTACTTTTGCACATTATTTATAAAATTATGGCAAGGAAAAAGAAAATAGACACTGCCTCATCCTTCAAGGAGGCAATAGGTTTTGACAAGATATTCCACAATGAGCGACTGAACTTCTTCCTCGGTTTTTTGCTCTTGTTTGTAGCAGGTTATCTCATCTGGGCATTTATCTCCTATTTCACGACAGGAGCCGCTGACCAGAGTATGATAGAAACACCACGCGATGGAGAAATCATGAATCAGAACGGTGAGTTCCAGAATGCCTGTGGCTCGTTGGGAGCCTATAGCGCGTGGTTCTTTATCAAGCGTTGTTTCGGATTTCCCGCATTCCTGATTCCTGTTTTTATTTTATTACTCTCAGTCAACCTGATGAGGGCTTATAAGGTCAACCTGATTAAGTGGTTCATGGCTCTTGCCCTCGTCATGATATGGGCATCTGTCACTTTGGCCAAATTCCTGAGTCCGCTTTTCTCAGAATCCCATTTCAATCCCGGAGGTGACCACGGACAGGCTATCTGTGACATGATACAAGGACTATTAGGAGCACCAGGATTAACATTCCTGCTTGCTGTTACAGCCATCGCCTTCCTTGTTTATCTCAGTGCGGAAACCGTTTTCATCATCCGGAAACTATTCAATCCTTTGCGTTACCTGAAGAAGATACCAATGGAGATACATATCGGTAAAGGCGATTCTGAGGACTCCAAGGAGGAAATAGAGACTGTAGAGGATCCTGAGGTCTTTGACGACCCACAGGAACAAGTCGTAGAGTTTGACGACGAGAAAGAAAAGGAAGAAATAGTAAAAAAACAACCTACCATCATCGAAAAGGCGGAGACCGTGATGGCTGACGACATTATGCCTGTTGACGAGGATGACTCTGAAGTTAAGATGACGGTGGAGTCCGGTGAAATAGAAGAGAGTGCTGTCGGCAAGAATCTGGTGGGAGACTATGGTGATATCTCTACGCCCTATGATCCAAAGCGCGACTTGGAGAACTACCACTATCCTACCCTCGACCTGCTGAAGAAATACGACGATGACGGCAAACCGTATATCGATATGGCGGAACAGACCGCCAATAAGAACCGTATCGTGGATGTGCTGCGTAATTTCGGTGTGGAGATCAGCAGCATCAAGGCGACGGTAGGTCCTACGATTACCCTCTATGAGATTACCCCCGCTCCTGGTGTGCGTATCTCCCGTATCCGTAATTTGGAGGATGATATAGCCCTGAGCCTCTCAGCACTGGGTATCCGTATCATCGCCCCGATTCCAGGAAAGGGTACGATTGGTATCGAGGTACCGAATGCCAAGCCCAGTATTGTCTCCATGGAATCCATCCTGAACTCGAAGAAATTCCAGGAGTCAACAATGGAACTGCCTTGTGCTTTGGGTAAGACGATTACGAACGAGGTGTTTATGTTCGACCTTGCCAAAGCACCCCACCTCCTTGTCGCTGGTGCTACCGGTCAGGGTAAGTCTGTCGGTTTGAACGCCATCATCACCTCTTTATTATATAAGAAACACCCTGCTGAGCTGAAGATTGTACTGGTAGACCCAAAGAAGGTGGAGTTCAGTGTCTACTCTTCCATTGAGAATCACTTCCTTGCCAAGGTGCCCGATGAAGAGGCAGACCCCATCATCACCGATGTCACGAAGGTGGTACGCACCCTCAACTCGTTGTGTAAGGAGATGGATACCCGTTACGACCTGTTGAAGATGGCACAGGCCCGTAACATCAAGGAATACAACAAGAAGTTCATCGACCGTCAGTTGAATCCTAACAACGGTCATCATTTCATGCCTTATATCGTGGTGGTCATCGATGAGTTCGGCGACCTGATTATGACGGCAGGTAAGGAAGTGGAACTGCCTATCGCCCGTATCGCCCAGTTGGCACGTGCCGTCGGCATCCACATGATTATTGCCACGCAGCGTCCTACCACGAATATCATCACAGGTACCATCAAGGCAAACTTCCCAAGTCGTATTGCCTTCCGTGTAGGTGCCATGATCGACTCACGTACCATCCTCGACCGTCCGGGAGCCCAGCAGTTGATAGGACGCGGTGACCTGCTCTACCTGAACGGTGGAGAACCTGTCCGTGTACAGTGTGCCTTTGTGGATACACCTGAGGTGGAGCGCATCAATCAGTATATTGCCCAGCAGCACGGCTATCCCACAGCCTTCGAACTGCCAGAACCGGATATGCCGGACGACGATATGGGTGAGGCTGCCGATGTGGATATGCAGCATCTTGATCCGATGTTTGAGGATGCCGCCCGCCTGATTGTCATCAACCAAAGCGGCTCCACCAGTCTGATACAGCGTAAGTTCGCCATCGGCTACAACCGTGCTGGTCGTCTGATGGACCAATTGGAGAAGGCTGGCGTGGTAGGACCCGCTCATGGCTCCAAGCCTCGTGAGGTATTGATTCAGGATGAGAATAGTTTGGAAAATCTGTTAGCACAATGGAGAAGATAAGATATATGTTTTGGGGGATGCTCTTCTTGGTGACGGCATCCTACGGACAGACGGCATCGAAAGTTCTCGACAAGACGGCGGCTGTCGTCTCTGCCAAGAGCGGTGTCACGGCTTCCTTTACCATCAGCAGCAAACAGTATGGTAACTCGTCGGGTACCATCTCCGTCAAAGTTCGGAAGTTCTATGCCAACACCTCCGCAGGTGTGGTCTGGTTTGACGGCAAGACCCAGTGGACCTACGTCAAACAGAACGACGAGGTGAATATCTGTACCCCCACCCCAGCCGACCTGCAGGCTATCAACCCCTACCATTTTATCTATATGTATAAGAAGGGATATACCGCCACGATGACGACCAATGCCCAGAGTTATGTGGTGACCTTGAAAGCCACAAACAAGAACAGCGGTGTTCAGGAGATGGTGATTACTATTAATAGGCAGTCGTATGTGCCTTCCCAGATCAAGATGCTACAAGGCAAGCAATGGACATTCATCCAAGTGACTGACTTCAAAAAAGCGAACCTGTCGGACAGTATCTTCCGCTTTAACCCAAAGGCATATCCGAATGCTGAGATCATAGACCTGAGATAGTGTATAGTTGATAGTTCATAGTTGATAGTTCATGAATAGGATACAACTGTTTTTCTTATTACGCAAAAACAAGAAACTAAGCGAAAAGCGTAATGTCATGTTTGAGGCCAACCAGTACGGCAAATTCTTTGCCTATCTGGGTCTTGCCTTCTTTCTCCTTTATTTCCTGGGCATTGGTACCTTCCTCGGCTGGATTGCCGTCAAGGAGGATGAATACCAGATGATATCCTTCATCCTCCCATTCATCCTGATAATGGATTTCTTCATGCGTTTCATGTCCCAGCAGACACCTGTCATGCTGATCAAACCATACCTGTTGATGCCTTTCAGTAAATATACGGCAGTAGACTGCTTCCTGGTATCACAATTGTTTGATTCGAGTAATTTCATCTGGATGTCGCTGTTCCTTCCCTATACCTTTATCTGTGTCTGCGGCAGTATGACACTTCTTCAAGGACTGGGCTTGCTGTTACTCTTGTATCTGATGATACTGGTTAACAGCCAGTGGTATCTGCTGGTACGCACATTAATCAACAGGAGTATGTTCTGGTGGGCATTACCCATCGCCCTCTACGGTTCTTTAATAGCTCCTTTCTTCCTGCTGTCCGATAAGTCGTCAGAGAAACTCTTCGACCAGATATTCGATTTCATCGGAGAATATGCGTTCTCCTGGTATGCCTTCGTACTCTTTGCCGTCCTTTTCATCGTCTTGTTCCTCATCAACCGGAAACTCCAGATGCGGTTTATCTATGATGAGATATCGAAGCAGGAGAAGACAAAGCTGAAACACGTGTCGGAATTCTCGGCACTCAACCGCTTCGGACAGATTGGCGAATACCTCAAACTGGAAATCAAGAGTACCATGCGCAACAAGGCCATCCGTACCCGTTTCATCCAGGGAGTCGTCGTTATCACGATGCTCTCGCTGCTGATAGCCTATACCGATACCTACACAGGAGGCTTCGCCCGTAATATGTGGTGCCTCTATTGCTTCGTGTTCTTCGGGGCTGTCAACCTCGTCAAGGTGATGGGACCGGAAGGCAACTACATCGACCTGCTGATGGTACATAAGGAGAATATCCTCACGCTGTTACGCGCTAAGTATTACTTCTACTGCGCCATTGTACTGTTACCCTTCCTGTTGTTGCTGCCCCCGATCATCTCTGGCAAGTTCTCCTTGCTGATGATACTCGCCTACCTGCTGATTACCACAGGACCGGAATACTGCCTGTTGTTCCAACTGGCAATCTGGAACAAGCAGACACTGCCCTTAAACGACAAGATAACAGGAAAGAACCAGTTTGAGAACAAGCTCCAACTGATCATCGAACTCATTATATTCTTCGTACCCGTCGTCCTTGTACTGATTCTTCAGGCACTCTTCAGCGATACTGTTGCCTATGTGGTCATGATCGTTATCGGACTTGCCTTCACACTGGCTGAGCCTTATTGGATGCGTAACATCTACCAGCGTATGATGCGTCACCGCTATGAGAACCTGGAAGGATTCCACAATACGAGGTAGTTTAGCATATAGATATATGTATTTCACAGGAATTATCATCGCCGTCAGCACATTTCTGATTATCGGTATCTTCCATCCGATAGTCATTAAGGCTGAGTATTATACAGGTACCCGCCTGTGGTGGGTCTTCCTTCTGGTCGGCATTGCCAGCATAGTAGCTGCCTTGTTTATTGAGAACACGATCATCTCTGCGATTATCGGAGTCTTCGGCGCCTCTGCCCTATGGGGTATCGGAGAACTCTTCGCCCAGCGCAAGAGAGTGTTGAAAGGCTGGTTTCCCAAGAATCCCAAACGACTTGAGGAGTATGAAAACAATATTACTACAAGTCGGTAAAACCGTCAATAAACACTTCATGGCAGGCATCAGTGACTATGTGGATCGCATCAATCACTACATGCCCTTCGAGGTGGTGACTATCCCGGAACTCAAAAATGCCAGGAATCTCTCCGAGGAACAACAGAAACAGACCGAGGGAGAACTGATCCTCAAACAACTGCAACCCTCTGACACTGTCGTCCTGCTGGATGAGCACGGCAAGGAATACCGTAGCGTGGAGTTCGCCCGTTGGCTGGAACAGAAACGCAACACTGCCCGCCGTCTCGTCTTCGTCATCGGCGGTCCCTATGGCTTCTCCCCTGCTGTCTATGCAAGAGCCAACGAACAAGTGTCACTCTCCAAGATGACCTTCTCCCATCAGATGATACGCCTCACCTTCACCGAACAGGTCTACCGTGCCTGTACCATCATCAAAGGCGAGCCGTATCATCATGAGTAAATCGGCATGAAGAACTGATACGTATCATTGAGTATTTATTTTGACAAAGTGCCTCAAATTTAGGGGCACTTTTCAATTTTGTTTGCCGCTGGCTGCAAATGAGCGAAAATAGAGCCGCTTTGATAAAACAATGTCAGTCAATAGTTTATCTTTTTCGAGGGTCATATAACCCATCAAAAAGAGGGTAAAAACGACCAAAAAGTGCCGTTATTACCCCTATTTCTCGATTAGAAAGGTGCCACCTTTCAGGTAGTTTGGACGTACCAAACGGGTAGAAAGGTGCCTTCAAACTATCCGTTAGGTACCACCTAACTCATTTTTACCTCGTTTTAAACGATTTTGGAGCTTCATTTTTTCTAGAAGCTCCAAAAATCCGAACATAAAATCCGACAAGTTTTCTTTACATTTTCAAATGAAGCCGTTCCTCCTCAGAACACTTATGGCTTCACGCACACTCTGCGTACCACTTTTCATGATGATGTTCACCATACCCACGATGTCCGTCACGTTCACCTCGCCGTCACCGTTCACATCCGCAGCGTACTTGTTGAAGTCGTCTGACGGCTTGTTCATGATATAGTTCACCGTTGCCACGATGTCTGTCACATTCACTTGTTCATCATCATTGGCATCGCCAAGGATATAAGCAGGAGCAATGATAACGGGCATCTTATCCACATAAGAGGCGCCCTCCACCTTGAGGTATGCCTGATAAGGTGTTAAGGTCGTTGTCTCCGTGACATGTACGAACTTGCCGGCATCATCGCCACTTGTCGCATAGACATAGTATTGCTCATCGCTGGTAGAGTTCAGGCCTACCTTTTTATACGTACCAACCAAAGCGGAACCTCCTGCAGCACGACGGGAAGCAGCGGAAGAAGAAGGAGACGCTACTGGCTTCACCTTTACCAATTCAAATTGCAGCTTACCTGTTGCTCCCTTTAGGACATACGGTTTGTTAGCCTCTGTCGAAGTCACGGCAAATGTCTCCACCTGGTCGTCACGGACGTTCTTGAACTGATAGAACGAGCCCACCTTTCCGGCAGCATCCTCTTTGAGGTCGAATGGCAGGTATACCGTACAGCCGTTTTCTGTATAGGCAGAGAAGTCACGATCCATCTTCAACACCTTCGCTATGAAAGACACAGGTGTCTCAAACGACTTGTCCTTGTCAGACATCACCATCTCCTCACAAACCGAGCCAATCACCACATTCGACGAATTCAGTGTCCTGGTGCTTCCTGGCGGAAGACATATCAACGTATTGGCAGGAATATACAGCCAAGGATAATTCGTGCGCATCAACGTCGTGACAATACTAGTCTTAGAGAGGTCTATATAGGTCACCTCCTTGTCCTGCAAGTCTTCAAAAGCTGAAAAATTAACGCTGTTTATATCCGGATCGTCAATGATGATATGACCGTCCTGGAGTGCAGCATTCACCATGTCCTTCGTCAACTGCTTTCCATTCTCAGGTGTAGACGGAGTTTCATCCACAGCACTTGCATTAACCTTGATGCCCCTGATCTCCGTCGTCGTCGTTTCCTTTCGTCCTGGCGCACGACGGGAACCTGACACTGATTTCGTGGAGTTGAAGATCATCACATAACAGGATGATGTAATCGCATAGGGAATCTCGAACACTTTGAATTCCGTCTTGGCATCACTGAAAGTTGAGGCTTTAGCATTGTATTCACCGATCATCACATTCAGTACACCAGTATCATTGGTTCTCGCCTCAACCCTGATAACACCGGTTCCGGCAGGTATTTTGAACGTTAAGCCAGGGAAGCTCTTGGCATATTCTTCCGAACCAGGAGTAATGTCACCCCATCTGATTTTACTAATAAGATTACGAACTTCCCATGCTTCTATGCTGGAGTTCAAGGCAACAACCTTACCGTCGGCAGCTATGATGCTTTCATCGTCGATATATCCGTCATTATTACCTGGAAGTGTATACAGGACATTGTTTACCTCACAGCCAACCTTCAATTGTGCAGTAGTCTTGTCTTGG
The DNA here is from genome assembly GCA_017645645.1 of Prevotella sp. Lineage (GTDB taxonomy): Bacteria > Bacteroidota > Bacteroidia > Bacteroidales > Bacteroidaceae > Prevotella. Next base: position 15,916 of record JAGCOB010000002.1, on the reverse strand, counting down.
ATATCCTCACCAATACCCTCACCGGAAGCACCGTTCAAGGTGACTTCCACATGATCTTTGTCTACAATATCTGTCAACACAACACATACACTCACAAAATTACAACCATCCTCTTGAGACATGTTTACCGACAGTCCTGATTCGTAATAAAAGGTATCGAATCCTGAGAAAGCATCCAATGCGCTACTTAGATTACCAGCGGTACACGTATACAACAGTGAGCCTGGCGATGATGCATCCGTCATGAAGAACATACTTATTTCCGCAGACTCGTTGACAATAGCCTTGGTATTGTTCTGCATCATATTCTCACCTTTCAGGAAGAGTCTAAGCCTACTCTCTGACACCTCATTCATCTCACCTATGGTAATCTTGGCAATATCAGCATTGTTCAATGTCAGCATATTGACACCGTCATATTGGACAGTAGGTGTATTTTCGTTCAGAATATTATCCTTGTTATCATCCGTAACGGCAATATCAATACCGTCATTCGTTGTAATCGTAATACCATACTCACTCTCATAAGTGAGCGTAATACTATATACAAGTACCGATATCCAGCTGTAGTAATTGTTTCCTGAAATAGAGAAACTAACAGTACCTGCCTCATCTCTGTTAAGATCAAAGGTGTAGTCGTTCATCGTAAATGAATACACACTGCCATCAAAGTTCCTGTTGATATCTGTCATATCTTGTGACTGGCCATCGCTATAGATTGTAATAGTAGAATACGCCTGGTCACCGGCTCCTGCATTGACGGTCATTTTCACATTGGCAGGAAAGACCTTCTCAGAGACCAGTTCCAGACTTGTTCCATAATTCAGGAAGATGCCTTTGTCATCCCTATAACTGATATCACCGTCCTCTAACAACACCTTCCATCTCGAACCGTCTTCACAATATGCATAATAGGCATCATCTTCCGTATCATAATACATAGAGCGGAAGTAACAGGTACGTGTAAATGTCTTGGCAGCCGTGCTTTCGGCAAGGAGAAGACCACAGACAATAAGCAAAAAGCATTTTAATGATATCGTGATATGATTCTTCATCAGTTTACTTATTCATTTTACTTACCATCTTTCATGATGATGTTCACCATACCCACGATGTCCGTCACGTTCACTTCGCCGTCACCGTTCACATCGGCAGCGTACTTGTTGAAGTCGTCTGACGGCTTGTTCATAATATAGTTCACCGTTGCCACAATGTCCGTCACATTCACTTGTTCATCACCATTGGCATCACCAAGGATATAAGCTGGAGCAATGACAACAGGCATCTTATCCACGAAGGAGGCTCCCTCCACCTTAAGGTATGCTTGATAAGGCGCAACTTTCAACGATGAGGCAGCATGTACAAACTGACCGGCATCATCCCCCTCAAGGGCATATACATAATATTGCTCACTTTCTGTTGAGGAAAGATTCTCTGGCGAATATGTACCGATAAGGCCGGTATTTCCCGCAGCACGACGAGAGGCAGATACCTCCGATGACGAGAGTGCTTTTACCTCTACATTATCAACCTCAAGCTTTGTTGCCGTTGACTTCAGCAAATAGGGCTGGTTGGCCTCGACAGATGTCACCGCTCTTATCCCTACCTTGTCGTCATAAATACCGGCAAACTCATGGAACGTTCCTATCTTACCGGCAGTTTCCTCATCCAGTGCGAAAGGCAGCATGACGGTAGCGGTATTATCCGGCATAGCGGAATAGTCTGTTTCCTGGACGACCTTATTGGCAAGGAAATCACAGGCTGCTTCAAACTTGCCATCAGGTAACAGTTCCATGTATGGACATATCTCGCCGACGACCACATTACGCTTATAGGCATTACCTCCCCAAGGATAATTATAATAAGGCAGATAGATAAAGGTGTTTACCGGAAGCGAAGCCCACGGCTCATAGTAACGGTTTATGTAACAATTTACCATCGAAGTCTGCGAGAGATCGACATAGGTAATCTCCTGGCCCTGAAGATCCTTGAAAGCATTATAATCAACCCCGGTGATGTCATGATCTGTGACGATGATATGTCCGTTCTCTACCGTGAAGTCACCTTTCTGCAAATTTTTAGTTGTTGATGGTGTTTCAGGCATAACCACCGAACTGGCATTGATCTTGATGCCCCTGATTTCCGTTGTTGTCGTTTCCTTTCTACCTGGTGCACGAGGTGCCCTTGATGAAGCAGAAGATGTCGATATGTTATGATAGATATAGACATAGACATCATAGTAACAAGCATAAGGAATCTCGAATTGCTTGAACTCATCCACACTGGTGAAAGTCATCGGGGCATCATCTCCTATCTTTACGTTCATCACACCATTGCCGTTGGTTCTGGCATCAACGTAAATCTTTCCCTTTCCTGCAGGCAGCACAAAGGTAAGGCCCTTAAAACTCGCTGCGAACTCCCTTTCACCGGGTTCGTCGTAATACGGAGGTCCGTATGGCTGTCTGGTGTTGAGTGCTACCACTTTACACTCTGTGACATCAGGAGCATAACCGTCATTTTTCCCAAGTGTATACAGGATGTTGTTGGCAATATATCCCGTCGGGGGGATGTTCCTGTCGGTAACTGTCTCGATATCCTTACCCAGGCCCTCACCGTCACCGTCGAAGGTCACCTCACCAGGCTCCTTGATGATAGGCTCCAGGAAATCATACTCAACCGTGATGTATTTGATGCTGATATAACCGGTATTGCCATAATAGTTAAACATGACATCAAATTCCAAGGTGCCATCCTCGTTACGGTTCAGGTCGAAGGAACATTCATTATATTCCATATTATCGGGATTGCCCTGATAATCGCTCCAGCGAACCATGTAGACACGCTGACTCTGCCCTTCACAATAGATGTTACACTCACTGCTGCTGTAATATTCATCGTACTGTGCCGAAGCGACACATACCGTGATTTTCGCCTCCCTAGGGAACACCTCCTCGGAGGTAAGTGTCATCTGTGATCCAGCTTCCATCAACAGAAAATCCTCTCCGTAAGAATCTGGAATTATCTGAGTTTTAACATCTCCGTCAGAGCTTACCCTCCATCGGGAATCGTCGCCACAGGTAACATAGCCATAGTCATACTCCTTAAAAGACAGGTAGCGACTGATTTTCTTGGCAGTGCCGGTAGAAGGCAACAGCATCATGAAAGCCAAAAGAGAAAAGATTTTCAGTATACCATTCATCAATGTGTAATGATTCTTCATAAGCCTAAGTTTAATTAAAGAAGGTGGTTTGGAACCCCAAGCCACCTTCATAGGAAATTACATCGGCAGGGTCAGCACGAAACGGGCTCCCTTGCCTGTGTTGGTTGTATCCAGCACCAGGTCACCGCCTAGGCGACGGGCAATGCTGCGAGCGAAGGTAAGACCGAGTCCCTGACCGTCGAAATAGCTGTTAAGCTTCACGAACGGTTCGAAGATATGCTCAGCCTCATTCTCAGGAACACCCATACCAGTATCCTCCACGGCATAGGTAATCTTCGACTCCTGGAGGTCGGCATCCACATTCAGGGTCACGGAGCCGTCGGTTGTAAACTTCTTGGCATTATCAAGTACCAATGCAAGGGCATGAGCCGCCTGCTTCATATTGGTCTGCAACATCGAAGCTGCCTGCGGACTGACTTTCGTCTCAAAGGTGAAATACTCACACTGGTCAATGGCTGACTCAGCAACAGCCTGTTTAGCGACCTGCTCGGCAACGATATTGTCATTACGCTCAATAGCAGCGTCAGAGTCCATCTCGTTGATATCTTTGATCTTGAAGATCATACCTGTCAGACGGGCTGCGACAGTAGGATCGAGCTTATCGACCTCACCGACCATCTCCTGAACGACCTGCTGGAAATACTCCTTATTGACACGCAAGGTCTCAGCATTACCGGCACTGGCAGCTTGCAACTCCTTGTTCTGATTCTCCAGGAATGCATTGCGCTCCTCCAGTTTACGACTGTTCTCCTCCATCTTATCATAGAGGTCAAGAGCCTGCTCATAACCCTGGCCGACATTCTCGAAGTTCTTCTCCAGACTGCGGTAGTCCTCCAGCAACTGCTGCTGCTCGTCGACACGCCGCTGGTAGTCACGGAGCAGTGTCTCCTGCTCATTTGCCTGGTCGCGAGTTCCCTTGATCTGGAAATACAGGGCAACGGCAAGGACTACAACGACTAATGCTAATGCGATAATAACCCAAATCATAGCGGTTTAATCTTTTCTCTGTTCTACTTTCATAAACTTGGTGAAGCCAGTCATATTCAAGACTTTATAAATCTCAGGACTTACATTCGTCATCTTGAACTGACCCTTCTGCTGCATCACGGTACGCATGGTCTTCTGGATAACACGCAGACCGGAACTTGCCATATAGTTCAGTTCCGTGCAGTCCATCTCAAGATCTACACCACCGTCTGCCAATGCAGGTTCAATCTCACGTTCAAACTCACCGGCATTCATTGTGTCAATACGCTGTCCGGTCTTAATAATGGTCTTACCATTCTCTTTCAAAATCTGTGTCATAGTTGTTATATTTTTAATGATTATTATTTTGTATTTATTTCTTAACTTAAATGTCTTTCTTCATGGTCAGCAGGTTCTTACCCTCCAGTCGCTGGTAGGTCACCTCATTCATGATGTTCTTGACGATATAGATACCCATACCGCCCAGATCACGCTCGGCGGGGTTAGTATCCAAATCGGGATTTTCACTCAGAGTAGGATCGAACTCCCTTCCACGGTCACTCAGGACGAAAGTGAGCTCTTTGCCTTTGGTCTCAGCCTTCAATTCAATGTCGGCTTCCGTTCCTTCGGGATAAGCATAGGAGATGACATTCACAACCATCTCCTCAATAACAAGGTTGAGGTTCATCAGGAGTTCCATGTCAAGTCCCAGTTCTTCACCGATCTCTTCAACAAACTGGTTTACACGTACCAGTTCATCCATTCGGTTTTTAATACTGATTTCTTTCTCCATTATAGTTATTGATTTAAAGTAAGATTTCCTTGTACTTTCACACACAGCATAGTCAGGTCGTCACTCTGCTCGGCACCATTGGCATGTCGCACCACATCGGCTTTCATCATCTCTACCGTCTGCTGTGAACTGACAAACTCATGCTTCTCAAGCATCTCCAGCAACAGGTCATCACCATACTGGTCATGATTCTCATTCTCCGCTTCGTTCAGACCGTCACTATAGACAAAGAACGGACAACCGCTGATATCGTCTATCGACTCTCCCTCATAAGGAAGTCCTGCCCACAAGCCCAACGGTGCGTTCGCCTCCATATCGATGAAATGAGTAGAGCCGTCAGGCATCTTGATGACAGGAGGATTGTGTCCGGCATTACAGAAGTCCAACCGTCCGGTCGGCAGGTCAATGATACCAATGAACATCGTTACGAACATACCGCTGTCATTATCTTCCGACAAAGCGTTATTCAGCTTGTCGGCAATCTCTGCAGGCGGCAGTCCCTGCTGGGAAACGACACGGAACAGATTACGGGCGACTGCCATGAACAATGAGGCAGGAACACCCTTTCCACTCACGTCGCCCAGACAGAAGTAGAGTTTCTCGTCAAGCAGGATGAAGTCATAGAGGTCACCACCTACTGCCTTTGCCGGTGTCATCGACGCAAACAGGTCGATATCCGTACGCTCCGGGAATGGCGGGAACTTCTGTGGAATCATGCTCTGCTGTATATCACGGGCAATACGGAGATCACTCTCGATACGTTCCTTCGCCGTCGTCGTCTCCTCCAACTGGTCATAGGCAACCAACAACTCATCGTGGGTGGTCTGCAGCTTCTCGTGTGCCACCTTCAGACGCTTGGCGGCAATATAACGGAAGATGCTGAAGATAATCAGCGCAAGGAGAATCAGTCCCACGATGATCATCATGTTGCGGAACTGGGCACGTTCCTGTTCCATCTTCAGTTGCTCCTGTTCCCTTTCCAACTCATCAACATGGAACAAGGTGTTCATCTCATTCAACTGCTGTTTTGTCTCCTGGGCATTCACAGAGTCGTTGATATGATACATCTTAAGATAGAATTGCGCAGCATCCTTGTATCGTCCCAGTTCCATCAGGATGTCTGCACGCTGACTGATGAGATCGATATATACCGTCATGTCGTCACCGCCAAAGAGTGACATCCTCCTGTCATTCAACTCCAAGGCCTCCGTATAGCGTTTCTGGAGATAACGCAGCTTTGCCATATAGAACAGCCATGTCTGACCCCGTAAGGACTCTTCGGAAGTAATATACTCATGAGCCTTCTTTAAGTCGCTTTCTCCTGTATCCAGTCTTCCCAGTCCCAGATGAGCCTGGGCACATGCCATATAATAATAGGTATATAGGACATCGGTCGTAGCCTTATTAAGCCTATTGATCTTCACATATTCTGTCAGGAAGTCCAGCCAACGGAAGGTCAACTGTTCCAGTTGTACATAATCTTTCTTGAGATTGAGGATATCCCCATAATAGGAAAAAACATCGGCAAGAACTGTTGGATACGGTTTGATAGCCAACAACATGTCAAGACTCTTCTGATAGGAGCTAACACTCTCGTCCAGATTATTCAAAGTCGCATAGACACTACCCATCGTATAATAGGCAATACCCATTCCATACTTGTCCTGCCGCTGTTTAGCGTCATCAAAGATGGCCTGTACCTCACGGAGAGCCTTGTTAGGCTGTCCACTGTACAGATAGGTATTCGCCAGATGCGTCCATAACTCATAGTATTTATCCCACTGCTTGGTCTTGCGAACTTCCTCCAAGTCGATAGGAACATGATAGATGATGGAGTCATCCATCGCATTGTTATAGAAGAGGACAGCCCTCGTACAGAGTGCATCCGCCAGAGATGTGTCATTCTTCTGACGTGACACCGTAATCACGCTATCAAGCAACTTGAGCTGTCTATCGAAGTCCGACTGAGCCTGAACAGGAAGGATACTCCCTATTGCAACTATCAGGACAACTATATGTTTTCTCAATATTGTCATTGACACAGATTATATGCTATTACAGGTATTTGTTCTCTATAACACTGCTCTCTTCCATTCATCTCATATCTTTAGTTCCTTCATGATCTCACTCATCCGTTGTAAGGTAGAGATACGTGTCGGTACCAGAGGCAGACGGAGCACATTCTGAATATAGCCCATCTCATGAAGCATCGCCTTGACACCAGCAGGATTGCCGTCGACAAAGAGTAATGAGAACAAATCCTGGAAACGGTGATGAATCTTCCGTGCAGGATCATACTCACCCTTCATCTGCAGACGAATCATCTTGGAGAACTCACGGGGAAGGGCATTGCCAATCACACTGATAGCACCAACGGCACCACAAGATACCATGGGGAAGGTCAGTGCGTCATCACCGGAGAGCACCTCAAAGCCACGGGGTCTGTTCTTAATGATCTCATCCACCTGTTCCAGATTACCACTGGCCTCTTTAATAGCTACGATGTTCTCACAGTCACGGGCCAGCCGTACCGTCGTCTCAGCCTTCATGTTTACACCAGTACGTCCCGGAACATTGTAAAGGACGACAGGTAATGAGGTAGCAGCCGCTATCGCCTTGAAATGCTGATAGAGACCTTCCTGGGACGGTTTGTTATAATAAGGGCATACACTCAGTATACCATCCACGCCTTTGAAGTCACGGGTTTTCAATTCCTCTACAATCTCTGCAGTATTATAGCCACCACACCCGACAAGGATGGGGACTTTCCCGCCTACCAAGTCTACGACCAAATCTTTGATTTTCTGTTTTTCATCTGCCGTCAAAGTGGGTGTCTCACCCGTTGTGGCAAGAATACAGAAGAAGTCAGCTCCATTGTCAAGCTGATATTCCACAAGGCGAATCAGAGACTTATAATCTACCGACCCGTCTTCCAAAAAAGGAGTTATCAGTGCAATACCTAACCCTTTGAAGATATTATGTACCATATCAGAAATATATTTCTGACTGCAAAATTACATAATTTTATCGAAATAGGTGTCTGATTTAATGAAAAATTTATGCATTTGTACCAATTTGAAATAAAAAGCGGTCATACAGATGTGTTATGTCAGTATGACCGCTCTATCCTGGACTTGCCTTAACAGGCAATATCATTTACAATTTACGTAATACGACTGCGGAACGGGCCGGTATATACAATTTCAGCCATTCCTTGTGATCCTCCACATACAACGGGTCGTAATTGGTGATATGTGTCACGGTATCATCCGCAAAACCATTACCGCCAAACTCCTTCGCATCGGTATTGAGAACAACCTCGTAAGAACCTGTAGGAACCAGGAAACCATAATCCGTATAAGAACGTGTCGGAGAGAAGTTGAAGACAAAGACCAGATCACCACGCATGTAGCAGAGCACTTGATCACCGTCATCGTGCCAGATCTCCTGAACTGGTGTTGCCTGGAAATTCTTCTGGCTCTTGATAACCTCCAGCATCTTACGGTCGAAGTCGCCCAACCAGTGGTAGCACAATTCCTTGTTGTCAACAAGATTCCATTGGCGACGGGCATATTTATAACTCCAGCCGTTACCCTCACGTGGGAAGTCAATCCACTCCGGATGACCGAACTCATTACCCATGAAGTTCAGATAACCACCATTGATGGCTCCCGCTGTTACCAGACGAATCATCTTATGCATAGCGATGCCGCGATGTACCATATCATTCTCGTCACCTTTCTTGAAGTGCCAATACATATCGGCATCAATCAGACGGAAGATAATGGTCTTATCGCCTACCAATGCCTGGTCGTGACTCTCACAATATGAGATGGTCTTCTCGTCAGGACGACGGTTCTTGACCTCCCAGAAGATGCTGCATACATTGATATCCTCATCGCGAACTTCCTTGATAGTCTTAATCCAATAGTCAGGAATGTTCATCGCCATACGGTAATCAAAGCCATAACCGCCATCTTCAAACTTCGCAGCAAGGCCCGGCATTCCGGAAACTTCCTCAGCAATCGTGATAGCATTAGGATTCACTTCATGTATCAGGCAGTTGGCCAACGTCAGATAACAGATCGCATTATCATCCTCATGACCGTTGAAATAGTCGCCATAGCCGCCAAAGGCTTCACCTAATCCATGACTATAATACAACATGGAAGTCACTCCGTCGAAGCGAAAACCGTCGAACTTATACTCTTCCAACCAGTATTTGCAGTTAGAAAGCAAGAAATGAAGCACGTCATCCTTTCCATAGTCAAAACAAAGAGAGTCCCAAGCGGGATGCTCATGACGGTCACCCGGATAGAAGAACTGGTTGGGATCACCGGCAAGATTACCTAATCCCTCCACTTCGTTCTTTACAGCATGAGAGTGGACAATATCCATAATCACCGCAATTCCCATCTTATGGGCGGTGTCAATCATCTCTTTCAAATCTTCCGGTGTTCCGAAACGACTGCTAGGCGCGAAGAAAGAAGACACGTGATAACCGAACGAACCATAATACGGATGTTCTTGTATCGCCATCACCTGAATGGCATTATAGCCGTCTTTCTTAACACGGGGCAGTACATTCTTCGTGAATTCCTTGTAAGTTCCAACCTTCTCGGCATCCTGACCCATACCCACATGGCACTCATATATCAGTAAAGGAGCCTTGTTGGGCTTGAAGGTCTTCTTCTTGAACTCGTATTTCTTCTCAGGATTCCATACCTGTGCAGAGAAAATCTTGGTCTGGTCATCCTGTACGACACGACGACACCAGGCAGGAATACGCTCACCTTCTCCCCCATTCCACTTCACCTTCATCTTGTAAAGGTCACCGTGTTTAATGGCTTTCTCAGAGAGTTTCAATTCCCAGTTGCCTGTACCTTCCACACGCTTGCACTTGTATTTCTCTGATTCCTTCCAATTGTTGAAGTCACCTATCAGATAAATCTCTGTGGCATTAGGAGCCCACTCACGGAACACCCATCCCTTCGAAAGTTTATGGAGTCCGAAATACAGGTGCCCGGAAGCGAACTGAGACAATGTCTGTCTCCCGTTTCTGGTCAACTGTCCTATCTTCCACAGAGCATGGTCATGACGACCACGGATAGCACCCTCGAAAGGCTCCAGCCATGAGTCGTCCCTTACCAGTCCAATGTGCTGAGGAACTTCTACTTTCTTCTTAGGAGCAGCTTTCTTAGGAGCCGTCTTCTTCGTTGCGGTTTTCTTTACTGCCGTCTTTGCAGTTGTGGTGGTTTTCTTTGTTGTTGCCATAGTATTGACTTATGCTTTTACTTTAAATATTGCTTTCTTAAATTCGGGAACACCTGCGATACAAGGGGCATGACCGTCTTGTGGGAAGAAGATGGCCATCATGCCTGGCTGACAGGTAACATAGCTCTCAGCGGCAAGGTCGGGAATCTTTGTTATATCCTTCTCCACATTATAGGTTGCAGGAGGCAGTGCCTCACGGGGAGTATATCCGAAAGTCTCTGTTGCTGTTATCGGAATCTGTATGTCAATCATCTTGTCATGTGTCTCTATCACCGCCTCATCAGGTGTCTTTCCCTTGGTCATCGTGATATTAACAAAAAGGTCTTTCCCTTCAATCTCATACTTACCGGCTTCGAGCGTGTTCAAATCATGGGTCTTTAGGAACTCAATCACTTTAGAGAACAATGGGTTCACCGACTCATAGTTCTTCAGGTTTTGTAAACTGTCGATAATCATAATAGATGTTTATTTAAGTAGATTTGATATGTTATTTGTCAACCTCTCTGCGTCCACGGATATAATTGCCTGTCGCAGTGATATTACCGTTAGCGTCTTTCTCTACAAAACGACCATCACGACGGTCATCCACATAGGAACCTTCAAAACGCTTCCCGTCCTTATCCTGTTCGATGGCAGGTCCGTTACGGCGACCATTCTTGAACTGTCCCTTGAATTTAGAGCCGTCGGCATAACGGGCCACGCCCTCTCCGTGAATTGTCCCGTCCTTAAACTGTCCTTCAAAGACATCCCCGTTCTTCATGGTAAGTCTACCCTTACCATTCGGTTTGTCCTGATTCCACTGTCCCTGGTACACATTTCCGTTCTTCCACACCAACATTCCCTCACCTTGTTTGTCACCATTGAAGAAACCTCCCGTGTATTTATCACCGTTGGCAAAGCGGAAAACTCCCTGACCGGTGCGCTCTCCTTGGACGTAGTCTCCTTCATAGACATCACCACTCTGGAATTTATAGATACCTTTCCCATGAGGGGTGTCTTCTTTCCACTGGCCGACATACAGGTCTCCGTTCGAATACTTAAAGACACCTTTTCCCTGACGCAGGTTATTCAGATACTGTCCGTCGTACGAAGAACCGTCTGGCCAACAGAACACACCTTTTCCACTCTTCATATCATCTTTCCACTGACCGACATAATAGGCACCTCCCTGGTAGGTATACTTTCCCTGACCGTTACGCTTGTCTGCTTTCCAGTCGCCATCATAGACATCACCATTGAAATAATACATCACACCATGTCCCTGTTGTTCATCGGAATACCAGAGTCCCACATATTTATTATTATTCTGGAAATAAAACGTTCCCAGACCATGCTGATGGTCCTGAAACCATTCTCCTTCATATTTCTCACCATCGGAGAATGTATAGGTGCCTTTTCCTTGTCGCTTTCCTTTCACATACTCTCCCTCATACCAGTCACCGTTCTTATAGACAGCACGTCCCTTTCCTTGTGGTTTTCCTGAAACCATCTCCCCTTTATATTCACCGCCATCGGCTGTCGTACAAGAGCCCAACGTGATTTTCTGGGCAGGAAGCATCATAGAAAAAGAGAGCAAAAATACAGATAAAATATTGCGTAGTTTCATCATTCGTTCTATTTTTAACTCCACAAAAGTAGAAAAAAAAGTAAGACCTTCAAAATTAATTAGAGTATATTAACGCAAGATTCAGATATTTTTGTACCTTTGCACAAAAATCAACAAATAATATGAAGTTCATTGGAATCATTCCTGCCCGTTATGCGTCAACCCGCTTTCCTGGCAAGCCATTAGCCTTATTGGGAGGTCGCCCTGTCATCCAACATGTTTATGAGAAAGCGGTTACTGCTTTAGGTGAAGCGTATGTCGCCACTGACGACAAGCGTATCTATGATGTTGTCCTTGCCTTTGGCGGAAAGGCTGTGATGACACGTAACGACCATAAAAGTGGGACAGACCGGATCGAAGAGGCATGCCAGAAGATTGGCACAGATGCTGATGTCATCATCAACATTCAAGGAGACGAGCCGTTCGTACATCCTTCACAGTTAAGGATCATACAACGGTTGTTTGACCATCCGCAGACCCAGATCGGAACTTTGGGAAAGCGTTTTGAGTCCATGGAGGCTGTCATGAATCCCAACTCTCCTAAGATTGTTACTGACAAGAATGGATTTGCCCTCTATTTCAGCCGTTCTGTCATTCCGTTCATACGCGGTAAGGAACAGAATTGCTGGCTAGAGCATTTTCCATTCCTGAAGCATTTAGGAATCTATGCCTATCGACGCGAGATACTTCATGAGATTACGCAACTGCCTCAATCATCCTTGGAGATTGCTGAAAGCCTGGAACAGTTACGCTGGCTGGAGAATGGTTATCATATCCGAGTAGGACTAACGGACATCGAGACTGTTGGTATCGACACTCTTGACGACCTACAAAAGGCAGAGGAATTCCTTGCTACTTCATCTTTTTAATTTTATAGGACTGCATTAACCATTTTCAACGAATGAGATATTTTGTTTTTTGCCAAAGCGATCTGGTCTTGGAAAAGGCAGGTGAAGGTTATCGTATTCCCACAGAACCTCCTACCGAACTCAAGCCATGGACGATCATGATGAATGTCGATGGCGAGAAAGCCTTCCGCATTGAACAACCTATCATGGGAGATGAGCGTTATGAGATGTGCGGATTACGGCAGAGTTATTATAAGCTGTCTTCGGAAGAATACCTGAAAGCCGGAAAATGCCACGAACTACTCTATTGGGACCAGAACACCAAGTTTTGCGGTGTCTGTGGTGGTCCCATGCGCTTTGACACAGACATCTCAAAGAAATGTGAGCATTGCGGCAAGGAGATATGGCCGCAGTTGGCAACGGCCGTCATCGTTTTGGTGCGTAAAGAAAAAGAAGTCTTGTTAGTACATGCCAAAAACTTCCGCACTGACCACTATGGACTAGTAGCAGGATTCGTAGAGACGGGAGAGACTTTGGAGGAGGCCGTCCATCGGGAAGTGATGGAAGAAACCGGATTACATATCAAGAACCTCAAATACTTCGCCTCACAACCATGGCCCTACCCTTGTGGACTGATGGTCGGATTCACTGCCGACTATGACGGGGGAAAGATACACCTGCAACGATCAGAATTAACGAAAGGCTCCTGGTTTGACAAGGACCACCTGCCTCAGATACCAGAGAAGTTGTCCATCGCCCGCCGGTTGATAGACCACTGGCTAGAGGAAATGAAAGATTAAGACGTTGAAATACCGTACGAACATAGCCGATTTCTGTGTGACAGCCCTGTTAGGACTGTCCCTTCCCTTCTCGCCACTTCTTCACCCACGTTCATCAGCAAAAATAAAAGACAAGGTCATCGTGTATGTCCACCATCGTCCTTCAGATGACTCACTCCGTCATGCCATCCAGTTGACAGAACAAGAGTTGGAGGAAATGAATTACTATTTCCGTATTCATGACGTGGCCGACGAGGGATATCATCTGATTGCAGCCTATCATACGACACTCCAACAACACTGCAATCACCTGAAGGCTTTGTTGAGAACGGAACCCAAACGCTATATGACCTACGACACCATCCCTGCCAGGAAACGCCCAATTATTGCCGTAAAGATGAATGGCGGGTTTTGGCGGTCTGGACGTTTCTACATTCACCGACTACATAGCGGGAAAGTAATTACCCAAGACTATGAAGGACGTGTCATCAGGGGCATCTGGGACCATGACACCATCGTAACCGCTATACGTACAGACTCGCTAGGCATCTATATGGGACAGTTCGACCGTTATATGCAGGCATCAGGACAAGGTATCTTTCATGCCTGGGACGGCAGTCATTATGAAGGACTATGGAAAGATGACAAACGACAGGGGTTTGGCTTTGAGTCCTCTCCGCATCACCAACTGCGCATCGGTGAATGGAAGAAGGGACGCTTTCTGGGTGAACGACTACGATACACCTCTGATCGGATCTACGGTATTGACATCTCACGCCATCAGCATGAGAAAGGACGTAAGCGTTTCGGTATCAATTGGAAGAACATACGTATTCTCTCATTAGGCAAGAAGCATCCCACTGGCGGACAGACCTTCCCAGTCTCATTCGTCTATATCAAGTCTACAGAGGGAACCACTATCCGTAACCGTTATTTCCTCAAGGATTATACAAGTGCCCGTGCTCAGGGTATTCATGTCGGTGCCTATCATTTCTATTCTATCAAAACCTCAGCATTAGAACAGGCAACATACTTTGTCAACAACACCCTGTTCCGCCCAGGCGACTTCCCGCCTGTCCTTGATGTGGAGCCATCGGAAGCCCAAATAGAAGCCATTGGTGAAGAAGAACTCATGCGCCGTATCCGCATCTTTATGGAATATGTGGAACGACGGACTAAAATGCGTCCTATCCTGTACGTCAATCAGAACTTCATCTTCAACCATATGAAGAATGCTACAGACATCAAACAGAAATACAACGTATGGATAGCCCGCTATGGAGAATACAAGCCGGATGTCAAGCTCGCCTATTGGCAATTGTCATCCACAGGCAAAGTTCAGGGTATTACTGGTGATGTGGACATCAATGTGTTCAACGGCTATCAGGGACAGTTTGCCGAATTCATCCGTACAGGTTTTCATAAATAGAAATCTTGCGTCAACGCCTTATAGTCCTGATCATCGAGAGTTATCACCTGAAAGTCCTTCTCCACGGGATGTTTCACAAACGACAGGAGATAACGCTTGGCAGGTTTCCCAGATACAGTACGCACCCCTAAGACACGATATGGGAAGAAACCGACAAAAGTGGCTTCATCCTCCATCCTTTTCTTATAATCAAAAGGAACTACCACCGATAATTCCCCGCCATCAGACAATAGCCGATAGGCTGCCTGCATCAGTTCCGCATAACTGAGATTGTCCGCATGCCGTGCCGTATTCCGTTGATGGTCAGGGGCTTTCAACGAATCAACAAAATAAGGAGGATTACTCACAATGGCATCATACACGCCCTTATGTTGCTGCACTGCTTCATGCAGAATCTGAATTCTGTCTTTAAACGGGGAGGCCGTGATATTTTCTCTCGCCTGGGTGACGGCTCCTTCATCAATATCAATTCCCGTCACAACAGCATCCTCATAGCGTTGTGCCATCATCAAGGCTATCAGTCCCGTACCAGTGCCAACATCCAATATCCGTTGTCCACCTTTTGCCCAGGCTCCCAGTATCACACCATCCATGCCCACCTTCATGGCACATTGTTCCTGACGGACTGTAAATCGTTTAAATCTAAACATCTGCCTGCAATATCATCTTCATTTTTTCAGTCGCAAAGGTACAACAAAATTCTCATTCCACCAAACCTCTCCCCTGTTTTGTCACGAGAGAGGATTGGCAGAACCTTTATGTCTACTTTTTACTGCCCTAGCTGATTTGTACCATCCATTGGAATTCCCACATAGGGATAAGTAGTTCTGGGATTGTCACGGCCACCACCGCCTTAGTTATCCCAGTTCCATTTAAGTGTATAATTATTGAATAATGCCTGTGTGGCACGACCTGTGTCGTCTGTCGTCCAGGTGCATGCAATGGTACTTCCACTCTTTGTACGTGACAAAGGCAGGCATTTGGTCGCTTTACCCAAACCT
>JAGCOB010000026.1 GCA_017645645.1 Prevotella sp. | reverse complement strand
CTTCTTGTACTACTACTTCTCTGTTTTATGTAAATCTATTCAAAGAACGCTTAATTGTCGCTCCGGATTTTCCGAAAGCGGATGCAAAGGTACGAACTTTTTCCGAACCAGCAAATCTTTTCTGGATTTTTTTTGGAAAAATATAAAAAAAAGTTCCGCATCTTGATTTAAGTCAAGATACGGAAACCGATACACCTTATTATATATTATATATAAAACTAATTTTCATCAGGAGCCTGTCCAATCAATTCCATAAACTCATCGAGTTTCGGAGTGATGATAATCTGGGTACGACGGTTACGTTGTTTACCCACCTCTGTCGTATTAGGCTGCAAGGGATTATACTCACCACGTCCCCCAGCAGTGAGACGCTTCGGGTCTACGCCATAGTCATTCTGCAAAGCCTGTACGACACTGGAAGCACGAAGGCAGGAGAGATCCCAGTTGTTGCGGATATTCTCACGCTTGATGGGCACATTATCGGTATTACCCTCTATCAGCACGTCATAATCCTTGTAGTCCTTGATGATTTTTGCAATCTTCGAGAGTGTCTCAGCGGCACGGTCGTTAATCTCATAAGAACCACTCTTATAAAGCATATTGTCAGCCAGTGAGATATATACGACACCCTTCAGCACCTGCACGTCAACCTCTTTCAGTTCCTCCTTAGAGAGGGAACGGGTCAAATTGTTGGTCAATACCATATTCAGAGAGTCGCTCTTTGACTTTACCTCCACGAGATGACGGATATATTTATTAGACTCGTTAATCTGGTCAACCAGTTTCTCAATACTTATATTGTTCTGGTTGGCATTGGTAAGACTCTTGTCGAGTGCATCCTGCAGCGCCTTGTTAGCCCTCTCCTCCTGAGCCAATTGCTGCTCAAGACTTGCCACACGGGCGGAAGCCGCTGCCAGTTTCTCTTTCGTGTCGGTATAGTTAGTCTGGAGTGCCTTATTTTCCTCCTGACAAGCCAATAGTTCTTTCTTTGATGAACAACTCGTTATCATCATAGCTGAAACAGCTATTGTCATCACTAAAATACTTTTCTTCATCATTTCTTATCTTTAAATTAAACATGATTTGCGAGTGCAAAGATAATGATTTGACGAACATTTCACACTAAAGTTGCATTGATTTAGATTATTTTAAGTAACTTTGTAGCCAAATTTAAAATAAATAAGGTAAAAGACATGATTCTCTTTTTCAAAACACCACAAAAGAGCGTGATTGCTACACAGGTAGATCATCAGCTCAATCAAGACGAAGTAAACGAACTCTGTTGGCTTTACGGCGAGGCAGTATTACTGAGCGACCAGACTCTGGAAGGCTTTTATGTAGGTCCACGTCGCGAGATGGTGACACCATGGTCGACCAATGCCGTTGAAATTACACAGAACATGGGACTAAAAGGTATTCAGCGCATCGAGGAATACTTCCCTGTAGAGTCGGAGGACGCTGAGCACGACCCCATGCTCCAACGCATGTACAAAGGGTTGAACCAAGACATCTTTACCATCAATATCCAGCCGGAGCCCATCAAGTATGTGGATAATCTCGAGGAATACAACGAGCAGGAAGGCCTTGCCCTCTCACCTGAGGAGATTGAGTACCTGCATAAGATTGAGAAAGAGAATGGTCGTCCGTTGACAGACTCCGAGATCTTCGGTTTTGCACAGATCAACTCCGAACACTGTCGTCATAAGATTTTCGGCGGAACGTTCATCATTGACGGTAAGGAGATGGAGTCGAGCCTGTTTGCCATGATTAAGAAGACCACACAAGAGAATCCCAACAAGATCCTCTCCGCCTATAAGGATAATGTTGCTTTTGCACAAGGTCCTGTCGTGGAGCAGTTTGCACCGGCCGACCAGTCGACCAGCGATTATTTCCGTATCAAGGACATTGAGAGCGTCATCTCCCTGAAAGCCGAAACCCATAACTTCCCCACGACGGTAGAGCCCTTCAACGGTGCTGCTACAGGAACAGGCGGTGAGATCCGCGACCGTATGGGCGGTGGTGTCGGCTCATGGCCTATTGCCGGTACTGCTGTGTATATGACAGCCTATCCGCGTATTGACGGAGGACGTGACTGGGAGGATATCCTTCCCGTTCGTGAGTGGCTTTATCAGACGCCCGAGCAGATTCTTATCAAGGCATCCAATGGTGCTTCCGATTTCGGTAACAAGTTCGGTCAGCCGCTGATTACGGGTTCTGTGCTGACTTTCGAGCATCAGGAAGGAAAAGAGAAATACGCTTACGACAAGGTCATCATGCTGGCAGGCGGTGTAGGTTACGGTACCAAGCGTGACTGTCTGAAGAAAGAACCGCAGGCAGGTAATAAGGTTGTTGTTGTTGGCGGTGACAACTACCGCATCGGATTAGGCGGCGGCTCCGTATCCTCTGTAGACACGGGTCGCTATAGCAATGGTATTGAGTTGAATGCTATCCAGCGCGCCAACCCCGAGATGCAGAAGCGTGCCTATAACCTCGTCCGCGCCCTTTGCGAAGAAGATACCAATCCCGTGGTATCCATTCACGATCACGGCTCAGCAGGACACCTTAATTGTCTGTCAGAGTTGGTAGAGGAATGCGGTGGTGAGATTGACATGACCAAATTGCCTATCGGTGACAAGACCTTGTCAAGCAAAGAGATTATCGCCAATGAGAGTCAGGAGCGCATGGGTCTGCTCATTGATGAGAAACATATTGAGCATGTTCAGAAGATTGCCGAGCGTGAGCGTGCCCCGATGTACGTCGTCGGTGAAACAACAGGCGATGCCCACTTCTCCTTCAAGCAGGGAGACGGTGTGAAGCCTTTCGACCTCGATGTCGCCCAGATGTTCGGACACTCTCCGAAAACCATCATGCGTGACAATACCGTAGAACGGAAGTATGAGGATGTAACTTATTCTCAGGATAAACTTAACGAATATCTACAACGTGTCCTTCAATTGGAAGCCGTTGCCTGCAAAGACTGGCTGACGAATAAAGTTGACCGTTCTGTGACGGGTAAGATTGCCCGTCAGCAGTGTCAGGGTGAGATACAATTGCCGTTGAGCGACTGTGGTGTCGTTGCCCTTGACTATCGTGGTCGCAAGGGTATTGCCACTGCCATCGGTCATGCACCGCAGGCAGGACTTGCCGACCCTGCTGCTGGTTCTGTCCTCTCCGTTGCCGAGGCACTGACGAATATAGTATGGGCACCTCTTGCCGACGGTATGGAGTCCTTGTCACTCTCTGCCAACTGGATGTGGCCCTGTCGTTCTCAGGAAGGAGAAGATGCCCGTCTGTATGCTGGTGTGAAGGCATTGAGCGACTTCTGCTGCGACCTGCATATCAACGTGCCGACAGGTAAGGACTCCCTCTCGCTGAGTCAGCAATATCCCAATGGCGAGAAGATTATCTCTCCGGGAACTGTCATCGTCAGTGCTGGCGGTGAGGTGTCAGATATCCGCAAAGTCGTGAGTCCTGTCGTGAAGAACGACAAGAACTGTTCACTGTACCATATCGATTTCTCATTTGACGAACAGCATCTGGGCGGCTCTGCCTTTGCCCAGAGTTTAGGCAAGGTAGGCAGTGATGTTCCGACGGTGAAGAATGCTGAATACTTTGCCGATGCCTTCATGGCAGTGCAGCAGATGATTGAAAAGGGTTGGATTATTGCAGGTCACGACATTTCTGCCGGTGGTCTGATAACGACCCTTTTGGAGATGTGCTTCGCCAATACGAAGGGCGGTCTGCATATCAACCTACACGACCTCTGCAAAGACGGTGACATTGTCAAGGCCTTGTTCGCAGAGAACCCTGGTGTCGTCATTGAGGTCAGCGACGAGCACAAGTATGAGTTCAAAGAGTTCATGGAAGACTTGGGTGTCGGCTATGCCAAGATCGGTTATCCTGTAGAGGACAGCCGCGACATTGTGGTAGTTTATCCTGCAGGTTGCGACTCTGCTGCAACAAACGAGACAACCTTCGACATCGACGCACTCCGTGACACTTGGTACAAGACCTCCTATCTGCTGGACCGCAAACAGAGTTTCAACGGCAAGGCAAAGGAGCGTTATGAAAACTATAAGCAGCAACCTTTGGAGATGAAGTTTAACAAAGACTTCACGGGAACCCTTGCTCAGTATGGCTTGGAGCATCGGAGAACTCAGCATTCTCAGAGTACTCCGAAAGCTGCCATTATTAGAGAGAAGGGCACCAATGGTGAGCGCGAGATGGCATACTCGCTCTACCTCGCCGGCTTCGACGTGAAGGATGTTATGATGACCGACCTGATCAGCGGTCGTGAGACACTCGAAGATATCAACATGATTGTCTTCTGCGGAGGTTTCTCCAACTCCGACGTACTCGGCTCAGCCAAGGGATGGGCAGGCGCCTTCCTGTATAATCCCAAGGCAAAGGAAGCCCTTGACAAGTTCTATGCCCGTAAGGACACCCTCTCACTGGGTATCTGTAACGGATGCCAGTTGATGGTCGAATTAGGACTGACAGGAGCCAAGGGTGCCAAGATGCTGCACAATGACTCGCATAAGTTCGAGAGTGAGTTCATCACCCTCAGCATTCCACAGAACAATAGTGTGATGTTCGGCAGTCTAAGTGGCAACAAGCTCGGCCTGTGGGTGGCTCACGGAGAGGGAAAATTCTCTTTGCCAGAGGCAGAAAGTACCTACAATGTCATTGCGAAATACAACTACCACGGTTATCCTGCCAACCCCAACGGCTCAGATTATGACGTGGCAGGTATCTGCTCTGAGGACGGTCGTCACCTCTGCATGATGCCCCACTTGGAGCGTGCCATCTTCCCGTGGCAGTGTGCCTGGTATCCTGAGCGTCGTCGCATGGATGAGGTAACCCCATGGATTGAGGCATTCGTCAATGCACGTAAGTGGATTGAGCAGCAATGAATATCTACTGGGACTCCTTCAAGACCTTCTTTAAGATTGGCATGTTCACCCTCGGCGGTGGATATGCCATGATTCCTTTGATAGAGGAAGAAGTGGTTAATCGTCATCAATGGATTAGCAAAGAAGAGTTGCTCGACCTGATAGCCATTGCACAGAGTTGTCCTGGTGTGTTTGCTATCAATATTGCTATCTTCATCGGATACAAACTCAAGAAAGAGCGTGGGGCTGTTGCCACTGCATTAGGCACTGCACTACCCTCTTTCCTGATTATCCTTGCCATCGCCATCTTCTTCCATCAGTTTGAGGACAACCGCGTCATTGCCGCGATGTTCAAGGGTATCCGTCCTGCCGTCGTTGCCTTGATAGCCGTCCCCACCTTCCGTCTTGCCCAGCGAGCCCAGTTGAACTGGTTTACGATATGGATTCCCATCGTGTCAGCACTACTGATATGGCTGTTGGGTGTATCACCGATATGGATTATCATTGCAGCAGGAATAGGAGGGTTTCTCTGGGGAAAAATTCAAACGTCGTAATGACGTTATACCGTTATACCGTAATAAGGATAAATTTAAGAAATGATATTCTTTTGGTTGTTTGTCACATTCTTTAAAATCGGGCTCTTCGGATTCGGAGGAGGCTACGGGATGTTGTCGCTGATACAGAACGAGACCGTAGAGCAATGGCATTGGATGACCGCCTCGGAATTCACGGATATCGTAGCCATCTCACAGATGACACCAGGTCCCATCGGCATCAATTCCGCTACCTATTGCGGTTATACGGCCATCATCAATGCAGGCTATAGCACTCCCCTTGCCATCCTTGGCTCTGCGACAGCAACCTTTGCACTGGTGCTTCCTTCTCTCATTCTGATGATTCTGATCAGCAAGATGTTCATGAAATATATGAACACCCGACCCGTACAATCCGTATTCCAAGGACTCCGCCCTGCGGTAGTTGGACTACTTGCTGCTGCCACCTTGTTATTATGTACGCGTGACAACTTCTCCACACCCACAGAGAATCCCTGGCAGTTCTATATCAGTGTAGCCCTCTTCCTCGTTGCCGCCTTCGGCACGGGTTATCTGAAAATCAACCCCATCCGTATGATCTGCTATTGCGCAGTAGCAGGGTTGTTACTCTTCTACTAAACAAAAGGATACTTCCCATCACTTGTACCACGCCATGGAACGGTGCGTTCCATCCGTTGGGACGAGTCGTTTCATCCGTTGGGACGAGGAGTCCCAACGCTTGGGACGGGTCGTCCCAAATATTGGGAAAACCTTTGAGACGAAATGTCTCAAACAGTAATGAGACTCTTTTGACGCTTATATCCACAAAAAATGCGCCCCCGCAAGGGAGCGCACTATTTTGTTTAACTAACTTCTAAGATTAGAGAGCGAACTTGTAGCCGATAGTGATTGAGAAGGTGCTGTTGCGACCCTGATCAGCGTCCTTGAAGAGCTTGGTAACGCCGATGTTGTAACGAGCGTCGAGAACGAAGCTTGCATATTCGTAAGACAGACCTACAGGAATAGAGAAGTTGAAGCTCTTAACACCATCAATGTTTACTTTGTCACCATCTTTTGAAGCCTTGTGACGTACATTGAATGCGGGCTGGATACCTGCTTTGATAGCAAGACCCTTGACAGGATAGTACTGAGCCAAGATGGGGATGTTGATGTAGTCAAGGTTAATATTAACACCCTTAGCCAAATAAACAGATGCTCCTTCTCCGGCAGCAATTGGCAGATCCATCTTACATCCTTCCATAGAATACAGAACACCAAAGTCAATACCGAAGTTTTCTGTGATACCATACTCAGCCTCAACACCTGCGACAAGACCTACCTTAGCCTTCTTGTCATTATAGTCGCCAGTGATAGTGGAGATGTTGATACCAGCCTTTGGCTGCAGAGTAATCTGACCAACTTCATTCTGTGCATTTGCACTTACTGCTGCAATCATCATAGCAGCGATCATCATAATCTTTTTCATAATCTTTTCTTTTTAAAAAGTGAATAAAGTGAATTAAATCTGTTGCAAAGATAATATAATTTTTTTAATTGACAATAAAATTTAGTTAAAATTTGCATTATAACATGCATTTTTTTTATAAATATCATTTTTTACCCTCTATTTAGTCAATAATGTATGATATTCTGTCTCCGTAATACGCTTCCCTCTCAAGGAGCGGACCCTTACCCAATGGGCATATCGGGTATCTCGACTGACAAGCCAATGATAGTCAATGATAACTGAAGATAGAGAAATCTGCCGCTCGATATACGTCCGATACGATGGATTGACTACAGAAAGGAAATGCTTGCCATCCCTCGTCTTGAGGACAAGCAGGAGATATTGTGCATCGGACGGCTGTTGGCGAATCGCATAGCGGTCAGTCTTGGAACTGACAGCGACATTCCATCCGTCCTGATTCAGCCGCTGCATCCACTGGCGAAACAGTCTTCCATGTGCTGAAGTGTCCTTTTTACACGTGTACATTATATAATAATGTATCATCTCATGGAGCAGTGTCGACTGGTATTCATGCATCGACAAGTCGTAATACTCACTCACCTTGATGGTGTAGCCTACCGTCTTATAGCCTCGAAACAAGCCTTTACGCACCTTCTTACAAGAAAACTGTCCCAACAAGCGGCGTGACTTGTTGACTGCCAAACGGGGTTCAGGCAGTTCACCCCCGAAATAACGGGCATTGAACTGTCCAAACCAGTCACGTAACAGTTGTACCGTAAGTTCCATCTATGTTTGCAAAGGTAACAATAATTACCTATACGACAAACAAATCGGGCAGGAATCTGCGTTCCTGCCCGATTGGCTATATTTGTAGAGAGTCTACTACTTCATTCCTGTATTGGCAGGTGTAGCCTGCTTTGTTACAATGAAGGAGATAGTAGGATCTTCAACATTCGTCAACAGAATCGCCGTCGGGTTACGGAGGTCATCTGCCTTCAAGTCAAATGTGCCTGTCAACGGAGCGATAAAGTAGCGGAAGAAGTAAACTCCATCACTATTCTTCAGTGCCCAGTAGTATTTAGCATTACCCTGTTGTGCAGAGCCTCCGCCATAACCAACCATGGTGTACTTGACCTGTGTATCAGAAAGGACTTCCGGACTAAAGTTGAATCCGCTCCAGTAGTTACCGCTCCTGATATACAGCACACCACTGGCATCATAGTAGCAATAGCCTATCTTCTCATTCTCAGCAGCGAGGAGGTATGGTGCGGCATAGTCCCAGTATGCCTGCACAGCAGCACTCATGTTGGCATAGGAGACATACCAGTTTCCTGAGGTCAGTGCTTCGCTGACAGCAGGAACATATCCCTTCATAACAGCATCCGGATCATTCGATGTAAACAGGAAGTCATCACCACCTACATAGGTAAGTTCTGTTATCGTCTTTCCGAAGATCTCAACCGGCTCATAGAACTGTATGACATTGGGAAGCACGATATACGGAGCATCTAAGGTAGCAGAAGCACCTTCTTCGTCAGTGTAGTTGAAGGTCAACTGGCGATAATTAGCAGTAACCGTAGCGATTTGATCTCCTACTGTAAAGTAGTACATTCCGAATGACATTTCCTCCTCAGAAGCAATGACCTCGTCAATATAACCGCCCCAGTCCTCCGTAGCAGGGGTCATGACGATACGGCTGCCATGCTTTTTACCAACCATGACAACTTCCTCGGCAGTACAGGAGATAACACGGAACTCCAAGTCTCCCTCCATACCTTTTCCCTTTGCACCAATATCATAAAGATTGTCAGGGTCTGAGAAGAAGTGGAAAATATTATTGTACTCGTCGAATGACAGGACGACACCTGCACTCTGCTCAAGTTTGTAGTGAGACCTTTCCATTTCGTCCCCGCCAAACACCTCGTTGCAAACAGTGACGGTGTTATCGTTGTTAAACCTCAAGAACATATTATAACCACCATACTCCAGGCCGCCGTAATATTCCATACGCCATCCGTTGGCAGGTGTCTGCAAAATGGCATCATATTCCTCCAACGCTTTCGTCATGCGTACGGCAGATGACTCATCGAACACATCATCCACCTCGTTCTTACACGACGTGTATGCGATGGCAATCGTTGCGAGAAGCAACAAATTGAATATTCTTTTCATATTTTTCATATGCTTCAATATTTAAGAGTTCTCAAATCCAAATCATACACTCCTTCAGTACGTCTCAACACCTCTTCACGCAGAACGTCGAGACTGATACCCCAACTGTCGTTCAGATAGTCGCGCACCATGTTGAGCTTCTGCAGAATAATATCGCGAGCTTCTTCTGACTCTGAAGCAGCCTTGTCCAGAATCTGGTTCCATACTACGTCCGTAGAAGTCACATAGGTAGAGAACACCTCTGCCATATCCTCGTTAGGCTCTTTACTGGCATAACCGGTCACAAAGCCCTCCATAGGAGCCTCATCATCTTTCACGTTAATCCAGTCACTGGTATGATACTTACCGGCAGAAATCAGATTGAAGTCCGTCGGGAAGTTACGTGTCTGTGTCATAATATGGAAGAACTCATGGTGCATTGTATGGAAGTACCAGTAGTTCAGGTCCATCGGCAGTGCATAGTGGTCACGGAAGGCATCGGTAAGATTGACATAGATATTATCCAAGTCAATCTCGTTGACACGGAACAGCGTAATCTTGACACCGCTCTCAGCATAGCCTAATACAATACTCTGCTGTGAGTCGAATTCAGGAGAACCTAACAACTGATAGACCTTCGGACCGTATTGCTTGATGAAGGTTGCGCCAAATACCGTCTCATAGGCATCAATCCACAATGACTTCACCAAGATAGCCAATGCCTGGGCCTTGTAGGGTTCAGCAGGTACTACATTGTAGTAGTTATCTGTTTCGCTATCCTGATAGCGGTAGCGGAACTCAATGTTATATGGCACAGTGAACTTGGCATAGAGCCACTTGTCAAACTCGCTCATATTCTTCTCCTCCTCTGTTACAAAGATACTCTCTCCAGAGGGTTCATCGCTACTGCATGATGTCACAAATGCCATCAATACCAGCAGGCTCATTAATGATAATATGCTTTTTTTCATAACTGTGATCTGTTTAAGGTCATTACTTCACATTCTCTTCCGACTCACGAATAACGCTCATCTCGTCTTTGTCACTGTCCGTGACACCTGTAGTGTTATGATCTCCATATTCATTAGGCATAACACCTGCCTTAATGGCATCCTGCGGAATCTGGAGAGCACCGCGTGGGTCGCCAGCCTGGAATACGATAGGATCACTGCCGTCGATATTATGACTGAATACGATGCCATAACGCTTCAGGTCCTGGAAACGTAATCCACGCTGCCATGTCTGGAGTCGACGCATGTGCAGTACCATCTGAATCATATTCTCCTGAGTACCCTCCTCAACAGTGAATCCCTGGGGCTTCAGATGCTTTTTAGGAGTACGCTCCGTGGCGGTATACACAATGTCAGGAGTATATTCCATGTTGTCAAAGGTAGAGTTCACCAACTCTTCTGTGAGTACCGGTCTGGTAGCAGAACCAGCTTTCTCACTGCAGTGGTTGCCAACCCAGTAGTTCATGTCCTGCAGGGCTTCAGTATACTGCTTTTTCAGCACGTAAGCCTCGGCACGTACCAGCAAGGCCTCGTCAGTACTGAATGCTACGTCAACAATGTACGGCGTACCAGTATTTGCCACCTTGTCAGTAACGGCAAAGAACTCAACCATGAACGGCATATACACTGACTGGTTGGCTCCGCCATACAACAATTTTGCCATATACAAGGTATTGTTGGAAGAACCGGAGCCCCAAGGCATACCTGGTGCCCATGACAACTCACGCTGCCAGATGTCGTAATGGCAGGCATAACGTCGCCAACTGGATGAGTATTGTGCACGTCCGGCGATGGAGTTAGCGGTCACCAGCAAGAGATTGGCAGATTCTGAGGCAGCCACATAGGCATTGTTAACATCATCGACACCAGCCAGAGTCATGTACTGGGCGTAGTTGCGCAGCACAGCACTGGGATTACTGCCGATAGCAGTAGTGGCATACTTGATGGCCTTGTCATACTTGTGATAGTACAGATTGAAACGGGCTGCGAAGGCATAGGCAGCCTTCAGGTTGAAGTGATACTTCGGTGATACCAGGTGTGCATCGCTTACCAAAGGAAGAGCAGCCTCAATATCGGCATCGATCTTCTCATATAATTCCTCCAGTGTACCACGGTCCTCCACGCTGACACCAGGTTCTGTCGGGTAAGGCAGGCCAAGATACTGGTCAGCCTTGGTGGGATCATAAGCCATACAGAACACATTACTCATGCGGAACATGGCAAAAGCACGGCAAAGCAAAGCCTCTGCCTTGGGACCGTTCAGACTCACAGGGTCGCCCATCTCGCTAATGGCAGCAAGAGCCTCATTAGCGGTAGCAACAGCAAAGTAGTGTGAGTTCCAAATCCATTGTGGGCTCTCCCAACTGATTGTCAAAACAGGCTCCCAGCGGTACATTGAACCTTGATAGTCCTGCTCTGTATACTGGCTGCCATTATCCTGAATGTTATCAGAAGCGTGCTCCATAATCAAGTCAGCAGAGTTGTCAGGGTAAGCCGACACCAGGAGCTGAGCCACCTTGAGTTCCGTATTCACTTCGGCACGGTCGTCAGGAAGCTTATCCAAATAGTCACCGCATGAAGTCATGCCAAGACTTAAGGCAATGATGGATAATCCAATATATTTCTTCATAATCATCTTTTTTTACTTTGTTTTCTATTTTACCTACTTACCTCTCTTAGAGACCTACACGCAGTGTGAAGGTAAACTGTTTTGGCATGGGGACTGCAACACCACCCGTGTTGAAGAACTCGGGATCCTGACCGTTTAACTTCTTGTCAGAATAAATCAGGAAGAGGTTGGTAGCCTGAAGCTTCAGTGAGAGGCTGTTCAACTTCAAAGGAGCGATCCAGCTCTTCGGGAAGTCATAACTCAGAGAAATCTCCTTCATGCGGATAAAGTCTCCCTTTGCCACACGTGCCGTTGACTTGTTATAGGCATTATAGGCATAACCCAGATGTGAATATTCCTGTATCAGGCGCAGGTCGGCAATAACAGGAATGTCTGTGTACTGCTCGTCACCAGCCATTGTCCAGCGGTTCTTGAACTCTTTAGGAGTAGCGTCCAAGTCGGAATAGGACACGTGGAAAGCTGGGTCAAGACGGACGACATTGCCGAATGAATAAGTGGCAAAGATATTCAGGGTAAAGCCCTTGTACTTAAAGGTGTTACCCAATGATCCCGTTGTCGTCGGGTCTGTCGGACCCTCGTAAATCAGATAGTCTGTATCATAAGACTGGAAGTCGATATCCGTCGCAGTCAGTTCACCATTGGTATTAATGAAAGTAGGAATACCCTCCTGGTTCAGCCCCTGGAAGTCAATGGAGAACAAGGAGCGGTAAGGATATCCTGGCATGGTGAAACCGGAGTTGCTGATCATTCTGATTACCTGACTATAGGTCTCCAGATCGGTCACCTTAGTCTTCACATGTGAGAAGATGAAGTCGGTGTTCCACTGGAAGTCCTTGGTGATAATATTCTTGGTAGAGATACTCAGTTCCACACCGTGTGACCTCATGGATGCAACGTTTGCATAGTCGCGCAATGTTCCAGAAGTACCATTGGTGACACGAGGACCAATCAGGTCGTAGTTATTTCGCTTATACCAGTCAAACTGGACATTGATACGGTTGTTAAGGAATCCGAGGTCAACTCCAAGGTTAAACTCGTGCTTCTTCTCATAAGTAAGGTCCGGGTTTCCGAATTCATCGATTATCAGACCGGATTCCTTCACATTGGTGAATGGACGCCATGGGTTGTAACTCGTGATAATCACCTGTGCATTGTTAGTGGCAGGCTTGTCACCCGTCAACGAATAAGAGGCTTTCAGTGTTGCATGAGTCAAAACGTTTTTAAAGGTCTTCTGGAACCAAGGCTCCTCATGGGCATTCCAGGCACCAGACACGTTCCATGTCGGCAGCCAACGGGCACTGGTAGCCTTACCCAGACGGTTAGAACCCTCATAACGGACAGTTCCGTTCACGATGTAGCGTCCCTTATAAGAATAGGTGGCTGTTCCGAAGAACGAAACCTCACGGCCATATGCGTTGGTCAGACCATAATAGTCTGCATTCTGCTCACTTGACTGTTTGAAATAGCGGTAGTCGTAATTAGGCAGGTAACCCATGTCATACTGCATGCCGACACCTTCAAAGTAGCTGCGGATACGATCGGTATTATTGATTTCCATACCTCCGAAGAGATTCACAATGTGCGTGTCGTTATTGAAGGCATCGTTATAACTTCCCGTGAGACGCAAGCTCCAGTTGTTCATCTTAAACTTCCTCTCATTGTAGAAACCTCCATTCGGCAATACACTGATAGGCAATGAGTTGGCATCGTCTGGGTCTGTGTACAACCAAGGGTTGGCATCACGCATGGTAGCATCATCCATCATACGGAAGGACATGGCCATGTTAGAGTTCTCGCGAATCTGCGTAGCCTGGTTGGTACCAGAGTATTTGTATGCTGCCAATGCAGACAGTTCAACCTGACGGATGGGCTTATACTTCAACTCCGCCTGAATCTTCATGTCGAAGACATCCAAGTCGATATAGTTGTTAGCCAATTCGTTATGAATGTTAAACGGAGCATAGTTACGTATATAATACTCATTGGGATCCAGCGTACGAGAGGTATTCAACGCATAAGAGTACGGGTTGATATCGAAGTCACGGCTGGTCTCACCCGTAACAGCATTGCTACTCTGGTTCGTCGAACCAGGAGCCTTCTGCTTACGGTAGCTGGCATTACCAATCAAGTTCAAAGTAACTTTCTTCGAGATGTTGAAGTTAGCGTTAATGTTAGTTGTAAAACGCTCCACCTTTGAAGACTCTGTCCAACCTGGGTCATTCATATAACTGAATGAGGTGTAGTACTGAGATTTCTCCGTACCTGTCGACATGGAGATGGAGTGGTTGTGCATGATGGCATTTGAGAACAACTCGTCAAACCAGTCTGTATTACGCATCTCAGCCTCCTGCAGATAAGCATTCCTTGCTTCCTCTGTATTTGCCAAGGCATACTGACCAGTTATGGGATCGTAGGTATTCAGGAGATGGTACATCTTACCGTATACACCACTACTGGAGGCACGATAGGTACGAGCAAATGAAATCAATCCGTTGTGCTCAAGTTCTTTGTAGATACCCATCTGATCCTGGGAGTTCATGATGTTAAAGGTAGAGTAAGAAGGCTTCAAACGCATGGTGTACTCACCCGTGTAGTTGATACGGGTCTGTCCCTGCTTACCCTTCTTGGTAGTCACGACAATCACACCAGCCATGGCGCGGGCACCGTAGATAGAGGTAGCACTACCGTCTTTCAGAATCTGGAAAGACTCAATATCGTCTGAGTTCAAACCTGCGATGGCAGATGAAATCAACGTCACGGCATCACCAGAAGAAAGTTCATCAGCATTGACCTCGGTCACATCCTCCATGATAACACCGTCAACCACCCACAGAGGTTTAGACGAACCATAGATAGAAGTAGCACCACGCACACGGATTTTAGGAGCCGTACCGAAGGTACCAGACACGTTCTGCACGGACACACCAGCCACACGACCTTCCAATGAGCGTGAGATATCAGCGACACCGTCCAGTTTTGCTTTCTCGGCATCCACCTTTGAGGTAGCACCGGTAAACAAACGTTTGTCCATCTTCTGCATACCTGTCACAACCACCTCTTCAAGTGAAGCACTGGGTTGCAGTATGATGGTCATTCCATTCTTAGGAGTCACCGTCTGTGTCTCCAAGCCAATATAACTCACCACAATTTTCTTGCCTGAGGGCACTGAGATTGTGAAGCGACCATCGGCATCCGTCACGGTACCGCTCTTCTGTCCCTGTATCAGGACAGTGGCACCGATAATCGGCTGGTCGTCCTCGGCAGAGATTACGGTACCTGTAACTTTAGTTTGGGCAAGCGCCATTCCTAAACTCAGGAACAGACATGCCATAAACATCGTTAGTCTTTTTTCCATAAACACTCTTTTGTTATTATTAATATTAAAATTTCCTAACACTACACCTTATTATATATAAGGGAGGGTCCCACACTTTTTAGGCTCCTTGAGACGGAGGTATGCAGAACAATGTGCAAAGATAAGATAAAATTTTGCAAATAACAAAAAAAATTATAAAAATCGCATAATTTTGTGCAAGTATTTAACATTTGAACCCTTTTCCTCCCCTTTAGTGTGATTTATCGCTAAAAAACTTTCATTGTGTTAAGCGGATTTTAATTAACGACAAAAACAAATCGAGCAGGAAGCTGAGTTCCTGCCCGATTTGGCTGTCTTTTTGTTTCCAGATGCTGATTAACTTACAAGGACAACCAGGTATTTGCTAGTTGACCAGAACAACTGAGGATTAGTGATACGCAATACATACTGTTTGTTGGCATCACGCTCCAAGACATAACTGGAAGCAGGATGAGCCGTCAACAACTTTGCGGAACGGGAATAAAGCTTGATCTCCTTGTCGACGCGAATATCAATCTTCGTAAAATACTCACGGTTGAAGTTTGCCTGCAGCACCTTACCGTTCTCGATGATATGCTGCTCTTTCAACTCTTTCTTCGTGCCAAATACGAACCAGGCGGTGTTCAACTGTTTGTCCTGGGCGGAGATGGTCTCTGCCTTCTGAGAAATCTCTGCCTTCTGTTGAGAGGTCTCCACGGTAAGGTCTGCCACCTCGTTACCCAGTTCGGCAAGACGGATATCCCTTGACTTCAGATCAAGACGCAACTGGGCAATCTCTTTGTCCTTCTCCTCCATCTGCTTCACGAGGTTCTCAATAGTCTTACGCAACTCATCGCCCTTGACAGAACTTTGCCTCAACTGGTTCTTCAACTTATTGATGAGCTCACGGTTATGCTGCATCGTCTGCTGAATCTCAGCGATATTGTCACGGATACGCTGGGTACGGTTAGCACCCTCTCCATCCTTGGCAAGTGTCACACGGTCCTGAGCGGCATTGATGGCACGGAAACCTTCCTCAATCTCGTTGAAGGTTGCCATCATGTCGTTAATCTCATTATCTTTCTGCTGGATGATACGGTTCAGCGAGTCTGCCTGCTGTGCCATCATCAAATCCTCTGTCTTCGGTCCCTGCTGCTTGCAGGCTACCATTGCTACGGCACCAAGTGCCAAAATCATTAACTTTTTCATCTGATTATATTTTAATTTTACATTTTTACATTGTTTAATTTCTACATTTTGCCCGCAAGGACAATCACGAACTCCCCTCGCGGCTCATGTTCCGTGAAATGGGCAATGACCTCTTCCAAAGTACCACGGACACTTTCCTCATGAACTTTACTGATCTCACGACACACACTCACCTGACGATCAGCACCCATCACCTCGGCAAACTGCTGCAACGTCTTCAACACCCGATAGGGTGACTCGTAGAACACCATCGTGCGCTCCTCCTCAGCCAGACTCTGTATCTTGGTCTGTCGACCTTTCTTCTGGGGCAGGAAACCCTCGAAGCAGAAACGGTCGCAGGGGAGTCCACTACTCACCAAGGCAGGCACGAAGGCAGTGGCACCCGGCAACGTCTGCACCTCAATACCAGCACGGACAGCTTCACGCACCAGATAAAAGCCAGGATCAGAGATTCCTGGCGTCCCGGCATCGCTGATAAGGGCTATGGTCTGTCCTGCCTGCAGGCGTTCCACGATAGCGGCACTCGTGCCATGCTCGTTGAATTTATGGTGGGAAAGTAAATGCTGCTGAATCTCGAAGTGCTTCAGCAGAATGCCTGACGTACGCGTATCTTCCGCCAATACAAGATCGGCCTCTTTCAGAACACGGATGGCACGGAGCGTCATATCCTCCATATTGCCTACAGGTGTGGGTACAATATACAAAATGCCCATGACGGGTACAAAGGTACTGCTTTTTACATAAATCTTTCGCCCTTTAACTCCCTTTAACTCCTTTAACTCCTCTATCTCCACATTTTTATTTATCTTTGCAGCATAATTTGAAAATATATATCAAACTTTAACCCTAAATGGTATTAATTATGAAACAGAGAAAGTTTAATCTGATGTACCTGCTGCTGATTGCAGTATTCGTACTTTCATCGTGTTCAAAATCCTCTCAGAATGCGAAGTTCATCCCTGAAGACGCTGCTGTCATCAGCATCGATGTAAAACAGATTATCGAGAAGGGCAAGCTCGCTGACAATGCCGAGGCTAAGAAGAAGCTCCAGGAGAATTTGGAGAATGGTGTCAAGAACCAGGAGACCAAAGACTTCATCAAGAAGATTATGGAAGACCCCACCAAGGCCGGTATCGACCTGCGTGAACCCATCTTTGTTTTCTATGCAGAAAATAACAGCAAGCAGGGTGCTGTTGCCACCGTCTCCAGCAAGGACGACTTCCTGGAGTTGGTAAACACCATACAGAAGGAAGACGGCAGTGAGCCTGCCAAGGAAAAGGACGGCATCCAGTATGTTGAAGACGGTAAGACGATAGCTGCCTTCAATGATGCCACATTCTTCATCTCTGACAGTTACAGCCTCGACGAAGTCATCGCCAAGTTCAAGAACGACGACACCAAGGGTACGATGGCTGAGAGCGAAGACTTCGCCAAGCTCGCTGATGCCAAGGGCTTCATCAAGGCACTCGTCCCGATGGGACTTATTGAAGGACAGCTTGGTAACAAGAAGAACTTGCTGCCTGAGAATCTGGAACTGAAAGACCTCAGTATCATCCTGAATCTCACCACAGATAAGGGCGAGGCTAAGCTAGGCTTCGACTGCATTGCCAAGTCTGACGCATGGAAGAACTACATCAAGGAGTCTGCCGAGATGTGCGGCAAGATTAGCGGTGACTACCTGAAATATCTTCCGAAGGGTGCCTTCATGATGTATATTAACATCAACGGTAAGAAGCTGTATGAGGTGCTTGACAAGGAGAAATACATTGAAGACGCTGGTGTTACTGGCGACCAGAAGGATTTAGTAAAGAAGATCCTGGAGGCTATCGAAGGTGATTTCGCTCTTGGCGTAGGCAACATCGATACCGGAACGTCTAAATTAGATATACCTGAGGTTGTAGCCTACCTAAAGACCAAGGACGGAAGCATTGCTGACCTTGCCAAGGACAATGGTCTCAAGCCTGAGGAGGGCATGGACTTCGGATTCAAGGACGGTGCTACCTATGTTGCCATAGGTGAGAACGGTGCTTTCACAGAAGCTAAGGATGGCTTCGACAAGAGCGTTGTCAGCGGACGTCGTATGTACATGTTCTGCGACATCGCAACGATTGCAAAGGTAGCAGGTGTGGTCAGTGGTGATGCCGCAGGTGCTGCCGAAGCTGCCAGCGACTATATCAAGACCGCAGAGCTCTACGACACCAGCGAGACCTCAGGTGAACTGGTTGTGAAGATGAAGGATGCCGACAAGGATCCTATCGAGTTCTTCGCCGAGTTGGCACTCAAGCAGTTCTAATCCATTGTGAATCTTGAATAAGTTACTCTACAGGCTGTTAAGCCGACATATGAACGCAGGACAGTTGGCGGGCTTCGTGCTCGCCAACCTCTGTGGTATGACTATCGTCCTTGCTGCTATCCAGTTTGCCACCGACATCATCCCGATGTTCACTGGCAGCGACAGTTTCATGAAGCCGGGACAGATGGTGATGGCTAAGCATGTGAGTACGATGCGCACCCTGACAGGCAAGGCACCGACTTTCTCAGAGAAAGACATTGCCGAGGTACGCCAACAGCCTTTTGTCAGTAACGTAGGTTCTTTCACTCCCTCGCTTTTCAGCGTCGTTGCCACCCTTGGCAGTGAACGGATGGGCGTACAGTTCTCTACGGAGATGTTCTTCGAGTCAGTCCCCGACGACTTCATGGATATCGACCTCTACCGTTGGAAATGGGAGTCTGGCTCCAACGATATTCCTATCGTACTGCCCCGCAACTACCTCAACCTCTATAATTTCGGCTTTGCCAGCAGCCAGGGACTGCCAGTCCTCTCCGAGGACCTCGTATCGATGGTGAAGATACGCTTCTACCTTCGTGGTACAGCTGGAAGCAAGGAGTTGACAGGACATGTCGTGGCCTTCTCCAAGAATCTTAATACCATTCTCGTACCCCAGAAGTTCATGGACGAGATGAATGCCACCCTCTCCCCTGACCGTCAGCCAAAACCTTCACGTCTCATCGTCACCGTGAGCAATCCCGCTGACGAGAAGATTGCAGAGTTCCTTGCAACAAAAGGTTATGAGACAGAGGCGAATGATACTGAGACGGCACGTACTGCCCATTTCCTGCGTATCATTATCAGCATAGTCCTCGTGATAGGACTCATCATCAGTGCCCTCGCCTTCTACGTCCTCCTGCTCAGCATCTTCCTGTTGCTACAGAAGAACACCGAGAAGATTGACAATCTCCTGTTGATAGGCTATTCCCCACAAGCGGTAGCACGACCCTATCACCTGCTGACTATCAGCCTTAACACACTGGTACTCCTGTTGTCCATCATCATTGTCCTCCTCTTGCGAGGCTACTACCTCCCCCTGTTCGGACAACTCTATCCCAGCTATAGTGCCTCCAACCTTACCCCAGCCATTATGACTGGTATAGGGCTCTATCTATTAGTCTCTCTGCTCAACTATTTTGCCATCCGCCGCAAAGTACTGCAAGTATGGCATCTCCACGAGCGCTAACAGAAAAAACATCCTGAGAAATTTGGCAGTTCCAAAAAAACATTGTACCTTTGCACCGCATTTTTAAAAAGTACTGCAAAGTCGATCCGTTAGCTCAGTTGGTAGAGCACAACACTTTTAATGTTGGGGTCTTGGGTTCGAGCCCCAAACGGATCACAAAAAAAGAGAGGTCAACACCTCTCTTTTTTCATGTAATAAAAGAAGCCTCCAAACGATTGCCTGGAGGCTTTAAAAGTTATTGTATAGAAACTATTTCTTTAACGCATCACGCCAAGTACCCTTTTTAAGCACAGGAGGAGCAGTAAGTTCACTCATTGATTGTGCATCCTTTTGCTGTGCACGTCGGGAAGCGTTATTCAGTGCGTTGACAAACTCCGTATGACCAGCTGCATCAAAGGCTACGAATGTCTCGTAGTCGTAGGTCCAGCCTTCACCTTCCGACTCCTGCATCACATACTTATAGATAGCCTCACGAGAAGGAGCATTGAACGGAATATTGCCATGACGCATCATACTATTATCAGTAGGACGATAAGCACCATGACCATAGAGCCAACTGCCT
This sequence comes from Prevotella sp., assembly GCA_017645645.1. Taxonomy (GTDB): domain Bacteria; phylum Bacteroidota; class Bacteroidia; order Bacteroidales; family Bacteroidaceae; genus Prevotella. The sequence continues at coordinate 94,476 of JAGCOB010000026.1, read as the reverse complement.
TCGAATACTCCAATTCCTTCTGTATCATAGCGAGCATCGTTGATGAATTTAGCCCATTTCACTTCAGTTGGGTCAGCGTGATAGTCGATGTTAGCCCCACGACCATATTTACTCCACTCTATATCATGGATACTCTTCAGGTCATCTGGGAGTGTCACGTCTTCATAGCCAGGCTCGACATACTCATCCAACAGACGTCCTACGCCATGTCCACCTGCCTCATGATTGAGTGACATTCCCGTTCCACCATCGTCCATATATGCAACGAAAGAGGCATCATAATATATCGAAGTCTTACTACGTGTGTTTTGATAGGCACTCTTGTTGATGACGACAACACGCATTGGACGGTCAGGAATAAGTTTAGTAACTTTTTGAGCGTATTCAAATGCCTTCTCATCAGAATAATCTATGGCATGCGTATCATCATCGAAGTTACCTTCCTTCAACGAGACTGCTTTTACCATATACACATTGAAACAATCGCGCAATGATGTAAATGGCTCTACGGCAAAGAACTGCTCCATAGCATCTCTCATTCGCGTCTCATAAACGCCTCCAGCACCCATGTCAATGTCGACAAAGCCATCGCCCATAAATACGATGTCGACGCCATTGCCTCTGGTGGCTTCTTGCAAGGTAATCCACTTTCCGTCTTCCGTGAAGTCCGTAGAAGTATATGTTTCATAGTCTATCTTTCCAAGTTTATCCTCTATCACAGAGAAGATATTAGAAACATATTCAAAGGAATTCTGCTTACGACCAGTGTTATCGATGATACTTGTCCATACAACTTTTCCCTGTTGGTCAACCAAGAACATCTTGGGCGTATAGTAGTCATCAGTCCTGTTTGTCAACATACCCATCTTGTGATCTTGCCTATAAAATTCATAGTCCGACCATACATCCGAGCGGACATTAATCCATGGGATATTGTTCTGCGCTACGTTTTCTGCAAGTTCATCGTCTGTCGGTAGAAGCCAGTCACCAGAACCCAGATTCATCTCTACAATCTCCAAGTTTGAAGGATCGTTCTTCTTGTAGGCATTATAAACGGGAATCAATGTACGGTTTAATTGGTCTGTCCATTGATGACCATAGCGTCCTTGATATAGCAATGTGTACTTATGGGCATTATAGACCTCCCCTAAGTTAATATTCTTGCCATCAATATCTGGGAACGTAGTGTTAGGGGCAGATAATATCCCCCAAAGGTCTGTCAAGTCCATTTTCCCATTTTGATAAACAAAACTCAACCAATATTCTGAAAGTTTGGGATGATTTAAAACAGCCTCAGGTATCTTTCCACTATAGTCGTTGTAGTTAATGTTGAAATAATCATCCGAATAAGCATGCTCCATTTCATATACCAACAGGTCAGCTGGCAGCGAACCAGAAAACTTATTATTCTGCAAATTAAATCTCAATGGCCAAATCCATTTGGGTATGTTTCCTGTTAATCCACCGATGCCTTTACTATCTCCAAATTCAATCATAGTGAGGTTATAGAGGTTACCCAGACATTCTGGTATCTCTCCTGTCAGATTGCCATCAATCCGAATAATTCCTACATTACCCATATTGAGAATACAGTCAGGTATACTTCCTGATGCGTTCTCAATAGTGAGACTGGAAACATAAGGCTCTTGATCACCTATTGATATGTTATCACAGCCATTTACACCGTACCATTCCCATATTGGTTTGTCAGTACACCAATTTTCATTATGTTTCCAATGAGGTCCGTCCATCGCATTATAGAACTCAATAAGTGCCTTTCGGGCTGATTCATAATCTTCTTCATAAGATGGAATCCTGATATATTCTATATCTGACATTTCCGACTCATGGTTATATTCATTATATTCATGACTGAGAATCCAGACAGGTTTTCCGTCATTTCCTATCTTGAAGAAAGGATAAGCACTAGATATATTCCACTGGATACTATCACCATTCGTCTTTTTGATGATACAATGCTGTGCCTGTATACCCATCGCAACCGCTATAGTCGCGATGAGTGAAAGAACTAACCGTTTCATTTGCGTGTCATTTTAATCGTTTTATTATCCGTCTTTATGATATACACACCCTTACCAGGAGTCTTCACCTGACGACCATTCAAGTCGTAGACATTTCCATTCTCAGCCTCCGTACGGATAGCATCAATACCAGTAGTGCCCTCTGCCTTAATCAGTAACTCGTTGCTGATAGTAGCATCCTGACTACCATTCATGAAGACGGTAAACAGGTTGTCGTTGTTAGCACGAAAAGCTGCATTCGTCATGGAGTAGACGACAACACGACAAGTGTTTGCATCTACCATCTTCCAACTCAGGTTATGGTTGCTGCTACCATTCAATACTACATTGCTGATGGACTGTCCATCACTCAGGTGGATGTCAAACTGCGCAGCTATATAGCCTTCCGCATTCCTCAACTGGATGTTGTTCCTGCTGATTACTATGTGGCCTGAAGTTGCGGCAGAACGACGTGAAGAGGCACCTTTGCCTGTCATGATGATATTCACCGTTCCCACAATGTCCGTCACATTTACATAACCGTCCTTGTTCACATCGGCAGCATCGAAGTTAAAGTCTGTAGACGGTTTGTTCATGATATAGTTCACCGTTGCCACGATGTCCGTCACATTCACTTGTTCGTCTCTGTTGGCATCACCAGGGATGTAGAATTCTCCTATCGTCACTTTATATCCGTAGAGCAATACGCTATTCTCACCAGCTGCTGCTCTGCTGAGACGAGCAGCACCACCAGCTGCTGTTGTGGCGTAAAGATAGACATAGGTCGGTTCAGCGACATTGTATGGCACACTTACTGTTCCACGCTCTGACTTCGTCACCTTTGTCGGAGCGCTATTGCCTATCTGTACCATCAATACATGTGTTCCAATAGTCTGAACATCTACGCTGACTGTTCCTTTTTCTGATGCTAACTCGAAGATAATACCATTATAGTTTTCATGGATGAAAGCATCGCCAACATTTGCACCTTGAATAGCATTCATCTGGTCAGCTGATGTCGTAGAATTCAGTACAATAGCCTGCGTGTTAGCATCATAGCCATCGCCGTTATTCGCATCCATATTGTAATAGGTATTATCTATTACATTATCCGACAAGTCAGTATTTTCGTCAATCTCGTCACCGAAGGATACTATCACATCATCATCCACAGGATCTATCACTACAGGCTCCGCTGCTTCTATCGTTAACTTACCATTGATATATTCAATCTCATAATTACCATCTATTGTTAGACCATGAATCAACAACGTGTACTCACCAGGCGTATCGGTGTCTGCTATTTGAACCCATCGTTCGGCATCAATGGGTTCTATCTGCGGTAGTTCACTAAGTATAGCAGGTGTCTCATTGTTCTTGAAACCAGCGTATTCTGCCTCAAAGGTCGGCATGGGCTCACCTTGTTTAATAGTATAACTCTTAGCCGTAATAGTAAGCGGAGCACTATTAATGGACAGGTAGGCAGTATTGTAAATCACATCGTCAGTGGTAACACTGCCCTTACTGGCTATAATCGGATACGAGCCTACTGGCGATGTTGAGGTTGCTTCACAACTAATCTCTGGTGTGCCACTCAGAGTACCACCTTCCACCTTATAGGTTAACTCTGGCACAGGATCACCATACACCATCTCTTGATCATCAGGAGTTACTTGAATTGATGTAGGTGGTGTATCACGTTCCTGAATATATAACCAGCCATCCACAAACACAACGTCTTCGTTTTCCACTGTTCCTCGGCTGACTTTAATAGGATATTTACCAACAGGCGAGTCAGAAGTTGCCTCACAAGTTAATTCTGGCTTACCTATTAGCTCCACACCACTCGTCCAATAATCAAACTCTGGGATTTGATCACCCTGGTATATACTATAATCCTTTGCTGTGACTGTTACAGATTTTGCTTCTCGGGTATAAACAAGATGTACATCCTTTGTAAGAACTTTAATCTGCCCATAATTCTCTCCTTCTTTCCAATTCACTTGAAATTCACCCCTTGTATTTCCTTCTTCATCTGGATATGTCATAATATGGGGTAAATCATAGAGATTATCATATTCTTTAGGAATCGGCGCAAATCGTTTAGTACCGTCTCTCATTTCTATGACTAACTCGTAGTTCGTCTGCGCCAAGCAATCTATCGGCAACAAAGTCATGAATGCCAACAACCATAACCATAGTTTTAGAAATTGAACGATTATCTTCATAATCTATATGTTTTATAGTAGTTAATATTAATGTTTTAGGTTGGGATATTCTCCCACTTCAACGGCAAAGATACAAATAAGTAAGCAAAAAAACAAATTATATTTGATTTTTTCGAACGAGAGTATCTTAAATAAAAGAAATTTCGCATTTCAAGACCTTCTGGCAATATGGTCACAGCTGTGACCGTGTGACCGTTTTCCCAAGTTTGCGTTTTTTTATTTTGTATTTTGCTCACTTCTTTGTACCTTTGCACCATTATTAGTAACCAATCATCATTAAACGATGGTGAACGAGGTGGTGCCGAAGAAAGGTCTTGCCTATGTGCACACCTACAGTTACGTATTTAAGATTCAGTAAACACCCGTCATATACATGAGAATGCGCCTCTTCGGAATACTCGCTGCTATCCTCCTCTGCCACACAGCTCGTCTTTGTGCACAAGAGGAGATTATCGAGCATTTCGGAGATCATTATGTCATCTATGTAGACAGATTGAATCCTGACCCTGAGATGACACTGATGGATGTGCTCCATCTCTGTCCGGAGATGCTGTCGACGGATGGTAACGATATCACTGCCAACTACATCTTGTGCATCGGGAATATTGACCTGCTGACTGACTGGGAGGGAATCTTGGAGCAAGTCAAGGCATGCGAGCTGAGTACCATCAAAATCTATAACTACCCTGCAGTATCACAAGGCTCTGGTGCTACTGACGGCATCATCGACCTCAACTTCAAGGATCCCGAAGGCACACACGGCAAGGCTGCCATAGAAGGTGACACTTACGGCAACGGCAAATTGTATGCGGACGTGAACACCAAGGTTAAGAATGTCAGTATCCGCGCCTATGCCCTCACCCACATGAAATACGGCAAGGCATATAGCACCGATGATTACATGGTGAAGATGCGCAGCGGAGCGGAGAACCTGTACCTAAACGTCAGTTGGGACATCTCCGAGCGTGACAACCTGAACTTCAACCTCGTGCAGGGCTTCTCGGACGAGAAGGCACGGGCATACGGAAACTCTCCTGAAGAGGTCGTCAACCGACAGCGATGGGTGAACTCCAATATCTGCTATACCCGTACACTCAACGACCAGGATGCCTATCTGGCGTTTGAGAGTTACTTCCACTATATCAGCACGGTAATTAGCAATATTGACCAGCGCTTCACCATCCCCACACTGAATGTCGAAGTCGGTTTCCCGCTCTTCAGCCAGAAAATGAACGTCATCGTAGGATGGGAGGCAGACTATCTTAACCAATGGTACAAGAATATTGCCAGGAGCCAGGTGCTGAACAACGACTTCTACGCACAACTGGACTATAAAAACGGGCCGTGGCTTTTCACGATAGGCGACCGCTTCCGGCTCATCAATTACTGGGATAAATTCTATGTCAGCGAAGATGTCACCCTCTGGTCATACCACCGTAGCAACCATGCCTGGCATACCAGTGCCGGATGGCAGAAGAATGGACATTTCATTCAGGGAGTCTTCAGCCGCGACTATCTCCTTCCCGACATCAGCGACTTCTTCGACGACCTCAACCCTGCACGCAGGATCTATAACACGGGATACAAGACAAACCTCTATTATACGGGGGAACTGCGTTACACCTACCAACGTAAGGACTTTACCGCGACGGGCAGTCTCACCCACGTCTGGGAGAACGACACTCCTACGGGCGATAAACGAATGACGGGTGTCAAGGCTGCCGCCACATGGCGCAAGGGTAACTTTCGCTTGACAATGGGGGCAGACTTCTACCATGACTATGAAGAGGATCATGGACAGGACAATTACTTCCACTTGAAACTGGCACCCACCCTCCTGTTGGGCAACGGTTTCCGCCTCTCATCGGTGCTTATCTACAGCAGTAAACACCCTCACACTGATGAGCACCCACACCTCTATGCTTCCGTCAAGGTCAACAAGAACATCGGGAAACACTGCAATGTCTTTCTCGACTTCCACGACATAGCAGGACAGCCTACTGGCACCCTTGACCAACTGGCTGGCTCCTACAAGAACCGCGCACTGACCCTGGGGGCTACATTCTATTGGGGAAAATAAGGACATTATCAATTAAACAAATAATAACCAATCATCATTAAACCTATGACAAAGAAAAGCCTTTTTATCACAGTAGCAGCATGTTTGTTGCTGGCAACTCCGATGTATGCACAGAAGAAAGCCACTAAAAAGAAGAAAGCCACTTCTCAGTTAGTAACCTATCCGCAGCGTGACGAAGCCTTCAAGACAGATTTCAAACTGACGCCCATCGGTAAGTTCGATGCGAATAACGTGCAGAACATAACCTTCACGAAGATGCCGACGCCCTATTTCACAGGACACGTGCTGAAGCGTGACATAAGTCGTAAACAGGTGAAACTCACACAGGTATCGTGCAGACAGAACCAGATTACCGACGACGAGGACTGGGTAAGGAACAACGACCTGACACTTCGTGAAGAACGTGTGGAGACACCCATGAATGAGTTCGGGCCCCGCTTCCGCTATAGGACAGGCGGCTATCTCATCACTACTTACGGAGTACACTGGGGCTATACGGGATTAGTGGTCATTACCGACGAAGCACAAGAGACCCTTTATGCCGCCTATGACTTCGAGAATTTCAAGTTCTCGCCCAAAACAACATTGATGGGTAACTACCAGAGCGTCAACGACTTCTTCATCGAGGGTAATATCCTGTATATCGCCCACGGCAGCAACGGCTATTCAGACGGAGCAGGCTACCAGACAGGTTATATCACTGCCTTCGATATGGAGAACGGAGAGATTATCTGGACCACCCAGCCTTTGACCTGTAACTCCCATTTCGCCATCGTCGACAACTCCATCATCTGCGGCTACGGATTCACCGGTGAGCCTGACAACCTCTTTGTCCTCGACAAATACAGTGGTCAGCGCATACAGAAGATTCCTGTGAAGAAGATGGTGAACGAGGTCGTGCCGAAGGATGGCTTAGCCTACGTACGCACCTATAGTTTCGACTACGTATTTAAGATTCAGTAAACACCCGTCACCTTCCTCCTCTGCCACATGAAGATGGAAGGGATGGCTCCCAAGGGTGTTGGAGATGGCTCCCAAGGGTGTTGGGGATGGCTCCCATAGGGAGTAAGTGCCGTCCTAACAGGGATGAAGTGCCATCCTAACAGGGAGTAAGAAGCATCCTAGCAACCTAACGGCTATAGGCAAAAGGGTGTGCGCCTATAGCCGTAAGGTCTTACGCCTATAGCCAAAATAGAAGACAATAAAAGTTCATTGAAAATACAATCTGCTGGGGCTGTTTCTTTTTATGAAATCAGAGAAATGAAAAAAAAGTTCAATATCAATTTTCAATATATTTTCAAAAGATGAAAATAGAATCGAAATTAGAATCCGTAAGACCGGGAATGCCTAAACGGGCGACATGTCTGGCATTGATAGTCGTAGTATTATTTTGGGGATGGTTGGCATATGCCGTAGGTATCAACCACATGCCTGTGAAAAATACCATCTGGGCTCTGACACCACCCATCATCGCCATCTCACTGGCACTGATTACCAAGGAGGTGTATAGCTCGCTGTTTCTTGGTATATTGACGGGGGCTCTACTCAACGCGGAATTCGAACCCGTGGAAGGACTCGTCCAGCTCTTTCCAGACGGCATGATGGCTGTGATAGCCGACAAGTGGAATGTTGGCATACTCGTTTTCTTGGTCATCCTGGGTATGATGGTGCAACTGATGAACCGTACAGGTGGTTCGGCGGCTTTCGGCACATGGGCCTCACGCGGTATCAAGAGTCGAGTAGGGGCGCAATTAGCAACCATGCTACTGGGGTGCCTGATTTTCATTGACGACTACTTCAACTGCCTGACTGTCGGTTCCGTCATGCGGCCTGTCACTGACAAGCACAAGATAAGCCGTGCCAAGCTAGCCTACTTCATCGACTCCACAGCAGCACCTGTCTGTATCATTGCCCCCATTTCGTCGTGGGCTGCAGCAGTGTCCGGATTCGTCAAAGACGAGAACGGCATCGATATCTTCGTGCAGTCCATACCCTTTAACTTCTATGCCCTGCTGACCTTATTGATGATGGTTCTTATCATCTTCATGAAGATGGACTATGGGCCTATGCTGTTGCACGAGACCAATGCCCGCAAGGGTGACCTGTTTACAACTGGTAAAATCAAGCAGACCACTGAAGACAACCGACAGGAAGAGAAAAAAGGTCGGGTGTCAGACATGGTCATCCCCGTGGTGCTGCTCATCATCGGGTGTGTTATCGGTATGATCTACACTGGCGGTTTCTTCGAAGGCAAGAGTTTTGCTGCTGCCTTTGCTGCCAGTAACGCCTCTGTAGGTCTGGTAATGGGTTCTTTCGTAGCTCTTGTCATTACCATTGCCTACTACTTGATACGCCAGTCGCTGACGTTCGACGAATGTATGGACTGCCTGCCGGAAGGTTTCAAGCAGATGGTACCTGCCATGCTTATCTTGGCATTTGCATGGACGCTGAAGAACATGACCGACAGTTTAGGTGCAGCAACCTATGTCGCTAACGTGGTAGAGAGTTCTGCCGGCGGACTCATGGGCTTCATGCCTGCCATCATCTTTGTTGTTGCCGCAGGTCTGGCCTTTGCCTCAGGAACCTCGTGGGGAACGTTCGGCATACTTATTCCCATCGTCGTGTCCTGTTTCCATAGAGTTGACCCACAGCTCATGATTATCTCCATCTCGGCTTGTATGGCCGGTGCGGTGTGCGGCGACCATTGCTCACCCATCTCCGACACCACCATCATGTCGTCGGCAGGCGCACAATGTGAGCATATGAACCACGTCACCACCCAGTTGCCATATGCCATGACGGTAGCCTCTGTGTCGTTAGTTTCATTCCTCGTAGCTGGCTTCACAAAGAGTGCGGTAATATCTCTTACATTCGGCTCAGTGGTGCTCTTCCTATTCCTGATGTTCATTCGCCACAGACAATCTCAAAAATAGAGTCCCACCATTGTCGAGAAAAGTCAAATATAATTTGGTTTTCTTCTCATTTATTCGTACTTTCGCAAACGAGAATAATTGATTAACTAAGTGACAAAGGTTTTGGGAGACAGGCAGGTTAAGAAAATGGTGAGGAAGACGCTGATGCCGAATTTCACGGCTGAGCTAAGTCTTTCCGCTACCAACTTGGTTGACGGCATCGTGGCTGGTAACTTCTATGGTTCGAAGGCGTTGGCGGCAGTGGGTCTGGGTAGTCCTACCATCTTTGTCTTCTCCATCATAGCCGGTCTCATAGGCACTGGTAACTCCGTACTCTGCTCTCGCTCTTTCGGACAGTCGTCGAAGGATGAAGCCAGCCGTATCTTCTCATTGTCTGCCGTATGGGCTATCGTCCTGTCTGTCATCTCCACAGCCGTTATCATCCTTGCTGACGGTTTCATAGCCAATCTCTTCTGCGGCACGAACGACCACTACATCATCCCTGACGTGATGGACTACATCAAGGGGTTCTCCCTCGGTGCCGCTTTCATCGTTCTCAGGCAGTTGCTCATGCCGATGGTGAATATTGAGGGCGGTAACAGACACATTCATCTTTCGTCATTCCTGATTCTTTTCTCGGATGCTGTCTTCGACATCGTCTTCTCGGCGTGGCTCGATTGGGGAACCTTTGGCCTAGGCGCAGCGAGTGCCTTGTCGTACGTCTTCGGATGCCTTCCGCTGATATGGTTCTTCATAGGCAAGAGGGGTGGCGTGTCTATCAAACTCAGGGGCTGTTTCAGCTGGGCAACGACCTGTGACATCTTCAAGGCTGGTATGCCGATGGCTACGAAACGTGCATGTAGCATCGTGGCACCCGTGCTTGTCAACAGATATGTTCTCTATATGGCGAGCGTAGGGACTGTGGCTGCCTTGTCTGTCCAGAACTCCGCCACGAGGTTTCTGCTCTGCTTGGCACTGGCACTCTCAACGACGGCAATGCTCATCGCAGGGGCATTCTATGGAGAGGAAGACCGTGTACAGATGGTTTCGGGCATGAAAGAGATGTTCCGCCAGACGATGATATGGGGTGTCGGCTCTGCTTTGGTATTCATCGTCTTTGCCCATCCCATAGCCTTTGTGTTCATCAAGGACGAACCTGAGGTGATGAGCCAGTCGATATATGCCATCATCTGGTATGCAATTGGTGTACCTTTCATGGCACTCAACCAGTGTGCCGCGGCTTTCCTTCAGGCGACCAAACGTATCAATACCTCGCAGATAATTCTTATTGCCGAGCGTTTCTTAGTCCTGGTCGTGCTTGTCTATCTGCTGGGGTATCTGATGGGCGAGAAAGGCGTATTCATGGCTTATGGACTGAGCGAAGCACTTCTGACACTGATTATCTATGTTATTGTTTGTGCCAAGGAGAAGAAACTGATAACGAGGTTTGAGGATTTGGTGGTGCTTCCTGCTGACTTCGGCGTGGCTGATGACCATTATATCCACGCCGATATACAATCTGTTGAGGAGGCAGTCACCTTCAGCAATACTGTACGCGAGTTCTGTATCAGCAGGGGCATAGATAGCGAGAGAGCCGATCATGTGGCTTTGTGTATCAGGGAACTCTCTGAATCGAGTCTCAACCACAGTCTTTCTGAACAGGACACCAGCCTTACAGTGCGTGTATTTGTGGAAAAAGACGGAAGGGTTGTGATACGACTCAGAGATGACGGTAGCCCTCTAAACCTTGCTGACAGGCAGCAACTCTACGAAGGCTTGGTGGGTGCTGTGGCAAAGGAAATCAGCTATCACGCCTCATACGGCATGAATAACACGATGGTCGTACTGAAGTCTGATGGATGATGGATTTTTCTTCTTCTATTTTGCTGTTTCAAAAATAATTTGTACCTTCGCAGCCATAAAATAAAAAAGAAGGAAACATGGCAGAAAAAAGATTCAAGAGAACGACCGTGACATCGGCACTGCCCTATGCCAATGGCGGTGTACATATCGGTCACTTGGCAGGCGTATATGTGCCCGCCGACATCTACGTAAGATATCTGAGACTGAAGAAAGAGGAGGTGCTGTTTATCGGCGGCTCCGACGAGCACGGCGTACCCATCACTGTTCGTGCCCGTAAGGAGGGCATCACCCCACAGGATGTGGTGGACCGCTATCATAAGATGATCAAGGACTCTTTTAAGGAGTTCGGTATCTCGTTCGATATCTATAGTCGTACAACCAGTGAGACGCATCATAAGTTCGCCGCCGAGTGGTTCCGCAAACTCTATGACGAGGGAAAATTGGTAGAAGAAACCACCGCCCAACTCTATGACGAGGAAGCCAAACAGTTCCTTGCCGACCGTTATGTGACGGGTGAATGTCCCCATTGTCATAACGAGGGAGCCTATGGTGACCAGTGTGAGAAATGCGGTCGTGACCTCAGTCCTACGGAGTTGATTAATCCGAAGTCGACCATCAGCGGTTCTACTCCTGTGTTGAAAGAAACCAAAAACTGGTATCTGCCCCTGAATGAGTATCAGGAGTGGTTGAAGCAGTGGATCCTCGAAGAGCACAAGGAATGGCGCCCGAATGTCTATGGACAGTGTAAGAGTTGGCTCGATATGGACCTGCAGCCCCGTGCGATGACACGTGACTTGGACTGGGGAATCCCTGTACCCATTGAGGGAGCAGAAGGAAAAGTGCTCTATGTCTGGTTTGATGCGCCTATCGGTTATGTCTCAAACACCGTTGAACTCTGCGAGAAAGAGCCGGAGAAATGGGGCAACTGGGAAAAATGGTGGCAGGATGAAGATACCCGTCTGGTACACTTCATCGGTAAGGACAATATCGTGTTCCACTGTATCATCTTCCCCACGATGATGAAAGCACACGGTAAGTATATCATGCCTGACAACGTACCTGCAAACGAGTTCCTGAACTTGGAGAACGATAAGATTTCCACTTCTCGTAACTGGGCGGTATGGTTGCATGAATACCTCGTTGACATGCCAGGCAAACAGGATGTGCTGCGCTATGTATTGACAGCCAATGCTCCAGAAACCAAAGACAATAACTTCACTTGGAAGGACTTCCAAGACCGTAATAACAACGAGTTGGTTGCTGTTTATGGCAACTTCGTGAACCGCGCTTTACAATTGACCAAGAAATACTGGAACGGCATTGTTCCTGCCTGCGGGGAATTGCTTGACGTTGATCGTCAAGCCTTGGAGGAATTCAAGGACGTGAAACAAAAGGTTGAAGCATTGCTTGACCAGTTTAAGTTCCGCGATGCCCAGTTTGAAGCAATGAACCTGGCACGTATCGGTAACCGTTATATCACGGAGTGTGAGCCTTGGAAGGTTTGGAAGACTGACCCGAAGCGTTGTGAGACGATTCTGAATATCTGTCTGCAACTCACCGCAAACCTTGCCATTGCCTTTGAGCCGTTCCTGCCGTTCTCCAGCAAAAAACTGCGCGAGATGCTAAACCTTGAGTCATTCGAATGGGAGCAGTTAGGCAGTACCGACCTGCTGAAGGCTGGTCACCAGTTAGGTGAGCCTGCTTTGCTCTTCGAGAAGATAGAGGATGAGACCATTCAGAAGCAACTCGATAAACTCGAGGCTACCAAAAAACAGAATGAGGCTGCCACCTACAAAGCAGCTCCTATCAAGGATACTGTTTCTTTCGAGGAGTTTGAAAAACTCGATATCCGTGTGGGATTGATTAAGGCTTGCGAGAAAGTGAAGAAGTCCAAGAAACTCTTGCAGTTCACGATTGACGACGGCACAGGTACGGATCGTACCATCCTCAGTGGTATTGCAGCCTTCTACGAGGATCCCTCCGTATTGGTTGGCAAGCGTATCCTCTTCGTCGCCAACTTCGCTCCCCGTCAGATGATGGGTATTGAGAGTCAGGGCATGATTCTCTCAGCCGTCGACTTTGACGAGAGCCTCAGCGTGGTAACAACGACGAAGGATGTGAAACCAGGCTCACAAGTGGGATAGCAATTAGCGATTGGCTATTAGCAATAAGCAAAAAACAAAAAGATGCAGGCAATTATCTTGGCGGCTGGTATGGGTCGCAGACTCGGAGAATACACGAAGGACAATACGAAATGTATGGTCCCTGTGAATGGGGTGCGACTGATTGACCGTGTATTGGGACAGTTGTCGAAGTTACAACTCCAGCGCGTCATCATCGTCACAGGCTATAAAGGCAAGGAACTGCAAGAATATATTGCCAACAGCCAACAGCCAACAGCCAACAGCCAACTCAACATCGAGTTTGCTGAGAATCCCGTCTATGACAAGACCAATAATATCTACTCGCTGTCACTGGTAAAGGACAAGTTACAGGAAGATGACACCCTGCTCATTGAGAGCGACCTCATCGTCAACGACCACCTGTTTGAGATGTTAATAGACAATCCCTACCCTAACCTTGCCCTCGTTGCCAAATACGAGACTTGGATGGACGGTACGATGGTACGATTAGACGACGAGCAGAACATCGTCAACTTCATCTCGAAGGATGCCTTCGACTATAACGATGTCAATTCTTATTATAAGACTGTCAATATCTACAAGCTGAGCAGAGAGTTCTCTGCACATAAGTATGTGCCCTTCCTCGATGCCTATACGAAAGCAGTAGGCAATAACGAGTATTACGAGAACGTGTTGCGTATCATCTCCCTGCTTAACAACCACGACATGAAGGCACTGCCTATCGGTAATGAGAAGTGGTACGAGATTGATGACAAACAGGACCTGGATATCGCTGAGGCTCTATTTGCCGACGAGAAAGATATGTTGCGTAAGTATTACGGACGCTATGGCGGTTTCTGGCGGTTCCCCCAGATGCTGGACTTCTGCTACCTGGTAAATCCCTATTTCCCCAGTCGTAAGATGAAGGACGAGTTGCGCGCCAACTTTGATACCCTATTGACAGAATACCCATCGGGCATGAAAGTCAATACCCTCATTGCTAGCAAGTGCTTTGGAGTCAGTGAGGACTATATCGTACCAGGCAACGGAGCGGCAGAACTCATCAAGGTACTGATGGAGGAAAAGCCAATAGCCAATAGCCAAAAGCCAAAAGCCAAAAGTGGTTTCATCCGTCCTACCTTCGAGGAATATCCTAACCGCTATGACAAAGACTGCCAAGTGACATTTGTTCCCCAGAATGACGACTACCGCTATACAGCCGATGACTTGATGGCGTTCTTTGGCGACAAGGATATTCAGCAGTTAATGCTCATCAACCCCGACAACCCCTCTGGAAATTTCATACCCAAGGCAGACGTGTTACGTCTTGCCCAATGGTGTGAGGAACGGGATATCCGTTTAGTGGTTGACGAATCCTTCGTCGACTTCAGTACAGACTATGCCACCAACTCCCTGTTAAGTGACAAGACGCTGGAAGCCTATCCCCACATGGCGGTCATGAAGAGTATCTCGAAGAGTTATGGTGTGCCAGGATTACGTTTGGGCATCTTCGCCTCCGCCGATAAGAAGTTGATTGCCCGTATCAAGAAAGAGGTGAGCATATGGAACCTGAACTCGTTTGCCGAGTTCTTCATGCAAATATACAATAAACACGAAAAGGACTACCAGCGTGCCTGTGCCAAGTTCGTCAAGGAACGGGATGACTTCGAGCAGCAGTTGCGTACCATTCCCTTCTTCCGCGTGATGCCCTCGCAGGCAAACTATTTCCTTTGCGAGGTACTGCCTCCCTATACAGCCAGCGAGATAGTCATCTACATGCTCAAGCAGTATAATATCCTGACCCGTGACTGCAGCGGTAAGCCAGGACTGAATCCCAGCAAACAATACATGCGCATCGCTGTCCGTAACCATGAGGACAACACGCGTTTAGTCGAAGGACTGAAAGAGTTTAGAGTTTAGAGTGTAGAGTGAAAGATTGCCCCCATGCGTAGACTTGTTCGATATGGGGAGCATTGACATGATGCTCCTGCATCAGGCGACGGATGATGGCAAGACCGTAGGGGAAATCCTCTGTGAAATAACGACTCTGGAAGTCGGGGACATAACCGTCTCCGACTTTCTTCATAGGTGAGAGGATACCCTTGAAGGCTTCGATGTTATGCAGTTTACGAGTCAGCGAGGCTGCGTCCGTACTTTCGTAATAGTCTAAGACGGTAGGGATAGAACCAGGGGTGACAGGCAGTACTTCCAACAAGCGGAAGAACTCGGCATCCATGTCAATCAACAACTGGGAAGCCTCGTCCGTCCAGTCACTATAGAACTGGTTCTGCGTGGGATAGAAAACCCCTTCATGCCAGTCATGCCACATACTATAGAGCCGCGAGGTATGCAACAACGGATTACTGTTGGTGAGACTCGCCTCGTAATAGTTGGCAAGTAACTGAACAGGCGTATCGAGCATCTTCTCCATGATTCTTGCCAAAACAGCACCATTACCTCGCTCCACAGCCATACTCAGCGACGGCTTATAGCCTAACAAGTGAGCAGACTTGCCATAGTCCTCTACACGTGCAATAAAGGGAACACGCTGAAAACCGAATAAGGGTGTCGTTTCGGGCAGTATTTTCATCGCCTCGAAGAAGAAGCCCGTACTGCTGACAACACTGCCTACAGGAGTCTGGGGCTTCAGATAAGGACGGATCACCTGCAGTGTATCTGGGATTCCATAGCCGGGAAGACAAAGAAGTATGATATCTGCCTGTGGGATAACCTCAGCAGGATCAGAGGTGATATGGCAGAGCGTACCCTCGATAATCTTACCATTAGGGGCAAAGATATGTAATGTCTGACTCCACAATTCAGGATGACGCGTCAACAGACAAACTTCGTAGCCTTCCTTCGCTGCCACAAAACCCGTAATGACATGTCCGAGGTTGCCTCCTCCACAGATACAGATATTCATAACCAATAGGCTTCAAACTTATGCGTGGTACGCTGGTCTTCAGGAGGAAGTTTCATATAGTCACCATAGGTCCTGCTTAGATAGTCGTCATAGCCGATCATCGCCTTATAGACACGATCCTCAAATTTCATATCCATCATCTTCTTCATGTCAGCAGCAGGAAAACAGGCCTTGAGGGACAAAGGTCCCGCCTCTGTTATGTTGCACAGCATACCTGTGGGCTTCCTTTTGACAATCAGGCGTTCTATCAACAGGTCAATTATCCCCACAGAGACGGGCAGATGGCGATAGCACCAGTAGGCAAGGGAGGATTTCAGCGGATTCGACTGGGATATCTTGCAGCGGCGTATCTTATACAATAGTTTCTTCTGGCGGAAGATGCGCTCACGTTCTTTCATGTCCTTTGTCACATGGTCGACAGGAAAGACATCGATATACACCCCGATCTCATAACCCTCCGTTTCCTTCTCCACCATCTTCGTACGCTGGTCGACCACCTTGGCATAGGTATAGTAGTAATGTTTCTCCTTCCTCGGATTCAACACACGATAGCGTCCTTCATGATCCTGATAGGTCCTGATAAAACGCTCGTAATCGTCACGCATCATATAGATGTCGATATCGTCATCCCAGGGGATATAGCCCTGATGGCGCACGGCACCGATGAGTGTTCCACTACTCAGTGAATAGCGCAAGCCCTGTTCTTCACAAAAACGATGGACATCATCCAGAATCCCCATCTGGATGTCCCTCAACTCCTTAACATCTGTAATCCTCCTCATATCTCTTATCACTTTTCGTATTTCACTCTTCATTTCTGCTCACAGAGCCGCCACACCCTTATTCCTATATGCTTCGGCTGTTTCTTCTCATACTCATAGAAGGTCTCCTTGCTCATCAGCACCTTCTTATAGAGACTCGATGCATGCAACAGGTGCAAGTTTCCATTTTTCCAAAAGGCGATACCAATATGTCGCGTATCGAGGCCGTCTTGGTCTGTCAGCATCGCCACGATGTCACCGTCCTTAATCTGACCCAACGGTGTTGACTGATGAAATTTCAGGTCTTCTTTGGCAATATAGGCATATTTCTTCCCATTGGTCTCCTCCTCATAATGCTTGATAACGGATACGAACTCGGGATGATTCTTCAGTTGCTTATAGAGGTTAGGGTGTTTCGACATATAGTCGATATGAATGGTCTGCACGGCATCGAAAGGAAAGTCCTGCGGATCCAGTTTTCCGATTTCCTTTACAATCCCCAGTTTCACATTGTCGTCGCCCCACCAGGTGAAATAATGCAGTCGTGAGGTATAGTCGGTCATCTTACCATCTCGGTAACGTATCTTCGAGAGGTTCCGACAATAGTCCTTGAATGTCCGTGCATCCTGCTGGTCACAGAGCGAGAGGGCAAGTACTGTCTCCACGAAGGTAGTACAGTCAAGTCCGTGCAGGTTGACTATCAGATGTTCTTTGTCGCCATTTTCCAATGTAAACCCCACATAGGGCAGTCCGAGGAATTTCTTACCGAAATACATCACCCTGTTCTCTTTACCCCTTTGCGTCTTCGCCTCCGTCAATAGTTTCACCACCAGTACACTATCCGCTTTCGTGTATTCTACATCCATATCAATGGTACTTTCTACAGTATCTTCCGTCTCTATGGCTTGTTCCGTCTTTGCAGGACCTTTCGCCCCGCAGCCGACACACAATAACCAATAACCAATCATCAATAAACCGTATCTCATTCTATTCTTTCCTTTCGAAATATGCGTTTACCTTTTCCCAGTCCACACTGACAACCTCTGCCGGAGCAAAAAGATCCGTCGCCATCACCTTCTTTGACTTGATGTCGAACTTAACCATGACTCTGTCTTCTACGCCCACGCTAGCAGCGTTAAGACGGATGACGTCATATAATTGCTTCGTCATCTCGTCTTTCTTGTTTTTTACACTGTCCTCATTGTCTTTGTCACGTTTCTTCTCAAAGATACATTCCCCATCATCCTTGATATACCACATGAGTGTATCGACAACACCATCAGCATGTGACTCGAGACTACGGATGGTGACCATAGTCTCCTTCTTCTGTTTGCTTGTTTGCCATTCTTTATAACCAATAATACCAAGAAGGATGACAATAATGACAATGGCGCTGATAATGGGCTGTAATAGGCATCCAAGGGCAAGTCCCTTGAATCGCTTGCGGTTATATCCATAGACAGGTATTGCTATGGAGGCGGTTAGCACGATAATCACTATCAGAATAAACGCAATCAATAATTTATATTCATATTCTATGGCCATACTGATTATCCTTTTAGTTGGTTATTGTCAATGGCTTGATATATTGAATCGCAAACATCGTCATGTCATCGCTTTGTTCTGCCTCACCCACAAACTGCTCCACAGCCTCCTTCATGGCAGCAATAACACTTTGCGGCTGTTTGTCTGCAATAGCGGCTATCTGCTGCATACGCTCCATACCAAACTGGTTGTGATTGATATCTTCCGCCTCGTTGAGTCCGTCCGTATAGAGGAAAAGCGTCATACCTGCCTTCAAGTCTATCTGCTGATTCGTAAACTTCCATCCTGACGATACTCCTGCAGGAATATTAGGATCGCAAGACAATATGACGGCATTATCGTCTGTCAGTAACAGGGGCATGTTATGACCAGCATTCGAATAGCAGAGACGACCCGTCGTCAAGTCGAGCACACCAACAAGAAGTGTGACGAACATACTTGTCTCGTTATTATCACTCAAAGCATTATTGAGTCCTGCCACAATCTTCTCAGGTTCTGTTGTATGGGCAGCGATGTTGCGGAACAACGAGCGCGTAACCGCCATCACCAGTGAGGCTGGCACACCCTTACCTGACACGTCGCCGATACAGAAGAAAAGTTTCTCATCACGAATGAAGAAGTCGTAGAGGTCACCACCTACTGCCTTTGCCGGAGTAACCTGTCCGTAGATATCAATATCGTTACGATCGGGAAAAGCTGGGTAGGTCTTGGGCAGCATACTCATCTGGATGCCGTGGGCAATCTTCAACTCGTTCTCCATTGATGCCTTCGACGCTGTCGTGTCCTTCAATTCTTCGATGTAGTCGGTTAGCGAGTGCTGCATATTCTCGAAGGAGTCACGTAACTGGTGTATCTCGTCGTGGTGCTTGATATTAGGCAGAAGCGTATCGAACTGTCCCTGTGCCACCTTGTCAGCTGTGTCTGCCAACAGTTTCAAGGGTTTGGTAGCACGCTTGATAGTCAGGCAGCACACCAAGTAGGTAACAAGAACCACAAAGATTATTACCATCAGCATGGCAATAGCAATCACCATGCCTATATAGTCTAATGCCACTGCAGGGACAGTCACTGTCAAAATCCAATCGGTACCCGTGAGGGGAGCATAGAACAAATAGGTGTCTTTTCTGTTAACTTTCAATGAATGTTGCGTCTCAAAGGCACTCTTCTTGCCTTCTGACATATCTTTGATGATTTTCTCTGCCATGCCTGGGTTATCATTGTCTTTGACATGAACGAAAAAATTACCCTTCAATATGCGCCTTTGTTCTGGATGGGTCAGATAAGTTCCATCACGCAGCAATACATAACTCTGGAATCTCCCGAATTCCCTGTCAAGAATCAAAGCGTCTTTCCCGAAGATACTGTCCTGCTCTTGCAAAATCTTTGTCATGAAGTCGAGTGACAGACCTGCACCTAAGATAGCCACCACTTTTCCTTGTCGGTCGTGTATCGGATACAAATATGCTACCAACGGTGTTTTTGCTTCATACCCGTCCATGAAGGGTTCTGACCAGTATGCAGAGTCCTTGGCAATTGCCTCGGTAAGCCATTCGGCATTCAGATGATTTTCAAAGATATCACCTATTTGCCGTGTCTTCACCTCCATACTGTCAGTACGCCAGGCATAGGGACAGAACTGTCGACCTTTTTGAGGATAGTAGTTTTCTATGAAACTGATGCCACAACTACGAATACGCGGATTCTGAGTAACGATACGTTCCATAATCGCCTGCAACTGGTCTGGCTGTGACAGATTTCGCTCGATATCAAAGACGTTATTATTGACAGCGACGCTGACATCCGACATGATATCACTGATACAGATGTCTGAAGACTGCATACTGCCATGGAAATTGTCGCCCATGATAGAAACCATCTCACTCGTATTAAATCCGTAGAGCACGTAGGAAAGTATACCCATCATGACGAGCAGCACCAACATGACCCAGCGCGACAGTCTTGAAGCAAAGGAATGATTTTTCTTTTTCTTCTCCATATTTTGCAAAGGTACAAAAAAAAATAAAAATGAAAGATGAAAGATGAAAAATTAAGATGATAAAAGTAAAATAGGTTACGTGATACTTTTAATTCTCTCTTTTATAGATTCTCCATCCGATGGCTGCGATAAAGATGGACATGAGGGGACTCAACAGGTTGAAGAAACAATAAGGCAGATAGGTCAACGTAGGGACTCCCAATACTGTCGACTGTGTCATACCACATGTATTCCAGGGAATCAACACAGAAGTCACCGTTGCAGCATCCTCTGTGGTACGACTCAGCAGACGCGACTCGTAGCCCTGTTGCTGATACACCTCCTTATAAATGTCGGCATTTAATACGATAGAAATAAACTGGTCGCCCGTGGTGATATTCAGGAAGATACCCGTTCCCACTGTCGAGGACACTAAGCTCATCCTGTTACGTATAATGCGAACGATGACTTGTGTGATACTCTCTATCATCCTACTTGCTACCATCGCAGCACCAAAACACATGGCACATAAGATGAGCCAGATGGTATTCAGCATCCCTGCCATTCCATGAGTAGATACCAGTTCGTTCAACGGAACAGAGCCTGTATTGACGGCAGTAGTACCATAGTACGTGACAGCGAGTCCACGGGTCAGCGTGCTCGCCGAAGGCACCATCTCTTCTGCTATCTCACAAAGAATATGAGGCTGTAGTATCAAGGCAACGACACCTGCCATGATGGACGAGGCAAACAAGACGATGAGTGACGGTACCCGTTTGGCAATCAGTAAGCCTGTCAACAAAGGGACCACCAGTGTCCATAGTGAGATATTGAACTTACGACCCAGTCCTTCTACATATTCTCCTACCTGTAGTTCCGCTCCGCTGCCATTACCTAATCCTGCAACAAAGAAGATGATGACGGTGATGAGAAAGGTGGGAATGGTCGTCAGCATCATATAGCGGATATGCACAAAAAGGTCGGTACCTGTGGCTGACGAGGCAAGAATGGTCGTATCACTCAGCGGTGACATTTTATCTCCGAAATAGGCTCCTGAGATAATCGCTCCTGCTGTCCACGCCTCAGAGATGCCTAAGGCGTGTCCGATACCTAGCAAAGCTACTCCGATTGTGGCAATCGTCGTCCATGAACTGCCTGACAACAGAGACACCAAGGCGCAGATGATACAAGAAGATACCAAGAAAAACTGCGGTGACATAATCTGTATACCATAATATATCAGCGTAGGCACAATACCGCTGATCATCCACGAGCCAGACAGCATACCCACACACAACAGAATCAGCAAGGTAATACTCACCTCTCCTAACGTCGTCTTAATCTGTTTCTCGAAGACTTTCCAAGGGGTGCGATAGACAACCATCGACAGACTCACACATACCGCCATTCCCATCAGCAGGGCTATCTGACTGCCCCCACTCAATGAATCGCTTCCAAAGAGCGCAATGGCAATGGCAAGGAATCCTATCAGTACCACCACAGGGATAATGGCAATCAATGGATGTGGTACTTTCTCCATACTTCTTCTGTTTCGTTGCGAAGATACGACTAATTTATGGGCAGGCACTGTGTTACTTTATCTTCTTATAACAGAACTCATCGACATCTACATAGCCGCCTTTCTTCTTCGTGGCATAGCAGAAGATACCGAACTTCTGTCCCATGAAGAAACGACGCCAGTCGAAGCCCATGCGGTAGTCGTTGCCAATCTTCGTCCACTGCTTTCCGTCGAGGCTGTAGTAGAACTTAGCCATGTCGGCACCGCCAAAGCGTCTATCACCCTGCCCTAGGCGGAAATCGCCATCGATGCGCAGCCATATCTTATCCTGTTTCAGTTCCACGCTTTCGATGACCTTCTCTTCGAAGTTCGTCACCTCCTTGTCGCGATCGGACAGTTCCACTTTCATCTCAACCATCTCCAGCACCAGTTTCTTACCGTTCTTCTTAATCATCAAGGCACCTGTATCACTGTTGAAGGCAGCCAGTCCTGCACAATCGCCGTCCTTCATCTTCGAGAGGTCCATGACGACAGAGCCACTGCACTGGGGCCCCTCCATGCGCTGTGTGAGTGTATTGGGAGCGAGGTAGAGGGTGTTCACCACACGATTGGTCTTCAGCCGGAGGAATCCGGGACGTTCTGTCAAGCTCCACGCCTCATCGATGGGGTTGTGGTTCCACTGCCAGTGGAGTCCGAGTTTTGCATCCGAGAAGTCGTCGCTCTTCACGATGGCAGTCTCAGGCTGTCCGCTAACCAACGGACGTACCTCGTCGGGTACCTTGCCGTTCTCGTCGCCTAACATCGGCCATCCATTGATCCAGCGACAGGGCATTACGGTTAGGACACGTCCTACACCACCACGATCCTGGAAGATGATACCATACCAGTCACCATCCTGGGTGTCGACAATCGTTCCCTGTGCCTCGTAGGAAAAGCCACCGAACTCACTCTCCAAGATAACCTGTTTCTCATAAGGACCATGGATATCGTCAGCACGATAGCACACCTCACGACGATGCTTGCCAGGAGCATAGACATGAGAGATCATCAGCAGGTAGTACTTACCGTTATGTTTGATGACACGACTGCCCTCCAAGAGTCCCGTCTCATCGGCTTCCTTTTGGAAGATATGCATGTGTGTCCCTTCTATCACGTCGGAGAGGTCGGGTTTCAGTTCCATCAACTCTCCTGTGCCATAGATGACATACACGCGCCCATCGTCATCGAAGAACAACGAGCAGTCATGGAAGTGACGCATACGGGAGACAATGGTCCAGGGTCCCTCTGCCTTCTCAGCGGAGAAGATATAGGTGTCGCCCATCGCCCCCTGTTCGTTGGGAGCGAGCAGTGCATAGAACTTTCCGTTATGGTACTTCAGGGAAGTAGCCCACTGACCACGTCCGTAGACGGTACCCTGTTGCAGGTCGTACTTCGGTAAGTCTGTCAGTTTATCGAAGATATACCCCACCGTCTCCCAGTTCTTCAGGTCTTTCGACTTCATGATGGGAGCACCAGGCATGAGGTGCATGGTAGTAGACACGAGATAGAACGTGTCGCCCACACGGATCACATCAGGGTCAGGAACATCCGCCCACAGCATCGGATTCTGAATCTTCTCCGTATGGAGGGTGGTATAATTCGCATCAGGGTTCTGTGCATTTGCCGTCAAGGCAGTGCATAGGGTCAGCAGTAGAAAAGCAAGTTTCTTCATATTATCAATAATGTGTATTTGTATTTATTTGAATTGCCACCAGTCAAGATGCACGTCGCCACTGGCATCACTGAAACAGAGATAGAGGTCGTGGACACCTGTGGCATCCTTTACTTTAGTGTTGAACGACTTGTATTTATCTACACTGCCTGTCTTGCCGATAGTGACAGTACCGATGACAGGTCCGTGGATACCATTCAGGCGCAGGGTGATGGTACAACTGCCCGTAGCAGCCGCCATCATTGCGAAACTCTTCGCACCCTTTCCGAAATCCACACCACGCAGACGGATATACTCTCCATCGTTGATATCGTAGATATACATATTCTTCCTGCCTGTAGATGTCGGCATGTCAGCAACGACACCTGTATTGGGAATACCCATCTTGGCACTCTTCAGACCATAGCCCCAAGCCATCGTCTCAGCCTCTACTCTGCTGTAGGGATTGAGCCAGTGTAACTGTTTCATAGGCTCCTGATCCATCCAATAGGGTACTTCCTGAATGGTGCCGTCTGCATTGTAGGTAATCTCTGTGGCAGATACGCTGCGACGCTCATGATGGACATATGTGTCGAGGTGCATCAGGTCGTAACTCTGTCCGAAGACATACGAGTGTCCTTTATAATCACAGATACCAGGATGATTACCTCTGTCGCGCTGCGTAGGTTTCATGATGTAACCCTTCCACTCCCAAGGACCTGTTGGTGAATCACTCATGGCATAACCTAATGCTTCTGGACAACAAGTCGATGCGAAAGCTAAATAATATTTGCTGGCTGTTGGCTGTTGGCTATTGGCTATTGGCCTCTTATAGAACCAAGGACCTTCTTGATAGTTGGGGATATGTGGCAACTTGGTGACCCCACTGGTAAGAGATATCATATCGCTGCCCAGTTTTGCCCAGAAAGTATGAGGATTGCCCCAGTACATATAGGCTTGACCGTCATCATCGGTATAGACAGAAGGATCGATATCGAACCAGTTGCTCTGGTCCCATACCAACGGTTTACCCAGAGGATCCTTGAAGGGACCATAAGGTGAATCCGCTACCAACACACCGATACCATGTCCGTGCAACGGGGCATAGAGGTAATACTTTCCATTACGCTCAACGGTCTGGATAGCCCAGGCACCATTCTCACGACTGCGCCAAGGGAAGTCCTTGAGCGAAGCCACTGCCCCATGTTCTGTCCAGTTCACCATATCGGTGGTAGACCATAACAGCCAGTCGTACATAAAGAATCCTGCCGAGCCTTTCTCGTTTTCATCAGGAATGTCTTCTGGTGAAGCATCGTGAGAGGTATATAGGAACAATGTGTCGCCCACTACGAGAGGTGAGGGGTCTGCGGTATATTTGGTCTGGAACAGCGGCATGTTTACCTGTTCCAGTCCCCGTATCTCCCACCAGTCGAAGTTAAAGAGTTTCGGACCTTTCCGTCCCTTGAATACCAGATAAAGGTCGCGGGTATGCAGGAGTTCAGGATAACTGTCGAAGGCATTCAGATCGGCTGTCAGCGTCTGCCACTTCTCCCAACCGCCTGTACCAGGAACATCCAGTGTTCCGAGGAGTTTTCCTGCAACGCTGTCGAGGCGTATCTCTATCTGTCCACCACGCAAGCCACTAGCAACGCGTGCCGTGAAGGTACGAGGCATCTTATAGCAGAAATGGACGTTCTGCAGTTTGATATAGTCACCATTATGGATATCGGTCACATAGACACCCACCTCGTCATTTTGTTCTGTCTTGACACCCTTTGAGAAAGCCATCGTTTCTGCCTCCACCTTACGATAGGGGTCGAATTTCTCCAAAGGCTTCACACCCTCATCCGTCGGCATGATGGTGGGGAAGGAGCCATCGGCATTATACTTGAACTCCTCGACAGCCACACTACGTCCGAAACCGCCTCCATTAGGCAGTTTTCCTGTATGGTAGAAGAAATAACTATGTCCTTTGTAGTCTGCCACACCGCAGTGGTTGGTGAATGACTTCGTGTCGCAGAGCGGCATGATCTCTCCAGCATATTTCCAAGGACCCGTGGGCGATGGAGCTGTACTGTATGAGATATGTTCAGGAACACCACCTGCAGCATACAACAACTGATAGGTGCCATTACGCTTGGTGAGCCAAGGACCTTCTACATACGAGTCCTTGTATTTCTTGTCTTTCTCACGCTTGCTCATCACAGGGGCACCAAAGGCTTCCTCTGTCATGTCCAGCAGTCCTAATTCACCACTATAGGATATCATGTCCTCGTTCAACTTCAGGTAGTAGCACTGGGGATTACCCCACATCAACCACGCCTGTCCGTCATCATCGATGAAAACGGTGGGGTCTATATGGTCCCAACTGCCATTCTCAAAGAGCGGTTTTCCTAAGGCATCCTTGAAAGGTCCTATGGGTGTATCACCTACGGCAACACCAATCGCCATACCTCCAGACAGTTTGGAGTGAGCACAGATATACCAATAGAACTTACCATTGCGCTCTACGGTCTGTGAGGCCCAGGCACGGTCGTCAGCCCATGAGAAACTCTCCAAGGCAAGGGGGGAGCCATGATCCGTCCAGTTGACCATGTCCTGTGTGGAGTATACACGCCATTCCTGCATCCAGAAGAAATCGGCTCCGTCCTCATCATGCCCTGTATAGACATACATCGTTCCGTCATGTACCATCGGAGCAGGATCAGAAGTGCACCATGTCTGGACAAAAGGATTCTGTGCCTGCAGGGAGGTGAATCCAAGCAAGCACAAGAGTGTTGTTAGTTTTGTTGTCTTCATATATTTAAGTTTCTGATTATTCTATGACCCATACAAAGCCACCACGAGGTTGGAGACGAATCTCTTGGGGAACCATCTTCCTTGTTTGGATTTCCCAAGACGAGCTCTCACTATCCTCAAAAACGAAAATATTTTGTATTTTATCCATGAAATCAATGGGAATACTTAGGTCCTGAGGTGTGTCTAATCCGTTGATTCCTGCCACATACCAGCGAGTCCCACTACGTCGTGCCATAATAACAAAACGACCCGGATAGCCGTCAATCAATCGGGTCTCATCCCATACACTTGGGAGATTTGACAGGAACTGCTGTACTTGAGCAGGTTGGGAAAGATAACTCTCCGGCTTGTCGGCAAGATGCTGCAATCCTGACTCAAAAAGAATGGTGAGTGCTAACTCATGGGCATTTGTCGTGATATGCGGATGCTGAGAATCGCTGAACGTACAAGGGGTATAGTCCATCGGACCTATCACATTACGGGTAAAGGGCAGCGTGGCATTATGGCATGCTGCCTTGTCAGTAAATGTCGGAACGTTATTATACCATTCGGCACCATAGACTCCTTCTGTTGACAGAAGGTTGGGATAGGTACGTTGCCAGCCACGTGGAATCGTGGCTCCATGGAAATTGACCAACAAGTGATGACGGGCAGCACTCTCGAGAAGATCAATACAGTAATCCATGTTCTTCTGATTGTCGCCAGAGAAGAAGTCTATCTTCACGCCAGCCACACCAATTTGCTCACACCAGGCAAATTCCTTCTCACGGTCTTCTGGTTTGTTCAGACGGAATTTCGGGGTGGGGGCTCCATCTACCCAGCCAACACTGGAGTTGTACCAGATCAGTGGCTTGACACCCTTAGACTTGGCGTAGTTGACAGCATCCTCGATGGTATAAGGAGCCTTCATCTCATCCCATTCAGCATCAATCAAAACATAAGGCAAATGAAGTATGACTGCCATATCCACATATTTCTTGATGATGTTGTAGTCGTTGGAACCGTGATTGTATGCCCAATAAATCCAAGACACTACACCGGGATGAATCCAACTGGTATCGGCAATCCGACAAGGGTCACTGACATCTGTCACTAAGGTTGACTCCACCACATCTTTCAAGGTGCCGATGATGGCGACACGCCAGGGGGACTGCTTAAAGTTTAAAGTTGAGAGTTGAGAGTTTAGAGTTTCGTCTGGTGTGACACGAAAACGTTCTCCCTCATTATACAGGCAGGAGGCACTTTGTCCCTTTTCGATATTGGCTTCGGTAATTAGAGCAAACACTCCTTCCTGTGGTTCTATAAGAGCCGGATATCCCCAACGGTTGTTCCATCCCTCGTTGGATTTTGAGATACCGCTATAAGACGGAATGGGAGTCACCTTATAAGTGGTATCAAGCGGGAAAAAACCCTCATAGGAGTCACACCACTGCTGCATCCAGCGACGGGTACCCTCGGGAATGCGATAGGAAACATCTGCATCACGCAAGGCAATACCGTCATTATATATACGCAAAATCGCCTTATCAATCCGATATTCATTTGCCTCATTTTGGCAATGCAGTCGTTTTCCTGTCAGCATCTGGTAATCGGCAGTTATTTTCCTGATAAACTGCAGTCCCTTGTCTGTCGGTGTCCATACTTCCAATACTGGCTGTTGCTCGTAATAGATAGCTAAGCACTGCCCTATCACCTTTACCGACAGCCTGCCATTGGGTGACATGCCTTCTTGAGCCATGACAGTCCATGATCCAAGTAAGCATAAAATGAGTATGACCAGCAGTTTCCTCATCCTCTTTTCGTTTATTTTAGTTTGTCGAAAAGTGAATTGGTCTCCAGTGTCCAGTCTTTACGCTGGAGAAGCTCGGGTTTCCTGCCGATAAACATTTTGGCAGCCTTCCGGTCGCCTTTCAGTTGCCAATTAAGCCATGCCAGAGCAGGAACCGTGAACTCACCACCATGAGCATCACGGTAAGTTCCACCATGACCAACGGGGAAATTTGCAGCACAGGAAGGTACGTGCTGGATGAGATGGAAGTCGTCCATGCCATTCTCGTAGGCAATATCGGTCTTACCACCTAAGATATAGATAATCGGACAGTGGATATCCTTCAGCTTCTCCTTCGGAGGCATGGGCATACCACCGACAGCTTGGGCGGCATTCGACTGTTTGAAGAGTCCGCTGTTGCAAATCATAAGGGCGGTGATACGCGGGTCGGCACAGTTAAAGAGGGTCTGCAAACCACCGCATGACATACCTGCGACACAGACGTTCTTGGTGTCTATCTTCTGATAATACGGTGAGGCAGAATCGGCATTCTGGGCGAATATCCAGTCCAAACTCTCTATCTGTTGTTCTGCCCGTGACATCGGACCTTTATACCACTCATCTACCATAGGAATCTCACCAGTAGCGAGTACGATATAGCCGTGAGACGCAATCTCGTTGAGAAAGTTCATGTGTTCCCAGGGGGAGTTGGCACAGGCGCCGTTACCCCAGACCAGTACGGGCAACGGATGCTTTTGATCGAACTTGGAGAGGTCCTGAGGTACGAAAATGGTATGTTCCCGACTGAGCGACGGCTCTTCTTTCATAATGACCTTATAGATTCCCGTACCACCATTCTCAACGACACGGCTTCTGGCCGGCAGATTTTGGTTTCTGGCTTTGTTGAGGAAACGTACCATCTTCTGCAGGTTCTCCTCACTGTACATACCCATGCCATGACCGCCCTCGGGAACAAAGGTGACCTCTGTCGTGACACCGGAAGCCTTCAACAATTCATAGAACTTCTTACCCTGACAACAGGGTACTACATTATCCTTCTCGCCATGGAAGATGATGATGGGAGGATCCTTCGGGTCAATATACTCGACGGCACTGAGACTGCGATACTTGTCAGGCTCTTTGTCGAGTTTTGACTTCAACAGCACATCTTCCGGGCTGTTCTCACCCATGGTCATGTGCTCACCACAGTCCATCGCCGTCAGGTCAACGGGACCGGACCAGACACTGGCAGCATTCACACAACTGGACTGGTCGGTATATTTTCCGATAGTACCCTCAAGATCGAGGGTGATCGTACCGACGGTAGCGATTTTCATACCACTGGTTGTGGCTGTAATGGCAGCAAGGTGACCGCCAGAAGAGAAACCGCTGGTTGCGATGAATGACGGATCAAACTTGTATTTTTTTGCTTCTCCTCGTACAAAACGTACCACGGCACGAATATCCTGAATCTGGGCAGGCCACTGGGCATCGATGCTGGAACGGTGATTAGGGCACACTACCGCATAACCTGCTTCCAATAGTGTCTTGACGATAGTCCCTAAATCAGCAACCCCTTTCCCATTGTTGTTGAACCAAGCACTACCGTAGATATGAATTACGACGGGATAGCTGTCTTTCTCCTGTTTAGGCAGGTAGATGTCGCAGGTATGATAAGCCTGTCCGTCATCAGCATAGTTAATATCTTTCCATTGTTGTGATGTCTCCAGTTTAACTTCTGGCATTTGAAATCCACCAAAACCTCCGGCAGGTTGCGCTTGTGCGGTCAGGCCACACAATATCATCACTAATAATAAAATGTTTTTCATATTCTTTTCATTTTGATACGATGGTTTCTGAGAAATAGTAGTCACGGAGCGGTTTACTGACCGCCTTGCCTTCCAGCACGACTTCTTGCTGGAGTCGGATATCCGCAGAAGATGATCCCACCTTAATAATAAACGTGCCCGGTTCTATGTTCCATTGGCGAACATTGCCCTGATGACTATAGAACCCCATCTGCTCTACATAGAGACGGGTGCTAACTGTCTTGGTCTGTCCCGGCTCCAGTGATACACGGGCAAAACCTTGCAGTTGGATGGGACGGATATGCTGGTCTGGTTTTGTGGGAGAGAGATAAATCTGTACGATCTCATCGGCAGCCACCTTTCCTGTGTTCTTCACCTGGAAGGTCAGTTCCACTGACTCATCCTTTGTCTGTGCCTTGCTGTTCACCTGCAGGTTCTTATATTCGAAGGTGGTATAGGTGAGACCATAACCGAAGGGCCATTGGATACGTGGATTTTTTTCTACGGAATAGTTATAGCAGACAGGCTCGTAAATCTCCGCATTCGGATAACTGACGGAGAGTTTGGCTGACGGAGAGACATTGCCGTACAGAATATCAGCAACAGCATTTCCACCCTCCTCGCCAGGATACCATGCCTGGATGACAGCGGCGCAACGGTCGGCTAGGTCAGAGATCACCTGGGCACGACCACCGAAAATTACCAACACGACCGGTTTGCCCGTCTTGATCAGTTCCTCCACATACTGTTCCTGTTTGCCAGGCAGACGGAGTCCCTGATGATCACGATTCTCACCGCAGAGCATCACGTTCTCACCGACGGCAGCAACAATAACATCAGCCTGTTTCGCCATATTCAGTGCCTCCGCCTTGTCTGCCTTCTCACCAGCATCCACCTTACGGTGAAGGAGTTCATATTCCCAAGCACGCTCATCACCACCTTCCCCGTACTTCGTCTCTATCTCCTCCGTCCAATCACATCCACGGGAATACAAAAGGTTCACTCCTGCGGGTTTGTGTGCCGTCATACCCTCTAACAAGGTAATAATATGCGGATGGTCCAGATCCTTTTCTATTCTCTTCCAGAAATACGACATAGCAGGGAAAGAATAGTCACCACACATCGCCCACATGGTATTGGCATTAGGACCTGTGAGGAGGATATTTAAGGTTTTGGCATTTGGCTGTTGGTTATTTGCCGAGATGGGTAAGATGCCTTTGTTTTCCAATAGCACTACTGACTGGGTCGCCATCTCATACGCTGTCTGACGCTCTTCCTGTGTGTCCAGAACAATCTTCTCGGTACTGTACAGATACGGATTCTTGTCGAAGAGACCAGCACGGAACTTATAGCGGAGCACGTTCTTCACAGCACGCTCCAGAACTTCCGGCTTCACCAGTCCTTTTTCAATGGCTTGTTGCAGATACTGATAGTTCGCTCCAAAGGGGAAGTCCACATCATTACCCGCATTGATGGCGGCAGCCGCTTTGCTCACAGCATCCTTCTGGTCGGGTATCTGGTCAATGGCGGTATAGTCGCTGACTACCATGCCGTCAAAACCGACATAACCGCGCAGGATATCCTGCAATATCTCGCTATTGGCGACACAGTTCGTGCCATGTACGGCATGATAGCCGGGCATGACCGCCTTACTGCCTGTCAGACGGATCATCGTCTCATGAGGCAGCAGGATTTCCTCCATCAGTTCTTTCTCTTCCGCATCACCGCCTCCGCCATAGCCGAGGTAGTGCTTCGAGCAGGTTCCCACTCCTTTCCTGAGGTCACCCTGTTGCAATCCCTTGACGAAGGCGGTACCCATCACTGCCGATAAGTAGCCATCCTCTCCATAGGATTCCTCCAAGCGGTTGAAACTAGGTGTACGACAGACATCCACCATGGGCGACAAAGAAAGGATACCACCCATCTTACGCATAGTGGTACTGATTTGACGGGTCTTCACCTCTGCCAGCTCAGGATTGAACGAACAAGCCTGTCCAATTTGTTGGGGATAGATGGTGGCACCCTGTGTATCAATACCTGACAGCACCTCCTCGTGGAAGAGGGCGGGAATTCCGTTCGGGGTGTGATTCATCAACCAGTCCTGTACGGCAGCCACACGGTCGCGAAGGACATTGGGCTCCGTCGGTTTTTGTAAAGCGAACTGTGCGAAATGCCCGATACCATTGGGTATCAGTTGAATACATTTGGTGGTGTCTAATCTTCCCTGTTCGTCGAAGAGCTCATCCATATACATACACCTCAACTGTGCAATCTGCTCCTCTTGTGACATTCTGTCATAAAGATTATTAATCTGTTGTTCCATGTCTGTAGAAGTATTACATCCTGCCAGAAGACAGGCAAGGCATGATACATAAAATATTCCTTTCTTCATAGCCTGTGATGGTTTTAGTTTATATTAAAAGTTATTGTTGACGGAAATTCCATTTGGAGTTGTCTGTATTGAAATCGTATACTGCAAGCGTAGGTGTACTATCACCTGCAGAGTAAAGACAATATTTCTTATTAGAACCTTCCTGTCCAGGAATGGCGAAAGGCATGATACGGTAGGTACCGTCGGTCAACTGCTCAATCCACCAGAGCTGGGCATCCTCTCCTTGGTATTCCTTAGTGGTCAGTTCCAGACTGGCAGTAGCTGTCAGTGCCCTGTTGGTACCATCTATCTTAATCTCATAAAGCGGACCTGTCAGTCGTCCGCCAGCTTCAGGATGCGGAGTGATTACCCAGTGTTGCCAAGGACGGAACATATAATCACTACAACGGACTGCAATATTGTCTTTGGCCCAGGTACCGACAACCTCTTCCAGCTTCTGGTCGGGGATAACCTTGACTGGCTCGTTGGGATCCATCTGCCAGAAACGCTGACGCTCCTGTTCCATGCGGATAAAATCGACCGCCAGTTCCAGGCTATAGCCGCGACGCTCGGAAAAGATAGCATATTTTCCCTCCTTGAGTTGCTCTCCTGCCACTGGCCATCCGTTCTTCCAAACCAGCGGAAGAATACCCAGCACAGAACGGCCGCTACGGTTGAAGTCTGCCTCGAAATGACATGACATAATTTCCACACCGTCGTCGATAACGGTACGTCCGAAATGTCCAGGCCCCGTTTTGCGGTCACCAGCGGCAATCACCATTCTGCCACCACCATGGAACATGTCACGACCGACGTTGTCAATATACGGTCCCTCCACGCTCTTGGAGCGACCTACCACAATATTATAGGTGGAGTTCACGCCGTCACAACAAGTGCCATGGGTGCCCAGCAGGTAATACCAGCCGTCACGGTAGAGCAGGTCGGTCGCTTCACAATCGATAGCAATGTCCTTTTCCTTGTTGCCCTTCATGCGGAAACCCGTCTTGGGATCCAGTTCTATGAGGCGGATGGTGCCAAAATAGGTGCCGTAACTTGCCCACAGCCGACCTGTCGTGGGGTCGAGCAACAATCCAGGGTCGATGGCATCCTGGTCCTCCATACCGTCCGAAGAACATACCTCAACGGCCTTCGTCCATTTGAAATCGGGACTCTTGGGGTCAAGGGTCTTATTCCACATCGTCAGGATACGACCGTTATGTCCGCCACCCAGGCCACCACCCGTGGCACCATAAATACAAAGGTAACGGTCACCGATCTTCAATACATCGGGAGCCGCACCACCGCCTGGACGATCAGCACCACTGTGCCATGACCACCCGTCCTCACTGATGAGTCCTCCGCCACCTGTACCAAAGGTATAGTACTTCCCTTCACACTCGGCAATGGTCGAGGGGTCGTGGATATAGGGTGCACCAATCTGTGCCATAACAGGTGTCATGGCAATGTAAAAATTTAACAATGAAATAAAGAGAAATATACGTTTCATATAGCGTTATATCTTAATTGTTACATTTTAATTAAATTATTGAATTTTTACATTGTAGTTGGTAATCGGAGTTCCTTTCTCATCGATAAAACGGACACACATGTCAGCAAGACCGGGACCGTTGATGACGGCACAGCGCAGGGTGTTGCGCCCTTTCCGGAGTGTCAGGCGGGGTGACATGCCATCATCCTCCACCATGCGGCGGTCTCCTTCCAGCATCAGCACCTCTTCCCCATTGAGCCACCACAAAGAAGCACCATTGGAGCCGCAGGCCAACCGGACGTTCTGTATCTCTTCCGGATTGTCGATAACAGTCTCACACCAATAGAAGCTCCCATAGGTCTGTTTGCCGTATTTCTCAGCGAAACGGAACAGTTTCATGTTGTAGGTCTCGCTGTCAAGGGCGTACCATTTGGCTTTTGACTTTTGGCTGTTAGCCGTTAATTTTTTCAGTTCTTCATCGAACTTGTTGCGCAACCAGGAATAGGTAAAGATGACGTTGGAGCGTACATCGACAGCGATAGGCTCCATCAGTCGCCAACGGCGGATAAAACCGTTGTTGTCAGGCTGCGACGAAGACTCAATAGACGGAACTGGTGAGAAGTACTTAAGGCGGTTCTTGAACTGCACCCAGTTGATGCTGAATGCTGCACCGCCTTCGTTAGTAATGACGATGTCTGTCACTCCTTTCGGGGTGTATTCCAAAGGAACAGTCATCGTGAGCCATTGATTGCTCTGGTCGCGACGGAAGGGAGTTGGCATACCCGGGAACCTCGTTTCGCTCTTTACTATCATCGGAACCTTAGCAATAATTTTACCTTTGGCTCTCTTCTCCCTCACATAAAACTCGGTATTGTCGGCAGCCTTGACATTGACAACAAGATAGCCGTCCGACACAGGACTGAAGTCGATACCTTCATAACGCAGCCAACTACCCTTCTGAGGAATGGTTGCCTCAAAACTGCGGAAAGTGTTCACCGTATCAATCAGTTGAGTGGTCACATCACTACTGGCACTGCTATAACGGTCGATCTCTATCTTCTCCGTGGCATTGTTGATACCAACGCCACGTATGGTCTGCTTCACTTCCCGGATGGTACCATCGGCATTGAAGTCAATTTTTTCAATACGGGCAGAACGGCGTTTGTCCATACTCGGTGAAAAGTCATTCCGATGGTAGAAAATATACCATTGCCCTTTGTATTCCAAGATACTGTGATGGTTAGTCCAGCAGTGGTTGTCGTGTTCTGCCATGATGATGCCTTTGAAGTCCCAGGGTCCTAGAGGCGACTTAGACATGGCATAGGCAAGAGTTTCTGTGGGATTAGCACCATTGCTCGTATCACCGCGTACCCAAGGAAAGGTAAGGTAATACCAGCCGTTACGCTTGAAGGCAAAAGGACCTTCCTTGAAACCGTCAGGCAGTCCCTCCATCACCTGCCCACCCATTCTCATCGGGGGCATTTCGGGCATACCATCCCGTTTGGGCAACTTTACCTCCTGCAGTTCACCGTCCAGTTCCAACATATTGCTTTTCAGCTTGCCACCGCGGATACCCATGCCGCTCCAGTAGAGATAGGCACTGCCGTCATCGTCGATGAGGACACAAGGATCGATACCCGAAACTCCCTTGATAGGCTCAGCCTCACAGACAAAAGGTCCTGTGGGAGAATCAGCGATAGCGACTCCTACGGTAAAGCCCCTTCCTTCCCTAGGAGCGTTAGGGAAATAAAAAAAGTATTTCCCGTTCTTATAGACACAGTCAGGAGCCCACATGGAATAGGCGGTCGGGTTGCCCCATGGTACCATTTCCTGTGAGAGAATGATTCCATGGTCTATCCAGTCCGTCAGGTTCTCCGAGGAGAATACATGGTAGTCTGCCATGCAGAACCAGTCTTGCCGCTGTCCCTCAGGAGCAGGAATGTCATGGGAGGGATAGACATACACCTTATTATTAAATACGCGCGCAGTGGGATCAGCCGCGAACTGGTCGCGGATAATCGGATTCTGTGCCGTTATGGTCAATGCCGTCAGCATTGACAGGGCGGATAATATCTTTCTCATAGGTCTTTATTTAAAAAGATGAGGGATGAACTCGTGGAGACCACGGCGCCAGGTGAGGAACTCATGGGCAGTGCCGGCAGACTCGCTGGCATCAACCTTGATACCCAATTCACGCAATTGACGAACGATGTCACCACTCTTGATGAAGTCCTCAGAACCCCAGTTCATATACATATAGCGAATCTTCTTGTTGAACTCAGCAGCATTGGCAAAGACACCATTATAGGCTGTCTTCACGTCAAGACCGAAGATAGCCCCACTGAAGGTTCCAAGCCATGCGAACTTGTCGAGGTTCTGGAGTACGACATCGAAGGTCTGGTGACCACCCCATGAGAGGCCAGCCATCGCACGATACTTACGGTTTTTCTTCGTGCGGAAGTTCTTGTCGATATAAGGAATCAGGTCTTCGAGCAGAACAGGATAGAACGTAGCTCCATAATCACTGAGACCCTGTTCGTTTGAAGCACCACTGGCAAAGTCGAAGGGCTGCTTGATGTCGCCGCTCTCCATCACCACAATCATAGGCTTTGCCTCACCTTTGGCAATAGCGTTGTCCATGATATGCTGCATCTTTCCTTGAAGCATCCAACTGGTCTCACCTTCGCCCATACCGTGCTGCAGGTAGAGTACAGGGTACCTCTTATTGCTTTTCTCGTACTCAGCAGGGGTGTACACCAAAGCACGACGCCATTCACCGAATTTCGAATGAGGGCTATGATAGTAGATGTTACGTACCTGTCCGTGAGGAATACCCACTTGTGGACGATAGTAGTCGCCTTCAGGACCTTCAGGAATCTCGATACCGCCTGACTCGCGATTGCAACCAAAGAAGGTCTCAGAAGCGGGGTCGACGAAGTTGACGCCATCGATATTCATAAAGTAATAATGGAAACCAACAGGCAGCGGATCAGTGACTGCCATAAAGCCACCCTTGCCGTCAGGCTGCATGTCATATTTCATGTTGCAGATGTCCACAACAACCTTACGAGCCTGTGGCGCATTAATGCGGAAATAGGCACGATTCTCTTTGTCAACCTTGGGGAACTCGTTACCAGGAATGGTGGTCTCGGCAATCACTGCATCGGCAGGCACCTCAATACGTTTCAGCATCTCAATATACGGGCGCTTCGGTTCATAGCCGAGATGACGCGCTACAGCCTCACCATAGCGACAACCCAGTTCACGATAGCCGGCAGCGTCGAAATGCAGGCGATCAGGACCATTGGTACAGTCGTCTGACGAGATGACCTGACAGGTATGGATGGTCTGTGGTAATTCATCAATCTGTTTCTTGCAACCGATACATACACCCTTACCATCAGCCTGAACGATGTTTCCGACATACAGGTTCACCTCTTCAGGCTTCAACTGGAGATCGCTGCAAAGGTTGTCATAGACTTGTTTCACCATACCAGCCCACTGCGGGTCACCTGTATTGGTCTCACCCTGATGCATCAGGATACCTTTGATGACACCATCCTTCTGGGCTTTCTTGGCTAAAGTCACCAAACGCTCGTAGGGGTTGTTGTCATAGGCAGCAAGCATACCTTTCATCCAACCTGGCGCTTTCTTCTCTACGTAGGTGGGGATGCTGTCGGAGAGGAATCCCTTGATGTCGATACCGCCAATAGCCACGTGAATAACACCAATCTTGATGTTTTCTGGCAGGGAGTTCACGAGGGTACGACCAAACCAGTCAGCAGGTGTCAGTCCTGTATTGGGACGACAGAGCGGGGCAGAGGCCTCACACCATTCTCCCATCTTACGACCTTTTTCAGGGAAGTCGACAGCAGGCATCAACAGGAAACGGGGACCAGGACTGGCTATGTCTTGTGCTTCAGGACGGGCATTGCCCTCCATGTTCGACTGTCCGAAACAAAGGAAAATGTAGAAATTAGGATCTTGTGCAAAGGAATTCACCGTTACACATAGACAAATCAGAGTAAAAAAAATTCTTTTCATAACTTAGTGGAATAGCCTGGTTTTTAATGTGTTGCAAAATTAATGTTTTTTCGAAAGAAAGTAGTTGCCAAATGAAACAAAATCTTTTCGTGGTGTAACATAAAAGAAGCGTAAGATAAACATGTTACAAATTAAAAGATTCGTGTAACTTCAGAACTTGCATCTTTTGTAAAAGAGGTGTATCTTTGTGGCGACAAAAAGGAAAAGCATTAATCAGCTTAGGTTAGATTTGAAATATTTGATTAGTAGTTATGCTAGTTATGGTTTTAGTCATGGGGGGCTGACGTGAGTCACCTCCCCATTTTTTTGCCCCCCCCTTATTCAAAATAATACAGGAAGGAAGCAATGCCCTCAAGGGCAGGCTTGCGCTGCCCTTCTATCTCAATTT
The DNA here is from genome assembly GCA_017645645.1 of Prevotella sp. Lineage (GTDB taxonomy): Bacteria > Bacteroidota > Bacteroidia > Bacteroidales > Bacteroidaceae > Prevotella. The sequence goes on along the minus strand of JAGCOB010000026.1, from coordinate 56,169 downwards.
TGAACTTAATCTCTGCCTTGCAAATGCCACGGAGGTTCTGGATATTGTGCAACACGGTGACCAAACGCACGCGACTACCTGTGATGACGGGCTGCCCGAAACGCATATCATTCATACCATAGTTCACAAGCATCTTGATATTGTTGACCTCAATGATCTGATCCCACATATAAGGCAGCAGACTCAGCGTCAAGTAGCCATGGGCAATGGTGCTCTTATAAGGACTCTCTTCTTTAGCACGTGCCACATCTACATGGATCCACTGGTGGTCGAGGGTGGCATCCGCAAACAGATTGATACGGTCCTGATCTACCTGAAGCCATTCAGAGGCTCCTAATTCTTCGCCCAGATGGGCGGCAAACTCATCGTACGAGTTAATGACTAATTTTCCCATAAAATCACTATTTAAAAATTTAATGCAAAGGTAATCAAAAATCTCCATTTTCAATTGCTAATTCTCAATTATATTTATTATCTTTGCAGACAAAATGAACAGCCCTGATAGTTAAATGGATATAACAAGGCTCTCCTAAAGCTTAGTTCCGAGTTCGATTCTCGGTCGGGGTACTATGAAAACTATTGAAATCAAGACCGTTAGTAATCTGAAGGACCTGAAACAATTCATTCAGTTCCACTATGATTTGTACCGTGACTGTCCACAAGCGGTTCCATTTCTTTATTCCGACGAGATGAACACGTTGCGAAAGGACAAGAATGCTTGTTTCGATTTCTGTGAGGTCGAGTACTTCATGGCATTCCGTGACGGCAAGATGGTAGGACGTGTCGCCGCCATCATTAACCACCGTGCTAATGAACGTTGGCAGCGGAAGGATGTACGTTTCGGATGGCTTGATTTCATTGACGATATCGAAGTCAGTCGTTCCCTTCTGAATGCTGTGGTGGCATGGGGAAAGGAGAAAGGCATGACAGAAATAGCAGGTCCTTTGGGCTTTACGGACATGGACCGTGAGGGACTGCTCATCGAAGGCTTCAACGAGGAGGCAACGATGTATATCAACTACAACTACCCCTATTATGTACAGCATATTGAACAACTGGGCGGTTTTGAAAAAGACAACGACTACATGGAGTACCGTGTCAAAGTACCCGAGAAAGTTCCCGACAAGTTCCATAAGATAGCGGAGATGATCCGCAAGCGTTATAACCTGCAGGTCCGTAAGTTTACGCGGCAGGAACTGCTCAAGGGAGGCAAGGGCAAGGAAATTTTTGATATCATCAATGCCACATACAAGGACTTGTACGGCTATTCCCAACTGTCCGAGAAACAGATCAATCAACTCGTCGACCAATATATCAAGGTGGCAGACATGAATCTGCTGACCGCTATTGAGGATTGGAACACACCCGAGCATAAGATGGTGGGCCTCGGCATCACCTTCCCGTCGTTCAATGATGCCTTGCGGAAGACACATGACGGCAAATTGTTCCCCTTCGGCTGGTGGCATCTCCTGAAAGTTCTGAAATGGCATAAGACGGAGGTCGTCGACCTGCTGCTGATAGGTGTGTTGCCCGAATATCGTGGCAAGGGTGCTAACTCCCTCATCTTCGACGACCTCATCCAATGGTTCCAGCGGTATGGTTTCAAATGGGCAGAGGCGATGCCCCAGATGGAGTCCAACGAGCACATGCGCGGACAGTGGCAATACTTGGAAGCTATCCAGCACCGTCGTCACCGTTGCTATCGCAAATCCTTTTAATCTCTAAACTATACATTTTAAACTAAAACAATATGATACAGACAGTCGTAAAGCGCGATGGGCGCATTGTGGGTTTTAACGAACAGAAAATCATGGCTGCCATCCGTAAGGCGATGCTCCATACCGACAAGGGAGAAGACGAGCGTTTGCTGCAGACCATCACCGACCGTATTGCCGCTAAGGGTAATTCCCAGATGACGGTGGAAGAAATCCAGGATGCTGTTGAGATGGAGCTGATGAAGAGTGCCCGTAAAGATGTCGCCCAACGCTATATTGCCTATCGCAACCAGCGTTCCATTGCCCGTAAGGCCAAAACCCGTGACGTTTTTCTGGATATCGTGAACATCAAAAATAATGATGTGACCCGTGAGAATGCAAACATGAATGCTGACACCCCGGCCGGTATGATGATGAAGTTTGCCTCCGAGACCACCAAGCCCTTTGTTGACGACTACCTGTTGTCGCCAGAGAGTCGTGAGGCAGTGGAGCATAACTACCTGCATATCCACGACAAAGATTACTATCCCACAAAGTCGCTGACCTGTGTACAGCATCCGTTGGATAATATCCTCACTAAGGGCTTCATAGCCGGTCATGGTGCTAGTCGTCCTGCCAAGCGAATTGAGACGGCATCGGTGCTGGCCTGTATCTCGATGGAGTGTTGCCAAAATGAGATGCATGGTGGCCAGGCCATTCCTGCCTTCGACTTCTATTTGGCACCCTACGTGCGCCTGACCTATATTGAGGAACTGAAGGCCTTAGAAGATTTGAACGGAGAGGACTATAAAGACTTGTATGACGAGCCTTTGATGGACTATCTAAAGAAACCGTTAGATGGACTAACGGGTAAGGAACGTGCCCAGCAGCACGCCATCAATAAGACCATTGGTCGTGTACATCAAGCCATGGAAGCCTTCATTCACAATATGAATACCATCCATTCGCGTGGTGGTAACCAGGTAGTATTCTCTTCCATCAACTATGGTACGGATACCTCTGCAGAGGGTCGTTGCGTGATGCGTGAAATCCTACTGTCAACTTACGAAGGCGTGGGTGGTGGCGAGACGGCTATCTTCCCTATTCAGATTTGGAAAAAGAAACGTGGTGTGAACTATCTACCAGAAGACCGTAACTTCGACCTGTATCAGTTGGCATGTAAGGTGACGGCCCGTCGGTTCTTCCCCAATTTCCTGAATCTTGATGCGACGTACAACCAAGACCCCGACTGGCGTGCGGACGACCCCAAACGTTATGTCCATGAGGTGGCAACGATGGGCTGCAGGACACGTGTCTTCGAAAACCGGTTCGGACCTCGTACCTCTATTGGACGCGGTAACCTGTCGTTTACGACCATCAATATCGTCAAGCTAGCGATAGAATGCAAGGAAGAAAAAGACCAGCAGAAACGTATCGATATGTTCTTTGCTAAGTTGGACAACATGTTGGAAATAGCTGCTAAACAACTGGATGATCGTTATCAATTCCAGAAAACGGCTTTTGCCAAGCAGTTCCCGTTGTTGATGAAGAGTCTGTGGATTGGTGCTGACAAGTTAGGTCCCACGGATACCATTGAAAGTGTCATCAATCAGGGTACACTAGGTATCGGCTTCATCGGACTGGCAGAGTGTCTGGTAGCCCTGATAGGCAAGCATCATGGCGAAAGTGCTGAGGCTCAGGAACTGGGACTGAAAATTATAAGCTATATGCGTGAACGTGTAAACGATTTCTGCGAACGCTACCACCATAACTACTCCGTTCTAGCCACCCCGGCAGAGGGTCTCAGTGGTAAGTTCACCAAGAAAGACCGTAAGGAATTCGGCAGTATCCCCGGTGTAACAGACCGTGACTACTACACTAATTCCAACCATGTCCCCGTCTATTACAAGTGCTCTGCCCGTCACAAAGCAGAGATAGAGGCTCCCTATCATGAAATGACACGTGGCGGTCATATCTTCTATGTCGAGATTGACGGTGATGCCACCCACAACCCACAGGTCATCATGAGCGTGGTGGATATGATGGATCAGTTGAACATGGGTTATGGATCTGTCAACCACAACCGTAACCGTTGCATGGACTGCGGCTATGAGAATGCTTCTCCGAATTTGGAGGTTTGTCCGAAATGTGGCAGTACCAACATCGATAAGTTGCAGCGCATCACAGGTTATCTGGTGGGGACCACAGACCGTTGGAACCACGGTAAGCTCTGTGAGCTCAACGACCGTGTGACCCATATCGAAGGCTCCCAGCAGCAGAATTTATTCTAGATGATCTCCGTTTTAGACATCATAGAAGACACCATGGTAGACGGTCCGGGCTTCCGGACCTCTATCTATTGTGCAGGGTGCCGTCATGCCTGTCCTGGCTGCCATAACCCCCAGTCATGGGATTTTAGCGGGGGGCATCCGATGTCTACGGAGGATATTATGCGTATCATCGAGGCCGACCCCTATGCCAACGTGACATTCTCTGGAGGTGACCCGATGTACCAGCCAGAAGGATTCACCGAACTGGCTCGTGCCATACGGGAACGGACGAATAAGGATATCTGGTGTTTTACGGGGTTTACATTCGAGACACTGGTCAACAACCCTCGTCACCGACAACTACTTGAACTCATTGACGTATTAGTGGACGGCCCTTTTATCAAATCGTTAAGGGATGAAAATTTGTTGTTTCGGGGGAGCAGCAACCAACGACTTATCGATGTTCCGGTATCGCTGAAGAAAGGGGAAATAGTCCTCTTCCAACCTGATGTCTGACTATTTCAGGAATTTCTCGACTTCCTGCTCCACTTTGTTCTGCTCAATATCACGGGCAATAATCTTTCCCTGCTTGTCAACAACTACCATACAGGGTATCGTAAACAATCCTAACTTCTGGACGATAGGAGTCTGGAACATCTGCCCGTCACAGACCACCGACCATAACAAGGAGTCGCGGTCGACACGCTTTCGGCACTCCCGCTTGTCACCGTCCATACAGATACTGATGAGGGCAAGTTTCTCCGGATATTTCTTCTGTAGTTTGCGTAGTTTACGTTGGATGTCCGTACTCTGGTAGTTCCATGTTGCCCATGTGGTGATGACACCAATCTTTCCTTTCAAAAGACTATTATCTGTCTTCTTGCCATTGATATCCGCTGTGGAGAATACAGGCAGGGAAGCCTGAAGTCTGCTGTTTTTCAGTCCTTCGAGTTGCTTTTCCAACTTACGCAGCCGTCCATTATCGGGATTGGCTTTCAGCATCAGGGAGGCCAGTCGTTGACCCTCCACACAGTCAGGTATCCTTGCCGACACAAAATATTTGTCAAGCAGATAGATACTGATGATAGAGGTGGGATTTTCTTCGATAAACTGGGCAATAGCAGCAGGAATCTCTGGAGGAGTAAGTTTGTTGACACGCATACGCAGTTTCGTCAGTTCCTCATTCTCATCTGTACCCTTAATAGAAACCTCCTTCAGGTGTGTGGCATCACCCTTGATCTCCACTTCCTTCCCGGGAGCCGCAAAAACTACCTGTTCGGTGAAGTTTGGAAAGACAATCATCAAGGTCACTTCCTTACGCACCTCCTTCTCATAGGAGAATCTGCCATCGCGCACTTTGATGGTATCTACACCTACTAGGCCACCATCAGGGCTATAGACCATAAACTCACCCTGGTTGATGTTACGCAGACGTCCCGACAAGCGGAACTTGTCACCCTCGGGACCGCAACTGCCTAACAGCAAGCAACCAACAGCCAACAGCCAATAGCCTATAGCCAACTGCCTCATTCCTATCCTATTTGTTGACCTTTACCAACTCCAGGTCCTTGTCAGCATAACTCTTCAACGACGGGTTTTTCTGCAGGGCACTGCGCAAGAAAGAGGCAGCCGCGTCATAGTTTTCCTGACGTGCCTGTACAATGGCTGCGAGATAGTCAGTCATCGCATCTGGCTGTTTGATATTCTTCAGGGTCTGTTGGGCACGGGCATAGTCTTTATTCAACAATTGGGCGAGAGCGGCACTGTTGCTGGGGCGATAGCCAAAGTCCTGCTGAGCAAGGGCGTAGTTTCCCTGAGCCAGGTGCAGGTTGCCCAAAGCCTCGGCAAGCCCATTGGCACCTGCCGATTTGGCAATCAGGTTCTCTGCATTCCGTGTGTCGCCTTCCTGCAGAGCAATCAGTCCGAGGTTGGCACTAGTCTCTGGTAACTGCTGGATGCCCTGAGCTTGTTGGAAATAACGCTTTGCCTCTTCATTCTTCCCTTGTTGCAAAGCAAGGGCACCAAGGTTGCTATAGGCACGTCCGTCTTGTGCGTATAACCGTGCCGTAGTCTTGAGGATATCCTCCTTCTCCGCATCTGTAGAAGCGATAGAGGCAAAATAGAGTAGTTCCTCGACACTCAGTTTGGAGGCATCTTTTCTATATTGCTCTAAAATCTGCTCGTCGTCACGTCCGATAACCTCGTAATTGATGGTCATACGGGCACGACGCAATTCAGGCAATACGCCATCAGCCAATTCCCTGAAACCTTGACTCATGTTCTTAATCTGTTGTTCACGCTCCTGTGGGTCCTGATACATAGAGAGCACACGCAGGATGACATCCTTGTCAGGGATATTACTTGCCTTCACCAGTTCCTGAAAGCCTTCCCAATCCTGCGCCGTATACTCGGAGGACACACCACCCTCTACTTTAGCATCCTTCATCTGCTTACGCACATAACTCTCCGTGTTCTGTTGACGCTGATTAGCCAGTTTCTCATTGAGTTGCACACCTCCATCAGGGGAAGCATAGGCAGAAATTTCTACACTGGAGAGATTCAGTCCCTCCTGATCATGGGCTATCTGCTGCAACAGTTTTACGAAGTCCTGAACGGAGTTCGATTGTAACTCGCTCTTCCGCAACTCGGCCTGTTGGATGAGGAACTTGATATTGGCATCATATTTCTGCTCGGTAACACGCTGGAAAGCATCCTGTGCCACACAAGGCTGAGCCTTCTTCACCGTCTGGTGATACAATTCGCTGGTAGCGACAACACCTTCAGCCACCTTCACGGCAGGTACTTTCACTATCTTGTTACCCAGACGGGCATCGAAAGTCAGATATAAGTCACTCTGCTGCATGGCAGTCTCATATGGGAAGGAAGTCTTCATCGTATAGTGACCACCCAACAGATAGGAGATGGTCTGGTCGTTGCCCATCACCTTCTCACCCTGGAAAGTGGCAGACTGTCCCTTGACCGCTTGCTGCATCCCGTTCTTCACGAATCGAAGTTCTGGTGTTACTGTAATCACTGCCTTACGGTTCATATATTGCTCGGGGAACATTCCGTTAACCGTTGCCTGTACTTGTCCACCTTCTGTCTCTAAAGGACTGGGGACTACCTTAAAGTTATCGGCGGAAAGAGCACCGAGTTTACCACCACATGATGTCAGCAGTGCCATGGCAACAACTGACAATAACATTGTCTTTTTCATTATTATTGTTGTTTTGATGGGTGCAAAGATACGAAGAATTCTTCCAATACACGTCTGTTTTATAGAAATTAACTTCGAAGAAAGTTGCGGATGACAAACCAAAGGTGAAGGAAGAAAGTCTGGACACAGCCGTAATGACAACACATCACATGGTAGCGTTCTTTCAATGAGGCACGATGATTCTGGGTGGTGTTACCACCTTCCATAAAGTCAGCAAGTATCTCATGAGTATTAACTAAAGGTAACTGTAACTCATCTGCCTTTTTCATGACCTTGATACACCAGTCGACATCTGCCGAATGACGATATTGCAGGTCGTAGTCATATTGCTGGGCGATATCTGTACGTACATAGAAAGCCTGGTGACAGACGAGCATTCCCTGCCGGAACGATTTCCATGTAAGTTGCTTAGGAGGACGCAGACGGCGCAGGTGGAGGAAGTTGCCGTTCATATCCACGATGGCGGTATCTCCGTAGATGACAGCGGGTGGTTGGCTGTTGGCTGTTAGCCTTTGGCAGTTGGCAATGGTCTCCAAGGTATTGTCAGCATGGAGGGTATCACCGGCATTAAGAAAGACCAGATAGTCGCCTGTCGCCCTGTGGAGTCCCTTGTTCATCGCATCATAGATGCCTTTGTCTGGTTCGGACAGGATGACGACCTCATAGGAAACTTCCTGTTGGTAGGCTTCTGCCATTGCTACCGTCCCGTCTTTCGAGGCACCGTCGATGATCAGGTGCTCGATTTCCTGACAAGTCTGCCGGCGGACACTGTCGAGTGTTCGCTGCAACACCTTATCGGCATTATAGGTTATCGTTACTATGGTAAATCGTATCATATACTCTTGACTATTGTTGCGGGGTTGCCTGCCACTATGCAGTTGTCCGGTACGTCGTGAAAGACTACAGAACCTGCAGCAATCTTGACGTTATTACCGATGCGGATGCCACCATAGACAATGGCACCAGTATAAATACTCACATTGTCGCCAATAGTAGGACGACCTCCTTTGCCATTGCCCAACGTGACCAGTTGCAGGCAGTAGAAATCACGGCCTATACTCTCCGCATTCAGGTACGTAGCGTAGTTATGCTCGAAATGAGCTCCTGGACCAATACTCGGACACCAGATGGTCAACGTACGTTCCGGCGGCAGCAACCACTGGATAGGAGTAGCCAAATATTCCCCTATCCGATAATAGAACAAATTGCGGAACGTCCGCTCGCGGGTACAGGCTTTGATGAAATTAAGAACTGTAGGCTTGCCATCCTGCACCTTCAGCAAATCGTCGGCTATTTTCTTTTTCTTCAGGAGGAAGATGGCGATATGCGGCAACATGCGCAGGGTAGATGCCGAGAGTAAAAGAGTTTGTGTCAATGGATTCATCTATTTTGGACTTTAGGGGTTCATTCCTTGCTGATATTCTTCAATATATTGGTTTGCTACACTTTGTTGCGAATAGCTGTGAGCGACCTTTTTCAAACACTTCCGGCTCAGATCGGCGTAATCAGCCTCAGCCAACACATAATGGATGCCGTGAGCCAAATCTTCCGCATCACGAGGGTGCGCCACATAGCCATTCACTTGATGGTCAATCATCTCAGGAATACCACCAACACGGAAACTGACACAAGGAACACCGCATGCCATCGATTCCATCAACGTGTTGGGAAGATTATCCTCCAGGGAAGGTAACACGAAGACATCGGCAGCATTATATACACTGACAATACGTTGGGAATCGCTGACGTAGCCTAATGGATAAGATGGCAATGCCAGTTGTGACGCAACTTCTTCAGCATGTCCACCAAGGATGGCTACACCCGTATTTTCCTTCATCTCAGGATATTGGAGAATCAGTTGTTGAATAGCCTCCACAAAATAGTTCATGCCCTTACGTGGATCCGTCACACGTTGCGAGACAAACAAGATGATGCGACGGTCGGCAGGCAACCCTAATGTCTGACGAGCTTGCTGTTTGTCCTGAGGACAGAACGTACGGGAATCTATGGCATTAGGAATACTGACGATGCGCTGTCCTTTCAGTAAAGCACTCTTCTTGGCCTCGCCAGCCAACCATTCACTGCAACAGACAAAAGTAATACGTTGCCCCTGAAGCATTCGTACTTTCTGATTCCATACGTGCTTTGCCATATTGCCTCCCGGAAGGAGAGGACATTTAATACATTCGACTTGGTATTGTTCACAGCCACGACAATAGTGGCAGATGGCTGTGGCTGGCCAGATATCGTGCATCGTCCATACTACCCGTTTCCCACTTTCCAGAATCTTACGAATATTCTTCAGCGACAGCATTCCTTGGTTAATCCAGTGCAGGTGGATGATGTCTGCTTCCTGAAACTCACGTAATTTAGTGATATCTGTTCCGCAGTTGGCGATATCAATATCGAAAAGATTTTGTCGACGTAGATGCAATCCCAGCCAAATACAGAATCGTTCGCATAGGAAATATCCCTGTAACCGCCATGACTGAGGCAATGCTGCCACGGTGATTCTCTCCGACTCCTTATCGCGTACCAGCATCTTTGCCTTTATACCATTATTGTTCAGTGCCTCCATCAGACGACTTGCTGCTACAGCAGCACCACCCGTCCGCTCACTTGTATTGACAATTAGTACTTTCATAAGTCATTTCGAACGTATGTATCTTCGACGAAGTCAAAGGTACAAATAAATTCTCATAAAAAGGAGCCTTTTTCTGTATATTTTTTAGTGTTTGCGCACACAATCCATTGATTTAGGTCAAGAATAAGTCATTTTTTTGTATGAAAAGCAAAAAAAGGCATTGCAGGATTCGAAAATCGTCGTACCTTTGCAATGTCAAAAGACAAGAGGTCTAAATTGACATTCGGTTAATAGATTGTTTTAGGTTAGTAGTAATATTTATAGTTTTAGGTTTTTAGTTATTGGTAATTAAGAAAGTTTTAAATGTGTTAGGATAACAGTGGTCGCCGTGAGGCGCTCATAACTTTCTTTTTAAACGAAGTTAGTATTAGTTTAGATAACCTGCCGGAAGGCAGGACTTCCAGCCCAAAAGGCTGGAATTATTTTGAAAAAGGATTTTTAGTTAAACATAGGCTTTGGGTGTCGCTGCTCGTGGTGAGTAGCGGCATTTTTTATCATCACTTTTTATTTGTTTTATTTCTCTATCAAGGCGACGGCATAGGCGGAGATACCTTCCTGCCGACCGGTGAAACCGAGTTTCTCCGTAGTGGTTGCCTTGATGGAGATGGCATCCACGTCACAGCCGATGACCTGTGCCATACACTGTTGCATAGCAGGGATGTGGGGATTCATCTTCGGACGCTCAGCACAGATGGTCGCATCGATATTGACGAGGTGATAACCCTTGGTGGTAATGAGTTCAATGGTTTTCTTCAGGATGATCTTGCTGTCCATCCCTTCTGTCTCAGCACTGGTATCAGGGAAGTGGTAGCCGATGTCACGCATGTTGGCAGCACCGAGGATAGCATCACAAATGGCGTGAATCAGTACATCGGCATCGCTATGGCCAAGAAGTCCTAACTCATGTTCTAACTTGATACCGCCCATCCACAATTCCCGATTAGGAACCAACTGGTGGACATCATAACCCATTCCTACTCTTATCATTTTCTCCTGAACAAGTCTCTAATACCATCCATGTCGAAGGCAAGGGTGAAACGGAGGGTCTGATCAAGGGGATTGCTCTTCGCCGTGGCAATGACATAACCCACATCCAAGGAGAAGACGCTCATACGAAAACCGCCACCGACGGTGAAGTATTTCAGGTTACCCTTGTTCTCGCTCTGGTGATGATAACCGGCACGGAGAGTAAACTGGTCGTGGTAAGTGTATTCAGCACCAACGCTCCACTGGATTTCCTGCAATTCTTCTTTAAATCCACCGGGAGCATCACCAAAACTCTTGAAGATACCGGCAATCGAACCGACATCATCGTATTCCTCCTTGACACGTTCTACGTAATGCTTTTGAGACTCTCCCTCTTCCTGTTTGGGAACAGTCGGTACTAATAACTTATTGGCATCAGCGGCAATCGTGAAACGATTATACTCATTAATAGGTACCATCAGAGAGGCTCCGATACGCAGGTTAGCAGGGAGGAAGTTGGAACGGTCGTCACCGAAATAGGTGATCTTACTGCCCACATTGGAAATATTCAATCCAAGTCCTAACTGACATTCCCGTTGTCCAATATTAATATAGTTATTGTAATAGCAGGCAAGGTCTGCAGCAAAGGCAGATGCAGGTGATGCATCCTCCGAATAATCATAACGGAGGTCACTATATATCCAGCGGATAGCCGCAGCCAATGAGAATTTCTCACTGAGCATCAGCGAGTAGGCGACATCCAAAGCCATCTCGTAGGGTTTGACTGTCATCGCATTATCGTCCAAAGAGGTCATCACCTCACCCAACGAGAAATAACGCAGTGAACCGGATATAGCAGAATAATCACCAATGCGATAGTAGCCTGCCACATAAGCTAGACTGATGTCGTTGACCAATTGACGCAACCAAGGGGTATAGTTCAAGGCAATACCCGCCCGACTGATGCAGAACGGATACTTGGCAGGGTTCCAGTGTTGTGAGTTGACATCCGGATCGGTAGCGACACCCACGTCACCCATACCGGCAGCACGGGCATCTGGGGCAATGGTCAATGAAATCACAGCATGCTCAATGGGGTTGAACTGGCTCTTCGTGTCCTGAGCCCGTGTAGTGACGGCCAGCAACAGAAGTACGACGGTTATATGTATCTTATTTGCTTTCATCATTTTAGTAAACGCAGTAGCTGCCTCATTTATTGCTTATGATAATCAATTTCTTTGCCTTGGAGGTCTGACTAGAACCATTGCTGCTGATACGCACACGATATAAATAGACCCCTGTATGCAACCGTCGTCCTCCATCTACACAAAGGTCCCAGTTGATAATATAGCTGCTATCATAGGGTGTTCCATGCTCATGATGCTGCCAAAGATGGCGTCCTGCCATGTCAAAGATATCAAGAATAACATCCAAATTACTGCCGATGCGGTCATGGATGATACGGAAACCTGTGGTAGTTGTAGCAGGGTTATGAGTGCACTCCACGTCAAAGAAGGAAGGAGCGATATCCTTCGACACCTTGAAATTCAATTCGCTGGTAGTTGAATTATTCATGACGTCCCAAGCACGGAATAGGAGATGATGGGAACCCTCGGCAAGTTCAGGAATACTGAATCCTACTGTTCCAGTCGTATAACTTCCAAAATCATACAGGAAATAGTCATTAAGATTGTATGTACGCGACATCTCTCCGTCGATGATCAGTTGGAGGTCATGTCCGATACCATTACCTGTTGAATTGATACCACTGGAGTCAGACAGTTCTGCGATGAAATAGGGAGTGGGATTAACGGTACCTCCGTCAACAAATGAACTGCTGTTCAGATAGCAGAATACTGACGGTCCCTCATGGTCATCGCCTCCACTACCCGCGCCAAATACAAGTCGATCAGTATAGCCGTTTGCCTCTTTATCCTTGTCGTTATTCACAGCATAGACTGTAACGAGACCCGTTTTATCAGAATAACTAATGTCACGGGGAACGGTAAAGGAGAACTTGAAGAGTCCCTGACGGACGCTGTCATTACCATGGAATAAAGTCTTGGTACGATCTGTATAGACAAATGCCGTCGTTGCTTCAGAAGTATCATTCCTGCGACAGACAATCTCTTCTGCGGCATCCCGGACGGTAGCGGTCATCTCACCAGTGAAGGTGTTGTCTACCTGTCCTGCGCCGTTTTCAATATGTCCTGCAATGGAGATGGTGGAGCCTGCTCCAATCTGTAGTGGCTCCGTTAGATCGGCGATATTCTGACCGTTGATAGACTCGATGACAACGGGGAACGTCGGAAGGGCAAGTCTTAGAGCAGGATCACCCAATAATGTATATTGTAGTTTATTAGCCGTCTGGTCACTGCCTGTCTGAATAAGTTCGTTCTTTGCCAGTCTGACCGCCTCACCAATAGGCGTTGCCCGATAGTTTTTCATGGTAAGCAAATGACGGGTAAAAGTAAGGTTCATCGAACGGTTATATGACTGATAAACGGTGCGAGTGGTACCATAGAAAGCAATGGCACCGCCCTTGTCGTTCAGAACGGCAGTCTCTCCAATATTATCTTCCTGTCCGTCAAATGGCATGATATCGCAGGAGGCTGTCACCCATAGGGGGAGATGGGTGGAGACTGTTTCCTCGAAGTCTTTCTGCGTAAGCACATATTCATGGGAGAAAGCCGATGGTCCTCCATGTCCGGAATAGTTCATGATAAGGGCACCGCTATTCATTTGCTGCTTGAGCAGACGGGTCACGTCAGGATATCGGTTACCTGTCGCTGTAGTTGTCCGTGGATAGGCATCCCACATGACTCTTTTGACCTGCAAAGCAGGATGCATTTGTTCCACAAGGGAGCCAACAGCATGGGCATCCTTCATGTGTTGATTCTCATTGCCATCATCGCCTAACACGCAGACCACATTTTGCCAAGCACCAGCCTGAGTATTGTTAAGATACTGCTCTATCTTGTCGACCATCACAGCCGCTTGATTTTCTGTCCGTACAGGAAATCGTCCTACAGCGACATCAGCCTTGTCGGTATGCAGGAGATCCCCTCCCTCATTGTCATCGAGCATACAGAAATAATCGTCACTGACAAAGCAGTCTGTCTTACTATAGGAGTTTTCGCTCTCATAACACAACAGGAAATCATCGGGATCTTCATTTTTCCATCCAGGAGATAGCATACGGTTATCCCATGCACCATCACCCATCAGTAGAAGATATTTGGGCATATCCTCCTCTGTTTCAGCACGGTCGTAGAGCATTTTCAGGTAGCGGCGATACGCATTTGCCTCTGGTGTTCCGCTACTGAATTCATTATAGAGTTCATCAGCAGAGATAATAATGACACGTAGCCCATCCTTCGTTTCATGAAGTGTCTTAATGCGCTCTGCCTGTAAAGCAAGTTTTCCACTGGCGGGTATGACAATCACCATGTCCACTGCCTCGTCGGCATGATGGTCTTGGTTAGCAATCATTCCCACGTACTCAGGGACAGGGAAACTACCTGAAGCTAAGTCTGAGGCGGTGAAGGGGTTCTCGCTGTAAATGGAAATATAGTCGAGACGCACTATTGAACCGCTGTTGGCAGATTGTATTCTTATTTTATTACTTGCCTCCAGATTATCGACAGGAAAAGTTTTAGTAGCCGTCCGCATCGCATCGTAAGAACCACATGCCGCAACAGAGAGACTACCCACTGTTTTGTCGTTGACACTGACAGAGACAGAGGTTGCCTGATCTGCGGATACAACGACGGTGACAGAACCCGTTGTTGAATGTCCAGATGATTTAAGGGTATAATCACGGTAGGAACCATTAGCAATGCTAATAGCGTCATATAGGTTACGTCCTCCTTGGAACCATGCATAGTCGTCCACTTCATACAAGGTGTTATAGTCATCCTCTAAAGGATAATAGGTGGCAAGGAACTCCTCTTGACTGACAGACAACGGCTCACCGTCACTCTCCGTCAGGAAATAATAGCCATAGTCAGAATAAGGATTACGGATGCGTTGATGCTTTTCATTCCATGTCACAGGACCTACGGCATGAAATAAGCGACGACTACCTACTGTACAAGTGGGAACTTCTTTCAAGTCGTCCGTCTCAGTCAGGTATTCTGGTGTCAGTTTCTCAGGTTGCAAGCCACCGCCATAGCCATATATTTTCACTTTGCTGTTGTTGGAGAATCCTGCCTTCTGGAGCAAATCACTGCTGAGTTGGTAGATACCTGTCTTGGGTATCCGTATCTTAACCCATGTTCCTTCTTGCAAGATAGAATGATCAGCATAACGTGAACTTTCTGGTGCCCTTTGAAGAGCCTTTCTGCCGGAAACGGGCTTTGACTTAACCTTGAGCATGAAACTGACCAGCTTCTGATATTTCTTGTTACGATAGACCAAGGGTACTAAAGACACTTCCAATACACCTTTTTTGCGAGATACGCAAATCTGCTGGGTAACTTTTGGTAAACGGGGAAGTGGCTCCTTGGTGATGGCATGGTAGTGACGGACATCGGCATCACTCATCGGAATAAACTCCGGATACTCGATGCTTACCGTATAGGTGGAGTCATTGTAGTTGTCGTAAAGAGGAATGGCATAGGTGACGACAGGTAATACGGAGTCGATCTTCACCTCCAGTGCGGTTAAGTTATAAAACCGTTGCGCCCCTATCGTCAGACAGCAGCATAACAGCACCATACTAATGATTATCTTCCTCATTTACTTACAATTGAATTCCAGTACTTTTCTTTCTTCTATCCATCCTTCCAGATGGTCGTCAATATGTACAGGTCCTACTCCTACTGGCGTTCCTGTGTATAGTAAGTCGCCGGTCTTCAGCGTGAAGAACTGCGAGATATAGGCTATCAATTCATCGACCTTGTAGAGCATATCGCTCGAACAACCTTCCTGCACCGTCTTACCATTGATGTCGAGGTGGAAATGGATGGCTTGAATGTCACGGAACTTTTTCATGTCCACCCATTCACCAATGACAGCGGAACCGTCGAAACCCTTGCAAATCTCCCAAGGATGTCCTTTCTCACGTGCTTCCCTTTGCAGGTCACGTGCCGTGAAGTCAATACCTACAGTCACCGCATCATAGTAACGATGGGCGAAACGCTCAGGAATACTCTTTCCCAGTCGACAGATACGCACCACCAGTTCCGTCTCATAGTCCACTTGCTCACTCCAGTCGGGTATGAAGAAGGGCTTGTGGTCCTTCAACAATGCCGAATCGGCCTTCGTGAATATCACAGGGTTCTCTGGTTTATATAACGCTCCATCTAACTCTTTATTGTGCTGGATGTAGTTCATTCCTACGGCGAATATCTTCATGCTGACTCTATTTGTTTTTTAATATCCACTTTCGTTCGCAAAGATACTACTTTTTCCATTAGCTGCAAAAACTTTACTTATCTTTCTTTGACTCTTTGCAATATAGTCTATATTACACAGCAAAACAATCTAAATTGCAATGCAAAATAGACTGTTTTGTTGGGATAGAAAGCATTAGTGACAATGGCAGAAGAGCTTTATCATTCCTTTCGGAAAGTTCCGCCTCTGGTCCCTTGCTTATAGCTGTGCTTATCAGGACTGTACTGAGACTGCTCGACGAGTTCACAGTTATTTGTGAAGGAGCGGACGATCCTGCCGTCTCTTAATTTCGAGCGATGACCATCGGGCGTGTATTTACATACGATTTCTCTCACATGCTTGTCGACGCGGAAGTCCTTAGGGTCATCCACGCATTCACTCTTGATACTCAGATAGAACTTACCCATCTTCTCGAGGTTGACCACCATACCGGCCTTAAGCCCTCGCTCCATGATATCCTTCAGTTCCATCAATACTGCTACGACATCACTTTTGCGCATGGAGCATGCAGCTTCAATCTGCGTTGCGATGTCATCTATTGTCAACTCGCCCTGTTTGACGGCATGGGCATACCACTTACCTTGTTCTTTTCCTTTAAAATTGTTTTGTTGTAAAGTGTAATGTATTGGCATCATTCCATGATTTTAATGGTTAAAATTTCATCATTTTCGCGAAACACCTAACATCCTAACCCGACAGGGTGCAAAGGGTGATGTACAAAGGGATTACGGCGGGTTAGGTGTTTCCAAACACCTAACCCATACCTAATGAAACCTAACCCCTTCATGCAACATCGTGAGGTAATACTCGATAGTAGACCCTGTTGCTGTGGAGGGTGTGCTCATAACCCAGCTCCTTCATCGCAATACCCAGATGCACCTTCGTGCTATGATCGTTCCTTACGGAAGGATACTCTTTTTGCAGGGCCTTGAGAATCTCACAGGTGTTCATCCGCACTCCCTCACCGTCATGGGGTTTCTTGAAACACACCTCTATGATATCCGCAATATCCTTTTGTTCCATATAGTTGAGATTGAGTTGCTGAATTCGCTCAACCTCTGAGGAGTTATACCAATAGGGGGCATTGAGGTCACGAATCTCATGAAGTACTTGAGCATATAGCTGTTCATAGTCAATTTCGCCAGTATTGTCTATCAACTGCCCTTTGGGGATGGTGAGGCAAATGTAACGACGACTTCCTGTGGCATCCGTCAGAGGATGGGGATTGTTCGTGGTGGCTACGAACGAGGCATATCTCGCTCGGTCTTCCTGGCAACATCCAAAGATGGGACGACCGTTGACTTTACTTTTCGAGAGCATCTGTTTCAGACTTGCATGCTGGCTCGGTCGGATAGCATCAAGCTCATCGAGGTTGACCAGAAGGTTGTTGGTGAGTGCCATCTCCTTGTCAAACTTATTCGAGAGGTTCAGATGATCGAGGAAGTACTGTCTTAGATTGGGTGGAAGAAGCCTCTTCATAAATGTCGTTTTACCACATCCTTGCGACCCAATCAATATTGGTACACACTCATTTCCATGGAGAGTATCCATTTGAAGCCAGTGAGCCACCGCGGATCGAAGCCAGATGGTAAAAAATCCATGCTGTTCAGAACTGATTCCGGGAATGCGGCCGAAAAGATGGGCCACGTGATTCTTTCCGTCCCATTGGGGAAGTTTTTCAAGGAAATCCCTAATGGGGTCATAGACTGGAACGAAATCTGAATGGATGATCTCGATGATTTCTGTCTTTGGGTTTGCTCCGTCCATGAAGTCGTCCCTCTTGGCTCGGATGATGATAGTGTTAAGAGCCTCCTGAGTAAGCGTTCTGTAAACAGGATCCTCAGTGGACAATGTTGCGAACTCTACCTTTCCGTTCAGGATGTTGCGACGGAAGAGGTAATTCTCTTCTAGAAACTGCTCTGTGAGCAAGGTTCCTTTTTGTGAGGCATGAACTGCCTCATCCAAAATAAATGCTTTTTCTTGCATGTTCATTAAATGATTAAGGTTAAAATATATATCCTGATTTTCAAAGGACGTGCAAAGATAATACATCTAAAAGCAAACCACCAAATTTTGACCCCTCCATTGTAACGGTTTTGGATGCTAAAATTTCAAATTTAACATTTGGGTTACCTCTTGGGTTAGGTCTTTGAAAACACCTAACCCGCCTCAATCCCTTTGTACATTGGCCTTTGCGTCCTATCGGGTTAGGACGTTAGGTGTTTTCAGTTTGAAATAAGAGTCGCTAATATTCGTGATGATTTTTTACTATTTACAAAAAAAGATGTATCTTTGCAACCAAATGAAGAAATATATACTTCTCATATTGCTGATGCTCGTGGAATGGACGGGTGTGGAGGCACAGACACGACGGGATACTCGTTGTATGGATTTTATGGGTATTCCGTTGGAAGGACCCGTTGACTCCTTCATTGTCGCCTTGAAGGAAAAGGGATTTACGGAATGGGGAAACTCCGACGACGGGGAAGACTTATATTTCCGAGGCGATTACTATGGTATCCGTGCCAAGGTCATGGTGAACATACAACTGACGACGCGTTTTGTACAGTCTATTTACGTAACGATAGGTCCTTATCGCGGTAAAGAGTTATTGTCGCGCAATCATACCTATTTCCTAAATAAACTGGAGAAGGATTATGGTACCTACTCTAGCAGGGGAGGGGCCGAGTATTTTTTCGGTACCTATGGTGATATCAAGGTGTCGGAGACAAAGAACGACAACGGGACGGTCGACCTTAACTTCTTCTACATGCCCTCCACGCCATTTTATAAGGATATCGTCATTTTCGGGTTAAAAGGACATGTACAGGAGGTGATCACAGAGAATGCCGTTGCCGAGAACCCCATGGAGCGCTTTGCCAAGAACGGAAAGATGGAGAATCCTGACATAACGGACCGTAAATACGACGCCTATGGCTATCTCACCCAAGGGAAGATGTTGGAACGTCAGGGGATGAGTGTCATTGACTATGAATATGACAAACAGAACCGTTTGGTGAAACGTACCCTGACAAATAAGGCAGCCTGCATCACCTATATCAACGAATATATCTATAATGATGACGATGAGATATTGAACCTCAGTCAGAAAGTGTATGATGAGAAAGGGGAGTGTGTGATGTCCGTCAATATGCGTAACAACTACGAAGCGCATGACGACTTCGGCAACTGGACACGAAACGCCTTGAATATCGTATATTGGGAAGAGGGAGCACAGAGTCAGACGACGAATGTCGTACAGACGCGTAAGATAAGATATTGGGAGGAATAAAAAAGTGCTGGCTCCTGCGAGTCAGCACTTTTTGTTTATTGTGTTTCTAATTACTCTGCAACGAGTGTGAAACGCTTGAAGTCTACGATCTTCAGTTCCTTGTCCTGCTGGGCAAGCCACTGAGAGACAGTAGCCTTGTCGCCATCACCGAACTGGAACTCCTGGTCTACCAGACAGCTCTCCTTCAGGAACTTGTTGACACGACCCTTGGCGATGTTCTCGATCATAGGCATCTTCAGCTGAGCCTCACCTTCTGCCTTGGCAGTCTCAATGAGCTTACGAGCCTCGTCTGCCTGCTCCTGTGTGAGCCAACCCTTAGCCATGTTAGACTCAATATGATCCTCAGAGTCTACAAGGTTAGGATTGATACCAGCCTTCTTCAGCTTGTTCTCAACGAACTTCTCTACCTGCTCAAGCTTGGTTTTCTCAACGGCAGTCTTGTATTCCTCATCCAAAATCTTCTGGTCAACGCTCTCGGCATTCAGGGCAACGGGCTTCATGGCAGCCACCTGCATAGCCAGCTTGTGACCTACCTCGGCAGCGTTTTTGTTCAACTGTACCATCGTAGCAAGGGTGTGCTTACCCATGTGGTCGTAAACCTCAATGTTGTCACCCTCAAGAGTCAGGTATCCGTCCAACTCCATCTTCTCACCAGTAATACCAGAACGCTGAGTGACAGCCTCCTGAGCAGTCTGCCCATTGATGTCAAGAGCCTTCACAGCCTCGATGTCCTTCGCCTTGGCAGCGATAGCAGCGTCGAGGATGCTCTGTGTCAGAGCGATGAAGTCAGCACCATTGGCAACGAAGTCGGTCTCACACTTCAAGGCAATAGTAGCGGCAAAGCCGTCAACAGCCTTAACGAGTACACAACCATTAGATGTCTCACGGTCGCTACGCTTGGCAGCAATGGCAAGTCCACGCTCACGGAGCAGTTCCTTAGCCTTGTCGAAGTCGCCCTCTGCCTCAGTCAGTGCCTTCTTTACGTCAGCGAGACCAGCACCGGTCATAGCGCGCAACTTCTTGATATCGTCTATAGAAATAGCCATATTGTTTTATTATTTTTTCGTTATTATTATTTTATAGGAACTATAGTAACTATAGGTACTATACTATTTTTACTCGGCAGCAGCCTCCTCTGCAGGAGCAGCTTCCTCGACCTTCTCCTCAACGGGAGCCTCAGCCTTCTCATCTACTGGAGCCTCTTCTGCTTTGGGAGCCTCAGCAGCCTTGCGGGGCTTACGGGTAGCACGCTTGGGCTTTACTTCCTCTGCGTCAGCCTCAGCCTGAGCGTCAGCAGCCTTCTCGTCAGCCTTCTCAACCTTACGCTCCTCGAGACCTTCGTTGATGGCGTTGCAGCAAGCAGTGAGAATAGTCTCTACGCTATCCTTGGCGTCATCATTGGCAGGAATCACGAAGTCAATGTTGTTAGGATCAGAGTTGGTGTCTACGATACCGAATACGGGGATACCTAAACGGTTAGCCTCACGAACGGCAATCTGCTCCTTCAGTACGTCAACGACGAAGAGGGCAGAGGGCAGACGGGTCAGGTCAGCGATAGAACCGAGGTTCTTCTCCAGCTTGGCACGCTGGCGGGTAATCTGCAACAACTCACGCTTTGAAAGGTTAGCGAAAGTACCGTCCTGCATCAGTTTGTCGATGTTCGCCATTTTCTTAACGGCCTTACGAATCGTTGGGAAGTTGGTCAACATACCACCAGGCCAACGCTCGATGACGTAAGGCATACCAACGCTGGTAGCTTTATCAGCGATGATTTCCTTTGTCTGTTTTTTAGTAGCGACGAACAGGATTTTCTTACCACTCTTGGCAATCTGCTTCAGGGCGTCTGCAGCCTCGTCGATCTTGACTACAGTCTTGTGGAGGTCAATAATATGGATGCCATTACGCTCGGTGTAGATATACTGGCTCATGGCAGGGTTCCACTTACGCTTCAGGTGACCGAAATGACAGCCAGCCTGCAGCAACATATCAAAATTAGTTCTTGACATTGTCTTAATACTTTAAATTGTTGTTTACTTTCTTTTTTAATTCTGTTTGTTAGAATCAGCCACTTTGTAGCCGTTGGCTATTGGCTGTTAGCCGTTAGCTTTCGAGTCTCAGTGGTTTAGATACTAAACTGCTCAGTCTTGGTAGTGGCTAATAACTAATAGCTAAAAGCCAACAGCCAATTTTAACGCTTACTGAACTGGAAGCGACGACGAGCCTTTGGCTGACCTGGCTTCTTACGCTCAACCTCACGAGAGTCGCGGGTGAGGAAACCCTGTACCTTCAAAGTCTTCTTATCCTCAGCATTCACCTTGACAAGTGCACGGGCAATAGCGAGGCGCAGTGCCTGACTCTGACCTGTGAAACCACCACCGTCGAGGTTTGCCTTGATGTCATATTTCTCAGCCACCTCGAGCAGGTTCAGCGGCTGCTTAACCACGTACTGCAGGATAGCTGAAGGGAAATACTCGGTTAAATCCTTCTTGTTAATCGTGATCTTGCCTGTGCCTTCGCTCAGGTAAACGCGAGCTACAGAGCTCTTACGACGACCGATTGCATTAATTACTTCCATCTTCTATCTTATTATTTATACTGGTTAATATCAATTGCTTTTGGCTTCTGTGCCTCGTGCTTGTGCTCTGTTCCCTCATAGATATAGAGGTTGTCCAGCAAACTGCGTCCGAGAGGACCTTTGGGCAGCATGCCCTTGACAGCGTGCTTCAGGAAACGCTCCACGCCATATGTTGTCTTACGCAACTCAGCAGGAGTACTGAAACGCTGACCACCAGGATAACCAGTATAACGGGTATATACCTTGTCAGTCTCTTTCTTGCCGGTAAACTTCACTTTAGCGGCATTGATGATGATAACATTGTCTCCACAGTCCTGATTAGGAGTGAAGTTGGGCTTGTACTTTCCACGAATCAACTTTGCGACCTTAGAAGCCAAGCGGCCCACTACCTGATCGGTAGCGTCGATGACCACCCACTGCTTCTGCTCACGGGCAGCTTCCTTTGAGACGGAAAGAGTCTTGTAACTTAAAGTGTCCATTTTTACTTTTAAATTTTACTACTAAAAAACATTTTTTCTTTTCTCTTACACACAAACATATACCACAGCAGAGAGTCTAACGCTCCGCAGTAGTCTAACGTCTGTGCCTTTCGGCTGAATCGTGATTCACAAACCGCTGTGCCCGGCCAAAGACACCGCTATTTACACACAATCCACGGGGATTCTAAGTCTCTCCCCAATAATCGGACTGCAAAGGTACGGCCTTTCTCTCGAATGTGGAAAACGAAGAACTGGATAAGTTAAACTTTTAATGTTATTTAACTTATCCAGTTCCTAATCGTATACCTTATATATAATATAGTAACTATAGTGACTATAGGAACTATAGATATCCTAGCCAGCGCAGGATGTCGTTGAGATTCGCCACCACCATCAAAAGGATAAGGATGCCGAAGCCGACATACTCGGCACGGATCATAAAGGTCTCGGAGGGCTTGCGACGTGTGATGATCTCATACAACAGGAATAACACATGTCCACCATCTAAGGCAGGAATAGGCAGAATGTTCATGAAGGCAAGGATGATGCTGAGAAAAGCTGTCATCTTCCAGAACATATACCAGTCCCACATAGGTGGGAAAAGGCTGCCGATGGCTCCGAAACCACCCAGTGACTTCGCCCCGTCAGCCGTAAACACGTATTTCATATCACCCACATAACTGCCAAGTACATCACAGCCGTATTGGATACCAGCAGGAATACTCTCCAAGAAACCGTATTCCTTTGTGACAGGCTCATAGAGTCCTGCGAGACTGCTGAAGGTAACACCCAGTTTCAGGTCAGGTGTCAGTTGAGTTGTAACTGTATCTGTTTTGCTCTCATTACCAAAGACAATCGTCACAGTACGTGCCTTCAGGCTGTCGGCAGGCGAGGTCGCCGTATCGAGTAAATCCTGACGACGACCTAACAGGTCAATGAACTCATTGTAGGAGTCGACAGGGGAACCGTTGAGGGCAAGGATATGGTCGCCAGCTTTGATACCAATCTTCTCGGCAGGTGTACCTGGGTAGATACTATCAATCTTAGAAGGTATCAGTGGACGCACAAAGGCTGGGTCAGCCTTCAACATACCTAACAGATTCAGGTCACCAGGCAGGCTAATGCTCATCTTCTTACCATTGCGGAGGATATCCACACGCTTTGCCTCGGAGATATCACGATAGAGATCGGCACTGAAGTCCTTGAAAGCCTTCGTCTCTGTACCTATCAGGATATCACCGTCCTTGAAACCATACGACTTTGCCTCTTGGTTGAACTTCATACCCAGTGTCATATCCTTCACGGGGATATAGGTGTCACCCCAATAGAACAGAATCATCGAGTAGATAAACAAAGCGAGAAGGAAATTCACCAAGACGCCGCCAATCATAATCAATAGGCGCTGCCAAGCGGGTTTCGAACGGAACTCCCAAGGTTGTTCAGGTTGTTTCATCTGTTCTGTATCAAAACTCTCGTCAATCATACCTGCTATCTTACAATAGCCGCCTAAAGGCAACCAGCCGATACCATATTCGGTGTCACTACCTTTGGGCTTGAACTTAAACAGGCTGAACTTCCAGTCGAAGAACACATAGAACTTATCTACGCGTACTCCGAAGAGTTTAGCGAAGAAGAAATGTCCTCCCTCGTGGAGCAATACCAGCAGGGAGATGGCAAGGATGAATTGTAATACTCTTATTAAAAATACTTCCATTTGTTTTGCTTTTAGCCTTTAGCCTTTGGCTATTGGCTTATGAATATTTATTTCTATTAATTCTAATAGCTAACTGCTAATGACTAACTGCCAAGCATCGCACTTGCAATGCGTCTGGCTTCGGCATCTGTGGCGATGTATGTATCGTAGTTAGGAGTGGCATCGAAGGTGCAACGTTGCATGGTCTCGGCGATGATGTCGCTCATCTGGAGGAACGTACACTTGTCTTCTAAGAAGCCGCGGTTGACAATCTCGTTGGCGGCATTAACGATACACGGCATGTTACCACCTTTCTGAATCGCCTCGAAGGCAAGGGCAAGACAGCGGAACTTCTTGAGGTCAGGCTCAAAGAAATCCAGATGCTGGGCAGCAAAGAGGTCTAGTCTGCTTCCACTGAGCGAAAGTCTACGGGGATAGGAGAACGCATACTGGATAGGCAGTCGCATGTCAGGCACACCAAGTTGCGCCTTGACAGCACCATCCTCAAACTGTACAGCACTATGCACAATACTCTGTGGATGTACCAGTACTTGTATCTGTGACGCTTTCACGCCAAAAAGCCATTTCGCCTCTATCACCTCAAAGCCTTTGTTCATCATCGTGGCTGAGTCGATGGTGATTTTCGCACCCATATCCCATGTAGGATGGCGCAGGGCATCGTCCTTTGTCACCTTGGCAATCTGCTCCATCGTCATATTACGGAAAGGGCCTCCACTGGCTGTGAGCAGAATCTTCTCGATAGGATTATGGTCTTCGCCTACCAGGCTCTGGAAGATGGCAGAGTGCTCACTGTCCACAGGCAGGATAGGAACATGGTATTGTGTGGCGAGGTCTTGAATCAACTCACCTGCCACTACCAGTGTTTCTTTGTTGGCGAGGGCAATAGCCTTACGTGCCTTGACAGCATGAATCGTAGGTGACAATCCTGCGAAACCCACCATTGCTGTCAGCACCATATCGATAGGACCAGCCTCCACGATTTCGTCGAGGGCTTGTTTTCCTGCATATACCTTCACGTCGGGCATGTCGTTCATCAACCGTTTCAACTCGTCGTAGCGAGTCTCGTTGGCAATGACGATGGCGGCAGGCTTGAAGCGATGGGCTTGTTCTGCCAGCAGTTCCACCTTGTTATTGGCTGTCAGGCAATACACCTCATAGAGGTCGCTATGCTCCTCGATGACCTGTAGTGCCTGTGTGCCTATCGACCCTGTGGAGCCGAGGATGGCTATTTGTCTTTTCTTCATAGTTCTAACAATCCCTCAGGGATTTCCATTTTTATTGTTCTGTCCTTGGTATTGATATCTGTGATAAGGTCATCCGTAGCTGGGATGAGTCGTCCGTCTTTCAGTTCGAAGAGGATATTGGCAGTACTGTCGTCAATGGAGGCGATGGTGCCTATCTTTTTGTTATTGGACGCTTCAACTAAGTCGAAACCTACGAGGGAAGCAAGAGTCGGCGTATCGTCTTCTTCCGCCAAGGCACGTGGAAAATACACGTCACAGCCAGTCAGTTCAGAAGCACGCTCCTGGGTGTCGATATCGCAGAACTTCACCAGGGCGAGAGAGTCGGAGCGGAAACGATATTCCTCCATAAAGAATGGTACGAGGATACCGTCTATCTCCAAGACGAGGTAGTCGGCATCCACACGGTCGAAGACATCGTCGTCGAACTGGAACGATATCTCTCCCTTGATACCGTGCGACTTACCAAGCCTGCCTATCTTGTAAACCTCTTCGTTCTTAATCATTTCTAGTTATCTTAGCCCCCAGCGCATTGAGTCGCCCTTCGATGTTCTCGTAACCACGGTCTATCTGTTCGATATTACTGATGGTACTGGTGCCGTTGGCACTCAAGGCGGCAATCAGCAAGGCGATACCTGCACGGATATCAGGACTCGACATTCTGCTGGCGCGGAGTGTCAGTTTGCGGTCATGTCCTACGACGACGGCACGATGGGGGTCACAAAGGATAATCTGCGCTCCCATGTCAATGAGACGGTCGACGAAGAACAGACGACTCTCGAACATCTTTTGGTGGAAGAGGACAGAACCACGTCCCTGTGTGGCTACTACGATGAGAACACTCAACAAGTCGGGTGTCAGTCCAGGCCAAGGTGCATCGGCCAGTGTCATGATGGTCCCATCGATAAATGAGTCTACGACATAGTGTTTCTGTCGTGGGATATACAGGTCATCGCCGTCAGTCTCCACCTTGACGCCCAATCGTCTGAAGGCATCAGGGATGATACCGAGGTCTTTCAGTGACACGTCTTTGATACGGATGCCGTCGCCCACCATCGCAGCAAGTCCGATGAAGGAACCCACCTCAATCATGTCGGGTAACAATTTGTGTTCCGTACCATGCAGGCTCTCTACACCAACGATGGTCAGCAAGTTGGAGCCAATGCCGCTAATATTTGCTCCCATATTATTGAGCATGTGGCAGAGTTGTTGGATATAAGGCTCGCAAGCAGCGTTATAGATGGTCGTCGTACCTTCAGCGAAGACGGCAGCCATCACAATATTCGCCGTACCCGTCACGGAAGCCTCGTCGAGCAACATATAGGCACCCTTCAGTTTCTTGGTTCCTATCTCGTAGACGTTACGATGCTCAATATGGTGGAACTTGGCACCCAAGCACTTAAAACCCATGAAGTGGGTGTCCAAACGTCTCCTTCCTATCTTGTCACCGCCTGGCTTGGTGATGATAGCCTTGCCCATCCGAGCCAACAGCGGGCCAATCATCATAACAGAGCCGCGCAGTGCTGCACATTTCTGTACAAACTCGTCGCTCTCCAGGTATTTCAGGTCGAGTTGATCGGCTTGGAAAGTGTAGCTGTTAACTGTTGGCTGTTGGCTTTTAGTATTCGTGACCTTTACGCCAATATCCTTGAGCAGTTGGATGAGGTTATTCACATCACGGATATCAGGGATATTATGTATCGTCACCTCCTCACCGGTGAGCAAGGTAGCACAAATGACCTCCAATGCCTCGTTCTTAGCACCCTGTGGAGTAATAGTGCCGCTGAGCAATCGTCCGCCTTCAATTTTGAATGATGCCATTTATTTTTTCTTTTTACCGTTGCGCTTTACGTTATCATTATTCAGAACCGCTGCGATATGGTCGAAGCGGAAGGAAGAAAGGTCTATCTGAATCTTTCCGTCCGTGAAGCGTGCGAGGTCGTCAGCCACCTTCTCATCGTCCATCGGTCCATGTCCCCATGCAGCGAGATTGCGCTTCATTTGATTGGCTGTTAGGCGCACCAGTTCATCACGTTCCTCTCCCTCAGGCATGGTTTTCAGTTTTTCGAAGACCTCTTCCATGAGTCGTCCATAGTGACGCAATTGGACATTTCCTGTCGGATGCTCCATAGGGGCTGGTTTCGACAAGATTTTCTCTGCCTCACTGACATCAAAGGGCCAGTCGATATCCAGTTGTTTGTGACTCATCAGATAGAGATGGTCCCACAAAGCCTGCTCATAGTCCTCACCGTCTTTTAGCAGGGGATTCTTGCTCTCCATCAGGTGGATGATAGTATTGGCGCATTTCTGTCGCTCCGCTTTGTCGGGCAGACTGACAGCATGGTCCACCATTTTCTGAATCTCGCGCCCGTATTCGGGCATCAGCAACTTCTCCCGTTGCGTGTTGTAGTCTAATCCTTCTATATTCATGGGTTATAATAATTTCTTGGGTTTCAAAGCCACAAAGTCTTTCAGATAGTATGGCACGAAGTAGGCGACATTCTCCGTCTTCCCGTTCAGCAGGCGTTTCTCGGCAAGAGGCTGCATCCACTTGGCAATCGGCTCAATACCGTCAATGAAGTGGGCGTTGGGGTGGTTGATGACCTCCATACACTTCCTGGCACCATTACCGAAGAAATACACAGGACACTCATCAAGCCATTGCTTGTAGGTTTCTGCACTGACAATGTCAGCACTGACGGGACGTATCTCATTGAGAGCCCGGTCATAGAGGGCGGCATAGACCTCCATTCTTCGTGCGTCAAGCATTGGACAAAGCAGGGGTTCTTTAGCCATTGGCTCTTGGCTGTTGGCTATTTGCTCTCTTAACAATACTGGCACACACAACAGTTCGAGTGTCGGCACCGCAATCAACTTCAAGTCACGCCCGTAACAGATACCCTTTGCCATCGACACACCGATGCGCAGACCTGTATAGGAACCAGGACCGCAACTCACTGCAACGGCATCAAAGGGGATGGCGTGGTTGTCGGTAAACGACAGCGCCTCGTCAACCATCGAGCCCAAGCGTTCTGCATGGTTCGGACCGCTATGGTCTTCCTCATGCCAGATGCAGTGACTGTCTTCCGATACGGCAACAGAACATACTGACGTACTGGTCTCTATATGTAAGATACATGACATGTTTTCTCGTCTTTTCTATTTGACCTGCAAAGTTAATGCAAAAAATCGAGATGGCGAAAAGAATGCGTATTTATTTGCTTTTTTCTCCACATTGATAGAGTTTCGCTGCCAAAGCCCCGCTGATGTTATGCCATACGCTGAAAATGGCTCCAGGAATGGCTGCGAGGGGATAGGCGGCGAAATGAAGCACTGCCAATGAGGAGGCAAGTCCTGAGTTCTGCATACCTACCTCAATACTGAGGGCGACACACTTTGGTTTAGGTATATGTAACAACTTGCCTATTAGGAAACCTGTGGAGAGTCCTAACAGGTTGTGCATCATGACGACGAGGATAACGATGAGTCCACCCATCAACAACCTGTCGGCATTATGTGATACGACGACGCCTACCGTCAAGGCAATGACGATAGACGAGAAGGCGGGCAGATAGGGTACAACACTTTTGGTCAGTTCTGGCAGGAAACGCTGACATAACAACCCCACGATAATGGGTGCGATGACGACATACACGATGCTTTGTAACATACCGAGGGTATTTACGTCAACCATCGTACCTGCCAAGAGCCATACCAGTAATGGGGTTAATACAGGGGCAAGTAGCGTGGAAGTTGCTGTCATACCTACCGACAGTGCCAGATCGCCTTTCGCCAAATAGGTGATGACATTCGAGGCAGTACCACCAGGACAACACCCCACCAGCATGACACCCAATGCTAACTCTTTAGGTAGTGCAAACGCCCATGTCAGTCCCCACGCCAATAGCGGCATTACTGTAAACTGGGCGAGACAACCGATCAGGATATCCTTTGGACGACTCAACACGATGCGGAAATCGTGGGGTGAGAGTGTCAGGCCCATACCAAACATAATGACGCCCAGCAACGGATTGATTGCCCATGTGTCTATCCATAAGAAAGACGCTGGCATCAGTAGCGATACTGCTGCCACCATCAATACCATCAGTCCCATCCATCGGGCTATAAAGTCACATATCTTTTTCATTGCAGTTGCAAAGGTACGATTAAGTGAGAAGAATGCAAAAGGAATCTGAGAATTTTTTATCCCTGCATTATAGCCGTCCCTTATCAAGGGACTCTAAATCTTTTCATTCTCGAACTAAGTCACCAAGAAATCTTGTGAAACTCTTGCGACTATCATTCATTCTTCGTACCTTTGTAGTCGCAAAATGAAAATGAATTTGCAATATGAAAAGACTGATCTTGTGGGGCATCATGATAGGAGGAAGCTTAGGGGCGTTATGTCAGCAGTTGCCAAAAGACGGTCCTTTGACAATACGTCCGATACTGCAACGACTGGGTGAACAACTGTTGACAGGGAAGACGGGCAGTATCGTGGCCATCAATCCTGCCAACGGTGAAATACTTTGTATAGCGACGAATACCCCAAAAGGGAGTGATGTGCGACTTGCCATCGGAAAGCCACAGGCTCCTGGTTCAACTTTTAAGACAGCGCAGGCACTGACCTTATTGTCGGAAGGTATCGTCACACCAGCCACGCAGGTCGTCTGTAACAACGGAGTGACTGACGAGAACATCAAGGTAGGCTGTCATCAGCACCGTTCTCCATTGGCTCTCAAAGACGCGTTGGCAAAAAGTTGCAACACATGGTTCCTGATGACCTTTGCCTCCATGATTAATGACGACTTTATCTATAATGACAAGACCGAGGCCATCAATACATGGCGCAGTTATATGCAGAGCATGGGACTGGGTGGACCGATGCATATTGATATCGAAGGAGAACAAGGCGGTCTGTTGGCTGGTGCCGACTATCTGAATAGGCGCTATAAGAACAACTGGGACGGCAAGACAATCTGGTGGGCAGGCATGGGACAAGGGGATGTGACCTGTACGCCCCTGCAACTCTGCAACCTGGCAGTAACCATTGCCAACCGAGGGTGGTATTATGTGCCTCATATCCATCAAGGGACTAAGAACCAGCGTTATCTCACCAAACGTTGGACAAAGGTGAAAGAGTCTGCATACCTCCCTGTAATAGAGGGTATGAAAATGGCAGTGGAGAATGGAACGGCAACATGCATCCGTACCACTTATCCCATCTGCGGAAAGACAGGGACAGTAGAAAATCCCGGCAAAGACCACTCTGCCTTTATCGGTTTTGCCCCCATGAGTGAACCGAAGCTTGCCGTTTCTGTATATATTGAACATGGCGGTTTCGGAGCAGACATGGCAGCACCCATTGCCGGACTGATCATCGAAGCTTATCTGAAAGGGAAACTGTCACCACCGTCTGCGACTAAAGCGAAAAAAATAGCGGCTCAGAAGATACGATAAATAGAAAATTTTGTACCTTTGCACTCAAATGGGGACAGAGAATCTAAAGGAACGGACGGCAAAGGGTATTGCTTGGGGAGCCATTAATAATGGTACGACCCAAGTGTTGAACCTTGTATTCGGTATTATCCTGGCGCGCAGGCTTTCCGAGGAAGACTACGGCATCGTGGCTTTGCTCACCATCTTTACGGCACTGGCAGGATGTATCCAGGCAGCAGGTTTCTCGCAGGCCTTAGCCAATCTGAAGCCCCCCACAAAGCGCGACTATAATGCCGTCGCATGGTTTAATATCCTAGCAGGATGCTCCATCTATATCATCCTCTTTTTCTGTGCCCCCCTTATTGCACGGTTCTTTGAACAACCAGCATTGACCGATGTTTCCAGACTGGTATTCCTCACCATCCCCATCTCAGCCACAGGCATCGTGCCTAATGCCATGCTATGGATAGAGCTTCGCAACCGTGAACAGACAATAGCTGGTGTCACCGCTCTCATCGTTTCAGGCTGTTGCGGTGTATGGATGGCTTGGAACGGATGGGGCTATTGGAGTCTGGCCTGGCAACAGGTTATCTTCATCACGGTAGCCACTATCATCAAGTATGTTTTCACACGATGGATACCCATGTTGCCTGTTGACTTCAGCCCCGTCAGGAACATGTTCCGATTCTCGTCGAAGTTATTGGTGACCAACATGCTCACGGTGGTGAGCCAGAACGTGCTGACCTTTATCTTTGGAAAACTGCTGCCTATCACGACGGTCGGACTGTATAGCCAAGCCAACAAATGGAACACAATGGGCAGTTCGCTGATAGCCAACACGATGACACAGGTGGCACAACCCGTTCTTTCCAATGTTACCGACGAGAAAGAACGGCAAGAGCGTGTCTTCCGGAAGATGCTCCGCTTCGCTGCCTTCCTCTCGTTCCCTTTGATGCTAGGGCTTTCATTAGTAGCCTATGAGTTCATCATGCTGACTGTCGGTCCTACGTGGGAACGTTGTGTACCTTTATTACAGATACTGTGTGTGGGTGGAGCCTTCCTACCCCTCCATACCCTGTATCAGAACTTTATCATCAGTCATAGCCGGTCAGACATCTACCTGCGGTTGGTATCACTACAGATTGTGCTCCAGATAGGTATCACCTTGAGTCTGTCGTCACGGGGCATCACCGTGATGGTGGCAGCTTTCTCGGCACTCAATGTGCTGTTCACCATCTGTTGGCATTATGCCCTGCGCCGCATCCATCCACTCAAGACGCTGGATGCCCTGAAGGACATCATTCCCTTTGCCCTCATCGCAACCGTCTGCATGATGATAACCCGATATGCTACCCTTTGGACGGATACCCTTTGGTTGCTCTTTACCATACGTATCATACTAGTTACCCTATTATATCTCGGTATTCTGAAACTGTTACATGCCCAGACATTAGAAGAATGCATCAACTTCCTGTTTAAAAAGAATAAGAGACAATAGCCCATGAGAATATCAATACTAGTTCCCGTCTATGGTGTAGAACAGTTCATGGAAGCATGTGCTGTCTCACTCTTCGAACAGACCTACGATGATTTGGAGTATATCTTCGTCGACGACTGTACACCAGACCGCAGCATAGAGGTACTTCGTAGTGTCTTGGAACGCTATCCGAAGAGACAGCAGCAGGTGCAAATCATCCAACACGACCGCAACAGAGGACTAGGAGCCGCACGTGCTACCCTGCTACATGCTTCACAGAGCGATTTTATCATCTATGCAGACAGCGATGACGTGATGGCTACCGATGCCGTAGAGAAACTCTACCGACGACAGCAGGAGACAGATGCCGATATCGTATCCGGAGCCTATCGCCGCTTGTATGCCGATGGCCGTCTGGGAGAAGCCATCCTGCCTTTCAAAGGCGACAGAGATGCGATGTTGCGCCTGATGCTGGTCCAGAACACGATTGAACACCACGTATGGGGACGACTCATACGCCGATGCCTGCATACAGAGGGAAACATCGACTTCGTAGAGGGTATTAATATGGCAGAGGACTACTGTGTGATGCCCCGTCTGCTGTTCCAGGCCTCATCACACGCCTTTATCGACGATGTGGTGACCCATTATCGCGAGAATACCACAGGGACGTTCTTTAACTGGCTTAACCATCGTAATATCCAGTCCTATTTAGCTGCCAACCGTGTAGTAGGCCAGTTCCTGAAAGACCGCGACACCGCAAGGCGGTATGTCTACCCCTTTGAATTGGGCCTGCTGAATCCCCTGTATCATGCCATGCGCATAGGACTGACTCCCAAGGAGGTCAATGACTCTTGTCATTTTCCACCTACCACATGGTTGCTTCGTTGTTGTGTCCTGCTGTTCTATCATCGTTCCACAAGGAAACTGCTACGCTGGAGCTACCTGCTGTTAAAGCATTATTATGTTAAACGCGTACAAAACTCAATATGATGAAATACCCTGCAGAAAACGATGTCGCTGTCCTATTGATATTCTTCACACGGCAAGAGACACTGAAGCGTACCTTCGACGCAATCAAGAAGGCACGTCCATCCCGGCTGCTGCTTTATCAGGACGGTCCAAGGAATCAGGAAGAAGCCCAGAAGATTGAGGCAGCGAAACAGATTGTCGCTGATGAGGCGATAAACTGGGAATGTGAGGTGCACCGCAACTACCATACGGAAAACTCGGGCGCCTGGGCTTCCAATTACCAAGCACAGCGATGGGCCTTCTCATTGTATGACAAATGTATCGTCATCGAGGATGATTCCACCCCTGCCGTTTCGTTTATCCGTTTCTGCAAGGAGATGCTCGACCGTTATGAGCACGACAAGCGTATCACAATGATTGCCGGTTTTAACCATGAGGAGAAGACCGAGGC
Organism: Prevotella sp.; assembly: GCA_017645645.1. Lineage (GTDB taxonomy): Bacteria > Bacteroidota > Bacteroidia > Bacteroidales > Bacteroidaceae > Prevotella. Next base: position 22,341 of record JAGCOB010000026.1, on the reverse strand, counting down.
ACCCTATGACTATCTGTTTACGTCTGTCTTCAGTATCTGGGGATGGGCATCGTGGGGCAGGGTCGTCAACCAGTGGGACGACCAATACAAGGTAGTAGACAGTGCGTTCGACATGCACCAGTTAGAGACCTGTGTCAAGGCACATGGGGAACGGGAGGAGATGATCAAGAAGCTCCGCAAGCACAAAGAGGCAGGCAATCCCATCTATGAAACCGTCTACTGGTCGTATAACATGCTGCATTCCGGACTTACCATCGTACCTACCCGTAATATGATTCAGAATACTGCCGTTTCCGAAGAGTCTGCCCATTTCCAGAGTGCGATGAAGACATTGCCCATGCGGATGCAGCAATTGCTGACGATGCCGTCCTACGAGATGGAGTTCCCGTTGAGACATCCGCAGTATGTCATTGAGAACGTGGAATACAAACAGCGTGTCTATCGCATCATGGCATGGGGACATCCTTGGATCAAGATTGGCAGGAGTCTCGAGGAACTATGGCGTAACCTCCGCTACGGAAACTTCAAGTCGATCTGGAACGCTGTTGTCTTCCGAGTCAAGAAGAATACAGGACATATCAATTACCAATAGTACCTCCTAAAAGGTAACTGACCAACAGGCTGCCGTTATAGATCCAAAGGAAGACCGTGAGGAGGACGAGAAGAATCCGAAGAACGATATAACGGTATAACGGCATAACGTTATTACGAGAGGCTGCCAATACTAAATACGCTATACCTATCGGCATCACAAATGCCCAGTGAGAGGCCATGATATATACCTCGTTCAAACCGAAACCCAGTCCCAGATGAATCACCATATCGAAGGCGAAGCCTGCAAGTGTAAGCCATAGGAAACGACTCTTACGTCCTATCCATAAGCCGATGAGGAAGAGAATGACTAAGATGACCTCCACGACATAACATACCCACCAACGGTATGTTACAATCAACGGGCGATTGCCCATGGTATCCTCTAACAGATAATCCTGGTGCAACAAAAGAGACTCTCCGAATAGATTCTCCACCATTGAGTCCCAACGGGGTGTTGTCACGTCCGTCCATCGCAGGAACATATTCTTGCTTTTGATGGGCATTCCCTTATGCATACTTTTCCACCGCTCCTTTGCCTCCTTGTTCTGTTGGATGCGGTACATCTTTGTGAATGCCGCCTGTTGCTCATCAGGGTTGGTAATTGAAGTAGTATCCATAAACGCCTCATAAGCACGTTGCTTCGCTATCTTTTGCTGTTTTATCATCGTCCTCCGTTGTTCTTTCTCCCTGGGTTGTATATAGGTACGATATTCCCAGTTAGCAAAGCCCCACATCAACGCAGCAGGCAGGATAACCGCCAACAACAGGTACTTCGGACAGAAGAATCGTTTGCCGTTGGTAAACAAGGCATCCATGTATATCTTCACACCATTGCTCAACGTAATACCTGCCGTAATGACAAACAAGACGACCGTCTGAATAATCGTCCATTCCTTACCCTTCCGCATATAACTGCCAGACAGATAGAGTGCCATGAGCAACAGACACATCGACACCGTGAAATGGTCGGGCACGATACTCGCCACCATGATATGGGCAAAACCGTAAAACAGGAAGGTGAGCAGGATGGCATCCTTCCGTAATAGTCCGATAATCTCACAGAAGATACGATAGAGGAATAGAACGGAATATGTATTGCATACCAATATCAGAAGTCCCAGGAGATATTGTACGAGGTTATAGCCTGTTAGGGCTATCAGTCCGTTGTTCAACAGGAAAAGAGGATAAACAAAGAAGGCCAACAACGGATGACGGAACACTTGATAGGTAGTGCCCCAGTGGGTGACAACGGCATAGGTGATAGGGTCGTAGCCTGACACATGGAACTGACTATAGAACACATCGCCACTGTCTATCGACTCCTTCAGAAACGAATCGGAATAACACCAGATGCAACATGCATGAAGAAAAGCACTCAACAGAACAAAAACAAAGACCATTCTCCGTTCTTCCTTCCTGATGTGCAGAAAATCAAATATCTTCTTCATACCCTCTATCTTTTAGTCAAACCAGAATGCAATGGAGACAGGAGGATGTTGCGTCCACTCCACAATAAGTCCGACATTATATATCAATAAATAGATTGTCAAGAGAGCGACGAGTGTCCTGAGACTGTTAGCGATTAGCTGTTGGCTTTTAGCTTTTAGCAAGTAAGCGATGGCAATGGGGAAGACATAAATCCAGTGTGCCGACATAATATATATCTCGTTGATAGCAAACCCCAAGCCTATATGCATCAGGGCATCGGGCACAATACCCAACAGACACATCCATAACAACCGTTCACGGAATCCACAATAGATACCTGCAAGTAACAGGAGAACCAACAAAACCTCTACGACATAATTCCATGGATGATGATACGACAACAATACGGGGCGCGCACTGTTCAGAACATCATCCAATACATAATTGTCATGCAACTGGAGAGACTCTCCAAAGACATTCTCCTTCAGTGTCTCCCAACGGGAAGTTGTCTTGTCCGTCCATTTGAGGATACTGCCCTTTCCAAAAGGTTTTCCTTTGTGGATAACCCAAGGAGCATGCTTGTATCGCCTAGAATTTTCCCTTGCCTTCTTCGTCATCTCCGCCTTGTGTTCCTGAAAGTATCTCTTCTCTGCCTGTTCCTTGGGATAGACATACACACGCTCCTCCCACAATCCCAAGCCAACAGCCAATAGCCAACAGCCAATAGCAATAATAAAATACTTCCAATGAAAAAAGCCTTTGCCACGGGCTATCAATTCGGCTGCAAGCACCTTGGCACCGTTCGTCAAGGTCACGCCGGCTGTGAGAAACACCAGCAAGACAGATTTCCATGTACTCAACACACGCCCCTCCTTCGATGCCTTGGCAATCAGATAGAGGGACCATAAAATCAAAAAGAGGGAGATGCCGAAATGATCGGTGGTGATATAAGTCACCAGGACATAGGCAAGACTGAAGAAAAATACTGTCAACAAGGTGGCATCCCATCTACCTAATCCTATCAGCTCATGTAGGATGCGGTAGAGGATGATGGTAGTACAAAAACCAAAGAAAAGGATAATAACGGCAGCAATATACAAGGCTCCATTGATACCCATCAGTGATATCAGTATCTGATTCAGTCCATAAGGTAGCCACATGAGATAGGGCAGCAGCGGATGACGCAGCACATCGTATTTCATACCCCACTCCGTCAATACGGAATAGGTGGTGGCATCAAAGCCTGATACGTGGTAGTTATAGGATAACAGTTTACCATAATCATCACTTATTACCGAGAATAGCGCGTCATATTTGGCTATCAGCAATCCATTCAGGATGACTAACAGCAACAGGACGGCAAGTCCTAATATCCATTCCTCACGTCTCAGTCTCATCAGCGAAAAGGTTTATAATGCGCCTCATCGGCAAAGGCAAGCAGTTCACGATCACCATTGCTGTCACCATAGGCCGTCAGATGATACTCCTCGCGATGAGGATACAATTCCTTGATACGATTCACTTTCTCCTGTCCATAGCAGTTCTTGGTCAGGAAACGACCTGTCAGTCGTCCGTCCTCCACCTCTATCTGTGTCCCCAACACTTTCACATTTGGGAAGAAAGGTTGTACCCAGTTGTCAATAGACGCACTGATGATGAGTACTTCCGCTCCAGCATTCCAAGCCTCATTCAATGTCTTCAGTCCTTCTGGACGCAACAGATGGTGGTTCTTTTCTGCGAAATGACGACACAGTGAATTGAAGGTTTCTATCGTCATCCCCTTAAAGAAATAAGAGAACACTTTCTGTTTTGCCTGATAGTTGGGATAGAGCCTCAACTTCATCATGATGATAAGCGGCAAACGATATAGGAAACCTCTTATAAAAGCATCAATACCCTTGGCATGAAGGATAAACATGAGTAGCGTATCTCGGGAAGTGAGTGTCCCGTCAAAGTCAAAGGCAACAATCTTCTTCATGGCATGACACGTTTAATCAGGTAATGTAACAACCACGACAGGGGTACGGCAAACAACAAAGTTAACAATACTGTTGGCCAATAGCCCAAATGATAGGGCGTGATATACACCATCACGAAATGATGATGGATGAGATAGAGTTCCAGACTGATGGTTCCGAGGAAGACACTTCCACGATTCAGCCAGGAAGGTGTATGACGGAAGAATTCTGTAAGAAACAATAACAAAGATACCGTCAACGGAATATAAATCATCCGCTCCGCAAACAACGGGAAGCGTCCGTGCCGCACCTGTTCGAGATAGATACACGCACTTGCCGTAGCCAGGAAAGTCAACAGAACCAGTCCCCAGGCTTCCTTCTCCATCTTCTTCTCCGTCCTCACCCACTCACCGCAGTTAATACCAAGGAAGAAGATAGGCACACGACTCCAGAATATCTCGATATGTCCGACGGTTTTATGGATAGGAATAACCCATTGAACACAGATACACCATACCATCATCAGGACAGGCAGCCAACGCCATGCAGAACTCCGTTGTATCAGACGCATATACCACGGTGCCCACAGATAGAGCATCATAATGGCAGGGATATACCAGAACGTCAACTCATCGTGCAACCAGAAATCCCAGTTGATGGTGATATCGCCTATCAGGTCTATAATACTATCCGTCTTCCAGTCGAAACGAGGGATATAATAGAGTGACGACATGATGAGCCAGGCTGGAAAGATACGTAACAACCGGCGCTTATAGAACTGTTTGACAGACGGATTCTTCACCCATGAGAACCAGAGTCCGATACCACTCAGAAAGAGAAACATATCGACACCGATGTTTCCACAACGGCACAAACCATAAAATGTATCGTTACGAGGCAGTCCCACATGGAAGAGAACGATGAAGAAGATGGCTGCACCCATCAACTCTCCCCGGTAACGACTCATGTCTTTCCATGTAATCTCGTTCAAACTCATAGCTTTGGACTCGGTATTTGTTCGATTATTTTCTTGACAGCCCATGAGAGGGCGATGGTAGCGACAACATAAAGCATCAGTCCGTCATAGATATCCTGTCTCCAAGCAACGGTGATAAATATCTTACGGGCAATGGGATGTGCTACGAACATTGCAGCGGAAATACCGCCAAACCATACCATTAGACTCATCACCTTGAGTGGCAAGGCTTTCACGATGGCGATAGTGCCGATAATTATCAGTATAGGTATCCATAACCACGACTGATAATGGAAACACATGACAAATATCAACGCAGAGACGACTACTGCTACTACAGCCCATAGCCAACGCGACATGGAGCAATGGAACCTGTCTATATACCGTCCCACTAAGATACCTGCTCCAAAAGGTAACATACCTCCCATGAAGTTATAGCGTATGCGATTCAGTGTCTCGCCCTCAGGGTCACAGCATACTTGTAACAACCAACAAATGGCAACCAAAGCGATGACCACCCAGTTTTTCTGTCGATACAACAGCAACCGATAGACGATATACAGTTCCAGCATCAGTCCGAAGAACCAATAGATGCCCGGCCATATTATCTTATCGGGTGTTGGCAATACATTAATATACATCAGCAATTGGGCTATGACGTTGTACCAATGATACTGAAAACGCCCTGGCGTCATGATATCCACCATAATGAAGATGGTGAAGCACACTATCAGCATTCGCAACAGTTTCAGGTAGTTGTAACGGATAAAAGGCACTGCTGCCACTTGTTCCTGCATCTTCCGCTCATACTTCATCACCAGTCCAAAACCACTGAGGAAGAGGAATACAGGGACACCATAGTGTCCGAAATACGATAAGAGATGAACAGGCAAGAGCGTATCAGGATGTGTGATGACCTGCCAGAGTCCTTCGTTATGCGCGTTGAAGAACTGATACTCGTTCTCCTTGACTATCTTTCCAATGAAATGACAGTAGTTATGTAACATGATAGCGATGATGGCAATTCCCCGCATCGCCGTACACTCATCCCGTGTCAGAAACTCATTATTCACGCTTAAGCTTATTATAATCTACACTGTTTTTCAATAATCGCGGACGTTTCTCGTTATAGTCACCATTCAGCACATCATACTCCTTCCGATAGTCTTTCGTATGGATTCCTGCTAAGAACAGCAGGGTATGCGGCAACAAGTCCGTCATATATGGACGGTTCCGATAACGTTTGATAGCCTCCCATACATGAGGATGAGACAAGCGATAAGGTTCTGAAGCCCATATCCAGAAAGGTATCTCAAACTCCTCACGGGCAAGACGATAGTCAATGGTTGCCGAGTGGTTACGACCATAGTAATCAAGCGTGTTGAAGCATTCCTCCCCATGGTCAGGCATATAGATAATGATGGCATTCTGGTGATCGAAGCGACGGATAACCTCTTCAACGATAGAATCGTTATAAAGCGTCGCATTGTCATAGTCTGCATTAATCTGCAACCGTTTCTCTGTCAGTTTCTTGTCGGGATAGTCGGCAGGCGCGAATTTCCTGCGTGTCTTCACAGGGAAACGTCCCCGATAGTCTACATGCTGTCCCATCAGATGGAGAATCGTCAACTGGTGGGCATAACGTTTCTTTATCGCCCGTGCATCCATTTCTTTCACTATACCATCATCATAACGATGGAGTCTCTTATTACGGTCATCAAATAACAGCTTACTCAGTTCAGGATTATTCAAGAAGAAACCACCGCTGAAGTCATAGACAGCCTCACCAGCTTTGGGTAAGAACTGATTGGTAAGGAAGGTCACGTGATAGCCAGCCTTTCGGAATATCTCCGGAAACATCGGTTGGTCTGTCCAGTTGCCTTTGTCTCCAACAGCATATAGGGAGAACACATCCTTAAACACATAACTCGTCAGATTCCAAGGAGCCACCACATCGGTAAAGGCGATGAGCGTACTATCCTGCATGTGTTTCAACTGACAGGGCGTTGTAGGCTTGTCATAACCATACAACTGGGAACGGTGCTTATTATAACTTTCTCCGATAATCAATACAATCTGCGGACAGCGGAAGTCACAACTGTCAACTTGTACTTTCTTTGTCGTTGTTAACAGTTGCGTAATCTGCTTAGAGGCGAGACGATTGGCATACAGGCTGAACACCATGCGATGAATGGGCAGATAGAGGTTGGCACATCCCTTCATTGTCAACTCATGTTCCACCTCTCCAAGATTCGCTTTCGACATCAACCGCACCATCGCCTGTTTGTTAGGCCAGCAAGCAATAGCGCTATAGACAAACAGGGCAAAGGCAAAAACACCTATGATGGGCGGAATCAAAGGGACAGGTCGCTTGATTCTAAATGGCATCAGAGATCTGTCCCCCTGGTTCTTCTTCCACCATGCACTGAAGATTGCCCAAAGAATATGTAACAGGGCTATGAGCAATATCCATCCCGTCTTCGACGTGATGAGGTCCCATCCTAAATAGGAATCCAAGAACTCGCCTGCCTCCCGTCCTGTAGTCTCAAAAAAGAGCATGAGCATCGTCGGAGTCAGTGTCGACTCAAAATGCACATAACAAAACATATCTATCAAGGCAACAGCATAAAGGATGAAAGCAATGACACCACGAATCCAGATACGGACTTTCTGAGGTATCAGCGTTAGTAAAACACAAAGGACATACAAATCGAAGAAGAGTTCTGTAGCAGACAACTCATAGGGCTTGGCGCCTTTCAGATGCAGACGAATTTCCGTCTGTGTACAGAGATAGCCCAAGGCGAACATGAACACGAAGAATGCCGCATTCACACGTATGGGTTTCCATAGCCATCCTACTATCTGCAAGACCTTATTCAATTCTCAATTAACGATAAAGTCGTTTGACATCTTCTATAATCACATCAGGCACCAAGCCTTCGATGGACGCTCCTTGTTTCACCCGTTCCCTGATTTCCGTACTCGATACAGGCAACAGTTCCGCTTGTATCGTACCAACCTGTCCTTCACGGGGATATACCACCACGTCATATCCTCGCAGGATATCCTTCCAATGGTACCATCGTGTAAAACGTTCCCAGTTATCTCCTCCTATCACCAACATGAATTCCCTGTCGGGATAATCTTGTTGGAGATGCTGGAGCGTATGCCATGTGTAAGATGGCTTGGAGAGATGAAACTCATAGTCGCTAGCCTCAACACCCGCTACCCCTTCCAATGCTTTCTGTGCCAGTTGGAAACGCAGGTCATCCTCCAACAAATCAGTTGCCTCGCGTTTCAATGGATTCTGTGGCGACACCATCAGCCATATCTCGTCCAACTCCGTTTGCCGGAGTATTTCCTTTGCCAGTGCGATATGTCCGCAATGGATAGGATTGAACGAACCGCCGAAGATGCCTGTCTTGATCATTTCAGGAAGTCATTGATGATATTGAAGGTCTCCTGTTTTGCTATCTCTAAGTCGTCGTTGACAACAACACGATCGAACTTAGGAGCAAAGGTCAGTTCGTATGCTGCTTTAGCAAGCCGTTGTTCAATCGCTTCCTGAGTATCCGTACCACGACCCTCAAGTCGTCTTCTAAGTTCCTCAATAGAAGGTGGTTGTATGAATAAACTGAGTGCCTTATTACCATAGTGTTTCTTGATATTCACACCACCTTTCACATCCACGTCGAACACCACATTCTGTCCAGCCTCACGCTGCCGTTCCACCTGTGCCTTCAGCGTACCATAGAAACGGTTCTCATAGACTTCCTCATACTCCAAGAACTCATCGTTCTCTATCTTCTCCTTGAAAGCCTCTGGCGTCAGGAAGAAATACTCCACACCATCTTTCTCCTCTCCACGAGGGGCACGGGACGTACACGATATCGAGAAATAGAGATTCAACTCCGGATGCTCCTGCATCAACCAGTTTACGATGGTCGACTTACCACTCCCTGACGGCGCACTTACAATAATCAGTTTCCCTTTCATTACTATGAACTATAAAGCGTTCAGCACTTGTTCTTTAATCTGTTCCAACTCGTCCTTCATCATCACCACAATGTTCTGCATCTCTGCCTGATTCGACTTCGAACCAGTTGTATTGATCTCACGTCCCATCTCCTGGGCGATGAAACCGAGTTTTTTACCCTGACCTGCTTTGTCTGCCATCGTCTCACGGAAATACTTCAAATGGTTCGTCAGACGCTGTTTCTCTTCACTGATATCCAGTTTTTCAATATAGTAGATGAGTTCCTGTTCTAAGCGGTTCTTGTCATACTCTGCCTCAGGAATCTGTTTCAAGCCATCCAAGATACGGGCACGGATTTTCTCTACGCGACTCTTCTCGTATGGTTCGATACTTGCCAGCAGATGCTCGATGTTGTCGATTTTCTCGGCAAACTTCTTCTCCAACGCAGCACCTTCCTGTGTACGGAAGTCTACTAAGTGCTGTACTGCCTCCTCGACACCAGTACGGGCTATTGCCCATTCCTCTTCGTCAAGAACCTCTACCTCTGTCTTTGTGAGCACATCGGGCATGCGAACGAGTGTCTGCATCCAGTCCATACCTGTCAGACCATGCTCATCCGCAAAACGCTTCAATTGCTGGTAGTAGTTCTCCATCAGCGCCGTATTCACAGGAGTCGCCTCAGCTGAGGCATCCTTCTCAATCCAGACACTCATCTCCACTTTGCCCCTCAACAACTTCTCAGCGACAATCTGACGGATCTCCATCTCCTTCTCTCTGTAGAGGGGAGCGATACGCGTCATCAGGTCCAACTGCTTCGAGTTGAGCGACTTGATTTCTACATTGATTTTCTTTCCCTTATAGACTACGACAGCCTTGCCATAGCCCGTCATTGATTGTATCATATCACGTTATATTTACTTGCTAAAACCATGTCCATTCCACTTCAGTGTCTTCTCCGTCTTTGTTCCATTGGCATTCCACTTGGTGACAGTGATGTCCTTGCCAGTGCGGGGCAGCGAGTAGGTGGTATTGTCATAACTCACTTCAAAGCCAGGGGCTTCGCAGAAGGTCATCTTCTTCGTGGCATTGTTATAACGGAGGAAACACATGCCGTCAAACTGTCCCAGACTGGGTTTGCCATTCTCATAGCACCATGTGGAGCAGACAAACAGTTTATGTTTTTTGTCAGCCTCGTTCCAGTAGCACATCTCAACTCTCAACAAATGTTGATCGTATCTGGACTCATAGACCAGGAAACCGTTTTTCTTGTCAACAGTAAGTGTCTCGTTCTCATTCAAATCCATACCCGTACGATACTTCTCCAATGCTGCCTTGACGGCATTCATCGATTCGTCAGTTTCTCCCTCTGGATCATCGTCGTTAATGGTGACTAAGTTCCATGCAAAGTCGATGATGTCGGGGTATGTACCAAGGAATCTCAGTTCGAAACTTTTCTGTGCACTTGCTGTGATCGTCATGGCTGCGAAAGCCACCAATAAAAATATTTTATTCATCTTGTCTTATAATTTATGAGTTCTTTGTTTTACTTATTGATTCACCTGATCTGGGAAGAAGAAAAAGAAGAAACAGGCAGCGATGACTGTATGGTTGTATTTTCCACTAAACCTGCCGATGGTGATGCGGTTGCTCGCCTCGAAAGTACCACTGTTGTAATAGCCGCAAGTGATACGATTCGACTTCTCAAAAGTGCGACCATCAAAGTATCCGAGTGTGATACGGTTTGATTTCTCTACCGTGTTACCTGATACATAGCCGATGGTGATATGGTTTGATCCTTCAATAACACCATTTTGCTTGATGTAGCCGATAGTGATATGAGAACTGTTTTCGACGACACCGTTCGACCTTACATAACCCAGTGTTATACCATTGCTCGCCATAATCTCACAATTCAAGTTCTCCCACTCTTTCCGCTGAGCTTCCTCACGGGCAGCACGTTCCTGACGTGCCTTCTCTTCACGAGCGGCTTTCTCTTGGTCTTGTTTTATTTTGTCGGCATGGATATCTGCCACCTGCTCCGGCGAGAGCAGTGCACCAATAAGTGCGAATGTCGTCAGTAGCGGACTCACATGTCCATCGAACGTGCCAACAGTCATGTGGTAGCATGTGGCTTTCTGCATCGTCGCCTCGCCAATCACTTCACCATTAAACGATACTTTATTGGTCTTTGCATCATAGTTGAGCGTACCCAGTTTCGAAGTCACAATCGTACCATCATTGCTGATACGTCCTACTTCGTTGCCCATATTACTCTTCACAACACCCGTTATCGGGTCGAGCATATACTTCACATCCTGACCAGCCAGTTCACCACTTTCATACTTCTTGTTGAACGTAATCTCCAGTCTCACGGGATCCCATGTAGCTATCTTTGTCTTACCCTGCCACAGAATCGCCATCGTCCTCGTACCGTCAGGGGCTGGTTGCGGAATGGTAGGCGTAATACTGTTAATGACGGCTTGCACAGAATCCCTTTTGCGCTGTGCCTCCTTTGCAGCAGCTTCTTCTCTTTTCTCTTTCTTGGTCTTAATACCCAAGCCCTTGCGGGCTCCTTTAATCAGACTGCCCCACTGCGCTTCAGCAGGTGTGCTGACAACGAACATCGCTGCCAACGCTAACATGAAGATTTTGGTTGATAGTTTCATATCTGTAAAAGTTTTTAATGACCTTTCTTGACCTTATTAATTTGTACCATGATCGTTTTCTTATTAGTTTCTATTTGAGTGCAAAGATACACATTTTTTGGTAAAAAGCACAAAGACAACCATTTTTTGACTGTACGAGACGGTTTCATAAATCTTACCGACAATCCTCCAAAAGTTGTTGTGCAGCCAATACTAAGAACATATAGTGGGACGAGCCGCCGCCTAAGACATACTCCACTTGTTGCCAGAGGAAGGGGAATTCCAGGAGTTCGGGGAAGTCAGGACGGATGAGGGCTGTACCTGAGACGACACCACCAGGGATGTACGACCAGTCAGCACGATTTAGACCGTATGCCGGCGGACTTGGCCCCCACACCTGAGGCAAACGAGGCGTTATTGCTGCCCGGATGACAGCCGAGGATGAAGTTCAGGGCATTGAACACCGTTTCTTTGGGGAAGATGTCGGGATAGGCACTCGTCAGGAAATAGTATTCAAAACCAAAGCGCTGGATGTCCCAGCCTGCGCCCCAGATAGACGGACGGTATGGAACACCATAGGGTGTCTCGGCTACCTGTTTCTCCAATGCAGCACGATAGCCAGGCAGGGCGGCACGGAAAGCCTCAGCAAATGTCCGAGCGCGCTCGTCGTTCATCTTTTCCATCTTCTGGACGACACGAGCCATGAACCAACCAGAACGGTTGATGCCCCTAATAGCAAGTTCCTGATGGTCCAGGATGAAGTCAAGATAGGACTGCTGTCCTGTGGTCAGATAGAGTTCTACGGCAGCCTGCATCTTCATGCCTTCCATGAAACCACTCACCTGTGTCTGGTCATAGACGGTAGTGGCAATATCCAGACACTCCTTGCTGAGTGCATCGTTATAGCCTTTGAGTGCACGACTGGCACCAGCCAACTGGGCAACGGTGGACAAGGCACGGAAGGGATTGTCCTCGGTAAATATCCAGCGGTCGTCATCATTACCGATCTGTCCGTCGGTCATAGCGGCAGCATCGCCCAGCAACACATACTGGCGGAGGTTATTACAGATGATGCCACGATAGAGTCTGCCTAACGCCTGATAGCTACGTACCACTGTCAAGGCACCATTCTCTATCTGTTGCAGGATGTCGTTCTTGCCGTCAGGTTCATGGATCTCGACCTGATGACGCTGTTGGTCGATGGCAGTCACGTCGATATCAGGATGAAAGGCCTCATAGGCAAGGGCAAGGATATACGCCTCGCCTGCCTGCGACTCAATACGGAGGTCGAAGTCACCAGCATCGTGCCATCCACCGATATTCACTCCAGGAACGATATCCCCTTCATTGTATTTCGACAAGCCAGGCTGTTGGGCATAGCCGTCGATATGGTTGCCAACGGCAGCCATACGGGCATCGTCCATGTGACAGGCATCATGCCAGACACGGTATTTCTCGCTAACGCGCATGTGACACATCTGCACAGGGAGGAAATACTCGATGACAGGTTGCCACACACCACGGTCGTAGACATCGGCAGCGATACGGAAGACGGAAGATTCCGATTTCGCATACCTTATTTTATATAGCCCCGGCTGGCGGACACCACCGAAGTCTACTTTCAGATAACGATAGCGCAGGAACTTACCCCATACGGTAGGTTGGATGGTCTTGACAACCGTCTCCCCCTCGGCACCGATACGAATTAGTTGTGCCTGTGCTAGACTATTCTCACGGGCATCCGTCTCAATGATGGCCTGTTTCTCCTGCATGGGATGATAGCCTATCTGGGAGGTCTGTACCACAGGACTATACTGCCAGTCGCTGACGACGTTAGGCGTTATCACCCACTTCACAGCACCTTTCGTCGCACCCGCCTTGATGTCACTGCGCAACACGAACCAGCCGTTGTTATGGTTCATACGTCCGTCATAGAGTTTCAGCGGCTCCGTCAGTGACTCTATCGTCAACTTGCTATAGGCGTCATCAGGACGAGAGGTGAACTTACGTCCTACGGCATAGGGAGCAGCTATCAACTGGTCTGCCGTGTAAGGACTATAACCCGTCGCATTCAGGTGATCGATGTCTGCCTTCTGTCTCTTACTGTTAAAGAAGTCACCGATATGCTGATTATTGGCAGGCGTCGTCATCATGGGTGAGTTAGGCTGTTGCGGATAGATGCCCGACTGGTTATCCATCAGCCACGGTTTACCAAACAGCCAACCAGGATAGAACTCCAAGTTAAAGCCCACCTTTCCTAACAAGAAGTCAGGTACGGGCTTGTCTAAATCGACGGTAACAACGATACTCCCACCTTGACTCTCCACATTCACCTGATAGGTGAACTGATAGTCGGGATACACCATCGGATTGAAACCTGTGAGATGACGGGAAGAGTCCGGATAGCACAACGTCGTGACAATCCTGTTGCCCTCCACCTTCCTATTGAGTTGCTTGGGTACAGGTTGCCACTGTCCCGGTGTCGCCTCCATGCGGATATCACCGTTGGTAGCGATACGCTGGCCGTTCATAATCACACAGACACCACCCTGATGTCCCTCAGGATAGAAGTCGCTGAATGCCATCACATCGACACCGCCCTGATTGAAATAGCCGTCAGGGGTCAGTTGGAAAGTCTGTGCCGACAACATCTGCACTGCCAGCAACGTTAAGCCTGTTAATAGTTTTCTCATGTCAGTTATAGTCTATTGTTTTGAGTTGCTAAAGAATCAGGGCTTGATGGGATCCCCCATCTCCGAGTGCTCCGTATCCTTCTCGTCGAGTTTGAAGAGCATGAACTTCGGACTCTCCTCCGTACATAGCGTCCATGCGCCATCCTCCTGTCCGTTCGGATTACTGTACTTGGCGAAGTTAGTCCATGCCGTGAGCATCTTCTCCGCCAAGTCCCAGTCACCCTGTGTCCAAGGACGCCAGCAGTGTTTCAGCGACTTAAAGACAAACCACAGATCGGAGGAGTGGAAGGCACCTTTCAGACGGTCGGTAATCTCCGGATGCTTTCCGTCGTCTGGCAACGGACGAGCAAACTCATACGCCCAAGCTTTCTTGCCATTACTGTTGCGCACCTTGCAGAACTCTGCGATACCGGGAGCCATGTCCCCCATGTCATTCAGGGTATAGCCGATCATATAAGGCACATCGGCGATGGTACCGTCACGGGTCGCCTCGTCGAAGCTCTTCGTGCAGACATAGCCGTCGACGATAGGACGCTGCATCACGATGACATCGGTCTTGTTGACCATGTTATACAACTGCGTGACGGTATAGAGAATCTCCGTCGATGCCTCACGCATCTTCTTCAGGTCGGTCAGTCCTGCCCAGTCCATCACCTTCTTGGTCTCTGCCTCTGCTTCCTTCAAGGTAGGATTGTAGGTGAAGAACTTCACGTTGGGCGTTGCCGGTTTGGCAGCCTCACCGTCCTTCGGAGGAATATTCAGACCACCGCCGCTCATGATGACAGCCTTGTGGAATAGGCCACGGGCGAGGGGCGACTCACAGAGGGTACGGACACTGCCTGCTCCAGCACTCTGTCCGAAGATGGTGACATTGTCGGGGTCACCGCCAAACTGGGCGATATTCTGTTTGATCCATTTCAACGACTGGATCTGGTCGAGGATACCGTAGTTGCCAGACACTCCATGAGGACTCTCGGCAGAAAGCTCACCGTAAGGCATAAAGCCGAAGATACCCAGACGATAGTTGATGGTGACGAGTACCACATCCTTCGATGCCCACTCCTGTCCGTCGAACTCAGGCTCGGAGCCCCAGCCCTCGCGGTAGCCGCCACCATGAATCCAGAGCGCCACAGGCAATTTCTTGTCAACCTCCCCAGGAGCCTTGGTATAGACATTCAAGTAGAGGCAGTCCTCACTATAGGGAGCCTCGTCGCCATAACCCCATTCAGAAGCATAGAAACCTGGATAATGCACTGCCTGATAGCCCGGGTGCCCAAACTTGTCACAGATACGAACACTGTCCCATTTCACCACGGGCTGCGGCTCTTTCCAGCGCAGTTCACCGATGGGAGGAGCGGCATAGGGGATGCCACGATAGACATACACACCGGGATTATCGGCTAATACACCCTGAATCTGACCGCCTTCAATAGTCAGGACGGGATTGTTCACTTCTTGCTGGTTTTGCTGACAACCTACAAAGAGCAATACCGTTAATGCGAATAATAATACTTTCTTCATGTCGGTTTTTAGTTTAAATTGGTTTATAGATTGATGACAAAGATACGCTTTTTCCTGCTATTCTGTTATCGTTTTTCCACTCTTTTTTCATGGGATGTTACATCATATAGGTATTTATGATACAAATGGAACGTTCACTCTCATCAAAAACACTTATCTTTGCAACATGAACATATTTTCCTCATTATGTATATGCTGTGCTATAGCACAGCCGTTCGGAAACGGACAGGTGACTGTCAGGAAGGTGGCGAAGAACGCCGTGCGTGTCCAGTATACTGAGAAAACCATTCAGGACACCCTGCCCGACTGGCTGTATGTCAATCACGAGGAGGTTGATAACGACCTCCAGGTGGAAGTGGATAACACCCATGGGACACTTGTCGTCAAGACTCCCGACGGCAAGTCCGTCTTCAAGGCGACCCATCACCAGATGAAGAACGGGGGTGCCTCCCTTGCCATCGCCTCCCCGAAGGACGAGTACCTCTACGGACTCGGACAATTTCAGGACGGCTACAGCAATATCCGGGGCCTCTCCCGTCGGTTGACTCAGGTAAATACGCAGATATCCATCCCCATGATGGTATCCAGCAAAGGCTATGGACTGCTGTGGAACAACTACGGACTCACGGAGTTCAATCCCAGTGAACAGGCTGTTACCCTCACCCTTGCCAAAAGCCAAGGGCAAAAAGCCAAAAGCCAGATTGTCAACGTCACCTCTACGGAGGGCGACAAACAGGAGGTCCGCGAACAGCATATCTACAAGGCGACTCTCTCCGTGAAGAAAGAGGGTGACTATGCCCTACTCCTCGATGTGGGACAAAAGATGGCACGTCGCCATCACCTCACCATCGACGGACAGACGGTCATTGAGATGCAGAACCTATGGCTGCCGCCTACCGCCTCGACCATCGTACACCTCAAGAAGGGAAAACATCGCCTCAGTGCGGAACTGTCGAAAGGCGACCAGCCTGTCGTCTACTACCGTCCTGTTACCGACGAGACAGTGTTCCACTCGCCCGTCGCACAATGTGTCGACTATACCGTGTTCATCGGTACTCCCGACGAGATTATCACCACATACCGTGAACTGACTGGCAAGGCTCCGCTGATGCCCCGTTGGGCAACGGGCTATATTCACTGCCGGGAGCGTTTCCACTCCCAGGACGAAATCCTGCAGACCGCCGACCGCTTCAGGCAGGAGGAGATGCCACTGGATGTCATCGTACAAGACTGGCAGTACTGGGGAAAGCACGGATGGAACTCCATGCAGTTTGACGAAGACCACTATCCTGATCCAAAACGGATGACAGACAGTCTACACCATCAGGGTGTAAGACTGATGGTCAGCGTATGGTCGAAGATCGACAAGAACTCGGAGGTGGGACGACAGATGGGACAGGAGGGACACTATATCCCGGAAACCGACTGGATAGACTTCTTCTCCCCAGAAGCTGCCCAATCCTATTGGCAGAACTTCAGCCAGCGGCTATTGCCCTTGGGTATCGATGCCTGGTGGCAGGATGCCACGGAGCCTGAGAATGACGACCTGGCAGGCAGACGCGTCAACCACGGGAAATGGTCTGGTGAAGAGGTCCGTAATGTCTATCCCCTGTTGGTCAACAAGACCGTCTATGAGGGACTGCGGCACGACCAGCCCGGAAAGCGTCCGATGATCCTGACCCGTTGCGGATTCCCCGGTATCCAGCGTTATGGTTCTGCCTTGTGGTCGGGTGACGTGGGTAACGACTGGGAGACGTTCCGTCGCCAGTTGACGGCAGGAATGGGTATGCAGGCGGCAGGCATCCCCTGGTGGACGTATGATGCCGGCGGTTTTTTCCGTCCCGGTGACCAGTATACTAATTCCGACTATATCGAAAGGATGCTGCGGTGGATAGAGACCTCTGTCTACCTGCCCCTGATGCGTGTCCATGGCTATATGAGTAATACAGAGCCGTGGAACTACGGCAAAGAGGCACAGGACATCATCAAAGAGTGTCTGCTGGAGCGTTACCGCCTGCAGCCGTATATCTACACGGAGGCAGCAGCCGTCTCGTTCGAAGGTTCCACCCTCATGCGTCCGCTCGTCTTTGATTTCGCTGATGACGAAAAGGCTTTACAACAGAAATATGAGTATATGTTCGGCAAGTCCCTGCTCGTCAGTCCGGTCACGGAACCCAGTGTCAAAGAGTGGAAGACCTACCTGCCAAAGAACAAGACTGGCTGGTATGACTATCGTACGAAACAACACTATGACGGAGGACAAACTGTTACGACAGCTGTTGACAAGGCATCCATCCCTGTCTTCGTCCGTGGCGGCAGCATCCTGGCTCTTGCCATCGATCCCTATGTCGCCTCCAAGACGCTGCACACGCCCATGGAAATCCATATCTATCCCGGCACCAATGCGGTCTATACACTCTATGAGGATGACGGATATACCAACGACTACGAGCAGGGTGCCTGCTCACGTATCACCTTCCTGTGGGATGACGGTCAGCAGCGACTGACCATCGGACAACGGGAGGGGACATTCCGGACGATGCCAGAGCAGCGACAGTTTGTGGTCACCTTACCCAACGGCAAGGTGATGACCGTTAACTATAGCGGGACACAACTTTCCATCCAATAATCTTTTTCTAGAAAAAAGAATAAATTTATACATTATGTTACATATAGAATAATAAATGATACATTTGAGGATATGAGGATAGAAAAATAATGACTAACTTTGCAGACGCACATTTAGAGTCCCTTGATAAGGGACGGCTATCATGCAGGGATAAAAACAAAAAACTATGAGAAAATTATTTTTACTGACCGTATTGCTCGTAAGCAGCACGTCCATTTTTGCACAGTGGGGACGCCCTGTAGATTATGCTGCAGGACCGGGGTTGAAGGATGCCTATAAGGATTTCTTCACGATTGGTGTGGCTGTCAATCAGATGAATGTAACTGATCCCGCTCAAATCGAGATTATCAAGAAGCAGTTTAATAGTGTGACTGCCGAGAATGACTGGAAACCAGGCGAGATCCATCCTCAGGAGGGCGTTTGGAACTTCGAGAAGGCCGACAAGATCGCTAACTTCTGCCGTGAGAACGGTATCAAGATGCGTGGTCACTGTCTGTGCTGGCACTCTCAGTTTGCCGACTGGATGTTTACCGACAAGAAGGGTAAGCCCGTGAAGAAAGAGGTGTTCTACGAGCGTCTACGCGATCATATCCATACTGTAGTCAACCGCTATAAGGATGTAGTATATGCCTGGGACGTCGTGAACGAGGCTATGGCGGACGACAACATGATGTTCCGTTCCTTCCGTCCAGGTGCTGATGCTCCCAGTCCCTATCGTCAGAGCAAGCACTTCCAACTCTGTGGCGACGAGTTCATCGCCAAGGCTTTCGAATTTGCCCGCGAGGCTGACCCGACAGGTGTGCTGATTTATAACGACTATAGTTGTGTGGATCCCGGCAAGCGTGAGCGTATCTATACGATGGTGAAGAAGATGAAGGATGCTGGTGTTCCCATCGACGGTATCGGTATGCAGGGGCACTATAACATCTACTTCCCCGATGAAGAGGCTCTCAACCAGGCAATCACTCGTTTCAGCGAGATTGTCAACACCATTCACATCACTGAGCTTGACCTGCGTACCAATATGGAGAGTGGCGGTCAGTTGATGTTCTCACGTGGTGAGGCTAAACCACAGGCTCCTTATATCGCTACCATTCAGGAGGACCAGTACAACCGTATCTTCAAAGTTTTCCGTAAGCATAAGGATGTCATCAAGAACGTGACTTTCTGGAACCTGAGCGACAAGGACTCCTGGCTGGGTGTCAACAACCATCCCCTGCCTTTCGACGAGAACTTCAAGGCGAAGCGTTCATTGGCCGTCATACGCGACTTCGATGTTGCCCGCGACAACTATGTACCGAAGGATGACTGGGTAGCCAACCCCATGAACCAGCCTGGACAGGAGTATCCGCAGGTGAACAGCGAGGGTTTTGCCCGCTTCCGCATAGAGGCTCCAGATGCCAAGTCTGTGATTGTCAGTCTGGGTCTTGGTGGTCGTGGCGGTACTGTACTGCGCAAGGATAAGGATGGTGTATGGGTAGGAACGACAGAGGGTCCGATGGATCCTGGTTTCCATTACTATCACCTCACCATCGACGGTGGCGTCTTCAACGATCCCGGCACACATAACTACTTCGGCTCTTGCCGTTGGGAGAGCGGTATTGAGATTCCTGCTAAGGATCAGGACATCTACGAGTGCCGCACCAACATCGCTCATGGCAATATACAGGAGGTGTTGTTCTATTCAAAGAGTCTGGGTAAGATGCAGACAGCTATGGTTTATCTGCCACCTACCTACGGTAAAATGAGCGGCAAGGGAGCCAAGGCTACTCAGGAGCGGTTCCCCGTCCTCTACCTGCAGCATGGCTGGGGTGAGAACGAGACCAGTTGGGGCAAGCAAGGACATGCCGGACTGATCATGGACAACCTGATTGCCGACGGAAAGATCAAGCCGTTCATCATCGTAATGGCGTATGGTCTGACCAATGATATTAAGTTTGGTACCATCGGACAGTTCACTGCGAAGGAGTTCGAGACATTACTTGTTGACGAACTGGTTCCATTTATCGATGCCAACTTCCTAACCAAGGCAGACAAGTGGAACCGTGCGATGGCTGGTCTGTCAATGGGTGGTGTAGAGACCAAACTCATCACCCTGCGTCGTCCTGAGGTATTCGGCTATTGGGGACTGCTGAGCGGCGGTATCTATATGCCTGACGAAATCAAGGATCCCAAGGCTGTAAAGGTTATCTTCGAGAGTTGCGGTGAAAAGGAGAAAGAGTTGGCCGATAATATCAAGGTTAGTTATGATGCCTTGAAAACAGCAGGCTTCAATGTAGATAGTCTTGTGTCAGAAGGCACAGCCCACGAATTCCTCACCTGGAGAAGAAGCCTGTATCAGATGGCACAACTGCTATTCAAGTAAGACGTATGAAAAAACTATCTTGACAATCCACTTAACCATTTGTGTGGCTGCCGCTATGGCAGCCACATTTTATTAGCAGGATGACGAAGACATTTCGCCCCACCTGTCATGCCGGGATTTCTTTCTTTTCTATTAAATAACTATCGAAAAAATTGCAGAATTGGCAAATAATGTTTATATTTGCACAATTGGCAACCAATATTATGTAATTATGAAGAAAATTATAATCTTTTTCGCTTGCATGCTCATTACAGACGTTACCATTGCGCAAGATGATTATCAGAAATATATTGACGCTGCCACGAAAGGTGATACCGCTGCTCAATATAAAATTGGTGAATACTACCGAAAAAAATTGGATTGGGGGCAAGCTGCCATCTGGTATCAAAAAGCTGCAAATCAAGGACATGCCGAAGCCCAAGTAGGCTTGGCCTTTATGTATGATGTAGCATCTGAAAGTACAAGAGATCATTCGCAGGCATTATATTGGTACCTGAAAGCAGCCAACTCAGGAAACACAAGAGGAATGCAGCGAGTGGCCAGTTGCTATGAAAAAGGTTATGGGATATCAGTGGACTATACCCTAGCTGTATATTGGGCACAAAAAGCTATTGAAAAAGGAGATAATATCAGTTGTCTTATTTTGGCAGATTTATATTTATATGGTTTGGGCGTTCCACAAGATTTTAAAAAAACCATTTATTATTGTAACCAAGGAATTGAAAGAATGGAAAAATGGAATGATTTAGGCCGAAGTGTGGCAAAAAATATCCTAAAGGAAGTCACAGAACAAGAAAAAAGCAAAAAACCTACGCATTTGCAATACATTGATAGCGATAAGATTGAAGATTATAACAAATACATTGAATCTGCTGAGAAGGGAGACCCCGAAGCACAATTTATTATAGGAAATTGTTATAAGTATAGGAACCATACTTTGGCATTAGAATGGCATACCAAAGCTGCCCAACAAGGGCACGTCAAAGCCCAAAGTAAAGTAGGAATTGCACATGCCATTGCCGATGGCACTACCAGAGACTACCAAAAAGCAGCCTATTGGCTTAAGAAAGCTGCTGAGAATGGAGATGCTGATGCACAAAAACACTTAGGCTATTGCTATTATTACGGTCGAGGCGTTACAAAAGACATTAAAACCGCCTATCTTTGGCTTGATAAGGCTAGAAAACAAGGAGCATGGATTGACAAACTATTATCACTCAACTATCTGGACAACTTCACGGTTTATAACAGTTACATCTTTCCGCAGCAAAATGAAGTATTAGCTGCTATCAAAGGTCCTGCTAATAAATCTGACTCAAAGAACAAAATCGCAAAGAACAAAACTACCAATAAAGATATTGCTCATACGGGTTCTGTTGGCATCGATGTTGTCGATAAGGACATACCAACTGTTAGCCGTGTAAATAGGAACACCTTTGCAATCATCATTGCCAACGAGGACTATCAGAAGGAGGCGAAAGTGGACTATGCAAAGAACGATGGTGAAACTTTTAAGAACTACTGTCACAAGACACTGGGGCTTCCTGAGAAGAATG
>JAGCOB010000025.1 GCA_017645645.1 Prevotella sp. | reverse complement strand
CCAATATTGTCCCCAAAATGTCGTATCAGAATAGCATCGAGACCAAAACACAAACATAAATATCTCACCTACAGACAAATACGCAAATCACAGATAGATGGACAGACTATAGCGATAGCGCCTTTTAGCAAAATCGCCCCCGAAAGGTAAAACAAAAATATCACCAACCGATTGACAGTCAGTGATATACAGTAAAAACTTTGTGGAGCTGGAGGGAGTCGAACCCTCGTCCAAACAGGGAAACCATACGCTTTCTACATGCTTATCTTGGTCTTCATTTTCGTGTCGTAACAAGACCCAAGCCACCAATTACGACCTTATCCTCTAAAACTTCATCCCCCAGCCGAGGCTTCCAAGAGACTATTTCCGATTGTCCTGCACCGCTATACCTTCCTGATTCGGAACAACATCCAGAAGAGCGATGTCTCGTCCCCTCACCTAGTGAGAGGATAAAGCCAGTAAACTACTGTACTTCGTTTAGGCAGCGAGAGCGTACTTTGTTTCGCCAATTAATTTTCCGACCGAATGGATTATGGAGTATACAGTCTTCACTCCGCATGCTTACGTACCATCTCAGCCTGCTGTCAAATCCAGTCAACCCCAAGCATTCAATAGTGTAATCGGGGACAAAGATATACAAAATTCTCCAAACTCCATGATTATTTCCTAAAAAATGTGTATTTTTGCGCAATAATTCACACCATTGCGTGTTATTATTATAATAATGTATATACACTATCTATGATGAAACGGACATTCACTATCATCATGTGTCTCATCCTGGCAACTTCCATAGGATGGGCACAATCTGGTATGACCGATAACCAAGTACTCCAATATGTCATGCAAGAGCGTGCAAAGGGAACTTCCCAGTCTCAAATTGTGACACGTCTGCTGCAACGGGGAGTGACTGCCGCCCAGATCCGTAAGGTACGGAAGATGTATTACGACATGCAGAACGGTGCTACATCTCCCAGTATGACGGTAGGTAATGCTGACAACAAGGACCGTATGCGTACCAATAACGGTATCAGCCGTTTGGAATCAGGACAGTCTCCCCAAAAGAAGTCCGACATGGATTATGATGACTACCTGGAAAATGAGAGGTATGCCGGGGAGTATGCCCAAGGGCGCATCACCGGTTATCGTAACAACCGCACCTATGATGCCAATGATCCTGATTACATAGAACTGGAGGAGGAACTGGATGCGTGGATACCCCAGGATACTGCCCAGTTGGTCAAACACTTGCAGAACGAACTGGAACGGTATAAGACTAAGAAAAACAAGAAAAAGGTCTTCGGACGGGATATCTTTAACCGCAGGGACCTGACCTTCGAACCGGAGATGAACATCGCCACACCCCAGAGTTATGTGCTGGGACCTGGTGATATCGTCAATATCGATGTATGGGGAGCTTCCCGTGACAATATCAGTACCACGATTTCCCCTGACGGTACCATCACGGTAGAGAATGGCGGTGTCATCGAACTCAGCGGATTGACGGTGGCACAGGCGAAGCAACGGCTGAGGAACCGGTTGGGATCCTTCTATCAGGATTCTCAGATCCAGATGACCCTAGGACAGACGCGTACCATTACAGTACATGTGATGGGTGAGGCCAGAAAACCGGGCAGTTATACGCTCTCTGCCTTTGCTACGGTATTCCATGCCCTGCACATGGCTGGTGGTATCAGCGATCTGGGTACCCTCCGTAACATCAAGGTGTTCCGTGGTGGCAGACTGTTGAGTGTCGTCGATGTCTATGACTATATGCTCAATGGCAAACTGACGGGTAATGTCCGCTTGGCCGACAATGACATCATACAGGTAGGTACCTACGACAACCTGGTGAATATTGACGGTAAGGTAAAACGTCCTATGTGGTATGAGATGAAGGCAAACGAGTCGCTCGCTACCCTCCTCCGCTATTCCGGAGGCTATACCGGTGATGCCTTTACCAAATACACCCGTGTCTATCGGAAAGCAGCAGGCAAATACAATGTGTTTAACGTCGAGGAGTTCGATGCCAATTCCTTCCGTTTGTATGACAATGACTCTGTCACTGTCGACTCCATCATTCCCCGTTATGAGAATATGGTGGAAGTCAAGGGTGCCGTCTTCCGTCCTGGTATGTACCAGATAGGAGAACAGATCAACAGTGTACGTACCGTGATAGAGGCTGCCTCTGGTGTCACGGAATATGCTTTTGCCCGACATGGTATCATCCAGCGCATGAAAGCCGACAGGAAACTGACGACTATTGCCGTGGATATCGAGGGCATCATGAACGAGACCGTCCCTGATGTCACCCTGCAGAGTGAGGATGTCCTCTTCGTTCCTACCCGTACCGACATCCAGGAGAAAGAGACATTGACCATCCTGGGAGAGGTGCAGTTCCCCGGAACCTATACCTTCTCTGAGAATACCACGATTGAAGACCTCATCCTACAGGCTGGCGGACTGAAGAACTCCGCATCCACCAGTAAGGTAGAGGTGGCACGACGGATGGTCAATCCGGCCAGTGAACGGGTAGACTCTATGATTTCCCGTACCTATTCCTTCGCACTGAAGGACGGTCTCTTCATTGACGGTGAGCCCGGATTCGTATTACAGCCCTTCGATGAGGTATTCGTCCATCAGAGTGCCGGCTATAGCGTCCAACAGAATGTGACTGTATCAGGAGAGGTTATGTTCTCTGGTATCTATTCCCTCTCGAAGCGGGAGACACGCCTGAGTGATGTCCTCAAGATGGCAGGAGGTCCCAACCAATATGCTTACGTCAAGGGAGCCCGTCTGGAACGGAAGGTTAATGAGGAAGAGCGTCACAAAATGGAGGAAGCCCTTAATATGGCACGTCGTGAACAACAGAACAACCTGATGGAGACGGCATTGGGAAGTAGCAATGCCATGGCTATCGCCCAGTTGGCAGAGAAACAGAGTAAGAATGAACTGGAGAAATTCCAGATTCCCAATACCTACCCCATCGGTATCGAGCTGGACAAGGCACTGGCACATCCTGGCAGTGAGGAGGACCTTATCCTGCGGGAAGGCGATAAGATCTTTGTCCCACAGTATAACGGAACCATCAAGGTCAACGGTGCTGTTCTCCATCCTAACACCATCGGTTATAAGAAGGGTAAGAAACTCAGCTACTACATCAACCAGGCTGGAGGCTATAGCAAGAGTGCCCGCAAGAAACATACCTATATCATCTACATGAACGGTATGATAGCCCGGGCTGGAGCCAAGGCAAAGATAGAACCTGGCTGTGAGATTATCGTCCCCAGCAAGGCACAGGGTAAGATGACGATGGCAGAAAAGATGGCCATGGCGACATCAGGAGCCAGCCTGGCTACAATGGCTGCCACAATTGCTAACCTGTTTAAGTAAATGAATATGGATAATAACAAGAGTAACCCTAACGTCATCGACTTACGTGTCGTCTTCAAGAATATCAAGAACAACAAGAAACTTTTCTATAAGGTTCTGCCTGTCGTCTTCGTTGTTTCGTGTATTTATATTTTCAGTATTCCACGTTACTATTCTTCAGAAGTCAAATTGGCTCCTGAGATGGAAAGTGGTGATGCCGGAGGCGTCCTTGGGTCTATCGCTTCTTCTTTTGGGTTTAATTTCAGTGAAATGCAAACATCTGATGCTATCACCCCACTTCTCTATCCCGATTTGATGGAGGACAATGGTTTTGTGTCCAACCTGATGAATATCAAAGTAAGGGAACAGGAAGAAGAGCATATTGTCTCCTACCATGATTATTTGGAAAAATACCAGAAGAAGGCGTGGTGGGGCTATCCTATCGACGGGCTTAAGAGTTTGCTCATCAAGAAAAAAGACGAAGGCGGCAGTAAGAACGGATACGACCCTTATAACATTTCCAGGAATGAGAATAGTATCTTTGAGAAAGCAAGAGAAAATATTAATATCAAAATAGATAAAAAGACAGGGGTTATCACGATTAACACGACAGCCCAGGATCCTCTTGTCTGTAAGACGATGGCAGACTCCATCAAAGACAGACTGCAAGCATTCATCACTGACTACCGCACCAATAAGGCACGTATCGACTATAACTATTACAAACAATTGGCTATAGAAGCAAAACAGGAATATGAGAAAGCCCGTCAGCGCTATGGTGCCTATATAGACGGTAATGTCAATATTGCCATGCAGAGTGTCCGACTGAAAGCGGAGGAGATGGAAAGTGAGATGGAACTAAAACTCAACAACTACAACACCATGAACACTCAGATGCAGGCAGCCAAGGCGAAGATACAGGAACGTACCCCGGCCTTTACTGTCATTAAAGGAGCAACTGTCCCTGTCAAACCGTCAGGTCCCAAACGAATGATTTTCGTGGCAGGAATGCTTTTTCTGGCTTGTTTTGCAACGATAATCTATCTGGCAAGGAAAGACTTTCATTTCAACTTTTAGGTCTTCAAACGCATCACCATGCTGTTCGTCCCGTTCATTTTTTTTACATTACTCACATTTTACCTATGGAGAAGACATCAGGGGTTTGATGTCTGTGTGTATATATCCGGACTCTACGCATTCACTTCTTTGGTGTGCATCGTGGTGGTAATTTGTGACTTTATTGGCGACGGCGGCGTACTCTTTGACTATGATATCGTGCTTTCCCCGATAGCAACGTTGCTGTATTGCTTCTTCATCACCCTTGGCATATTGCCTTTCTCAATGCTTTACAAAAAAGACCTGACGAAGATTTCCGCAACAAATCCCATCATACCACTGGCTGTGAGCATATTCCTTATAAGTGTAGCATTCTTGAACCTTTATCTTGTTGCAGACTCCACATTGGAAATATTATCAGGCGACTTGGCAACCATCAAGTTCGAGCATAACACAGGCTTCAAGTCACCTGCAGAGATAAAGGCAGAGGGTTTGCCTGTCATATTAAAGTTTCTATACTTCTTCAAAAGTTCCACCCTGCTTGCCATTCCTTTATTCTTCTATTATTTCTGCTTCGACAAAAAGCCATGGTGGTTCCTTGTCTTACTGTTTTTTGCCTCACTGACAAGTCCCATCTATTGCATGCAAATGGCTGACCGGACTGAGGTCGTGTTCTATGCGATGATGTTCCTGTCATGTATCATTCTGTTTCATAAATTCCTCTCAAGCAAGGCCCGTACACTCTTACGTTTCTCTGTCATCCCCATTGCTATCATCATGTTTATCTACCTGGCAGCCGTCACTGATGCCCGCTTCGGTGACCGCAATGAAGGCTCGACAGGCGGTGTAGCCCAGTATAGCGGGCAAAACTATCTGAACTTCTGTTATTTCTGGGAATACGGAAATTTCAATTATATGACCACAGAACGTGAATTCCCTCTTATCACATACATCTTGCTTCACAAGGACAATACGGATGACCGCCGGAATGAAAGGGCAAGCGAGCAAGGTTTCCAGATGAGTGTGTTCGCATCATACATTGGGGATATCATGCTTGACCTTTCACCACTGGGCATGGTCATCTGGTGTACATTGTTCTTTCTCATAACGGTTGTGATATTTAAACGGCCTCATCGGACAGAATATACCTTAGGTGAATACTTGATGTACTTCTACCTTTCAGCCATACCCATCTTTGGCATCTTCTATTACCGCTATATGGTTCTCCATTATACACTGATGCTTTTTGTGGCTCTTACGGTCTATGTGACCGACAAATTCAAGTTTGTCATCTCGAAAGAAGAAAACGCCATCCCATGAAGAAAAGGATCAACATCAAGGACAAGCTTCTCGGAGAGGACGGAAGGACCTCTCTTATTAAGAAAAATGTACTGGCATCGTTCTTCATAAAGGCATGGACGGCACTGGTACAATTACTGTTAGTGCCGTTGACACTTTCTTGTCTGGGTGTGTATGAAAACGGGGTGTGGCTGACAATAGGTTCCGTATTATTGTGGATTGATAATCTGGATATCGGACTGGGAAATGGGCTGCGTAATAAGCTGGCTGTATACATGGCACGGAACGATATCAATAAAGCACGGGAGATGGTGTCATCCACCCTTGCCATGCTGGTCATCATCATCATACCTTCTGCCATATTAATGATTGTCGGTGAACTGTTTGCAGACAATTATCAGCTATTAAATGTGGATCCTTCGAAGGTACCTCAATTAGACATCATACTTCTTGTTACAACTATTCTGGTATGTAACACGTTCGTATTTAAGTTTTTAGGCAATTTCTACATGGGACTGCAACTTCCTGCCGTCAATAATCTCCTGGGATGTCTGGGAAACACCTTGATATTGTTAGGAACGTTTATTGTCTATAAAAACGGGTATCATTCCATGTTACTCATAGCACTGATTAATACAGGAGCGCCTCTTTTCATATACCTCATCTGCTATCCTATTACTTTTATGGGAAAGTACAAGATGCTGAGTCCGTCTTTGAGATTCGTGACCGTTAGTGCCATCAGGGAATTATTCTCATTAGGTGTTAAGTTCTTTCTCCTTCAGATTCCAGCCATCATCCTCTTTTTTACATCCAACATCCTGATCTCCCATCTATTCTCCCCCAGCATGGTGACTCCCTATCAGATTGCCCACCGATATTTTACTGTCACGATGACACTGTTCACCATCATCTGCGTACCTTATTGGACCGCCACGACAGATGCTTACGAACGCAAGGATTTCTCCTGGATCAGGAAAGCAAATAAGACACTGAACAAAATTATGCTTTTGATACTGGTAATCATTGCCGTCATGACTGTATTTTCCGATTCCGTCTATCATATATGGATTCAAGGGAAGGCATATGTACCTTTCTCCATCACGCTCATCTCTGCTGTCTATCAGTTCATCATATTGTTGAGTATGAGATATTCTTTTGTGCTGAATGGAATCGGAGCATTACATCTGCAACTTGTATTCACCATCATAGCATCTGTCATATTCTTACCGCTTGCTGTCTGTGTCGGAAAAACGACCCACGACATCAATGATCTGCTTATGGTAATGTGCCTTGTCCATCTACCCGGACTCATCGTCAATTACATACAGTACCATAAAATCGTCAACGGCAAAGCAACAGGAATATGGATTAAATAAATAGCAGCAAATGGGAAACATCGCAATATTATTGGCAACCTATAATGGGGAGGAGTACCTCAGGGAACAATTGGACTCCCTTTACCAGCAGACTTTCAAGGACTGGAAGATATACGTTCATGATGACGGGTCAACGGACCATACCTCTGATATCCTGAACGAGTTTGCTGAGAAATTTGATAATTTCATCATTCTTGACTATCCGAGTCAACATGGTGCAAAAAACAATTTTCTCAGTATGCTTCAGGCTGTTGACGCAGATTATTACTTTTTTTGTGATCAAGATGACAAATGGTGTAGGGATAAAATAGAAAAACAAATTTCCAAGATAAAAGAAATAGAAGACAAAGAAAACAAACCTATATTAGTCTATTCTGACCTTTTTGTCGTCGACAGCCGGATGCAACTGATTGACAGGTCCATGTGGGAATTGGAAGGCATTCACCCGGAATACCTTACTACCTTTGATGAAGGAGGAGCCTTTGAGTTTGTTACGGGCTGTACCATGCTGCTCAACAGGAAGGCCAAAGAGACGGTCGTATATCCGGCAGACAACGCTGTTATGCATGATGCGTGGATAACACTTTGTGTACTACGCTCGAAAGGGATTGTAGAAGCCATTCGCGAACCACTGGTCTATTATCGACAGCATGGGAACAACACACTGGGGGTCAACCAGTGGTCAAAATATAATAGGATTCGCAAATTGATGAACATCGGGAAAAGCATCAATGCCAACTACAAGCACTATCGTATGCTGAATGCACTTGGCTACGGCTCTGTGTTCAAATACTTGCGGTACAAGTATTTATACAGGGAGAAACATCATCAATATCTGCGAAGCCTTCATCAAGGGAAACAATAAAGATCATGGAAAAGAAGAAAAAGACTGTCATCCTGCTGGCAACATACAACGGAGAACGCTTTCTCAGAGAACAGATAGACTCTCTTTATGCACAGACTTTCACTGACTGGACAATCTATGCGCACGATGACGGTTCCAGTGACGGTTCATATGACATACTTGCCCAATATGCTGCTACCCATGACAATTTCAAGATTTTAGACTACCCCAGTCAGCACAGTGCCAAGGACAATTTTCTCAGTATGCTGACACACGTTGATGCTGACTATTATTTGTTTTGTGATCAGGACGACGTTTGGAAAACAGACAAAATAGAGAAAGAGATGAAACATATGGCAGACCTGGAACTCCAGATGCCGGAAAGACCTATTGCTGTGTTTTCCGACCTGCTGGTTGTCAACAGAGAGCTGGAAGTCATTGAACCGTCAATGTGGGATACCATAGGTATCAGACCAGAACTTCTTACTACGTTTGAGCGCGGAGGAGTCTTTGAATATGTCACCGGATGTACCATGATGTTCAACCGCAAAGCCAGGAAATGTGTCATCTGTCCTGCCCCTAAGGCCACGATGCACGACACATGGACCGTCCTCTGCATACTTCGTCAAGGAGGCATCGTATCAGCCGTCTGCGAACCTTTAGTCTATTATCGACAGCATGGGGACAATACGCTCGGAGCCAGCAACAGGAGCCGTCGGCAACTGATTCATAAACTGAGGAACATCAGCAACATCTGGCACCACGACAGGAAGCACTGGGAAATGCTCAAAGAGTTAGGCTACGGATCATTTGCAAAATTTCTATATTATAAATACCTATACCGCAGACTACACCCATGAACAAGATAAAGACAGAAATTATCATTGTCCTGTATCATCCGACAGAAGAAGACATCACACATATCAAGGAGTTGGCAGAGACTGTAGAGGGGGTTGTCGTGGACAACTCCGACAAGCCGTCTGTCTCAGGACATCAAATCGGGAAGATGACCTATTTTTCAAACGGAGCCAACCTGGGCATTGCAGAAGCTCAGAATATTGGTTTGCACCACATTCTGGAAAACAGCGATGCCACCCATGTCGTTTTCCTTGACCAGGACTCACGCGTTCCCGTCGACTTCCCACAACAAATGGCTGATGCTTTTCAGAGAATCGCAAGCAAGCGAAGACTCGCCATCCTTGGTCCGCGCATCATCCACAAGGAGAGTCAGGAGGTCTATAAATCGGTGATTCATCATGACACTGTGACAGATGACGGATGGTTCATTCGCCGCCGCGATGTCATCTCCTCTGGCAGTTGCATCTCCCGGGAGGCACTTGACCATGTGGGATTCATGGACAGCAGTCTCTTTATCGATGCCGTTGACTATGACTGGTGCTGGCGTGCCGAGGCCATGGGCTATGAGTGCGGCATTACTCCTCATGTCACCATCCGGCACCAAGTCGGTAAGAAAGAATTCCACATCGGCAAATATCTTGTCATCATCTCTGCTCCCTTCCGCTATTATTATCAATATCGCAACTATTTTTGGCTGTTACGGAGGAAATACGTACCTTTGCAATGGAAAATTGCCACTGGCGTGAAATACACCGCCCGTTTTATCTATTTCCCCCTGCTTGTAAAAGGAGGAAGGGACTGTTGGAAACACATGTGCCGTGGTATTAAAGACGGCATAAAGGTTATAAAGTAATTCATCATGAAGATTGGAGCACTCATTGTTTTATACAACCCGGAAATCAAGTCGGTAGACGAGGCTGTCGGGAGACTGCTGCCACAAGTGGATATCGTCTGTTTAGTTGACAACAGCAACGTGACCCACGAACAGCATTTCGGCAACAAGGAGAGGCTCCACTACCTGCCACTGATGGGAAATAAGGGAATAGCTGCTGCACAGAACATAGGCATCCGCCACTTGAAAGAATCAGGCATGGACTTCGTACTCTTCAGCGACCAGGACAGTCTATGTGACGAAAGACTGGTGGGAAGACTGGCAGAGGCTTACACCTTGCTGGAAGACAACGGTTACAAAGTAGCTACAGTAGGACCTGTACCGATAAACAAAAAAAACGGGAAGCCATACATCACCCGCCAAAACACTATCCAACGGTTTGAACTCTCTGGTCTCTATTTCTTACAGATGTATTCCATCATTTCTTCCTATAGCCTTACCCGTCTCAGCACTTTTGACACCATAGGCCTCTTTGAAGAGGAACTGTTCATTGACGGCGTAGATAACGAATGGGGATGGAGGGCAAAGGAAAGGTTTGGTCTTGACTCATTCATGACTGAAGGACTTTCCTTTCTGCACTATCAAGGTATGGAAACCCGGTTGCCCATCAAACGGTCAAGTCCTTTTCGACTGTATTATCAGTTCAGGAACTATATCATTCTTGCCAAGCGTAGTTATACACCTTCTTTTTGGAAAAGGCGTAATTTTTTCATGTTCGGTCTTAAGGCTGTTGCCTATCCCTTGCTCATGGCACCCAGATGGCAATACCTTAAGAGCATTGTAAAAGGATTACGAGACGGGCTGTCGTTCATCCGCCACCACTGATTTGTTTTTTTTATCTATTAATACAGACGACAAATGACAATAACAGTACTTCTATCCATATATAGCAAGAACAACCCGGCACATCTGGACAGAGCCATGCAAAGCATCTGGAATGACCAGACGCTCAGACCTGACAAGATTGTTGCCGTTATTGACGGTCCCTTGCCTGACGAGCTGAACACCGTGGTGGAGAAGTGGAAGACCATGATAGGTGAAAACATGACAACCATTCTCCATAAGCAGAATCTGGGACTTACACGCTCACTGAACGATGGCATCGGGGTTATTACCACCGACCTTATAGCCCGCATGGACAGCGATGACATCTCTAATCCGCAGCGTTTTGAACTGCAACATCGCTATTTAGAAGAGCATCCGGATATCGATATTGTCGGTGGTTCATTACAGGAATTCGATGACACGCACGAGAATATGGGCATACGCCATTACCCAGCCACACACGAGGAAGCCGTCAACACCATGCACAAAGTATGTCCTTTGGCACACCCTTCGGTGATGATGCGCAGACGTATCTTCGATGCCGGTCTCCACTACAACGAGCGATTCCGTACCAGCCAAGACATAGCACTGTGGTATGATGCCGTCCGACAAGGCTATCGCATGGCAAACCTTCCTGAGGTAATCATCCGTTTCCGGTTTGCCGCTGACGTGTATTCACGCCGCAGCAAAGCCAAGGCATGGAACGAATTTTGTATCTACATCTACGGCATAAGACAACTACATGGGGTGTTTTCCTTGAAATACATCTACCCTGTCTCACGCCTCATTTTCCGTCTCATGCCAGAGCGCGTCATACGCTGGGGCTATCAGAGTCGCCTCAGGAGAGTCGTTGCCAATGAACAGTCCTGACTATTTTATACATTTTTTAGCATCATTATTTAGGGGTTCATGCAATATAATGGGCAATTCTTTGTTATATTAATATAACAGCAGACAAATTGCTTATGATAAAATATCTACTCGTTGCATTTTTATTAAGTCTGGTATGTGGGATGGTGTTTACTCCGCTTATTCTTGATTTCTGTAAGCGGAAAAGGCTCTACGACATCCCCAGCGAGCGGAAGATACACAAGAACGCTGTTCCTCGGATGGGGGGCATCTCGTTCTTTCCCAGCATGCTGATAGCCTTCCTGGTCATTTTGATGTACGTACCCCTTACAAACAAATATAACCTGTCTGTCAATATCTGGAGTGCCGTTTTCTTCATCGGTCTGATGGTGATTTACTTCACCGGCATCATAGACGACCTGGTAGGTCTCAATGCTCCTACAAAATTTATCATACAGATAGCCACAGGCTGTCTCCTACCCTTTTGCGGACTCTATATCAACAACCTCTACGGACTGTTTGGCATCGGTGAGATTCCTGCCTATATCGGCATTCCCCTGACCATCTTCATCATGGTACTCATCGACAATGCCATAAACTTGATAGACGGTATTGACGGGCTGGCTGCCGGACTCTCCATCATAGCACTGATGGGTTTTCTGGCGTATTTCATCCATTACCAGGTATTTGTCCATACCTATTCCCTCCTGGCGGCAGGAGTCATCGGAGCCTTGATAGCGTTCCTCTATTTCAACCTGTTTGGCAAACCGGAACGTAACACTAAGATTTTCATGGGCGACTCAGGGTCACTGTCGTTAGGCTTTGTATTAGGATTCCTGTTTATCAAGTGTGCTTCTAACAACACAGAAATCTGGCAGACACGCCCGGAAGCCTTACTGGTTCCCCTGACGCTGCTGTTTGTACCCATTGCAGATGTAATGAGGGTGACCCTTTACCGACTCGTCCACCACAAGCCGTTATTCAGTGCCGACAAGAACCATATCCACCACAAACTGATGAAGTC
Source organism: Prevotella sp. (assembly GCA_017645645.1). Lineage (GTDB taxonomy): Bacteria > Bacteroidota > Bacteroidia > Bacteroidales > Bacteroidaceae > Prevotella. The sequence continues at coordinate 10,545 of JAGCOB010000025.1, read as the reverse complement.
AGGGCTGTCCCAGCACCAGACATTAGTGCTCATCCTTGGACTGTCCATTGTCTATGACATCCTCAACTACGGGCTATACACATTCTTCTCCTCCACATGGATTCTCGTCTTTGACATCCTGCTCTACTGTTTCGTCAACCTCTGTATTAACCTGAAAATAAAAGCAGAAGCATGAAACGTTGTCTCGATATCCTCCTGTCGGTGAGCTGCCTGATTCTTTTCTCGCCACTCATACTGCTCTGCTATCTTGCCATCAAACTGAGTGGTGGGAAAGCCATATATAAACAGGAGCGTATCGGATTAGGGGGACATCCTTTCTATATCTATAAGTTCCGCAGCATGGTGGCTGATGCCGAAGAGGAAGGAGAACAGTTGCTCCAACAGGAAAACGACCCTCGGTTGACGAAGATTGGCAAATTCCTGCGTAACCACCATCTGGATGAACTGCCCCAGCTATGGAACGTCCTCAAGGGCGACATGTCGTTTGTCGGTTACCGCCCGGAACGGAAATACTATATCGACCAGATCATGGAACATGACAGTCGCTACGAGCAACTCTACCAGATCCGCCCGGGTGTGACCTCCTATGCCACGTTGTATAATGGCTATACCGACACCATGGAGAAGATGCTCAAACGACTGGAACTGGACCTGTACTACTTGGAGCATCGGTCTTTGTGGATGGATGCCAAAATTCTCTGGCAGACCTTCGTGAATATTGTTATAGGAAAAATCTTCTAATCTATGCGTTATAAGAATATCATATTGTTGACTGCCTGTATCCTGACCCCGGTCATGACGAAAGCACAGGACACGCTGGCGACACAGGTCACCTATGACCTGACGACAGAGGTTGCCGTGGGAACAGGTGACTTCACGGCATCACAACTGACTGCCAACCGTCATCATGTGTTGGGAACACGTGCCAATACGGCTTATCTGAGAGGGGCTGTTCAGGTGGAACATGCCTTCAACAGGAATTGGAGCCTGTCCGGCGCAGTGGACGTGCTGGCCTCCATACATGCCGACCACAAGTTCTATCTGCAGCAGTGCTATGCCAACCTCAGTTGGAAGGATTTCTTCCTGGAGGTGGGCAGCAGGGAACAGCAACAGGTGGTTCGTGACAACCTCCTCTCCGCAGGCTCCTTCGTCAAGGGCACGAATGCCAAGCCCATCCCACAGGTACATATCGGTACCAATGGTTTCTGGACAGTGCCCTATACCAAGGGATGGCTGCAGATCAACTTCGACTTCGGCTATGGCAAGTTCTTGGACAACAGCTATCGGGAGAAGGCGTTCTACGACTCTGATGTCAATTTCATCTATGCTACGGGAGCCTACTATCACCAGAAACACCTCTATATACGTTCCAACCCCACCAAGCGGTTCTTTGTGATGGTCGGTATCGAGCATGCCGTACAGTTTGGAGGCACCAGTTACACTTATGTGAACGGAATCCTTACTGCCAAGAAGAAACCTGCCAACCTGAAGGCGTTCTGGAGGGCTATCCTGCCTACTGGAGACAGCCAGTATTTTGAGAACGAGGCAAAGGAAGACTGGGTCTATGGCAACCACATCGGGGTGATGACCTATCAGATGGGGTGGAACATCAACCAGCACCATCAGGTACAGGCGTACCTTGACAACCCGTTTGAGGACGGTTCCGGCATCCGTAAGGGTAATGGCTGGGACGGTCTCTGGGGACTGCAATATACCAACAAGACTCCTGGCAGGCAGTATGTACGGGGTGCCGTCTTCGAGTATTTCCAGACCACCAACCAGTCAGGTCCCATCCATTGGGACAGCGGTGACTTCCCGGAACCTATCCGCAGTCAGATTACAGACAAAGTGACAGGTGTTGACGATTATTATAACCACAGCTTCTACGGCACTTACACACACTACGGGATGACACCCGGTAATCCCCTCATCCCCTCCCCTATCTATAATAAGGATGGCTTTAACAGGTTTAGCGACAACCGTGTGAAGGCATGGCACCTGGGAATTAACGGGGAAATCACCGACCGCCTGTCATACCTGGTCAAGGGCTCCTATCAGGAGGGATGGGGAACGTATTCCCTTCCTCTGGCTAAGAAGCACCACTCTTTCGATGCGATGTTCCAAGGCATCTACCAGTTAGGTCCCTGGCAGTTCTCTGCGGCTTATGCCTTCGACAAGGGAAACATCTATGGTGATAACTCTACGTTTAACTTCAAAATCAATTTCCATGGCAAGATACTATAACCCCCTCAGACATCAGACATCATACCTCATCCTTCTCGTCTCTTCCCTCTTCCTTCTCTCCTCCTGTCAGGAGGGCAGCGAGGCTGGTGACTTACTGGGACAGTGGCGCATGAGTGACTCTGACACCCATTACGTCAGCTTCTCCGGTTCCGTAGCGTTATTCCGGGGAATCAACGAAGGAGAGGTTTACGGCAACTTCCAACACGCCGGCGACAGTCTTTTCATCCAATGCTACTCCATCTATGAAGTACGCTCCGACACCCTCATGGTGGAGGACTCTTTTGGTTTCAAGCCCTTCAAGAACATCCGTGTCAAAATAGAGTCCCTATCCAGTGACCGCCTGCTCCTCAGCAAAGACCAGCAACACTGGACCTTCCACAAATACTAACCCCTCCTTATTAAAAGTCACACAGATATTAAGGGGATGCGCACTCCCAATAGGGTTGGGGAACTGGTTTCAAGTTTCAGGATTCAAGTTTCAGGTTTCAAGTTTCAGGATCCAGGTTTCAAGATTTGTGGACGCATCACTACGTTCACTTTACCTGATAAACCAATAGGAATAAGGAATAGGGATTTCCCCCACACAGTTTAGGGGAAATCCTTTTTGTATGCCCCATTTTCTTCCTACTTTTGCAGTGTGAAAAGTAATAAAATGTCGAACTTTAAAATATATACGATTATGAAGGTTTTGATTAAACGAATGAAGAGCATGTTTACATGCTATGCTGAGTGTGAAAAAGCTCGGCAGAATGCCAAGAAGATGATGATAGCCCTGGTAGCAATGCTGATGGTAGCAGCAACGGGCAAGGCAATGAGCTACGAACAGGCTCGCAACGAAGCCCTCTTCCTGACAGACAAGATGGCTTACGAACTGAACCTGACAGAAGAACAGTATGAGGCATGCTATGAGATCAACCTCGACTACCTCATGGGAGTCACCAGCTATGACGATGTCTATGGCACCTACTGGGAGCGCCGTAACCTCGACCTGAGCTATATCCTCCTCGACTGGCAGTTAAGCGCTTTCCGCGCAGCCACCTATTTCTATCGTCCCCTCTACTGGGCAGACGGTTTCTGGCACTTCGGCATCTATGCCCGCTATCCCCATCGTGACTACTTCTACTATGGTCGCCCGGTATTCTACGCCTCCTATCGTGGCGGTCATGCCTGGCATGTCGTAGGAGGAAGAGGTTGGTATCACGGTCGTCGTGACCACTACATCCATCATCACACCTCCCACCATTTCGGTATGCGTGACGGTTGGAACCGTGGAGACTATCGCCACCACCATCACAATACAGCACGTCACAGCTCTACCCGTACAACAGTGAACCATCATGACTGGAACCGTGGTAATCACGAGAACCGTCCCAGCCGTGACTGGAACCGTGGCAATCATGAGAATCGTCCCAGCCGTGACTGGAACCGCGGTAATCACGAGAACCGTCCTAGCCGTGACGTGAATCACGGTAATCATGAGAGCCGTCAGCCAAGGAACTTTGACCGTGGCTCAGCCAGCAGAGATATGAGTAGAGGGTCTGTCAGCAGAGATATGAGTAGAGGGTCTGTCAGCAGAGACATGAGCAGAGGGTCTGTCAGCAGAGACATGAGCAGAGGTTCTGTCAGCAGAAGCAGCAGCGGCGGCTCATTCAGCAGAGGCAGCAGCAGTGGCGGTTCATTCAGCAGAGGCGGTGGTCACTCCGGTGGTGGTCACAGCAGAGGCGGTGGCCATGGTTACGGAGGACGTCGTTAAGACACGCACCTCGGCATTCATCATCCGCTGCACTTCCTTCATACTACACGATGCATAAACGGCTAATATCGCTTTATTGATAATACCGTGCCCGACAGCCACCACTCGTTTTCCTTCGTAGGTGGCTGTCATTTTTTGCAGGAACTCCTGAGCTCTTTTCAACAGGGCTTCCTCAGACTCGATATCGTCAGGCCAGGTCTCTCCCCGTAAGTCAGGGATAAAGCGACCCGTAAAACTACCCCAGTCGCGCTCTCGCAACAGAGGAGTCGTCACGACTGGTAGTCCGTGAGACTTGGCGATCACCTCTGCCGTCTGGATGGCACGGCGCAGGTCACTGGCGACCACTGCGTCTATCGCCTCTGTAGAGAGGCGTTCTGCCACTTGCTGAGCCTGTTGGCGCCCTACTTCATTGAGTTCACCCTGTGTCTGTCCCTGCATGATCTGACGGGCATTATCCACCGTCTCCCCATGACGTACCAGAAAGATTGTTGTCATTTTCATACTGCAAAGATAGGCATTTTACGAAAAATTGCCTATCTTTGCAGCGGAAAAATAAGCAAAAAGACATGAAACTACTACAGAGTTCACTTTTCCGTGCCATCTGTTCGATTGTCATCGGTATCTTGTTGCTCAAGTATCCCGATAACTCCGTCACGTGGCTGACCATGGCCATCGGCACCTTGTTCCTGCTTTCCGGTATCATCGCACTGATCTCTTACTGGAACGCACGACGACATGCTGGTGAGTATACCATCACCGACAACGAAGGCCATGTCCTCAGTGGCAGCCAGCCCGCCTTCCCGATTGTCGGCATCGGCAGTGCCATCCTCGGACTGACACTCCTGCTCAGTCCCGACATGTTCGTACGCTGGCTGATGTATATCCTCGGTGCCATGATTATCCTAGGCAGCATCAACCAGTTGATTGTCCTGATAGCCGCCCGCCGTTTCGGTTCTGTCGGTGCCTTCTTCTGGATAGCCCCGATTGTCCTGCTCATCGTGGGTATCCTCATCTTCGTCAAACCCATGGAGAGTGCAGTACTGCCCCTCATCATCTTAGGATGGTGCATGCTGGTCTATGGCGTCACTGAGGTCATCAACTCCCTGATGGTATATAGTCTGCGCAAGCGGATGAAGCGTCAACAGGAGGAAATCGTCCAAGGACTGGAGGCAGAAGAGATCAAGGATACCCAGGAGAATCTCATTGAGGAAGCCAAGGAAGAGGTCATCGAAGAGGTGTCTCAGAGTGATATCATCGTCGAAGAGGAATAACAACATGAAATATAAAAAATAGTTAAATTCTAAAAAAACTCTAAACTCTAAACTCTAAACTCTAAACTATTTCGTACCTTTGCAGCCAAATTTTGAGTAAATAATAAATAAGTAACAATTAAAATGAAAAAAGGTATTCATCCAGAAAACTATCGCCCCGTCGTGTTCAAGGACATGTCCAACGGCGATATGTTCCTTTCGCGTTCTACCGCCAAGACGAATGACACCGTAGAATTCGAAGGCGAAACTTACCCAGTGGTTAAAATCGAAATCTCGAGCACCTCTCACCCGTTCTATACCGGTAAGAGCAAACTCGTGGATACTGCCGGTCGCGTAGACAAGTTCATGAGCCGCTACGGTAAGGCTGCGAAGAAATAAGATATTTCCACAGTAACAGTATAAAAGGTGCCCCTCGGTAGTTGCATATGCCAGGAGAGCACCTTTTTTGTATACAAAAAATCCTAAAACATTTGGCTATCCCGAAGATTCTTCGTATCTTTGCGACAAAGTCCGAAGATATTATTACTGACACAAATAACACTTATGAAAACAATTTATGATTTCTCTGTCAAGGACAGAAAAGGCAAGGACGTATCCCTGAAAGAATACGCCAATGAGGTATTACTGATTGTCAACACCGCTACGAAATGTGGATTCACCCCGCAGTACGATGAACTGGAGGCACTCTACAAGAAGTACCATAGTCAGGGTTTCGAGATCCTGGACTTCCCCTGCAACCAGTTCGGACAACAGGCTCCCGGCACCGATGAGTCGATCCATGAGTTCTGTAAGCTGAACTTCGGTACAGAGTTCCCCCGTTTCAAGAAGGTAAAGGTGAATGGTGACGATGCCGAGCCGTTGTTCAAGTTCCTGACAGAACAGAAGGGCTTTGCAGGTTGGGATATGGAACACCCCATTGCCCATATTCTTGACGATATGCTGTCAAAGGCTAATCCCAACTACAAGGAGAGTCCCGACATCAAGTGGAACTTCACCAAGTTCCTCATCAACAAGAAAGGACAGGTGGTAGCCCGTTTTGAGCCCACTGAGAAAATCGAGAATATCGCGAAGCAAATAGAGGAGTTGCTATAACTCCTTAACTCCTTAACTCCTTAACTCCTTAAAACATGGAACATGTTAAGTGTTTAATCATAGGCAGTGGACCAGCAGGTTACACTGCCGCTATTTATGCCTCCCGTGCCAACCTCAGCCCCATAGAGTATAGTGGACTGCAACCCGGAGGACAACTCACCCAGACGACCGAAGTCGAGAACTTCCCCGGCTATCCCCAGGGAGTGGACGGTAACCAGATGATGATGGACTTACGGGAACAGGCAGAGCGTTTCGGTACGGATATCCGCGATGGCGAGATTGTAAAGGTCGATTTCTCGAGCCAGCCCTATAAGGCATGGGATGATGCAGGACAAGAGATAGAGGCCGACACGGTGATTATCGCCACAGGAGCCTCCGCCAAGTACTTAGGACTCGATGACGAACGGAAATACAACGGACAGGGAGTCTCTGCCTGTGCTACCTGTGACGGTTTCTTCTATCGTAAGAAGACCGTGGCAGTCGTTGGAGGCGGTGATACCGCCTGTGAGGATGCCCTCTACCTCAGCCACCTCGCCACCAAAGTCTATATGATTGTGCGTAAGCCCTTCCTCCGTGCCTCTAAGGTGATGCAGGAGCGTGTCATGGCAGCAGAGAATATCGAGATCCTCTTCGAGCATAACACCCTTGGTCTCTTCGGAGAGAACGGTGTGGAGGGTGCCCACCTTGTCAAGCGCAAGGGGGAGCCTGATGAGGAACTGGTAGACATTGCCATCGACGGTTTCTTCCTGGCTATCGGTCACAAGCCCAACACGGATATCTTCAAGGAGTGGCTGGAGACGGACGAGGTCGGATATCTGAAGAAGATTGACGGGACTCCCCGTACGACACTCCCCGGCATCTTCGTGGCAGGCGACTGTGCTGACCCCACCTACCGTCAGGCCATCACTGCCGCAGGCACTGGCTGCCAGGCTGCCATCGAAGCCGAGCGCTTCCTTTTGAATAAATAAGTTCCCACAGATATATTGCCCCGTTGGGGCAAGAAATTATACAAAATTAGACGTTACATGAACTGAAACTGCTTTGCAGTTCCCATGTCATTCTAAGAGCCTCTGCGCTTATGCAAGCATAGCTCCGTTGCTCTCAGAATACCATGACAGAATCACATCCATGATTCTGTTTCAGTTCATTTCACTTCAAAATTATTCAAGCTACCGCCTCCTAAAAGGGTTCAAGTTAGCGTATTAAAAAACTCAAGATTCACCCGTAGGGCGAAAGCTTTGTGCGCTCGAACTTGTTCGCTTGTTCCGAAGGTCTCAAGAATCTTACCAAAACTTTGATGGAGGGCGGTTTCTGCCCGGAATCAATTTTCCCCTCTTCTGAGGAGAGGGGACACAGGGAGAGGTGGAGCCCCTCCTTAGCAAGGAGGGGACGGGGGAGGTTAGAAAAAAAAATATACATTAAATAATTGATTCTACAAAGAATTTGTGTAAAAATGTAAGTTTATCAATGCTTCCCATCCCTCTTCCTCCCTTTCATTAATAATCCAAGGCGTCGTCCCGCCTTACTAAAACACAGGCGCGTTTGCGGTTTCTGCAATAAGCGACTTTTAGTCCTTGCCAAAGATTGGCGAGGATTTAGGAGTGGTTGAGTCCCCTCCTTACCGGTAAGGAGGGGTTGGGGTGGTTGAGAACCTGCAGGGGAACCCTGCATTATAGCCGCCCCTTATCAAGGGGCTCTAAATCTTTGCGCCAAAGAAAAGGACAATTGAGGTTTCTTGCGTCCCGTTGGTAGCAAGCGAGCAAAGCTCGAGCGGGAGGTACCCTCCAATCGGTCTAAAAGACCGAAAGAAAATAAGAAAAACTATCGTAATGCTGGGCATTACAAAAAAAGACTCGCTTCACAGCGAATCTTTTCATACTTTAAAAAACTAAATTAATCAACCATAAACCTTAACCATTAAAAATCTAAACAAAATCTTTTCAGAACCTCACGCTCTTACTCAGAAGAGTAGTGTCGAAAAAACAAACTCTTTTCTTTCACTGGTGCAAAGATAATACATTTCTTACCAAATAGAGTTTATTTATCATTATTTATAGTTTAAAATCCGTGATTATCATGATTAATGAACCAGAAATAACGGATTTTAAACATTTTTGAACGAAAGAGTAACATTTTCTTCCAATCTGTTGCCAATATTTCTAAAAAAAGAGTATCTTTGCAGCAGAAACAATCATAAACCCATGAACCTAACTACTGTCATCATCCTGGTAAGTGTACTCCTGATAGGCCTCTTCGCCTTCATAGGAAGAAGTCTGTACAGGCGGAGTGTGCGCATCCGTAACCAGTTGCAGATGAGTTATGTGTTCACGAATATCACCCATGAGCTCCTCACCCCTTTGACGATTATCGATGCCTCTGTGGAGCGTTTACGTAAGAAAGCCCCGGACAACCGGCATGACTACGACCTGATGGAACTCAACATCGCCCGTGTGGTACGCCTGTTACAGCAGATCCTGGAGACCAGCAAGTCACAGGCAGGAGAACTGAGACTCCGTGTCAGTCATGGGGATGTGATGCGTTATATCCGAGAGACCGCCCTGTGTATCGAGCCCCTCATGGCTAAGAAAGGCTTGGAGTTTACCATCCGTTGTAAGCCGGAGAGTATGATGGGATGGATTGACACCGACAAACTCGACAAGATTATCTTCAACCTCCTGTCGAATGCCGCGAAATATACTGGTAAGGAAGGAAAAGTCATTGTCGATGTCGCCACCAATTCCCGTTATGACAAGATTATCATACGGGTGAGTGACAATGGTACCGGTATTCCCCATGAGAAGATGAAGAGGCTCTTCACCCGTTTCTACGACGGAGAATACCGTAAGAACGCCACCTTTGGCACGGGTATCGGTCTCGCCCTGGCCCGTGACCTGATCTACCTCCACCGAGGCACCATCCAGTGTGAGAGTTTCGAGGGACAAGGTACTACCTTCATCATCGAACTGCCCATCAAGAAGAATGCCTTCTCCAGTTCCCAGATTGACGAGAGCCACCAGATCAACCCGGAACATCCGCATAGCAACATCATCGACCTGGAGACGAACGTAGAGTCCGCCCAAGAGGAGGACACGCTTGAAGACCTGTCGCAGGACGAGGCTGACGAGAATGCCTACACCCTCCTGATTGTCGAGGATAATGTCGAACTGCTCATGCTCATGAAACAACTGCTGCAACAGCATTATCATATCCTCACCGCCTCCAATGGCGTAGAGGCACTGCAAGTCATACAGGCCCATGACATCGACCTCATCGTCTCTGACGTGATGATGCCGGAGATGGATGGTAATGAGCTGACCACCCGTATCAAGCAGAATCCCGACTACAGCCACCTCCCCATCATCCTGCTCACGGCAAAGACACAGGAGGAAGACCGTAACGAGTCGCTACAACTCGGTGCTGACGACTATGTCACCAAACCGTTCCGTCTGGGTGACCTGCAGGTACGTATCAATAATATCATCGCCAACCGCCGACGTATCCGCCGCCTCTTCCTGCAACAGTCGACAGAGGAGAACATCGAGCAGGTCAAGGCGACGGCACCTTCTGCAGACAATGAATTTCTGGAGCGTGCCATCCGCTGTCTGGACGACCACATTTCAGACAGTGACTACGACCGTGATGCCTTTGCCCGGGACATGGGAGCGAGTGCCTCCACCTTATATAATAAGTTAAGGGCGGTAACGGGAATGAATGTCTCGGGATTCATCCGTAACCACCGTATCAAAACGGCATGTCGAATGGCGCAGGAGAATCCTTCCCTCCGGGTTAGTGATATTGCCTACCGTGTAGGGTTCAAGGATCCGAAGTACTTTGCCACTTCGTTTAAGAAGGAAATGGGCATCCAACCTTCTGAATATTTCGAACAGCTGAGGGGCTGATCCCCTCCCACCCCTCTTTTCCCTCCATTTCCTCCTATTCCTCTCCTATCTCTCCTATTCCTCCTACTCCTTCTATCTTCCTTTTTCGGTCTTTCAGACCAATGTTCTTTTCGAACGTTGTTCGAATTGGAGGGTACCTCCAAGCCTCTGTATGTCCTTTTCGAAAAGGACCAAAAGGTAATGTCCTTTCTTTTGGCGCAAAAGAAAGAACTAAAGAAAACATCCACCTACCCCCAACCCCTCCCTATATGGAGGGGCTAAAACTCGTCGTTGCGCACACGCAACT
>JAGCOB010000024.1 GCA_017645645.1 Prevotella sp. | reverse complement strand
TAATAATATTCAACAAAACACTCTTTTATTTTTTTAATTGTGAACTGTGGATATCTGTGTACAATTCCGTCAAGTTCATTGTCTTTGACGTACTTTTGCAGCCGCAAAAATAAGTCTTTTGGGTTTTGAATGTTTTCGTGCACGTTTGGGGTGCCAAAATTTGGTGGATGGTGAAAATTGTACTATCTTTGTAACGTCAATCGAGCGACACAAAAACTAAACGGCTTACTGCTAACGGCCAATAGCAAACAGCCACAGTACTAACCATTAAAAACACACAAAAACTATGAGTCAGAAATTTGTTAAAATGCAAAACAAGAATTCACGTTCCAATGCCTACGGCAAGTACTTCGCTAAAGCTATCTACGACAAGGCTTTCGTAGGGACTAAGGCACTGGCAGACTTCATCCAGACCCAGGCATCCGTGAAGCGAAGTGATGTCATCGCCGTCCTCGACGAGCTGGGTGGAGCCATGAAGCACTTCTTCGAGATGGGACAGAAGGTGAAACTGGAAGGTATCGGTATCTTCAAGGTGGGCTTCTCCAGCATTGGAGGCAACACTCCTGAGGACTGTGGAGCCCAGAACATCACCACCCGTCGAGTACTGTTCTCTCCTGAGACCGTCCGCGTCGTCACCGGCTACACCCGTCGTGCCAACGGTACCGTCGTACAGAAGTACGCAGTTGCAAAGCAGCTTGTGAAGGATGTGACCTTCGAGGAGGCCAAGGAGTACGAAGGCTTTGAGTCTTCAAGCAACGAGCAAGGAGGAGAAGGCAACGGCTAAAGCCTTTGTTAAGAGTTGAAAGTTTAGAGTTTAGAGTTATGAAGAAGAAGGGGCTTATTGAGGTCGCTGTGAAGGTGATAGTAGCAGCCCTCACCGCCTTTTTGACCGCCATCACCACCACTAGTTGCATGGGTCACGGTCCGCTGTAAGAACTAAAGTAATGTAAGACAGAAGCCTGAGCAATGTGCCCAGGCTTCTATTTCTGATTAATCTTTATCCTCCAACAGGGCGGAGGTACGGACGCGGCTGAGCGTCTCTGGTGTCATCTGGAGATAACTGGCAATATAGACTAACGGGGCACGGAGGACGAGTTGGGGGTTCCGCTTCACCAACTTCGCATAACGGTCCTGGGCAGACTCGAAGCGGAGCATGTCAGCATGAATCTGGGAGAAGATCAACGACTCCTCCAATATCTTACGATAGAGCATCTGGATATTGACATTCTTGATGGCCTGCTGCTCCAACGACGCCTTGGGTAAGGCATAGATGATGGTAGGTTCCAAAGCCATCATCTGCAGGTGGGTAGGTTTCTCCTTGAAGAGACTCTCAATACACATGCAGATGGTATTCTCTGTCGCCATGTATTCCGTGAGTTCCTTTCCGTTCTTATAATAGAACTGGCGTACCAGTCCTTTGACGACCCAGTAGATATTCTTACAGATGTCGCCTTCCTTGATGATCAGTTCACCTTTCTGGTATTTTAAAGGAACAAGAATACTCTCGAGCACATCCAGCTCGTCGTGTGTCATCGTACTGTAGCGTCTAGCCAGTTCACGGGCCACATCTCGTGGTGTCAGTCCAATTGTTGCCATAGTTATAAGGATTTTCAGTTTTTTCTATTTGTTTTAGTCTAATTTCAACACAGCGAGGAAGGCTTTCTGCGGCACTTCCACATTACCGATTTGTTTCATACGCTTCTTACCGCGTTTCTGTTTCTCCAAGAGTTTTCTTTTACGGCTCACATCACCGCCATAGCATTTGGCAGTCACGTCCTTACGTACCTGTTTTACTGTCTCACGGGCGATAATCTTTGCACCGATGGCAGCCTGGATAGCGATGTCAAACTGTTGTCTCGGAATGAGTTCCTTCAGTTTCTCACACATCCGTCGTCCGAAGGAGACGGCATTATCCTGATGTGTTAACGTCGAGAGGGCATCCACCGACTCGCCATTGAGCAGGATATCCAGCTTCGCCAACTTAGAAGGACGGAAGCAGTCGACATGATAGTCGAACGAGGCATATCCTTTAGATATCGACTTGAGTTTATCGTAGAAGTCAATCACGATCTCACCCAATGGCAGCATGAAGCGCAGTTCCACACGCCCACCACTGACATACTGTTGGTCTATCAGTTCACCGCGCTTGTCAAGACAAAGCGTCATGATAGGACCGATATAATCGGCGGCTGTGATGATAGATGCCTTGATATAGGGTTCCTCGATATGGTCGATGAGTGTAGGGTCAGGCAGTCCTGACGGATTATGCACCTCTTTCACCCCACCCTGTTTGTCATAACACATATAGGTCACGTTAGGCACCGTGGTAATCACATCCATATCGAACTCACGATCGAGACGCTCCTGTACGATTTCCATGTGGAGCAGTCCGAGGAAGCCGCAACGGAAGCCAAAGCCCAGTGCTACAGAGGTCTCAGGCACAAACGTCAGCGAGGCATCATTGAGTTGCAGTTTCTCCAGCGACGCACGCAGGTTCTCGTAGTCCGTAGGGTCGATGGGATAGACGCCGGCAAACACCATCGGCTTCACCTCTTGGAAACCCTCGATGGCTTTCTCACAAGGATTCGCCACACTGGTGATGGTATCTCCCACCTTCACCTCCTTGGAGTCCTTGATACCACTGATGATATAACCCACATCACCTGTACGCAGTTCATTACGTGGAATCATATCCATCTTCAACACGCCTACCTCGTCGGCATCATACTCCATACCCGTATTGAAGAACTTCACCTTCTCTCCCTTATGAATCGTACCGTTGACAATCTTAAAGTAGGCAATGATACCACGGAAGGAGTTGAAGACGGAGTCGAAGATCAATGCCTGCAGCGGAGCCTTCTCATCACCTACGGGATGAGGGATGCGCTCGACGACGGCATTCAGGATGTCCTCGATGCCCTCACCTGTCTTGCCACTGGCACGGATGATGTCCTCAGGATCACAACCTATCAGGTCTACAATTTCATCCTCCACCTCGTCAGGCATCGCACTTGGCATGTCTATCTTGTTGATGACAGGAATAATCTCTAGGTCATGGTCAATGGCAAGATAGAGGTTGGAGATGGTCTGCGCCTGTACACCCTGTGTGGCATCCACCACCAACAGGGCACCTTCACAGGCAGCAATGGAACGTGACACCTCATAAGAGAAGTCTACGTGTCCCGGTGTGTCAATCAAGTTCAGGATGTATTTCTCGCCCTTATACATATACTCCATCTGGATGGCATGGCTCTTAATCGTGATGCCACGCTCCTTCTCCAGATCCATATCATCCAACATCTGACCTTCCGTTACCTGAATCGTCTTGGTGAATTCAAGCATACGGTCGGCAAGCGTCGACTTTCCATGGTCGATGTGCGCAATGATACAGAAGTTTCTGATATGGTCCATCCTGTTCGTATAAGTACAATATTTCTGCAAAATTACGAAAAAAAAATGAGATACATCTATTTCTATCCGATTTTATTTTAGTAATTTTGCAGAAATTATAAACAATTCTATCCAAAACGATATGAAAGAAACCTTCAGAACCCATTTCCCCCTGGCTATCCTTGCCGGTATCTGTATTGCCATCGGAGGCACTGTCAACCTGCGTGTAGGTGGTGTGGCTGGTGCCGTACTCTTTGCCTTCGGACTGACTACTGTTGTCTATTACGGACTGAAACTTTATACAGGCACGGCAGGATTTATCCGTCGACATGGTGACTGGGGGATGCTTGTCATCGTCCTGTTAGGTAATATCGTCGGTTGTCTGTTGTCAGCCCTGATGATCCGCTATGCCCAGCCCGACTGTGTAGAGAAGGCCGGTGCCATCCTTGCTGGTCGTCTTGACAAGGGCGCGTGGGCGTGTTTCCTCTTGGCGATAGGTTGCGGCTTTATCATGACGACCGCCGTGGAGTTTGCCCGTAAAGGAAAGATGCTGCCACTGGTATTGGGTGTCCCAGTCTTTATCCTCTGTGGTTTCGCCCATAGCATCGCCGATGCTTTCTATTTCCTGACGGCACCCTGGGAACAGTTAGCCCAGCCGATGGTGCTCGTCGTCTATATCGCTGAGGTTCTGGGTAACTTCGTAGGTTGTAATCTCTATCGTTGGATAGCCCCTCAAGACGTACGGATATGAAAAAAGTATTATGGATATCAGTGGCTTGTCTGTTTTTGACAGCCTGTCAGGAGACCTTGGAACAACGTTGTGCCCGTGAGGCAAAGGAATACACCGAGAAGCACTGTCCTGCCCCTATTGCCAAAGACGTGACCATCGATAGTATGAGTTTCGACAAGGCGACACACACCCTCACCTACTCCTATACGTTAGGTGGCATGCTCGACGACTCCGCCGTCATCCGTCGTAACAACCCCACTGACCAGATGTTACTGCAGCTGAGGAATGCCACCGCCATGAAGCCCTACAAGGATGCCGGCTATAACTTCCGCTATATCTACTACTCCACCAAAAACAAAGGAACGAAGCTTTTTGAAGCTACGTTCCTTGAAAAAGACTATCAGTAACGGTAAACAATAAACAATAAACGATAACCGCTAAACGCTAACCGTTACTCTTCAACACCCTCGGGCTTCATGTTGGTGTACACTGTCTGTACGTCATCGAAGTCCTCGAGTTTCTCAATCATCTTGTCAATGGTCTCACGCTCCTCAGGAGTAACGTCCTTCAGGTCATTGGGGATACGCGTGAACTCAGCACCCGTCACCTCGAAACCATTCTCCTCCAAGTGTTTCTGAATGGCACCGAAAGAAGAAGGATCACCATAGATCGTGATGCTGTTCTCCTCCTCGTCCTCGTCGAACTCGTCCTCTACACCATAGTCAATCAGGTCGAGAATCAACTCGTCCATATCCAGTCCGTCCTTCTTCTTGAAGGTAAACACAGCCTTGTGGTCGAAAAGGAACGACAGACTGCCCTGTGTTCCTAAGTTACCATTGAACTTGTTGAACACCGAGCGGACGTCACCAACAGTACGCGTGGTATTATCAGTCAGGGTGTCTACAAAGATAGCCACACCATGAGGACCATATCCCTCATAGGTCACTTCCTTATAGTCGCTCTGGTCTTTACCCATCGCATTCTTGATGGCACGCTCGATATTGTCCTTCGGCATGTTCTCACGTTTTGCATTGGCGATGATAGCACGCAATGCAGGGTTCATGTCAGGCTCTGGACCGCCAGCCTTCACAGCGATAGCGATTTGCTTACCAATCTTGGTAAAGGTCTTTGCCATGTGACCCCATCTCTTCAGTTTCGCAGCTTTGCGATATTCAAATGCTCTTCCCATAAAACAATAAACGTTACCCAATAACCAATAACCGTTAATCGTCAGAGGTCTTGGATTTTTTAATAATATTAATTAATGTTGCTGATATTTTATTATTATCATTATATATTGACTCGAATGACTTATCATCAAGAAAATTAGCCTCATGTAATAACTCTAACCAATACTCACTCTCACTAGACTCTTTTAAAGCGATACTCATCTTACTGATGAAGTCTGCCTTACTCTGCGCATAAATGCTCTCACGTATGTTTGCGCCTATACTGGTTCCACTTCTTAAGAGCTGTTTTGACAAGGTAAATTCTTTTTTTTCATCCCTCAAGTACTTCTCCAACTTCACTATACGAAGTGCAAAGTTTTTAGAGAGAATTGCTATTGGATTGCTCCTGTCCATCCGTGCGCAGCCTAACGTTTATTGGTTATTGTTTATTGTTTATTGTCATCAGCGAAGCTGAGCGCCAAGTTTGGCGGTCAACTGAGCGATGAGTTTATTCATGATGGCCTCGATCTGCTTGTCACCCATCGTCTTCTCCGTGTCTTGCAGGATGAAGTTGACGGCATACGACTTCTTGCCGGCAGGCAGGTTCTTACCCTCATAGACATCGAAGAGCTCTACTTTCTTCAGCAATTTCTTCTCTGTCTGACGGGCTATCTCCTCAATCTGTGCAAACTCCACGTTCTGGTCGATGAGCAGGGCGAGGTCACGAGAGACGGCAGGATACTTGGCTATCTCCGTGTAGAGCACTTTCTGATTACGGATCAGTTTCATCAGTGCCGTCCAGTTCATCTCACAATAGTAAACGGGAGTCTCAATATCAAACTGCTTCTGCAGTTTCTTCGTCAGGACACCCATCTCTATGAGTTGCTTGCCACCACGGTTCTCGATAGTCAGGCCAGCAGAGAAGATGTCGTTCTGAGACTTCTTACGAACCAGCATACCAGGTTGTACACCGATACGTGCAAGGATATTCTCTACGTAGGCGCTCAACTCAGCAAAAGACGAGTCCTCATCGGCATGTGCCCATGAGCCTTCCACACGCTTGCCTGTCACCCACAGACCGAGGTGATACTCTTCACAATAACCATTAAACGATAACCAATTACCCTTTTTCAAAGCCTCTTCTTCAGCCGCAGCATCACGGTTATTGTTTATTGTTTCACGTTTACTGTACACATTGCCGAACTCAAAGAAACGGCAGTTACCGTTCTTACGCTTGGCATTATGCTCGATACTCTCCAGTCCACCATACAACAAAGCACCACGCATCACGTTCAGGTCGCTGCTGAGGGGATTCATGATCTTCACCAGTGTGTCCTGTTTGTCGTCGTAATACGCTGACTTCGTTAACGAGTTGTTCAGGATTTCATTGAAGCCCTCACCCACCAACTGTTCACTGACGAGGTTGGCAAGTTTATGTTTCTGGTCTTCCTCACCCTTGATTACCAACGATGACTTCAACTGAGTAGGAATTTCCACATTATTATATCCATAGATACGCAGGATGTCCTCAACCACGTCACAGGGACGCTGAACATCCACACGATAGGCTGGAACTTCAAGCTTCAATGCCTCAGGAGTCTCAGAGAGTACTTTCATCTCCAGACTCTCGCAAATGCTCTTGATGGTCTCCACAGGGATGTCCTTGCCGACGAGTGAGTGTACGTAGCTGTATTGCAGTTCGACAACAGCATTCTCCATCTTCTCAGGATACTCGTCCACGATCTCCATAGACACCTTTCCGCCTGCCAACTGCTGACAGAGGATGGCAGCATATTTCAGAGCCTCGATGGTGCCGTTGGGATCAATACCACGCTCGAAACGGAACGAGGCATCGGTAGACAGTCCATGACGACGTGCCGACTTACGGATCCAGGTGGGATGGAAATAGGCACTCTCCAACACAACATTCTTTGTCGTCTCGTAGGTACCACTACCCTTTCCACCAAATACGCCTGCGATACACATCGGTTCCTCGACATTACAGATGGCAAGGTCGCGGTCAGAGAGCTTATGCTCCACGCCGTCCAGTGTCTGGAAGGGTGTTCCCTCCGGCATCGTCTTCACCACGATCTCATGACCTTTCACCATGTCTGCATCAAAACAGTGCAGAGGCTGTCCAAGAGCCATCATCACATAGTTGGTGATATCCACGATATTATTGATAGGACGCAGTCCGATGGTCGTCAGTTTGTTCTTCAACCACTCAGGACTCTCCTTCACGTCACAGTCCGTCACACTGACACAGGCATAGCGCTTACAAGCCTCCGTGTTCTCAATACGTACTTTAATAGGCAGGTCGTGATTGTCAACCTTGAAAGCTTCTGTAGAAGGTTTATGCGTAGCGGTCTGATAGCCGTTCTGTTTCAGCCATGCGTACAGGTCACGTGCCACACCCCAGTGACTCAGGGCATCAGCACGGTTGGCGGTGATGTCCACCTCGATGAGCCAGTCACTTTCCAAGTGGTAGTACTCTGCGGCAGGCATACCCACCTGGGCGTCCTCCGGCAAAACAATAATGCCTGAGTGATCGGTACCGATTCCTATCTCGTCCTCAGCACAAATCATACCATTAGACTCCACGCCACGCAGCTTTGACTTCTTAATGACAAACTCCTGATCACCGTCATACAGTACACAACCTAAGTCGGCAACAATGACTTTCTGACCAGCAGCCACATTGGGTGCACCACATACAATCTGTGAAGGCTCACCCTTACCTAAGTCTACTGTTGTCACGTGCAGGTGGTCTGAGTTGGGATGTGCCTCACATGTCAGCACCTTACCTACATACAGGCCCTTCAGTCCTCCCTTGATACTCTGTACTTCCTCGAGTGCGTCGACTTCCAAACCCGTCGATGTCAAAGCATCACACACCTGTTGTGGTGTGAGGTCGAAATCCACGTACTCCTTCAACCATTTATAAGATATATTCATTGCAATGATGTGTTATTTCTGAAATTGAGTGCAAAGGTACTAATAAGTGAGCGAAAATGCAAATTTATTTGAGTTTTTCTGAAATGCCACTTCACCTTATTAAAATATTATGCTTACCTTTGTAGCCGAAATGTCAAACGAGATAGGAATGAACATACAGGAACTACTGAATCGGACAGACCGATTCGCGGCAAATGCCGGATGCAGGATTACAGAAGTAGACGAACACCATGCCGTTGCAGAGATGACGGTGACAGAAGCCCATCTGAACGGTGGGAACGTATGTCAGGGCGGAGCGTTGTTCACACTGGCCGACTTGGCGATTGCCGCCCTAATGAATCACAGCGGACAACTCACCTTCGGCATCAGCAATAATATCATGTTTGTATCCAGTGCCAAAGAGGGCGATCACCTACGCGCCGAAGCCATACATGTAGCCAATCACCCCAAGATTCCTTCCATGGAAGTACGAGTAACCAACCAGGCAGGACAACTCATCTGCCACGTCACTGGCATGGGCTATCGCAAATCCCAGTCCATAACAGAGTAAGATTCTGTGGACTAAAATATGTTTTCAATGGTTCCAAAAATAAAGCCTGGGCATATGCCCAGGCTTTATTATGCTGTATATGAAATGATTCTTTAGAAGAACAGGTAGCGGTTATCCACTACGTTAGCCTTCTGGTAAAGTTCACTCATGAATCGACCAGCTGCTTGCATGGCCTTTTGCTGGAGCTGAGTCTGCTGTGTCTTAGGCTCAAACTTTGCACCCTCACGCTGTTTCTTTTTCAGCACCTTGAAGAGGAAGGCACCACCGTTACCCTTGATGGGAGCTGCACTGAAGTCTCCAGTCTTGGCAGCGGCTACAGCACCGCTCAGGGCGGGCTCACTAGTACCAGTAGCCTGTACGAATACAGGAGCGGAGAAGGTTATCTGACGGACACTGTCGACAGAAGCACCCTTCTGCTTAGCGGCATCCAGACTGTTGACACCCTTCAGCATCTCGGCAGCCTTGACGAACTTCTTGTCGCGAATCACCTCCTGTTTCACCTGTTCCTGAACGGCATCGAGTGGACGATAACCAGCCTTGTTGATATTGGTCAGGGCGATTACCATCAAGTGATCGTTGTTACCACACTCATAGAGCGGAGAAACATCGCCTGCCTTGGCATCGAAGATCCATTTCATGGCATCACGGGTAGAACGGAGTCCAGCCACGTTATGCTCAGAATTAACCATATCCTTACGCTCCTGAACACGGAAGCCGAACTTCTGGGCGTTCTTCTCCAAGCCCTCCAGTGTCTTGTTCTCGCTGACATACTGGCTGAACTTATTATAGGCGTTAGAATAAGTATCCTTGGAGAAATCGATGGTGTGCTTGATGACAGCAGCGTCATACTTCGTGACCATTGCCTTGCGAGAGAGTACCTGCAGGACGATGTTACCACTGGTGAACTCCACGTTCTTCACCTCATTGGGAGCTGCCGTCGTAATGGCAGCGAGATAAGCCTTTGAGTCTGTATCGATAGAAGGAGCACTCTCATACATCGAAGAAGTCAGCCACTGCTTTGCACCTGTCTGGTCGTATTTCTTGGCAATTGCCTCAAAGTCGGCACCACCCTTCAATGCGGTAGCGATACTGTCAGCAGTCTTACGGGCAGCCTCAACAGTTTCTCCACCCACCTGAATCTGACGATACTCGATAGAGTCCGGCATCTCTGCCTTGCCGATGAGTTTAATCACATTGACGGTATTGTCATAGGTTGTCTCAAACGGAGCACTCACCTGCCCTACCTGCATGGAATCCAACTTAGCAGCGATATCAGGAGCAAAGGCACGCTTGGTAGCAGCAATACCCGTATAGGCAATCTGCGACTGGGCCTTACGAACCACCTCAGCAGGAGCAGCACCGCTCTCCAGTTTCTGACGGGCATCATTGATGGTCTTCATCAGAGCGGCACGATCGGCAGCAGAGGCTACCACCTGGAAATCAACATATTTGATATCGCGGCTCTCCACATACTGCTTGAACATCTCCTTCTCCTCGTCATACTTAGCCTTCAGTTCAGCATCGCTAACCTGTACATCGGCATCCTTAATAGCAGAGTAAGGAAGTGTAGCCAACTGGATGTCGCTCTCCTGGTTCTGGTCCTCGAAAGCCATCTTGGCAGAAACAGGGTTAGAGAACAGACACTGAGCCAACAGATTCTGGTATTTCGTACCCAGCGTATTGATACGGAGCTGTTTCTCGATGAATTTCCAGTAGTCATAGATTTGCTTGTACTGCTCAGCGACCTGTGCCTGTTGCGGCTGTGCCTGAATCTTCTTGTAGTCATCCAGGAACTTGGTGAGCTGCGTCACGTCGAAACGACCTGTCTGCTGATTGACGAACGGAGTCTGCATCAGCATGGGATTCGTACCAGCCTTCAGGATATTCTGCAGTTCCTCATCCGTTACAGTCAGACCGAGTTTCTTTGTCTCTGCCTCCAGGATGGTATTGTTGACAAACTGCTGCCATACCTGATCCTTCACCTGATTGAGTTCTTCCTCAGTGAGGTTGTCACGACCCTGGGTCATCTTAATCACTGACTGATACTCATCAACAAGAGCCTGGAAGTCTTGTACGGAGATTTTCTTACCTAACACTTCGCCGACCTGCTGACGTTTCTCGTTGCTTGTGGCTTCACAAGAGCGGAACATCTCCTCGGCAATGAATGCAAACAGGGCGAGACCGATCACTGTAGCGAGAACGGGACCCCAGCTTCTGATTTTTCCAATTGCTGCCATTATTTTATTTGACTATTTAACTATTTACTATTTAATTATTGAAGGGCAAAGCCCATTATTTTTCATTTCAGCCTGCAAAATTACAAAATAAATGGGAAACGACGAAAGATAAAACGAAAAAATTAGTCTATTCCGTCACTTTTAGTCGTACCAGTTCTATTTTTGTCATCGTATTCTTGATAATCTTGAACTCAAAACGCCCGATCTTGACTACTTCGTTGAGTTTCGGGAAACTCTGATACTCATGCAGGATGAGTCCGCCGACAGTCATATAGTCGTCACTCTCAGGGAGTCCGATGTCGAAGAGTTCATTGACTTTCTCTATCTCCAGACGGGCGGAGAGCATATACTCGCCCTCCCCTAACTCCCTGGCAACGTATTTCGTATTGTCATGCTCGTCCTCGATATCACCGAAGATTTCCTCCACAATATCCTCCAAGGATACCAGTCCACTGGTGCCGCCGAACTCGTCAACCACCACAGCCAGCGACTTCTTCTCTTGCAGGAAGGTATGCATCAGCTTGCTGGCCGCCATCGTCTCAGGGACAAAGGGCATCTCTCTTATCAGTTGAGAGTTGAGAGTTCGCAGTCTTGAAGAGGTCGGAAGAGTGGATGTAGCCGATGACATGATCGATATCGTCGCGATAGACGACGATCTTGGAATGACCACTTTCCACAAAACGGTTCAGAAGCTGTTCCATCGTACAGTCTTCGATGTCCACTGCCTCTATCTCCGTACGAGGTACCATACAGTCGCGCACCTTCGTATCGGCAAAGTCGAGGGCATTATGAAAAAGCTCCACCTCATCCTCTATCTCATCCTCACTCTTGGCATTATCGATGCTCGACTGCACCAGATAGTCGAGGTCGACCTTCGAGAACTCCTTGTCTTGTTCCACTTTCGGCAACTTCACCCCAAACAGCCGCAACACACCTCGCGACAACAAAGTGGCGAAACGGGAAATGGGATAAAGTACCACATAGCACACCCAGGCAGGCAGGGCAAAAAAGGTCAACATCGCATTCGGGCTAGCCTTGAAAAAAGTCTTCGGCAAGAACTCTCCCGTAAACAAGACGACGATGGTGGACAACAAGGTGTCTGCCGTCACACGGAAGCCGTCGCTTAGCGAATAGAACAAGGTGGTATCAAAGATACGGGCAAAAAGGATTCCATAGACAACCAATGCGATATTATTTCCCACCAGCATCGTACTCAGGAAGTTATTGGGATGCTGGTAGAAGAAAGCAATGGCACGCTGGGAAAGACCATCTTTCTCACGATCCATCTCGGCACGCAGGCGGTTACTCGACACAAAAGCAATCTCCATACCAGAAAAGAAGGCGGAGAATACCATTGTCACCAGAAGTCCTATAATCAGAGAGGTCATGGCTGTGCGGATTTTGTTGTTGCCTTATGTCTGACGGCTGCCTGACGGATTGGCTTCTCCTGCTTGGCAGTATCGGCAGCGTTCTTATTCTTTGCAGGCTCCTCCGGTTCCGGCTCAGGTTCCATGTCTGACGACTGGAAAGAGCCGACACTGTTAGTAACCTCATAATGGTGCATTTGTTCGTCACTTCGGAAATAAGTGCCCTCTAATTCACGCTCAGGGGTCACCACTTTGGAATATTTATAGGAATAGAACTCATGCTTTATCCCATCCCAGAAAAGTTCCTCACTGCGGAAAATCAGTCCGTTGACATTACGGATGCGTACCCTTCCACGAAGTTCCCATAGTTTTATCTGGTCATAATACCATGCCGTATCCGCATAGATATAACCCTCAATATGGAATTTCTCGTCAAACTGTTCCAAGAAGATGCCCCGTTCAAAGGTCCAACGGGTAGGCTGCTTGATGGTATTCACATCCCACCGTTCCGTCACGATACGGTATTTGATGACACCCGAGTCAGATATCAGCGTGTTGACGCCATAAGTCGTCATCATCGATACGGAGTCACGCTCATGAATGGCTGGTGCCGTATGCTCTCGCGGCTGTTCACACGCAGCAACCAAAAGCCAAATGCCAAAAGCCAAATGCCAAAAGCGAATTAGTCGACTTTCCATTTAGCAAACCAACGTTCGTTGAAGGTCAGACCAATCGTAACACGGAAAGAGTTCTCCGTAACTAAATTCTTTACCGACTGGTTAACCCACTGGAAACTGACATTCAGCACAGAACGGTTGTTCCATGAGTTAACTAAAGGAATACCGAATCCAGCACTCACCGTTATCTCCTTAGGACCATCCTGCTTGTGTATTTTATAATAAGGTGTAGCATAGGAGGCACCTATACGGTAATGTACACGATTCAGGAACCGACGACTCATCGGATTGGGAATCCAGTCAGCACCCACGGTAACCTTATGGCGATCTTTATAGAAATCCTTCGACAACTCGTACTCGTCGGTCTCCTCATTCACCATGGGAAATTCCTCAGAACCCCAACGCTGCAACTGATAATCAGCACCTACTATCAGGGACTTGTTATGGTTATAGGCAAAACCTGCGCCAATAGTCATCGGGATAGACAAACCGTTGTAGATAGAGTCAATCGTAATTCCTGTTACACCTGTCTGGGCATCCATGTTTATCACAGAAAGAGAAGGATCGGAATTCAATTTATGCCCCAATCCAAAGGTAGCACCAATGGTCAGGAAATCGTTTTTCCCCAACTTTTGCTGATATTGTGCACCAAAGTCCAATTTATAACTGCTGACTTCCGCTTTATAGGTTTTCGAAAGGGTATTGACATAGATATCGGTGGCAGTCATGGTGACGGAGCGCTTGTATTCTCCCCATAAATATGATGCATTGACACCCAGAGAGAAGCCCTTGAATAACTCATAGCCCAGACCCAGATATGCCTGGCGGAATCCACCCTCTCCCTCATGAGTCGTCGTTGCAATATATGAGGACGTTCCGATAATCTGAGAGGTGGAATAGGAATAGCCGACATTGGTATAAGGAACAATACCAATACTGGCACCAAACTTCGGGAAAATACGGAACAATGCTGTAGCATACTCAAAATTCGCTGTCTTGCCATTTATTTTAGAGCCACCTTCCTTGAAACTAGTAATCTGCCCTGATACTCCTGCATCGAAAATCATACTCAGTGAGTCTACCGCAGAGTATGAAGCGGGATTCTGCATATTCACCTGATTACCGCTTCGAAGACCTTGAAACAAACCACTCATACCACGGTTAAAAGCCTGTGACTGGTCTGACAAGATACCTAAGCCATACTGACTATATGGTGATTTCGTACCACTCTGGGCCAGCATCGACAAGGTGCCGATACCCAGGAAAATGCTACTAAATAGGAGCTTTTTCATTCTTTCTTTGCTTTATCTTTTCAAAATTCGACTGCAAAATTATTGAAAAAAAACGAAATAATCGAACGTTAAGTGGAAAATATAGGTTAATTTTGCATCGTGAAACATTTAAAAATCATTTTTAATGCTCTAAGAAGTGTTTTGGTTGGGGTATACCTACTCTCTTCGGCACCCGTTGCAGCCCAACAGGACTCCCTTCTGATGGACTCGGTAGAGATTAGTTTGCTAACCTGTCAACCACACGATGAAATTTATAGTCTCTACGGACATACTGCCATCCGTTACCACGATCTACGGAAAGGAGGACTGGATATTTCCTTCAATTACGGAATATTTAATTTCCACAAGCCATTCTTTGCACTTCGCTTCGTTTTTGGACTCACCGACTATGAGCTAGGAGCCTATCCATATCGCTTTTTCCAAGAAGAATACCGGCGTGTGGGCAGTATGGTGACAGAACAGGTTCTCAACCTGACAGATGAGGAGAAAGCAATGTTACAACAATCTCTCGCCCTCAACATCAAGGAAGAGAACCGCGTATACCGCTATAATTACTTCTATCATAATTGTACGACAAAGGCACGGGATATCATCGAACAGTGTATCCAAGGAAAGGTTGTCTATGAGCCACGGGAAAACTATACTCCAACCTATCGGGAAATGGTGCATGAGATGACACGTAACAATCCTTGGTCTGCCTTTGGTAACGACCTGTTGTTAGGGGTGTTGGCTGACAGGAAGACAGACCTGCGCCAACAGGAATTCCTACCCTATAACCTGATGTACGATTTCGACCACGCACAGATATACCAGAATGGAGAATACCGTCCTTTGGTCAAAGAACGTAGGCTAGCAGTACCAGCAGGTATCCAAATAGTGAAGCAAGGATTCCCCCTCTCGCCATTAGCGTGTATGACTATCCTATTAGGTATAGGACTCATCCTTTTCCTTATCGAGTGGAAGAAGAGATGCGCCTTTGTGGTATGGGATGTGCTGCTGATGCTCATCACGGGTATCATTGGTATCATACTATTCCTCATGCTGTTCTCGCAACATCCTACCGTCAACATCAACCTGCAGTTTATCCTGCTGAATCCACTGCCCTGGTTCTTCTTATGGCAGGTCATCAAAGATAAAAAGACACGCTATTGGCATATCACCTTCGTGCTGTGCATCCTGTTCATAATCGGCAGTCTCTTCCAACACTATGCCGAAGGAATCTGGAGTTTGGCATTGTGTTTGCTGTTACAGTCAATACTTCACATTTTTTGCAAGCGTCGATGAGAAATAAATACCTGTATATCACCCTGCTCAGTATTCTGGGACTCCATGCAGAGTCACAGGCTCAAGTCATTGCACAAGCCCCTCGGTTGGTGGTCTGCATCACCATCGACCAGTTGCGCACGGACTATCTGGAGACCTATTCCCCACTCTATGGTGAGGAAGGACTGAGACGACTGCTGACTGAGGGAAAGGTATTTACCAATGGAGCCTATAACTTTACACCCGTCGACCGTGCTTCTGCCATCGCCTCCCTCTATACGGGTACTTCGCCTTATTACCACGGGATTACTGCCTACGAATGGTTGGACAAGCAGACACTACGCCCACAGAACTGTGTAAGAGACCAGAAGATCGGCTATTCCCCACAATATTTAGGGACTTCCACCCTCAGCGATGAGTTGAAGATGGCTACCAATGGAGTGGCAAAGGTCTTTGCTTTTGCCCACATGGCTGATGCTGCCATTTTGTCGGCTGGTCATGCTGCTGACGGTGCCGCATGGATTTCTGAAGGGAAATGGACGACGACTACCTATTATCGTCCACTCAACCAATGGCTGAGTGGATATACACGCCTTTATCAGCCCGAGGCTGATGCCAACAAGAGTGTGACAAATGCCGCCTTGAAGTGTGTTGAACAAGCTGGCATCGGCATAGATGACAAGACTGATTTGTTGAGTCTGACTTATGAGGCAGGGACACAGATGGAGTCTTATGTGGAACTCGACCGTACGATAGCAGTACTGCTGAAAGGCATCGGACAAAGGATTTCCCGTGATCGTGTCCTATTTGTCATTACGGGTACAACAAGTCGGGAGGAAGAGGAAGAAGGCAATCAGGAACGCTTCCGCATCCCTACTGGAACCTTTTACATCAACCGTACCGCCAACCTATTGAATATGTATTTAGGAGCCGTCTTCGGTTCTGCGAAATATGTGGAATTCTGCTATAAGAATCAAATATATTTCAACCACCAACTGCTTCGTCAGAAGAACATTCAAATAGGCGAGATATCCAGCCGCTCACAAGAGTTTTTATTACAAATATCTGGTATTCGTAACGTATATACTGCCAATCAGTTACTAACGAGTGATAGTTATTTACTTGAAGGTATCCGTAATGGTTTCAACGTAGAGAAATGCGGTGACTTAATTATTGACATCGCCCCCGGTTGGAAACTCATCAACGAGGATACTTCAGAAAAATCGACAGCCCGTTCGGCACATGTTCCCTTCCCCATCATTATCTATGGAGCAGGAATAAAAGCAGAACGGATCCAGACACCTGTCACCGTTGACCGTATAGCACCTGCCATTGCCCGTGCTATCCACATCCGCGCCCCCAACGCCTGTTCTTCAGAACCACTTTTTTAAAGATAAAAAGTAAAAAAGTCAAAAGCTAAGCAAAAGTACGAAAATTATTTCGTACCTTTGCACCCGTTTTATATTAATAAGGTCAAAATAAGAAATAACAATATGAATTTAACCAAGATTTTAACATCATTATTCGGCAACAAGTCTACCCGTGACATGAAACTCATTCAGCCACTGGTGGAGAAAGTGAAAGCCGTATACCCAGAGATTCAGAAACTCGACAACGACCAGTTGCGCCAGCGTACTAAGGACATCCAACGGCAGGTGCAGGAGTCGGCAAAGAAACAGAAAGAGGAAATTGAGCGTCTGAAAGGTACTATCGAGAATACACCTATCGACGAGCGTGCAGAGATCTTCGGACAGATAGACAAGTTGGAAAAGGAAGCCTTGGATATCTATGAGGATGCCTTGAACGAGGTGATGCCTGAGGTGTTCAGCATCGTCAAAGAGACGGCTCGTCGTTTTGCCGAGAATGAGGAGACCATTGTCACGGCGACAGACTTCGACCGTGAGCTGGCTGGTGACCCGAAGAAGGACTTCATCACGATTGACGGTGACAAGGCTATCTATCATAACCACTGGACTGCAGGTGGCAACGACCTGAAATGGGAGATGGTACACTATGATGTACAGCTCTTCGGTGGTGTCGTACTGCATCAGGGTAAGATTGCTGAAATGGCGACGGGTGAAGGTAAGACCCTTGTGGCAACACTTCCTGTCTTCCTGAATGCACTGACAGGTAACGGTGTTCACGTCGTAACCGTCAACGACTATCTCGCCAAGCGTGACTCCGAGTGGATGGGACCGCTCTATATGTTCCACGGATTGTCCGTCGACTGTATCGATAAGCACCAGCCTAACTCCGAGGCACGTCGTAAGGCGTACCAATGTGACATCACCTTCGGTACGAATAATGAGTTCGGTTTCGACTACCTGCGTGACAATATGGCAATCTCCCCACAAGACCTTGTGCAGCGTGCCCATAACTATGCCATCGTCGACGAGGTCGACTCCGTGTTGATTGACGATGCACGTACCCCGTTGATCATCTCTGGTCCTGTACCTAAGGGCGACGACCAGATGTTTGAGGAGTACCAGCCACTGGTCGAGAAACTGGTTGGTGTACAGCGTCAACTCGCCACCCAATATCTCGCCGAGGCAAAACAGAAAATTGCCGAAGGACGTGAGAAGAATGATAAGAAACTGGAGGAGGAAGGTTTCTTGGCCCTCTTCCGCTCTCATAAATGTCTGCCAAAGAACAAGCCCCTCATCAAGTTCCTCTCGGAAGAAGGTATCAAGTCGGGTATGCAGAACACTGAGAATACGTATATGGAGAACAACAACCGCCGTATGCCGGAGGCTGTAGAGCCTCTGTATTTCGTGGTGGATGAGAAATTGAACTCCTGCGACCTTACCGATAAGGGTACGGCTTGGCTTGCCAAACAGGTGAACGATGCCGAACTCTTCGTATTGCCAGATATCACTAGTCAGTTGTCTGCTTTGGAGGCTGACACGTCCATCAGTGACGAAGAACGTCTGAACAAAAAAGACGAGATGCTCAACCACTATGCTGTACAGAGTGAGCGTGTACATACCCTCCAGCAGTTGTTGAAGGCTTATACGATGTTCAACAAGGACGACGAGTACGTGGTCATCGACGGTGAGGTGAAGATTGTCGACGAACAGACGGGTCGTATCATGGAGGGGCGCCGCTGGAGCGACGGACTCCATCAGGCTGTCGAAGCAAAAGAACATGTGAAGGTGGAGGCAGCCACGCAGACCTTTGCTACCATCACCCTGCAGAACTATTTCCGTATGTACCATAAGTTGGCAGGTATGACGGGTACCGCCATCACGGAGGCTGGTGAGTTGTGGGACATCTATAAACTCGATGTTGTGGAGATTCCTACCAACCGTCCTGTCATCCGTGACGACCAAGACGACCGTGTCTATAAGACAGCCCGTGAGAAATACCGTGCCGTCATCGAGGAGGTGGTTCGTCTGCGTAAGGCAGGACGTCCGACACTGATAGGTACGACGTCTGTCGAAATATCTGAATTACTCAGTCGTATGCTTGATATGTACGTGAACCCGGAGACGGGCAAGCGTGAGGGTATCCCCCATCAGGTGCTGAATGCGAAGTTACACCAAAAGGAGGCTGACATTGTGGCACTCGCCGGTCAGTCGACGAACGGACTCGGTGCTGTCACCATCGCCACCAACATGGCTGGTCGTGGTACCGATATCAAGTTGTCACCAGAAGTAAAAGAGGCTGGCGGTCTTGCTATCATCGGTACAGAGCGTCATGAGTCTCGTCGTGTCGACCGTCAGTTACGTGGTCGTGCCGGTCGTCAGGGAGACCCGGGTAGTTCGCTGTTCTTCGTCTCTCTGGAAGATAAACTGATGCGTCTGTTCGGTTCCGAGCGTATCGCCAACGTCATGGACCGTCTCGGCTTCAAGGAAGGCGAGATGATTGAGAGTCCGATGATCAGCCGACAGATTGAGCGTGCCCAGAAGAAGGTCGAGGAGAATAACTTCGGTATCCGTAAGCGTCTGCTGGAATACGACGACGTGATGAACAAACAGCGTACTGTCATCTATGAGAAACGCCGCCATGCCCTCATGGGAGAGCGCATCGGTATGGATATCTCTAATATGATGTGGGACCGCGTGGTAAATATCATCGAGAACAACGACTACGAGGGTTGCAAGGAGGAGTTCCTGCATATCTTCGCCATGGAGGTACCCTTCACCAACGAGCAGTTCTTCAACGAGCAGCGTGAACAGTTGGAAGAGAATGCTTTCCAGCAGGTGATGGAGACCTTCAACCGTAAGACAGAGCGCATCCGTGAGGTGGCTCAGCCTATCATCAAACAGGTCTATGAGAATCAGGGACACATGTACGAACGTATCATAGTACCTCTTACCGATGGTCGTAAGATGTATAATCTCCCTTGTAACCTGAAGGAAGCATACGACAGCGAGAGCAAATCTATCGTGAAGGAGTTCGAGAAACAGATGTTGCTACATATCATTGACGAATCGTGGAAAGAGAACCTCCGTGAACTCGACGAGTTGCGCCACTCCGTACAGAATGCCAGCTACGAGCAGAAAGACCCGTTGCTGATCTTCAAACTCGAGAGTGCGAAGGTGTGGGATACGATGATCAACGAGATGAACAACCGCATCGTCTCCATCCTCATGCGTGGTGCCATTCCTGAGATGCAACAGGGCGATGTCCGTGAGGCGGCTCCCGAGCAACGTACCCAGCGCAACCAATACACCGAGAGTAAGCAGAGCCTGTCACAAGAACAGATGACCGACCCAAATCAGGCTGCTGCCGCTGCCCATGACACCCGTGCCCAGCAACCACGTACCCCAATAGTCAAGGATAAACTCCCCGGTCGAAACGATCCCTGCCCCTGCGGCTCTGGTAAGAAATTCAAACACTGCCACGGTAGAGGCCTAGTATAAACTAGTTCAACTAGATAATCTAGAAACCCTAGAATTATGATTAAAATAGAAAACCTCAAGAAACAATTCGGCGAGACCGTCGCCTGTAACATCGACCAGTTCGTCATCAACGACGGGGACATCCTCGGACTCGTCGGCAATAACGGAGCCGGTAAGACGACTCTCTTCCGTATGCTCCTCGACCTCTTGAAACCCGACGAGGGTAGTGTCAATTATATTCTCCCCTCTCCCATGGAAGAGGGGCATGGGGGTGAGGCTATTAATCCAGCAGAATCCGAGGCATGGAAGCAACAGGTCGGTGCTTACATCGATGAGGGCTTTCTCATCGACTTCCTCACCCCTGAGGAGTATTTCGCCTTCCTTGGCAAGATTTCTGGTATGACGCAGATAGAGGTCGATGAGCGGTTAAAGAATTTCGAGCAATTTGCTGCTGGTGAAGTCTTCGGACAGAAGAAACTCATCCGCAACCTCTCCGCAGGTAACAAACAGAAGGTAGGTATCATCTCTGCCCTCTTCCGTCGTCCGCAGACCGTCATCCTCGACGAGCCGTTCAATTTCCTCGATCCGTCAAGTCAATTGGTATTGAAGCATGTGCTCACCGACTATGCCCATGAGACAGGAGCCACACTCCTCATCTCCAGTCATAACCTGCAGCACACCGTAGATATCTCTACGCGCATTGCTCTCTTGGAACATGGTGTGGTCATCCGCGACCTCCCCAACCAAGAAGCAAATGCTGCTAAAGAGCTCGAAGAATATTTCGGAGGATAAAAAAGAATTGCAAAATATACATTATTAAAAAAATAATGTGTATCTTTGTCCCTTGGAAACTAATTACTACTAAACAAAATATGATTTATAACGAAATAGGTAAGACAGGAATGCGTGTGTCAAACTTAGGCTTTGGCGCATCATCCCTGGGTGGTGTGTTCCACAACATCAAAGAGAGTGAAGGCATTCAGGCAGTATTCACAGCCGTAGAGAATGGTATCAACTTTATTGACGTGTCACCCTATTACGGTCATCTGAAGGCAGAGATCGTCCTAGGCAAGGCACTGAAGGGGATCCCGCGTGACAAATATTATCTTTCCACCAAAGTAGGACGTTACGGCAAAGACGGAAAGAACACCTGGGATTATTCAGCAAGACGTGCTAAGGAGAGTGTCTATGAGAGTATGGAACGTCTGAATATCGACTACATCGACCTCATCAACGTTCATGACGTGGAATTCCAAGGTGATATGGAGGGCGGACTACAGAAGATTGTAGACGAGACCCTGCCTGCACTGGTAGAACTCCGTGAGAAGGGCATCGTGAAGCATGTGGGTATCACGGATCTACAGCCGGAAAACCTGCGCTGGGTAGTAGAACATGCACCAGCAGGTACGGTGGAAAGTATTCTGAACTTCTGCCACTATTCGCTGAACGACACGTTGTTAGCGGATTACCTAGGTTTCTTTGAACAACATGGTGTAGGCGTCATCAATGCCTCACCATTCTCGATGGGATTGTTGTCACAACGTGGTGCACCCGATTGGCACCCTGCTAATAAGGATTTAAAGATAGCATGTGCCAAGGCTGCTGTCTATTGCGAAGAGCAAGGCTACCCTATCGACAAACTTGCCATCCAGTTCTCTACCAGTCTGAATCCGCGCATCGCCACAACGCTGTTCAGCAGTGCTAACCCGAAGAATGTGCTGAAGAACATCCAATATGTCAACGAGCCGATGGACGAGGAGTTAGTAAAGAAAGTACAAGAGATTATCGGTGACCAAATGTTTGTAAGATGGAAGAACTCATGATCATCGATGCCCATAGTCACTTGTGGTTGAACCAAGACACAACGGTTAACGGACAACCCATCTATCAGCTGGAGTCCAACCGCAGTCGCTCACTATTCTTTGGTGAAGAGCGACAGATGCTGCCACCCTTCATGACAGACGGTCAGAACACGGCGGAGCGTTTCCTAAGTAATATGGATTATGCACAAGTGGCAGCAGCGGTGGTGACCCAGGAGTTTATCGACGGACTACAGAATAGTTATCTGAGACAAGTGGAGAATCACTATCCTGACCGTTTCTTCACATTCGGTATGGCAGACTACCGTCACTCGGGATTCATCAAACACGCAGAAACACTAGTCAAAGAGTTTAAGGGTATCAAAGTACCTGCTGCCCGACTGTCCCAACAGTTTCTCAACGATGAGATGATGCAGATGATGCACCTGTTGGAACAAGAAGGAAAGATCCTCGGTATCGAATTAATGGATGGTGACGTACAGGTAGGACAGATGGAGGAAATCATCCAGGAGTGTCCGAAACTGAAGATTGCCATCGGGCATTTTGGTATGGTGACCCGTCCGGGATGGTTAGAGCAAATCAAACTGGCACGCCACGAAAATGTCTACATTGAAAGCGGTGGCATCACCTGGCTCTTTAACGACGAGTTCTATCCTTTCCCCTCTGCTGTTCACGCCATCAAGGAAGCCGCAGAACTGGTAGGCATGGAGAAACTGATGTGGGGCAGCGACTACCCCCGTACCATCACCGCCATCACCTATAAGATGTCGTATGATTTCATCCAGAAAACACAAGAACTATCGAAACACGAGAAACGACTTTTCTTAGGAGAAAATGCCAAGCGTTTCTTTGGCTTTGGCGAGTTGCCTCATCTTCCTTATGTCAAGAACATGAGTGAATAATTACTTTAAGGAATAAACAAACTAAAACAAATAAAGAATATGACAAACTATCCTAAAATCGGTATCCGCCCCACCATTGACGGTCGCCAGGGAGGTATTCGCGAAGGTCTTGAGGAAAAGACCATGGCTTTGGCTAATGCAGTAAAGAACTTGATTGAGAGTAATCTTCGCAATGGTGACGGCTCCAAAGTAGAGTGTGTCATCAGCGACACCACCATCGGACGTGTCGGTGAGTCGGCAGCCTGTGCTGAGAAATTCGAACGTGAGGGTGTCGGTTCCACCATCACCGTTACCAGTTGCTGGTGCTATGGCTCCGAAACCATGGACATGAATCCCTACTATCCCAAGGCAGTTTGGGGTTTTAACGGAACAGAACGTCCTGGTGCTGTTTATCTGGCTGCCGTACTGGCTGCCCATGCACAGAAAGGTCTTCCCGCCTATGGCATCTATGGTCATGACGTGCAAGACTTGAACGACAATACCATTCCTGCAGACGTGGCAGAGAAAATCCTACGTTTTGCCCGTGCCGCCCAGGCTGTGGCAACGATGCACGGCAAGTCATACCTTTCATTGGGTAATACCTGTATGGGTATTGCCGGTTCTATTGTCAATGCCGACTTCCTGCAGCAATATCTGGGTATGCGTACAGAATATGTGTCACTGGTGGAGATTCTGCGTCGTGTAGACTTCGGCATCTATGATAAGGAGGAGTTCGAGAAAGCTATGCAGTGGGTAGATAAATACTGCAAGCCCAATGAGGGGCATGACTATAACGAGGACCGTCCGTTATTCCCGGGTGTACCCATGACGACCTTCAATGGTAAGGGCAAGGGCAAGAACCGTCAGGAGAAAGACGAGGACTGGGAGTTCACCGTGAAGAACATGATGATTATTCGCGACCTGATGCAAGGTAGTGAGAAACTGCTGGAGATGGGTTACAAAGAAGAGGCCATCGGCCATAACGCCATCGTTGCCGGTGTACAGGGACAACGTCAGTGGACGGACTATAAGCCTAACTTCGACTTCCCTGAGTCGATGATGTGTACCTCTTTCGACTGGAACGGTCCACGTGAAGCTTATACTTTGGCTACCGAGAACGATTTCCTGAATGGTATGTCCATGCTCTTCGGTCACTTATTGACCAACCGTG
The DNA here is from genome assembly GCA_017645645.1 of Prevotella sp. Taxonomy (GTDB): domain Bacteria; phylum Bacteroidota; class Bacteroidia; order Bacteroidales; family Bacteroidaceae; genus Prevotella. The sequence continues at coordinate 87,024 of JAGCOB010000024.1, read as the reverse complement.
GTGTGATGTTCTCGGATATCCGTACCTATTGGAGTCCTGAGGCTGTAGAGCGTGTAGCAGGCAAACGTCCTGAAGGAGGTGCCGCACAAGGCTTCATTCACCTCATCAACAGTGGTGCCACAACCCTCGACGCTACAGGTGCGATGACGGACAAGGACGGTAATCCTACCATCAAACCTTTCTGGGAAATGAAGAACGAGGATATGGAAGCTTGTCTGAAGGCTACCTCATGGATGCCTGCCGACCGCGATTATTTCCGTGGAGGTGGCTACAGCTCGCATTTCGTCACGAAAGGTGGTATGCCGATGACGATGTTGCGCCTGAACCTTGTGGCTGGTCTGGGACCTGTATTGCAACTGGCTGAGGGATGGACAGTAGAACTCGATCCGAAGACCCATGACATCCTCGACAAGCGTACTGACCCCACATGGCCTACCACATGGTTTGCCCCACGCCTCGACCCCACGAAGGATGCCTTCAAGGATGTCTACAGTGTCATGAACAACTGGGGAGCTAATCACGGGGCCATCTGCTACGGACACGTCGGTGCTGACCTTATCACCCTCTGTGCTATGCTCCGCATCCCCGTCTGTATGCATAACATTGCCGACAAGGACATCTTCCGTCCTGCCGCATGGAATGCCTTCGGTATGGACAAGGAGGGTGCTGACTACCGCGCCTGCCAGAATTTCGGTCCTTTATATAAATAAGGTATATGGAAGAAAAGAAATCATTAATCTCCAAGGACGGAGTGAACTATCTCATTCCGTTTATCCTTGTTACCTTCTGTTTCGCACTATGGGGATTCGCCAATGATATCACAAATCCGATGGTGAAGGCTTTTTCCAAGATATTCCGAATGAGTGTGACAGACGGAACGTTGGTGCAGGTTGCCTTTTACGGAGGCTATTTCTGTATGGCATTCCCAGCAGCCATCTTTATCCGGAAATACAGTTATAAGGCTGGCGTTCTGATGGGACTGGGACTATATGCGACAGGTGCTCTATTGTTCTTTCCGTCAAAAAGTATCGGACTTTACGGTTGTTTCCTGATTGCCTACTTCATCATGACCTGCGGACTCTCTTTCCTGGAGACAAGTTGTAATCCGTATATCCTTACGATGGGTCCGGAAGAGACTGCCACCCGCCGACTGAACATGGCACAGTGTTTCAATCCCTGCGGTTCCATTATCGGTATGTTTGTCGCCATGAACTTCATTCAGGCAAAACTGAATCCGATGAGCAGTGACGAACGTGCCCTATTGGGGAATGCTGAGTTCGAGGCAATGAAGGATGCCGACCTCAGCGTCCTCATCTCACCTTATTTAATAATAGGACTGGTCATCGTGGCGATGTTCCTGGTCATTTTCTTTTCCAAGATGCCTAAAAACGGAGACCAGAGTCATGACATCCACTTTTGGTCAACACTGAAACGTATCTTCTCCCTGAAATACTACCGGGAAGGTGTCATCGCTCAGTTCTTCTATGTCGGTGCACAGATCATGTGCTGGACGTTTATCATACAATATGGTACCCGTGTGTTTATGGCGGAGGGCATGGACGAGCAGTCGGCAGAAGTATTGTCTCAACGCTTCAATATCTTTGCCATGATTTTCTTCATTTGTTCCCGTTTTATTGCCACTTACTTGATGAAATACCTGAAACCTGCCAAGCTGCTTGCTATCTTTGGAATACTTGCCATGGTCTTCACGATAGGTGTCATCTTGTTCCAGAACAGGGTGGGCATCTATTGTCTGGTATGCGTCAGTGGGTGTATGTCTCTTATGTTCCCCACCATCTATGGTATTGCCCTGGACGGACTGGGTGATGATGCCAAATTCGGAGCAGCAGGTCTAATTATGGCTATCCTCGGAGGATCAGTACTTCCTCCGCTACAGGCTATGATTATCGACCAGAAGACGGTGTTCGGGACATTCCCGGCAACCAACGCCTCTTTTATCCTGCCCTTCATTTGTTTCCTGATAGTAACTATTTACGGATATAGAACATATATTAGAAGAAGTTTATGAAAGCAATACAAATTACTGAGCCTTCCATCATGAAGGTTATTGACATCGCCGAGCCTCAGATGGGCGACGATGAGGTGCTGTTAAAAATGAAGTATGTGGGCTTTTGCGGTAGTGACCTGAATACATTCCGGGGCGGTAATCCTATGGTGAAGATGCCTGTAGTACCCGGTCATGAAGTAGGAGCCGAGATTGTCAAGGTGGGCAAGAAAGTTCCCGATGGACTGAAACCCGGTATGACTGTCACCGTCAATCCATACACCAACTGTGGTAAATGTGCCTCCTGCCGTAACGGCAGAGTGAATGCCTGTGAGCATAACGAGACTCTTGGTGTGCAACGCTGGGGTGCCATGTGCGAATACATCTCACTACCCTGGGTGAAAGTAATCTCTGCCGGACAGTTGTCCCCTCGTACCTCTGCCCTGATAGAGCCGATGAGTGTGGGATTCCATGCCGTCAGTCGTGCACAAGTGACAGATATCGATATCGTCATGGTGATTGGCTGTGGTATGGTCGGCATGGGAGCCGTTGTCCGCGCTGCACAACGTGGAGCCGTCGTCATCGCTGCAGATATCGACGATGAGAAATTGTCCATTGCCAAACAGATGGGTGCCAGTTATGCCGTCAACACCAAGACAGAGGATGTACATGCCCGTCTGATGGAGATGACTTCAGGTTTCGGTCCCGATGTTGTGATTGAGGCTGTTGGCAGTATCCCCACCTATCAGATGGCCATCAATGAAGTAGCCTTTACTGGACGTGTGGTATGCATTGGCTATGCCAAATCGGAAGTATCGTTCCAGACCAAATACTTTGTGCAGAAAGAACTCGATATCCGTGGCTCGCGCAATGCACTACCCAGTGATTTCCGTGCTGTCATCCACTATTTAGAGCGTGGCACCTGTCCCGTAGACCGTCTGATTAGTAACGAGGTTGAACCAGAGGAAGCTGCCTCCGCTATGGAGCAATGGGCAGCCGATCCGGGAAAAGTTTTCCGCTTATTGGTACATTTTGGTTAATCCTTTGATTACTTTTCAAACAAAATAACGTCTTTTAATAAATAGACCCTATGATACTACTATAAAATATTATAATAACTTAACAAAATGCTTATGAAAAAGAATCATTTATTTACGTACAGTAAGATCTGCACATTAGCTCTAATTGGAGTGAGTGCACTCTTCCTTACATCGTGCGCTAAGGATGGTTTCGACGAGGAGACGTTTGTCAGCCCTGTTACAAACACTCAGATGACATCACCCGAATTGACGAAAGACAACTTCAGCTCACGAACGAATTCCGATGGTACTGAAAGTATCGTCGTGACATGGAAAGCTGTACTAGGAGCCGGTGGCTATGAGTACGCTGCTTACAATGTGGACGATCCTGACAATCCAATTGAACTTGTCCAGGGCGTCCTTGATGGTGTTACCTTTACCTTCCCCAAGGCAGAGGACACCAAATACATGGTTAGTGTCAGAACTCTGGGCAACAAGAAACTGAATAACACAGATGCTACTGAGGCTACCGTATGTCCTTACTCTACGATGATTGATGCCAAGGTAATTCCTGTGGGCACCGACATTGCAGAATTCATCAAGGCCAACATGACTGAAAGTGAGGACGAACAGGCATTTGAGTTAGAAGCTGGTGCCACATACACCTGCAACGGTTCGATTGACTTTATGGACAACAAGATGACATTACGTGGTTCCAAGGTTAATCATCCTATTGTAATCATGGGTGAAAGTGCCGTCATCTATACCTCTTCCCAACTGAAATTGAAGTTCATCAATTTTGACTGTTCTGCCATGACCAACAAATGGGGTGTTATTGAAATGTCTCCGGAACCTCCCGCAACGAAGTCCGCAGAGGCACAGGGCATCGCCGCCGGGAAGAACAGCGGAAAGCCTGCTGATTGTTACATCCTGCAGGAACCCATCATCGTTCAGGAGTGTGCCTTCAAGAACGTACCTAATTGTTTCTTCAGTGTAGGCAGATGTTCATGGGGTATCGCTGACTTGCGTGTGCTGAACAGTGTTATCCAATTGAAGAATGACGGTTCTAAAAATTCCAACAGCTCCGTCTTCTCTGGCTACTCCTCTGATTGGATTGCTCCAAGTGGTGGCAATTTCTGGTATGGCTGTATCAAGGGCATTACCGTTACTGAGAGTACAATATACAACTGTGTTTCTAACGAAAAATGCTTCACCATCCGATTCAGCAACAAGGACATTGACCGTTGCTTCCCGACCGCAGACGGAACCTGTACTTTCATGAACAACACGTTTGTCCGTATCTTCGACAAAAAGAACTTTGCCGACCGAACACCACAACAGGCCCAATATGTTATCACCTATTATGACAACATCTTCGTAGATTGTTTCCGCCTGCAGAAGTTCTTCCATCAGAACTGTACCTATGATTACAGTAAAGAAAGGAATACCTTATGGGCTTACTTTGGAACGCTGGATAGTACCGATAAGGAAAAGTGGGGCACGGAAGAAGATCCCGGCTTCAACGTCGACGACCTGTCTAAGGAGATCGACTTCACTCAGCCAAACTACGGTTTGAACTTCAAGCCTAGCGGTCCCATCTCCAGTACTATCGGTGATCCCCGCTGGCTTAACTAAACCCAATAACGATAAATCGATACATTATGAATAAGAAGTTTATAATCAGCTTATGTCTGAGCCTTGTCATGTCACTGTTCTCACTGTCGGCTCTGGCTCAGAATCAAACGGTATCAGGTACCGTGCTTGACGAGGCAGGTGAGCCTGTTATCGGTGCAACGGTGACAGTAACAGGAACAAAAACTGCTACTATCACTGACTTTGATGGTAATTATAAAATTACTATTCCCAAAGGCGGAAAAGTAACTATTTCCTATATCGGTTATCTGACACAGACCGTCACTCCTGGTGGAACGGTGAAACTGGAAGAGGATAAGCAGAGCTTGGAGGAAGTCGTTGTCGTAGGTTACGGCACTCAGAAGAAGGCTCACTTGACAGGTTCTGTGGCTACCGTAGATATGAATGACGTACAAGACTTGGCTAACGGAGGTCTTGCCAGCTCACTGAGTGGTTTGGTAAACGGTCTGTCCGTTTCTGGTGGTGATGCCCGTCCTGGTGAGAATGCCACCATGCGTATCCGTGACGTCAATTCTCTGGGTGAGATTGGTTCTAATGCACAGTCTCCTCTGTATGTTATCGACGGCTATATCTATCCTAATGATGTAAAGGTAGGAAGCACCTATCACAACTTAGGTGAAGAGGCTTTCAACAACCTCGACCCCTCTGAGGTAGAGAGTATCTCTGTCTTGAAAGATGCCTCCGCCGCTGTTTACGGTTCTCGTGCCGCCAATGGTGTTATCCTTGTTACTACGAAGAAAGGTAAGTTGGGTGCTCCCACTATTTCGTATAGCGGTACCTTCGGCTTTACCGACGAGGTATCTCGTGCCAAGATGCTGAGTGCCTATGACTATGGTCGCCTCTATAATTCAGTGATCGCTGCCGATCCCACTAACACCAGTCTGAACCATACCACAGCCTTATTCCAGGCTGACGAGTTGGCTGCGATGAAGAATCTGAACTACGACTTACTGGACAAGTACTGGAAGACTGGTTTCACACAGCGTCACGCCATCAATGTCAGTGGTGCTACGGAAAAGGTGAATTACTTTGCAGGTATCAGTTACTTCTCACAGGATGGTAACTTGGGTAAACTCGACTACAACCGTTGGAACTACCGTGCAGGTGTTGACGTGAAGATCAATGATTGGTTGGGTGCCAACTTGACGGTTAGTGGTGACTATGGTAAAAAAGATAAACCTCTTTTGAAAGTAGGTGGTACCAATTCCGAGAAGGACTACAACCTGATGCTGACACGTCCTCGTTACATGCCTGAGTATGTTGGTGATTATCCTATACCCAGCTATGGTCCTTCCAACAGTGCACGCGTCCAGAACCAGAACTACCATTTCGCTACTTTGCAGAACAATGGTGACTTCTCAAAGAGCATGACCTCTACCATCAATATCAGTGGTAGCATCAATTATGACTTCGGATGGAGCAAGATCCTGAAGGGTTTGAAGGTGAAATTCTCCTACTCTAAAAGTATCAATACGGACAAGACCAATGAGTTTGGTACTGCCTATACGCTCTATACCATGTTGCATCGCTACGGCTCTGGTCAACATCTCTATACACCAACAAGTGGTGATGATCCTACCTTTGACTATATGAGCTATAGCAATTTCAATCCTATTGAATATGCCAATGGTAACTATAGCAGCCGACAGATGGTTCGTACGGACAACTATCAGATGAACTTGACTTTCAACTACAACCGCACCTTCGGAAAGCACAATGTTGGAGCATTGTTCTCCATCGAGAAGTCGGAAACGGAAAGTGAATTCAACCTTAGTCAGGCTAACGAGCCATATAGTTTCTCTACCCATCAGTCAAACTCTACGAAAGGTGATCAGTCGTTGCAGTTTAACCGTGCTGAGAGTGGTACGCTGTCATACATCGGTCGTCTGAACTACTCTTATGCCGATCGTTATCTGTTTGAGTTCCTGCTTCGCTCAGATGCTTCTACGAAGTTCGCTCCTGAGAATTACTGGGGAACCTTCCCTGCTATCTCTGCAGGTTGGGTTGTCAGTGAGGAGCCTTGGTTCCAGAATGTGAAATGGCTGAAGTGGATCGACTTCCTGAAGATTCGTGCCAGCTGGGGTATCACTGGTCGTGATAACCTGACACCTTGGCAGTGGTTGCAGATCTATACCCTCGATAAAAACAAGAGTATTATATTCGGTGAGGGTACCAATCTCGACCCAAGTAAGAATACCCGTATCTCTATTAATAAGAATACTTCTGCCGTCAACCGTGACGTACACTGGGATAAGTCATACAAGACCAATATCGGTTTCGATTTACAGGTGCTCAACAGACGACTGGGTATTACTGTCGATTATTACAAAGAGCGCAATCGCGAGATGTTGATGAACCTCGCCCAGAATGTCCCATCTACCGTTGGTACGCAGTCTGCTTCTACCAACCTTGGTGAAATGAACAGTTGGGGTTGGGAATTCAGCATCAACTGGCGTGACAAGATTGGTAAGGACTTCAAGTACAAGATTGGACTGAATACTGGTTACCACGACAACGAGGTACTGGTGATGGACTTTGAGGACGACTACATTTACCGTCAGATTGTCTACGGCGGACGTACAGACATCGGTACCTGGGGTATGCAGTGCATCGGTATGTTCCGTTCGTTCCAGGATATCGAAGAGTACTTTGCCAAGTACAACATCACTACCTACATGGGTATGACCAAAGACCAGGTTCGTCCAGGTATGTTGATCTACAAGGATATCCGTGGTGCTTATAACCAGGAAACTAAGACGTATGCAGGTCCTGATGGTGTTGTAGATGCTGACAACGACCAGGTATGTCTGTCTAATCGTTCGAATCCTTATGGTTTCACCATCAATATGAATGCAGAGTGGAAGGGTCTCTCGCTTACTGCCCAGTTTGGAGCCAGTTGGGGCGGCTACACCCTCATTCCTGCTGAGGCCCGTGGTGTAGCATCTGGTAGCAATATCGAGTTCTATAATATGCCTTCTTTCTGGAATCCCGATAACATGTATGCATATCAGGATGTCTATGACGGCAGTGGTAATCTAGTTGTGAAGGAGAACCGCGATGCCCACTATCCAAACCTCGCCTATAGTATCAACAGCAATGCATCCAGTTTCTGGCGTGTCAGTGCTGCCACTGTACGTCTGAGCCGTCTGACGATTGCCTATACCATTCCTAATAATCTGTACAGATCGATTGGTATCAAGAGTATACGTGTGAACATTACAGGTCAAAACCTGCTTAATTTCTACAATCCGTATCCTGACAGTTTCATGAGCCCATTGGCAGGTGCTTATGGCAAGTATCCTAACCTGCGTAAATGGACGATTGGTGTCAACTTGAGTTTCTAATATAAACAAATAAGGTAAGAAATTATGAAAGCAATTAAATATTTCAGCTTTGGCATTGCATCCATGTTAGCATTCTCTGCTTGCAGTGACCAGTTCCTGCAGGACAAGAAGAATTACGACCAGGTGGGTGCTGAGGTGTACAATGACTACGATGGAGCTAATGGACGTCTCAACGACCTCTATGGTTGGTGTCTGCCCACCACTTCTACGATGTCATGGAAGTATCCTGCATGTGGATTGAGTGATAATGCCAGTCAGTCAACAGAGGAATACGCAGGCTTCAGTGTGTTTGTTAACCCTGAAAATATCCTGTCAAGCGACAACTCCACTTCTACTTCTGTTCCCGACTACTTCATGGGAACATCCAACAATATCCAAGAGGCTGTCTATGGACGTATCCGTAACATCAACGATTTCCTCCGTGGTATAGAGAGCAGTTCTCTGACAGAGACACAGAAAGGTGTCCTGATGGGACAGGCTTACTTCTTCCGTGCATGGTGCTACTATAACCTGGTAAAATGGTATGGTGGTGTGCCCTTGGTGAAAGAGGTACTCGAACCCGTTGAGAGCAACTACACCCCACGTTCTACCACTAAAGAAACCATCGAATTCATCTTGGAAGACTTGGAGACTGCTGCTGCATTGTTGGCAGACGAGACTACAGACGGTGGTTGGAAAGACGGTGCAAACTACGGTCGCATCACCTCTGGTACCGCACTGGCTCTGAAGGGTCGTGTCCTGCTGCTGTGGGCAAGCCCCATCTTCAACCGCGGCAATGACAAGTCTCGCTGGACGGTCGCCTACAATGAGATGAGGGAAGACCTATCCACCATCAACGCATGTGGCTATGGACTCTATTCTTCTGGTAGTGACGTAAACGGTAGCGACTTTGCCAAGATCTTCACACAGATAGGAAAGACTAATAATCGTGAGGCTGTATTCTTCACCCTTTACAACACCACCGTCATCTTGACTGGTATTGACGATGCAGCGAAGAACAACACATGGGAGCGTATGATTCGTCCTGACAACACAGGTGGTAACGGAGCGTCTCCCTCCAGTATGATCATCAACCTCTTCCCAATGGCTGATGGAAAGGTTCCTGCTGAAGCTAACAACTATACGAAGTTGCAGACTTCCGATTTTGCGCTGGATACGGACTATCCGTTCATGAATCGTGACCCACGTTTCTATCGTACCTTCAGTTTCCCAGGTTTCCGTTGGGCATATAATGGTGATGCCTCCCTGCATGACGCACACAACCCTAGCGATGGTCCTAACTACACCTTGTGGAGCTATGTATGGTATACAGAAGAAAGCCAGCAAGGCAACCCTGAGAGTGGAAACTCCTATGGTGCCGACAACTTAGGTGCTGGTAGCACATACAGCAACAGTATTATTGTTCGTAAGAAGAGTGACGACCTCGATGTGAACGGCTCACCACTCTACGTCTATAATCCTTCTGGTTGGAAGTCTGGTGCCGGTCCTTTCTACTCTGCCGCTCCTCTTATCGAACTTCGCTATGCAGAGGTACTGCTCAACCTGGCAGAGGCTGCATGTGGTGCTGGCGACGTGCCTGCCGCACTGGGTTATCTGAACCAGGTCCGCCAACGCGCTGGTGTTCCCGACAGGACAACTGCTGACTTCATTGGTGATGTGCAGGCTGCATGTATGAGTGCTATCTTGTATGAGCGTCAGATCGAGTTCGCCTTTGAGGGTAAGCGTTTTGATGACATGCGTCGCTGGATGCTCTTCGACGGTGGCGAGGGACAGGGTACCCTCAAGAGTTCTTGGGCTCTTACCGGCTGGGATGGCAACACCTGCACATGGTTGGGCTTCAAAGCTCTGAACGGACAGCGTCGTGAGAAGATCCAGTATCGTACTGCTGACAGATACGGTCTTGGTAAAGCTCAATGGGACGGTGATCCTCTACTAGATGGTGGTGGCGTTCGTCCTGCTGGTGTCAACCTCAACAGTACTACACTGGCTGACGACCTTGCTAACCTGAAGACTTGGTATCAGGACAACCTGGCTGTCAAGACACAGAAGGGTGACGGTCGTGACTCTCAGCATAATGACCTGTATATTAAGTTCCAGCCATTCTACTACCTGCTTGGTTTCAGCAGTGGTGTACAGAACCAGAACAAGCAGTTGGAACAGACCATCGGTTGGGGTGACTACAACAAGGGGGGTGCTCCTGGTACCTTTGACCCTCTGGCAGAATAAGATAATCAAATATACTGCAATCAAACGGATGCACCATGATAGTGCATCCGTTTTCTTTCTATCAAAATGTTTGGAAGATTCATGAATTATTCGTAACTTTGCCCCACATACTATGTCTAAAAAGCAAATCATGAAATATTTGTCTAACCTTGTCACCCTGCTGGTGACGTTCTTTCTGGCAACTCAGTTACAGGCCGCTCCAAAGCCCAAGAAAGAAGTGTATATCCCCATGGATTACTCCACTTGCGGTTATCATGCCTCGGAGCAGGCTATACCAGACGTAGCGGTCAGCGTGTTTGTGGCAGTGCAGAATAGTGACTGCTCCAGCATCATCCAACAAGCCGTCGACTATGTCTCACAACTCAAACCCGACAAGAATGGTCATAGGGGCTGTGTCCTGTTGGGCAAGGGTGTTTTCAACATCAGTAAACCTATCCGCATCACTACTTCCGGTGTGGTGTTGAGAGGTGTCGACAAGCAAAATACCGTCATCAGGAAGACGGGAGCAGACCGTGGAGCAGTCATCTATATAGAGGGAGAAGCCACCAAGATTGAAGGTGACACGATTGCCATTGTCGATGAGAAAGTGGTGGCAGGCAGTACACTGCTCACACTGAAGACCACCAAGGGACTACAGACAGGCAGCCGTGTCACAATTGTCCGTCCCAGTACTACCGAATGGATCCAGTCGCTGAAGATGGAAGACTTTGGCGGCGGACTGGACTATACGGGTTGGAAAGCCACTGACATCGACATCACGTGGGATCGTACCGTCACGGCAGTCAACGGCACCACTGTCACTCTTGACGCTCCCATCACCACTACCCTCTCCCATGCATACGGCGGTGCTTATATCGTCAATGCCTACAACACAGGAGAGATTACAGAATGCGGTGTGGAGAACCTGACGATTGATACGGAATGGAACACACAGAATGTCAAGGACGAAGACCACTGTTGGGACGGTATCTTCATGAATAATGTCCGCGACGGATGGGTTAGACGGGTGAACTTCCTGCATTTGGCAGGCTCTGCCGTCAACCTGCAGAAGCAGGTCAATCGGATCACCGTGGAAGATTGTCTTGCCCAAGAGCCTGTCTCTGAGATAGGAGGCTGGCGTCGACAGGTGTTCCTGACTCGCGGACAACAGACACTCTTCCAGCGTTGTATCTCCCGTCAGGGTATTCACGACTTTGCCGCAGGCTACTGTGCCGCAGGTCCTAACGCCTTCGTACAATGTGAGGGCGAGGAGTCCCTGGGGTTCAGCGGCAGTATCGGTTCATGGGCTGCAGGACTGCTCTTCGACATCGTCAATATCGACGGCAGCGACATCCGCTATGCCAATTTGGAACAGTTTCAGTTCGGTACAGGATGGAATACTGCCAACTCCATGCTGTGGCAGTGTACTGCCTCCACTATCGAATGCTATTCCCCCGATGCAGACAATCGCTGTAGCGGTCATGGTTGTTGGGGAACACTGACAGGAAATGGCGAATGGACCAGTAGCAACGACCATGTAATGCCCCGCAGTCTGTTCTACGACCAGTTGGAAAAACGCATAGGCAAACTGCCTTTTGACCCCTATATCCTCCCCCGACCCACCAATGCGTCCAGTTCTCCTACGGTGGAACAGGCGATGGCTTTGGCACAGGAATCGCTAACCCAGCCGAGACTCACTATGGAGATGTGGCTCGACAGCATCCCATTCACTGCTGCCACCCAATCCCCCCTTCATGCCCAATCAGCCCATTCTTCCCAAATCACCACCTCCCCCCATACCCCCACCTACTCCATTATTAACGGTCATCTGACTGCTGACGGTATGCTCATAACTGGCAACCAATACACCGTGCCCTGGTGGAGCGGTAGGGTCAAGGACAACTTCATAGAACATGGTGCTAAGCCTGCCATTACTCGTTTCGTACCAGGTCGCGAGGGGCTTGGATGGACTGATCGTATCTTCGAGGTAATCAGTTACTTAGCAGATAATCATTATAGTTCTTTATACCACAACTACGGTCTCTGGTATGACCTGCGCAGGACAGACCATGAGCGCGTCCGTCGTGCCGACGGAGATGTATGGGCACCTTTCTATGAACAGCCCTTCGCCCGCTCTGGAGAGGGTACTGCATGGGACGGTCTGTCACGCTATGACCTCACCAAACCCAACCGCTGGTACTGGAGTCGTCTGAACGAGTTTGCCCATCAGGCTTCCGATCGACATATCCTGCTCTATAACGAGCACTATTTCCAACATAACATCTTGGAGGCAGGAGCCCATTGGGTAGACTGTCCATGGCGACCCGTCAACAACATCAACGGAACAGACTTCCCCGAGCCCATTCCTTTTGCCGGTGACAAGCGTATCTTCATGGCGGAACAGTTCTATAACGAACAGGATCCCATCCTCCGTCCCCTGCACCGCCAGTATATCCGGATGTGTCTGGAACAGACCAAAGACCAGCCTAACGTGATACACTCCATCAGTGCTGAATACACGGGTCCACTGCATTTCACCCGTTTCTGGCTGAAGACTGTTGCTGAATGGGAGACAGAGACAGGTCATCATCCATTGATAGCCCTCAGTTGTACCAAGGACGTACAGGACAGCATCCTCGCTGATCCGGAACTGCGTAAGGTCGTCGACATCATCGACATCCGCTACTGGCATTACAATACCAACGGTCTATGGGCACCCGAAGGAGGCAAGAACATGGCACCACGCCAGTGGATGCGTAAGATTAAAGTGGGCAAGACAGGCTTTGAGGAAGCCTACCGTGCCGTCCGTGAATACCGTGACCGTTATCCTGAGAAGGCCGTCACCTTCTTCTCCCAGCAATATCCCACCTACGGTTGGGCGATACTCATGGCTGGCGGTTCCCTGCCTAACGTCCCCCTCCATGCTACACGTTCCATGCTACACGCTACACTCGTGAAGGACATCAATTATATGAAAGCCATCGATGCTGACGGCTGCATCGTTCTCGGAGACAGTCAGAAAGGCTACCTTGTCTATCCACAGACTGCCCAGGCAAGTATTCCTCTAGCAAGCGGTAAATACCAGTTATGCGGTATCGATACCCGCAGCGGAGACATTACAGTCATCCAGAAGACATTGCGCCTACAGGATTCTTTCCGTCCCGACTCCTCCAAGAAGGACATGATTTATTGGCTCCGCAAACTATAAAAGCCGTCCTATAGTAAAAAAAGAGAAAAAAGATGTCTGATTATGGTGGTTTTCAAAAAAATATTGCTACTTTTGCATCGACAAACAAGAACTACTTAATAGGGTCTACCTAAGATGACTAATTTTTCGCAACTTTATAACAAACATATCGACCAATTATTTGCGTTCGGTTCCCGTTTCACGTCAGACCGTGAGATGCTCAAGGACTGCATACAGGATGTCTTTGTGAAACTATTTACCCGACGGGAGAGTCTGGGACCGATAGACAATGTGGACAGCTATCTCTTCATCTCCCTGCGTAATCGTATCCACGATGAGTTCCGCCGCAACGGGAAAATCACTGGCGACGAGGTCAATGATGCCAATATGCAGGCTGTTGCCGAATATGAGGAATATAATCAGGAACAGATGGAACAGCAACAGGAACTCACGAACAACGTGGAGAAATTCTTTGAGAAATTGTCGCCCCGTCAGCGTCAGATCATCAACCTGTACTATATCGAACAACGGAAATACGAAGACATCTGCCGCATCATGGGCATCAATTATCAGAGTGTGCGTAACCTGATGCACCGAAGTATCAGTCGGCTTCGTGAATATGCAGGACAGATGACACAGACCCTATAAAAGCCCTTCCCTTCCATTGGTTACACCAATGCCATTATTCCGTCCTAAGATAAAACAGGAGATAATGGCAACAAAAGGAAAAACCAAGAAAAAAGAACGCCTCTATTCTTTTATCCCGTCTCTCCAGCCTCTTTCCAAAGAAGAAAAGGAAGAGCTGAAGATACGGATTATTGTTGCTATCCGCCAATCGGTAGCAACAAATTAGAGATAATCCAAATCAGATATGAACAAATTACGTATTACACTTTTTTCCGTTTTGGCATGTGTCTTCTCATGCCTAGACACCCTGATGGCACAAGAACGCTACCAGGTGGGAGTCTGCGACTGGATGGTACTGAAACGTCAGAAACTGGGTGAGTTCCAACTCGCCAAGGACTTGGCTTGTGACGGTATAGAGATGGATATGGGCGGACTCGGCAAGCGTGAGCTGTTCGACAATAAGATGCGTGACCCGAATACTGCTGCATTTTTCAAGCATACGGCAGACAGTCTGGGTATCCGTATCGGTGCCATCGCCATGAGCGGTTTCTACGGACAAGACCTCACACAGCGTGACAACTATCTCGCCTTGATGGAAGACTGTTTCGAGACGATGAAGCGTATGGGAGATGTCAAGGTTGCCTTCCTGCCCTTAGGCGGATGCAGTAACGACTGGACGACCAATAAGACGAAGCGTAAGGAGATTGTCAACCGCCTCCACGACATCGGTGAGGCTGCCAAGACACATGGTGTCGTGGTCGGCATCGACACACCCTTGGATGCTACAGGCAACCTGAAACTGTTGAAGGAGATCAAGAGCGACGGCATTGCCATCTTCTATAAGTGGCAGACCATCCTGGAGAACAACTGGGAAATCGTCAAGGACATGAAGAAACTGGGTGCCAAAAATATCTGTGCCATCCATGCCTCAAATACCGACAGCTTGTGTCTGCGCAACGACCCTGCCGTCAATCTGCCGCTCATCAAACAGACCCTTGACGAGATGGGCTGGAGCGGATGGCTGTTCGTAGAGCGGAGCCGTGACGTGAAGATGGTACGTAATGTCAAGATGAACTACGGCAATAACGTCATGTACCTGAAAGAGACCTTTAACTCCTACCCTGCCCCTGCGGTACTCCTCGACAGTGCCGGACGCGACAGCAAGTATGTAGAGACTATTATAGGACGTGCCCGGAAAGCCACTGATGAACTGGGGATCACATGGACTCCTTTGGGACAGAATGTTCAGAACATCATTGCTAACCGCTATTTCAAACTAAATGATATCTATGCCGAGCGTGACTCTGTGAAAAAGACGGACAAGAAACTCGCTGAGGCACAGTGTGACTCAAAACTGTACCGTTCCCACTTCGGTTTCGATGCCGACCTGTCAATGTACCTGAAGCCACAGGACATTGAGCGGGTCAAGGACGTGATGACCTTCAACGTATTGAAGGTGACCTACGAGGCACATTGTGACATGATTCCCACCCTAAAGGAAGAGGAGAAGGCACAGATCATCGCCTGGCTGATAGAGGCACGTGAACTCGCCATCGATGCAGAGAGCTCGAAAAAGAAACATGAGGTATTCGGGAAATACAAGGGACGTATTAACAACTACCTGACCAAACGGGGCTATGACTTGGTCAAGGAGCGTGAGGCATGGTATGAACGGATCAAAGCAAGAAGAGGAAAGATATGAGAAAAATGATCATTGCAATGATGCTGTGCTGCACCACTGCAGCAACGGCACAGGGACTGACAGACATGAGTAACAGTCGTCAGGCGCGGATGAAGAACACCCCGATGGGAGCCGTCCAATGGACAGGCGGTTTCTGGGGCGACCGTTTCAACATGCTTTCCACTACAGGAATATGGGATATGTGGAACACCTGGAACACGCCTTGGGAGGTCATTGATGACATGGGACTGCACGGCAGTAACGGTTTCCGTAACTTCGAGGTGGCAGCCGGAACGGTGAAAGGCAAGCATCACGGTCCTCCCTTCCACGACGGTGATATGTATAAATGGCTGGAGGCATGTGCCACCGTCTATGCCATCACCAAGGACCCGAAGATTGATGCCTTGATGGACAAGTTCATCGAGCAGGTGGCACTCGCCCAGCGTGCCGACGGCTACATCCATACCCCCGTCGTCATCTCGGAACGCAATGCAGGCATCGACTCGCATACCAATACGGAGAACGCTGCAGGTATTGAGATTGGAAAAGACCAGAAACATGCCTTTGCCTCCCGTCTGAACTTCGAGACCTACAACCTCGGACACCTGATGACAGCAGGTATCATCCACAAGCGTGCCACAGGGAAGACGACCTTGTTTAACTGTGGCAAGAAAGCCGCTGACTTCCTCTATAACTTCCTGACCAACGACGCTGCGGAACTGTCGCGCAATGCCATCTGCCCCTCCCACTATATGGGGGCTGCAGAGATGTACCGTGAGACGGGTGATGAGAAATACCTGAAACTGGCTAAAGGTCTTATTGCCATCCGTGACAGTGTGACGAACGGCGAGGACCATAACCAGGACCGTCATAAGTTCCGCGACCAGTATGAGGCGATGGGTCATGCCGTCCGTGCCAACTACCTCTATGCCGGTGTTGCCGACCTTTATGCGGAGACAGGTGAGGAACAGTTGATGAAGAACCTCTCCTCCATCTGGGATGACATCATCCAGCATAAGATATACATCATGGGTGGTTGTGGTGCCCTCTACGATGGGGTGTCACCTGACGGCACCACCTACGACCAGCCTTCCATCCAACAGATTCACCAGGCATACGGACGACAGTTTCAGTTGCCGCAGGAGGCTGCCCATAATGAGATATGTGCCCAGATTGGCATGATGCTCTTCTCATGGCGTATGTTCCAGACGACAGGTGACGGCAAGTATATCGACAACATCGAGAACGAACTGTATAACGGTATCCTCTCGGGTATCTCCCTCGACGGCAAGGACTTCTTCTATACGGAGGCACTGCGTCGCACGAAGGAGTTTCCCTATGTCATGCGATGGCCCAAGCACCGCCAGCATTACATCACCTGTTTCTGTTGTCCGCCGAATACTCTGCGTACCCTCTGTCAGGCACAGGAATATGCGTACACTGTCAATAGAAACACACTCTATGTCAACCTCTACGGACAAAACGTGTTGAAGACCAAAGACATGGAGGTGGAACAGACGACCAACTACCCATGGGATGGCAAAGTCACACTGACCATCAAGAATGCCAAGAACCTGTCGACCGTCAAGTTGCACAAGCCCGACTGGACAGGACAGTATGCGGTGAAGGTGAACGGCGAACCAGCAGACCTTGACATCACCCGCAAATGGAAGAAAGGGGATGTCGTCGAGATCAACTTCGACATGCGTCCCCGACTGATAGAGGCGAATCCGCTGGTCGAGGAAGCGAAGAACCAGATTGCCGTCCAGCGTGGTCCCATTGTCTACTGTCTCGAAGGTGAGGATATCGAGGGCGGCTATCGCATTAACGACATTGCCATTCCTGCCGACATCCAGTTTACGGAACAGAAGATGACCCTTTATGGTCATGAGATGACGGTACTGGAAGGTGAGGCCGTCCTTGTGAATCATGAGCAATGGGACAACCAGACACTCTATCGAGAGGTACGTCCCGTTACTCCAAAGAAAGTGAAGATACGACTCATTCCCTATTATGCCTGGGACAACCGGGGTATCCAGGACATGTCTCTCTGGTTGCCATTAGCACGATAACATTATGAGAATAATCACCATCATCCTATTAGGTCTATTGATGAGGGGCGCATCAGCATATGCGTCCCCATCAGACTTTTATATAACACCCGACTCTTCCCTGGCGGAGACCATACAGAAGGCCCGTGAGGCGAAGAGGTTAGGAAAGGCAACAGCTGTGACGATTCACCTGAGTGCTGGTACCTATTATCTCTATGAACCGCTGCGGCTGCGCCCGGAGGACAGTGGACTGACGATACTGGGAGAGAACGCCGTCATCAGTGGTGGCATGGAAATCAAGGACTGGAGGAAAGAAGGCAAGTTCCTGGTGGCTGACGTTCCCGACTTCAACGGTCGTCCCATTGACTTCCGCCAGTTATGGGTCAATGGCAAGAAAGCAATAAGAGCCCGTGATGTGAGTGACTTCGAAAAGATGTTCCGTATCCGTACTTACGACAAGAAAAACCAAGTGTTGTGGGTACCCAAAAAGGCAGTTGCCAATTCTCAATTCTCAATTCTCAATTCTCAATATGCAGAACTCGTGCTGCATGAAATGTGGTGTACCTCCAATCTGCGTATCAAAAGCATCAAGATACAAGGTGACTCTGCCGCTATCCGCTTTCATAACCCAGAGGCCAACATACAGTTCAAGCATCCATGGCCCTCTCCGATGACACCCAATACAGGGCATCCGTCACCGTTCTATCTGACAAATGCCAAGGAACTGCTCGACGAGCCGGGCGAATGGTATCATGATATCCGGGAGCATAAGCTCTACTACATGCCTCGAGAAAGTGAGGTCGTCCGCGATGCCGTTGTACCTGTACTGGAGACCTTGGTGGAGTTTATCGGCTCTGCAGAGCATCCCGTGCGTAACATCACCATCAAGGGGGTTACCTTCAGTCATACCACCTGGATGCGTCCGTCAGAGAAAGGACATGTGCCTTTGCAGGCGGGTATGTATCTGACGGAAGCCTATAAACTGCGTCCGCAGATAGACCGTCCCAATAACCACAAACTCGACAACCAAGGATGGCTCGGACGTGCCGATGCTGCCGTGGAACTGTGCTATACTGAGGACATCAACTTCGAAGGCTGCCGTTTCGAACACCTCGGCGGCTCTGGTCTTGACTATGTCCTTGCCTGTCGTCGTGGCACGACGACCCATTGTACGTTTACCGACATCGCCATGAACGGCTACGTATGCGGCTCTTTCTCACCAGAGGGACTGGAGACCCATCTCCCCTACCAGCCTGTGGACTTCCGGGAGATATGTAGCGGACAGACCATTGAACAGTCGGAGTTCTATGACATCACCAACGAGGACTGGGGATGTGTGGCCATCGCAGCCGGTTATGTCAGCGGCATCACCATCGAGCATAACACCATCCATGATGTCAGTTATACAGGTATCTCATTAGGTTGGGGATGGAACCGCGACCTCGTCTGTATGAAGGACAACAAGGTACATGCGAACCTGATCTATGACTATGCCCGGCATATGTACGACTGTGCCGGCATCTATACCCTCGGTAACCAGCCCGGTACTATCATCTCAGAGAATGTAGTGCGTGACATTGCCAAACCGAGTTATGTACACGACCCGAATCACTGGTTCTACCTCTATACAGACGAAGGGTCATCCAACATCACCATCCGTGACAACTGGACCCCTTCCGACAAGTACCTCCAGAATGCCAATGGTCCCGGCAATGTATGGGAGAATAACGGACCGCAAGTCAGCGACAGCATCAAGAATGCCGCAGGCAGAAACAATAACCAATAAACAACAAACGATGGCGGCAGCAAACTCTCAACTCTCAACTCTCAACTCTCAACTAAAAAGTACCTGGATATGGTATCCTGGCGACTTTGAGATATGGCTGGGTAACATCTTCAACAACCGTCGTACGGAACGCGGGGCGATGTTTCCTCCTTTCTGGAAACAGGACTCACACTATGTGACGGTAGAGTTCTCTCACGAGTTTGACCTCGAACACGAAGAGACGATCGCCATTGCCTGTGAGGGACAGTTCAATCTTGCCCTCGATGGCAAACTGCAGTTTGGAATGCCCAAGACATTTGTGGTACCTGCAGGCAAGCACAAACTGAATCTCAAGGTGTGGAATCAAACAACGCCCCCTGCCCTCTTCATCGAGGGTCCCACCATCCATACGGACTCCACCTGGCTTGCCACCTATGAGGACAAGATATGGATCGACGAGAATGGTGTTGCCCACGGCTCCGGCATCTACGTACCTGCCGCCTCCTGGAACTTCGACGCCATCGATACACCTCCTTCACAATACCGGCTGGAGCGCAGCGAACAGCGTCCTGTATGTCGCTATGCCATAGCGACTAACGCCACCCTCTACGATTTTGGAAAAGAGACTTTCGGTTACCTGAAGATCAAGAACCTTCAGGGCACTCTCCACGTCTACTATGGTGAAAGTCGCGAGGAAGCCCTCGATAAGGACCACTGCGAAACCCTCGACGTGCTCTTCTGTCCTCTGTGTCGTGACCTTGTCGCGACCTCCAAAGCCTTCCGCTTCGTCTATATCGAGGCAGAAGAAGGCACCACCTTCGACGAAGTCCTGATGGACTACGAATACGCTCCCTTCGACAAGGAAAGAAGTGGCTCTTTCCGTTGCTCAGACGAGTTGCTGAACAATATCTGGGACACTGCAGCCTATACCATGGATCTCACCACCCGTGAGTTCTTTATGGACGGTATCAAGCGTGACCGCTGGACATGGAGTGGTGATGCCATCCAGTCATACCTGATGAACTACTATCTCCGCTTCGATACCGAATGTGTGAAGCGTACCATTCGTCAGTTACGAGGCAAAGACCCCGTGACAGCACACGTCAACACCATCATGGACTATACGTTCTATTGGTTTAAGTCTATCCACGACTACTATCTGTATACGGCAGACCTGGACTTCGTACGTGAGATGTGGTCCCGCATGGTGACACTCATGGACTATGTCGAAGGACGACTGAACGGCGACGGGATGGCAGAAGGACAGTCTGACGATTGGATCTTCGTGGACTGGGTGGATTTCCCCATGCATAAACGCGGAACACTTTGCTTTGAACAGATTCTGCTCATGAAGGCAATGGAGACGATGGCTGTCTGTGCCAAGCTCCTGGGTGTCAAGACCGACTACCGTGTGAAGGCAGAGTCACTGCGCAACAAGATCAAACAGACATTCTGGAGTTATGAGCGTAAAGCATATTATCACGCTATCGAGGAGGGGCAGATGAACCAACAGATCACCAAGTTCCCCAATATGTTTGCCATCCTTTATGGACTGGCATACGAGGAAGAGCGCCGTGAGATCATGCAGAGTGTGATGCTCAACCCTGCCATCGACCCCATTACGACTCCCTATATGCGTTTCTACGAACTGGAAACACTCTGCATAGACGGTTTGCAGACACAGGTCCTACAGGAGATACGCGATTACTGGGGTGGTATGCTCCATGAGGGTGCGACCTCCTTCTGGGAGAAATACAATCCTGAAGAGACTGGCACACAACACCTCGCCATGTACGGACGCCCCTATGGCAAGAGTCTCTGTCATGCTTGGGGAGCCAGTCCCATCTATCTGATAGGCAAATATTATTTAGGGGTGCAGCCTACCAAACCCGGCTATGAGGAGTATCTTGTCAAACCTGTCTTGGGAGACTTGCAGTGGATGGAAGGTGATGTACCGACTCCTTTTGGTAAGATACAAGTGACGATGAACCAACATGAGGTTGCCATCTATAGTGACGGTGGACATGGAACCCTCATCATTGGAGAGAAAGAAATAGAGATTCCTGCGAAACAAGAAATAAGAATAGGTCTATGATCAAGAAACTGATATTCGCCCTCTGTTTGTTGAATACACCAGTTACCTATGCAAAGGTAAAAGTCAAGAACGTAAGTCCGCAGACCAACTATGCCGCCAGTCTGTTGACGGGTAAGGAAGGTAAATTCAATGTGTCTGTTGAAGTGGCTGACAACGGTGAGGCTGAAGGGTTCACACTTCTCAGAAAAGACAAACATGTCCGTGTTATCGGCAACGATGGCGCTGGTGCGATCTATGGTGTCAACAAATTATTGGAACTGTTGCGGGAAGACCCCACTCTCAGCAACCTGACCACACAGCGTGAGGTGCCACAGATGAAACTGCGAGGTGCCTGTGTAGGTCTGCAGAAGACAGTCTACCTTCCTGGTCATCGTGTCTATGAATATCCTTATACCCCCGAGAACTTCCCTTGGTTCTATGACAAGGCTTTATGGATCAAGTATCTGGATTTACTCGCAGAGAACAATATGAACACGGTCTATCTCTGGAACGGTCATCCCTTCGCCTCCTTGGTGAAGCTCGACGACTATCCTTTCGCCCCGGAAGTCGATGATGCCACGATGCAACAGAATCAGGAGATGTTCGGCTTCCTTGTCGACGAGGCTGACCGCCGTGGTATCCGTGTCATCCAGATGTTCTATAATATCATCCTCAGCAAACCCTTTGCCGACCACTACGGACTGAAGACACAAGATCGTAACCGTCCTATCACCCCGTTGATTGCCGACTACACCCGTAAATCGATTGCCGCCTTCATCGAGAAATATCCGAAGGTGGGATTCCTGGTCTGTCTGGGTGAGGCGATGTCGGGTATCGACAACGACATCAAATGGATGACGGAGACAGTGATTCCAGGTATCAAAGACGGTCTGAAGGCGTCAGGACGGACGGACATACCGCCTATCATCCTGCGTAACCACGACACGGATGGTCCTGCCGTGCTGCAAGCCTCCCTCCCACTCTACCCGAACATCTATACGATGAACAAATACACGGGAGAGTCGTTGACGACCTATGAGCCTGGTGGTCCCTGGGGTGAGACACATCGTATGCTTGCTGCTGCAGCACCGATACATATTGACAATGTACATATCCTCGCCAACCTGGAGCCTTGGCGGTGGTCGTCACCTGCCTTCACACAGAAAGCCGTCCAGGCAATGCACCGTGTGCATCATTCGAAGGGACTGCATCTCTATCCACAGGCTTCCTATTGGGACTGGCCCTATACAGCAGATAAGCTACCCAACGGAGAACGTTTGTTACAGATTGACCGTGACTGGATGTGGTACCGTGTCTGGGGACGCTATGCCTGGAACTGCGACCGCGGACAAGACCAGACTTACTGGAAGCAACAGCTTTCCGACTACTATGGCATCGACACCATTGCTGCCGGACAACTGTTGAAGGCTTACGACGAGGCTGGTGAGATAGCACCCAAACTGCTGCGCCGCTTCGGTATCACAGAGGGCAATCGTCAGACCTTGTTGCTTAGTATGACGATGGGTGAACTGGTGAATCCTTATAAGTACACCATCTATCCTGGGTTCTATGAGAGCTGCGGACCTCAGGGTGAGAAACTCATCGAGTATGTCGAGAAGGAATGGAAGGGGGAACAACATATCGGAGAACTGCCTCTGGATATTGTCGACCAGTGTGTAGAGCACGGTATACAGGCTGAAGACGCTGTCAACATGATTACAGCCAAGCCGAGCCGTCATGCCGACGAGTTCGAGCGTGTGAGGAAAGACATGATCTTCTACCGGATGTTCGCTGCGTCTTTCCGTTGGAAAGTGATGGCAGCACAACAGGTACTGAATTACAAATGGTCACAGGATATCAAATATCTGGAAAAAGCCGTAGAGTATCTGGAACAAAGTCAGAACTGGTGGAACACACTGAGTATGTCCACGCAAGACGCCTATCTCTATGCCAATTCCATGCAGACCTCCCAGCGTCGTGTCCCCGTAGGTGGCGATGGCGGCAAGATGAAGACATGGAGTGAACTGGCTGTCGTTTATCAGGATGAACTGGATGCCTTAAAAATTAATATCGAGAAACTGAAGAACCCTGTTGCACAGAAAGATACCTATATCCAGCCTGTCCAACCTGCTAAGGTAAAACTCTACACGCTACACTCTACACTCTCAACTTTAAAAAAGGGAGCCATCGTCTTCGAGAACCGTCCTGACACGCCTGTTGACTCTGTTGCCCCGGAACTGGTTGGGCTACAGGCACTCGTACTGAATCGTGACACGACACGCATCGTAGGAACCACCATCGAGTTTGAGAGTGACCAACCCGTGAAGTTGCTCGTGGGTCTCTTCAAGGATGACGACCCGAAGTGGGCAAAGGCGCCGAAACTGGAGATTGATGCCACAGGTAATGAGTACGGACAGGCGGAGCCACTGCTCACCAATGCCATCAGCATCGTCCAGATGCCGAAGGTGAATATCCACCAGTATACCCTACCCGCTGGTCACCAGACCCTGCACCTCCCAAAGGGCATCCTCATGGTGGCTGGCTTCACAACCAGCGACATCAAACCCCGTGACTGCGGCCTCAACGGTCCCTCCGGTGAAGTCGACTGGCTGTTCCAGAAGTAACATCTTAGGAGTGCCTCTAGATGACGATACGTACCAACAAACGCTGTCCATTATATTGACAGTTTTTGTTGATAGGTTGTTTTTCTTTTATTTACCTTTGCAGCGAAATTAATAATTTAAAGAAAGGATATATTATGGCTAAAAAGAAAGACATCCACCCCAGCATTATCGCCGCTCTCAACGGTAAGAAGTGTAAAACCAAAACGACGAAGATAACTGCCGACGACGGAGACACGTTGGAGGTAGAACGTTTCACCTTCGGTGACGAGGAGCCAACATTGTTGGCAGCCATCAAAGCAGTCATTAAACTATCGGAGGATTCAAGACTGAGTGGCGAATTCTTTATCGGGGCGGAAGAGGCTCTGAATTATATTAGCAAGCGACTCGACATCAACCATGAGCAGGCATTAATGTTTTCCCTGATAGTGAATTTCTTTCACGACCAGCAGATTCACATAATGCAGTTCTGCCAGCATTTGGATTGTGCCCCCATTGATATTCTGCCTTATATGAAAGAGATAGAAGGGCTGGTGGAACGCGACTTTGTGATTTGCAACCAAAGTGGTAGATGGCCCACCTATCGTATTCCTTATCATAATGTAGAAGCACTGAACAATAACGAAGTGCCTCAGAAAAGAAAGCTGACGAATCTGTCGTGCAAAGACCTGGTGTTTGAGTTGAGCAGAATCTTCGAACAGCGCAATAATGATGAGTTGACTATCGAGGGAATGGAGAAACGCCTTCACTTGCTGATTGACAGTAATATGGAATTGCATTTCTCGGAAATGCTGTCGGTTTACGATTTGGGTTGCTACGATTTCATTGTCTTGTTGTTTATGGTCAGTCGTTCTGTCAATTATTTCGATAACCATATCCAATTGCATGAGTTTAGTGATTTCATTGAGAACGATGATTGGCGTAAATACCGCTCATCGTTGCTGAAAGAAGAAACGGGATTACAACAGCGTAAATTGATAGAGTTTGCCAACGATGAAGGATTTGGCAACCGAAAAGTTTTCTGTCTGTCCATGAAAGCCAAGCGTGTGCTGTTTAAAGAACTGGACATCAAGTTGACACAAGACGACGGACCTGCCCCTGGATTGAAGAGCCATAAGGACATCACTGCCCACCAACTGTTCTTCGACGAGGCTACCAGCAAGCAGGTCGACGAACTGACAAGTCTACTTAACGAAGAGAACTACCAGCAGATTCACCAGCGTTTGCAGGACAAAGGCTTCCGTTGTGGCTTTACCTGCCTGTTCTATGGTACGCCTGGAACGGGTAAGACGGAGACTGTTTTGCAGTTGGCTCGTCAGACTGGTCGTGACATCATGCAGGTGAATGTCTCGGAGATTAAGAGCAAGTGGGTGGGTGACTCGGAGAAGAACATCAAGGCACTGTTCGATGATTATCGCCAGAAGGTAAAGGACTGCAAGGTGACGCCCATCTTGCTATTCAATGAGGCAGATGCTATCATCAACCGCCGTCAAGAGATGGCGGAGCATAGTGTGGACAAGATGGAGAACTCCATCCAGAATATCATCCTGCAAGAGATGGAAACGCTCGATGGTATCCTCATCGCTACCACCAACTTGGAACAGAATATGGACAAGGCTTTCGAGCGTCGTTTCCTTTATAAGATTAAGTTCAACAAGCCTACTGTTGAGGCTCGCCAGCATATCTGGCAGACTATGATTCCCTCGCTTTCAGCCGATGCCGTCAGTCAATTGGCTGCCAGCTATGACTTCAGTGGTGGTCAGATAGAGAATATCGCCCGCCATCATGCTATCGACAGCATCTTGCATGGTGACGATGCTGATGACCTCTCAGTACTCATCAGCCATTGTGATCAGGAAAAATTAGAGAAGCAGCGACCAAGAATCGGTTTCTAAAACACCTTCCAATCCTTGCCCGTGATGATAGAGATGGGCTTTACCACTCGGCAAAATACCAACTCTATCACCACGAAATCTTCTTATAAAATTCTTGGAAAATCAGTTAAGTCGATTTCAAATTTATTGCCGATAGCATATGTCTGATACCAGTTTCCTTCTTCGTCTTGTTCATCCACTCTATACATGGCTTCAACACGATCATCCTCACAGTCGTATCCATACTTAATCAAGTCATAAAAAGTATCCCATACTGCATCTTCAATTTTATCTGCTAACTCCTTATCTTCTTTTTTCAATTGCTCATAATAAGTAGGACCAAAATCATCTTCATCCATTCCAGATTCTTGAAGAGCCTTTTTGTACTTTTGCTCAATCTTTTCAATGACATCATCTGCCAACTTTATTCCAAAATCCAGGTCACAACAACTCTGATTAATTACAATTCCAATAAGAATACTTGCCATAATTGTTTTGTTTTTAAGTTAAACGTTTCTATTATCGGCAGCAAATGTACAAACTATTATTATACAACCAAAGGTTTTGTTGTCAATATTTTAGACAACAATCCCCAGTGTGATCAGGAAAAGTTAGAGAAGATAGCAACCAAAAATCGGTTTCTAAACCACCTTCCAGTCCTTGCCCGTGATGATAGAGATGGGCTTTACCACTCGGCAAAGTACCAACCCTATCACCACGAGCGTCACTCTCACCCAAAAGTTGACATTTGATCCTGCGAAACCAATATATACCAAATATAGCGGACTACATATCAGTGCTATTGATAGCAGGAGGGAGAGGGCTGCAAGGAGGTGTTTCATTTTAGATTCTGTCGATAATATCCTCTAATTCTTCTATCTCATAAATATTTGTTCCTTTTAGACTACCACTGACATCTATAAGAAGAGATTCTGCCGGATAATTATTATTCAATTCTTGGTATAGTGTCATCTCTTTATTGTCTTTTGAGTTTGCTCTCTTAATACCTGTTTCTATAACACCAATATACTTATCATTGTCTATTTTGCGAATTTCTTTAAATGTATCTCCATTACTTTTTTGTGAGTTATATTTTGAAGCCATAAGCCTAAGCAACCCATCTTTTTTGATTGAATATAACTCGTCTTTCAATTTTAGAAGATCAATTGGATTATTCCATGAAGTTAATAATTCTTTTATAGCCTCGTCCTCGTTAGGGTCATCTTCCGCTTGTATTGCTTTATATTTATCTGAGACCTTCATCAATTCTGGCAGTTTGTTATCATTATAGTAATGATCTTCGTCTGACAAATCTCTAAGTGTTCGATCAATAGACTTAACATGGTCAATGGCTATTTCAGAAATACTTTTAACTTTCATAGGTATTTTCTCATTTCCTTTTCCTGTTGGTGTTAATGCTTTATGCTCTTTACCGTTAGGATCAATTATGATAACATCATATTCATTATCATTTGGGGTCAACCATAGTGACACTCCTTGATTGATTGTAAAATGCTGAACTTTACCGTTATCATTATAATGTATATTAACACTATCAACTAAATTATCAAGCCAATCTAAAAATAAATTTTCGGTAATTATGTTCATTTTTATGGCTGTACTATAAATTTTAGCTATAAATCTTAATGGCAACCATATCTTATCTCCAGATACTCTGTCTTGACACCTAAGTCTAGATTGGAGTTTTGTTCGTAACATATTTGGCATATATATCATACCGGGTTTATCTAAGTATAGTGCATTGGTCTCAGCATCATTCTTAAAATTTAAATTAGCCTGAGTCAGATTTGCTCTCAAATCATTTTGATTTTCCTTATTTTTTAAAAAAAGAATAAATTTGTTCACATATGTCTTATAGCTTTTTTTGTATTTAGGGTCAGTATTGCATTTAAAACGTTTCAAGGCGTCATCCATAGAATTTAAAAGATTATCGATTTCATTAGCTAAAGACTTTGCTGGCAACTTTCTTATTAATAGTTCCATGAAGTTTCTTTCCCTATTAGACGAGAAAGCTTCCTCCATCTTCAATGCATTAATAACATTTCTATAATATTCACGTGAACTCAATTTATTTCCATCTTTATCCTTTAATGAGTCCACAAAAGAGTCCAATATAATCTTTTGAGCTCTTTGCAGCTTTTCTGCGATTGTTTCTTTTTTTTGCGTTGCCATAATTCTCTTGTTTTAAGTTTAACGTTATTATTATCTCCTGCAAATATACAAACAATATTTATAACAGCAAAATTATTCCACACATATCTTTGTCCATTTAATTGACACTTTTTGCTTGGAAGGTATTAAATAATGTAGTACTTTTGCCTGCGGAAATTAGATGTTTAACAATTTAAAATTTAATAATTATGGCGTACAACTTTCCTACTACAAAAGACAACAGACAGAGACAAATCAGTGACCACCTGTTTCGTAACCTTCCCTTAATTCAAGTACGTGACCAGCATCGTGCTGCTGTTGAAAGCGGAAACTGGGGAATGATGCTCTATTACAAGTTCCTGTTTCAACTGCTTGAGGCTTCTTTACCTGATTACCCCCAAAGAGTACCTGAACATCTGGACAAGATGGCGTTTGAGGAACCAGCCGATGCATTGGCAGGCTTGAAAGCCATTCTGGAACAAGACCGCAAATACAATCCTGGCGATGTTGACAAACTTACCCAAGTCATCAACACCATTGAAGCGATTGTCAAGCCTATCCCTTTTTCTTGAAATAATTTGCTTGATTGGAAATTATTGATTATTTTTGCAACAATATTATAATAATTTAAAACAACAACGCTTATGGAAATTAATATTGGAAAACTCATTGAAGAAGAGATGAAGCGCCAAGGCGTAAAAGCTCCAAAGCTGGCCAATCCCATCTTCACCACACGCACCAATGTGTATAATATCATAAAGCGCGACAGCATAGATACGAAGTTGTTGATGCTCATCAGTCGTGCACTGAAAACCAACTTCTTTGCCCTTTACGCCAAAGAGATGGAGAAAGAAGGGTGTCACGAACCAGCAGAACCCACAACGGATATGCTGGCGTTCACACTGCAAGACGACGAGAAAGAGTTTTTCGTCGATGAGGATATCAAGGATGGCTATCAGGAAATCGATGTGCTTGATGTCACTCTGATCATCAATGGTGTGAAATACGATGTGACCCTCGATATGCTGCCACAAGAATTGTTCCCGTTACTCGTATATGTCTATAGCAATGCTATTGAAGAAGGTCCATTAAGCGATATGAACTACGAGGCACTCGACGAGAACTTCTTCCCTTGGTTAGCGAAGAACCATCCGCGATTAGCGGGAGCCATCTGGTATGCGACCGAAGATGCGCTGACTGAACTGATAGCAGATGATAAAGATGGAAAATATCGCAATCATATCAATTACGAGGAGCCAAGCGATGATGACGACTGGTACTGCCTTGGCGATAATGATATCAAGTTCCACATAGGTAATCTGACTGAACGTATTCATAAAACGAAAAGACCCTTATTATGGCTGTTACCAACTCTCGATTATTGACCAAATCAGCGTTTAAGATTGCGCTAAGTTGTCCGCATAAACTATATTATTACGGCCATTCGGACGAGTATGAGAACGCCAATGCCAACGACGAGTTCTTAGAGTCGTTGGCAGAAGGCGGTTTCCAAGTAGGTGAACTGGCAAAGGTGTATTGTGATGTACCTGATGACTGCGACCTGAAGGACATCATGGGACATGAGGAATCGCTGCATCGTACGCAGGAGTTGATGCAGCGCGACCAGGTGAACATCGCAGAGGCTGCCTTCCTTTATGGCAATCTGTTTGTGCGTGTGGATATTCTGAAGAAGGATGGCAATAACATCGAACTGATAGAGGTGAAGGCGAAGTCGTGGAATCCAGAAACGGATAAGTTTATCAGTTCCAGGCCCAAAGGTGCTGTTGCTAGCGGCATCCGTCCCTACGTCTACGATGTGGCATTCCAGAAATATGTGGTATGTAATGCCCTCAAAGAACTGTATCCCAACGAGACCTATAGCGTCAAAGCCTTTCTCATGATGGCAGATAAGAGCAAGTGTGCTGACATCGATGGTCTGAACCAATTGTTTAAGATTGAGAAGAACCAGCAAGGTCGTGCCGAGGCTGTGATGGCGAATGATGCTCGCCAACGGATAGCCCAAAGTAAGGTACAGGTAGTAACGCCTTTCGATGTGGATGAACTCTGTGATACCATCATTGCAGGCGAGACCACTGAGCAGAAGACGGAAAAGAATCCTACCTGCATGGGGATGCGCTTTGTACCATTCATCAACTGGGCAGCTGAATTCTATTGTAATGGCAATCGTTGCCCTGCACCAATAGAACTGGCAGGCAAGTGTCTGAAGTGTGAGTTCCATTGTACTACTGATAGTGAAAAGAAAGACGGCCAACGTGAATGCTGGCTCACTCAAGTGAGTGAAGATGACTACGAGCATCGTCCGCTTATCGCCACATTAAACGGCAGTAGTCTTAGTACCAATCGTGGCAAATGGGTCAGCGAAGGAAAATATTTCATGGACCAACTGACTGAAAAGGAACTGAAATTCTTTAATGAGAAGACACCAGATGCACCAGGCTTGGACGACTATCAGCGCAAATGGTTGCAGATAGGAATGGAGACGAATGACAAAGACATCCTCAGCCGATTTGCTAACCATATCGATGGCAACACTTATCTGGACGTGGATGGCCTGCGCGAAGAAATGAAAACATGGCACTATCCGCTACACATGATTGACTTCGAGACCACAGCTGTTGCTCTACCTTATTATATCGATATGAAACCCTACGAACAGGTTGCGTTCCAGTTCTCGCACCATATCATCCATGAAGATGGACATATAGAGCATGCCGGACAGTATCTGAACGAGGACGTGACGAAGTTCCCCAACTTCGAGTTTGTTCGCGAATTACGTCGTCAGTTATCTCAGGACGAAGGCACTATCTTCCGCTATGCCACCCATGAGAACAGCATCCTGCGGACTATTGCCCAACAATTGGCTGAGAGTAATGAAAGCGATAAGGATGAACTGATAGCCTTCATTCGTAGCATCACACATAACCACGATGAGAAGAAAGGCGATCTCTACGAGGGTCCACGTGATATGGTAGACCTGTTGCAAGTGGTAAAGCGCTATTTCTACCAACTCGACGAGATGCATGGCAGTAATAGTATCAAACAGGTGCTACCAGCCGTTCTGAACAGTAGCCAGTATCTAAAGGACAAGTATAGCAAACCTATTTATGGTACCTCTGAGATGAAGAGTCTGAACATCAGTCAGGATGATCCGTTGGCATGGATTCAAATAGATGCTGACGGCCATGTTGACAGTCCTTATCATCAACTGCCGTCTGTAGGTCAACTGATTGGCATGAGTGAAGAGGATATGGAACAGATGGAACAGTTGACTGCCGACGAGGACAACTTTGAAGTCGCCAATGGTGGTGCTGCCCTGACTGCCTATAATAAACTGATGTTCTGTGAAGGTGAGGGAATGAATGATGCCCTGCGTCAGGCTCTGCTACGTTATTGCGAACTTGATACCATGTCGATGGTATTCATCTGGGAATACTTCCATCAAGCTTGCCGCAATCCTCATGGTGGCAGGCTTCACTACTAGCGACATCAAACCCCGCGACTGCGGCCTCAACAGTCCCTCCGGAGAAGTCGAGTGGCTGTTCCAAAAGTAACATCTTAGGAGTGCCCCAAGCACTCCTTTTTGTTTCCCTAATTCTTTTGTCGTCATTATGTTTTTCCAACTTTTTCCTCAATTATTTGTGACTTTAAGAATTTATTCCTATCTTTGCAATTAAATGTAATACAATTAAACTCAATAGTATGGCAACAATAGTAAGGAAACCTGCATCTTTCCGTCTAAGGGCTGATCTCCTTGAAGGACTGAAGCGCAATGCTGCACGAGAAAATCGCACATTGAACAACTATGTGGAGAGCGTGCTGCTTGATATTGTGTACCATGAGCCTAATGAGACAACTAAGGCTGCCATCAAGGAAGCCATGTCTAGAACTGAATATCCTGAAGAAGAACTCTACTGTTGTGCAGAGGATATGTTTAAGGCTATAGAGGATGATGCGAAATGAAGAGAGTATTTCCATCGGGTCAATATAAGAAAGGGATGCCATCTGTCACTTACTCCGATACCTCCTATGGGGTGTTCCGATATCTCCCATCACTCATGGGAAGCATCCCTATACCCCCATAGGAGATATCGGCACGACCCTTGGGAGCCATTTCTTTCACCCATGGATGTTTTTCCTCACCCCCATGGCAACCATCGGCACAACCCTTGGAAGCCATCGGAACAACCCTTGGAAGCCGTTCCTTCCATATTGATAAAAAAGAAATAATCCTGCTATCCTGCTACCTTCCTGCTACTGGTCATGACCTTCATGAGCACTTTTGTCTTTTTATATTTGGTTTTCTTCTCACTAATTTGTAATTTTGCAAGAAGATTAGATATAGAATAAGACAATGAAAAAGAATTCTTTATATTACGTAGTTTTACTGCTGTGCGCAGTCGTACAGGGAGCATGGGCAGAAGCACCTGTGCCTTCCACCGAGTTGGAACCATACATAACGACGCTGGGAAACAGAATGGTCTATAAGTTCAACTACCCAACGACCAGCGTGACGGGGGAGCCCATTGTGCTCTCGTCACTATTGGCATGCTGGGCACCAAAAGAGCCAGAGGAGGGTGCAGCCATCGAATCCGTACACATATACAGCCACTATACTGTCACCTCCAATTCGCAGTGTCCCACCAGTTATACGACCTCGTCTGCCGACTTTGTTGTTCTTGTCCCTTTATTTGAAGGCTACGCCTACGATGAGAAAAATCCCTACAAATCCATCGTCAAGCGCAGCATCGTCATTATGCCAGATTACGAGGGTTACGGTGTGTCGAGTGACAGGACACATCCCTACCTTGCTGAGGAGATAACGGCAAAGCAGGTCATTGAAGCAGTAACCTACGGACTGGAGCTTTATGGTAAACTTAACGGAGCAGACAACACGCTGCCGCTGAAAGACGATTGGCGCTGCTTCAGCATTGGCTATTCGCAAGGCGGTGCAGCTGCCCTTGCCGTGCAACGCTATATCGAAATGAACGACCTCAGCGACCAGTTGCACTTCCGCGGCACCATATGCGGTGACGGTCCCTACGATCTCATTGCTACCATGCGTTACTACATGGATGACGACGGTACCAGCTATGGCACTACCACTAGCCACCGCCAAGAACAGGCTACCATGCCTGTCGTCCTTCCAATGATCATGAATGGCATGATTGTCTGTGACCCCAACATGTCCAGTCACACTATTAACGACTACTTGGCACAATCGTTCCTCGACACTGGCATCTTGGACTGGTTGAATAACAAAAACATGAGCACCAGTGACATCAACAAGGCGTGGCTCACGCAGATGGACGAAGGAGCAGTCACCATTGGAGAGAAGACCTACACTGCACCGGCTAACATGAGCGAGATGTTTTTCAAGCAAGAGGTACCAGGTATGATTTGGGGCACAGAGACTGTAGCGTGGGCCCATCTCGATAAAATCTTCTCCCCTGGATTATACAACTATCTGAAGAATTCCAACAACTTCAACAGCACACCAGCCTTGACAGGTGATCCTTATGAGGACTTGCGTTACGCCTTGGAGGCTAACAATGTCTGCACTGGCTGGCAGCCTCAGCACCGCATACAGTTTGCACACTCGAAGGGTGATATGGTGGTGCCCTACGGCAATTATCTTGCCTTCCGCGGTGCCCATCCCAGTGGTGAGAACGACATATACCGCATAGACGACACCTATAGTGATAGCGACCATCTTAACTCAGGCAGCAAGTTCTTGGTAAAGTTGTCAAGTGAGTTTTTCAGTTATTTCGAATGGGTTGACGGCTCAACGCCCACAGGTATCAAGACGATAACTGATGAAAGAGATCTGATGGATGATGCATGGTACGACCTGAGTGGTCGGAAACTTGCTGGCAGACCCACTGAGAAAGGCCTATATATCCATCGTGGCAAAAAGGTCGTTATGTCTTGGTAATAAAACATAATAGACAAACGAAAGAAGAAAACTACTAAAACGACTAACAGATGAAGAAGATTATCCTTTACCTGCTATCTATATTACCATTAGCGGTAGGTGCCCAGCCCGTCACACAAGAAGAGATGAGCCGCATTTACCAGGAGGTGCGTACGCCCTATAAATATGGTATGGTGGTGGCACCAACCGACAACTATCACAAAATAGACTGTCCTACCGTGTTTCGCGAAGGCGACAAGTGGCTGATGACCTATGTCTGCTATAATGGCAAGGATGGTACTGACGGACGCGGCTATGAGACATGGCTTGCCACCTCTGACGACCTGTTACATTGGACGACCTTGGGACGCATCCTCGCCTACCCTGCCGACGGACAGCAGTTATGGGACCAGAACCAACGGGGCGGTTTTCCTGCCCTCATCGACTACCAATGGGACGGATCCTATGAGATGCAACCTTACAAGAACCGCCATTATATCACCTATATCGGCGGACCCGGAACAGGCTATGAAGCCGTCAATGCCCCATTGAGTATCGGTATCGCCTCCACAGACAAGGACATCACCACAGTCCATCAGTGGGACACGCAGTCTACCCCCTTGATGAGTTACGACGACAAAGATGCCCAATGGTGGGAACGGCTGACGCAGTATAAGAGTACCATTTACTGGATGAAGGACAAGCAACAGCGTATCAAGGGTGAGGAGCAATATCCCTTCGTGATGTTCTACAATGCCGGAGGCAAGGACGACACCCATCCCAAAGGGGAGCGTATCGGTATCGCCCTCTCCAAGGACTTGAAGAAATGGAAGCGCTACAACGGCAATCCCGTGTTTGCCCACGATAGTGACGGGACGATTACAGGTGATGCCCAGATCGTCAGGATGAACGACCTGTGGGTGATGTTCTATTTCTCTGCCTTTAACCCCACCCGTGAATACAATGCCTTCAACACCTTCGCCGTCAGTCGCGACCTCGTCAACTGGACGGACTGGACAGGCGACGACCTGATTATCCCCTCCAAGCCCTATGACGAGATGTTTGCCCATAAGAGTTATGTGGTGAAGCATAACGGTGTGGTATACCATTTCTATTGTGCCGTCAACAACGACCAGCAGCGCGGTATTGCCGTAGCCACCAGCAAACATCTGGGCAAGAGCGAAGTCAACTTCCCCACCCCGGAACCTACGGGACACCGCTATACACAGTCGTTGAACGACAACTGGGAAGTCACCTTCAACGGACGGACATTCACCAATGACATTCCCCTCAACCTCGACGACTATGATGGTGCCGTACAGAAAGAACACGGTAACCTGCATGGTGATGCCACCTTTCAGAAGACATTCCTTGTTCCTGATCTGAAAAATAAGCGGTATTTCCTGCGCTTTGAGGGAGTCGGAACCTATGCAGAAATTATCTTGAACGGTCACAACCTGGGACGGCATGACATCGGACGTACCACCGAGACCATTGATATTACCCCCTATGTACAACCAGGAAAAGAGAACACGCTCACCGTCCTGGTATCCCATCCCTCAGGCATTACGGATATGCCATGGGTATGTGGGGGATGCAGCAGTGAATGGGGATTCAGTGAAGGCAGTCAGCCTTTCGGCATCTACCGCCCCGTGGTACTGGAAGTGACCGACCCTGTCAGGATTGAGCCCTTCGGAGTGCATGTATGGAACAACGAAGCCTGTGACAGTCTCTTTATCGAGACAGAGATCAAAAACTACAGCACAACAGCGACAACGATAGAACTGGTCAACAAGTTATGTGAGAAGAACGGAAAACAAGTCGTCCGACTTACCGAAACCGTAGCACTGAAGGCTGGAGAGACCAAGACCATCCGCCAGTCGGCAAGCGTCACCCATCCCATACGATGGAGTACAGATCATCCCTATCTCTATCATGTCAATACCATTGTCAAGCGCAACGGGAAAGCTACGGAAAGTACCGATACGCCTTATGGCTTCTCCGTCGCCTCCTGGCCGCTCAGCAGAAAAGATGGTGACCAGCGATTTATGCTGAATGGCAAACCCGTCTTTATCAATGGTGTCTGTGAGTATGAACATGAGTTCGGACAGAGTCATGCTTTCATCAACGAACAGATAGAGGCCCGTGTCAAGATGGTGAAGGATGCCGGTTTCAATGCCTTCCGTGACGCCCACCAGCCCCATAACCTACATTATCAGGAACTGCTTGACAAAGAAGGTATTCTCTGGTGGCCGCAGTTCTCTGCCCATATCTGGTACGACACCCCCGAGTTCCGTGAAAGTTTCAAGCGTCATCTGCGCCAATGGGTAAAGGAGCGCCGCAACTCCCCCTCCATCATTCTCTGGGGACTCCAGAACGAGAGTACGCTGCCCAAAGACTTTGCCGAA
This sequence comes from Prevotella sp., assembly GCA_017645645.1. GTDB lineage: Bacteria > Bacteroidota > Bacteroidia > Bacteroidales > Bacteroidaceae > Prevotella. Next base: position 50,406 of record JAGCOB010000024.1, on the reverse strand, counting down.
GAGTGTTGTGCCATCATCCGCGAGATGGATCCCCGTTGTGGCAGTTCACGTCTCATCACCACCTGTAATGGTGGAGAAGGTACCGATTGGAACGTGGTACAGAACTGGAGCGGTACCTATGGCGGAGACATCGACAACTACGGAAATGAGATGAAGAGACCTGAGCAACTGCTGAACGGGGAATACGGGGCTTGGCGTACCCTTGGTAACCATACCGGTGAGAACTACACAGAAGAGAAGTTCTGTGAGATACTCCAGAAGAAAGTTCTCCTTGCCGAACAGGCGAGAGACAGTATCTGCGGACAGTTCCTCTGGTTGCTCACCAGTCATGACAATCCTGGCAGACGACAGCCAGACGAGGCACTGCGCCGTGTTGACAAAGTGGGACCATTCAATTATAAAGGACTCTTCACCATCTGGGACCAACCGACCGATGCGTTCTATATGTATCAGCAGCATTACAACAATCAGCCGATTGCCCCCAAGACGGCTGACATCGACGAGATATGCCTGATGCCTGCCAAAGGCTATACCTACCTGTATCGCCTGAACTGCGGCGGTGATGACTATACCGACAAGAACGGCAACCGATGGATGCAAGACAACCGGCAATGGTCGCAATCCTGGGGAGACTGTTACCAGTCAGATTCCTTACGGGTCAGTCCCTATCAGGCATCACAGACTTATAACGATGCCGTCTCCTCTCCCCTTTTCCAGACATCCCGTTTCGGTCGTCATAAACTGAGTTTCCATTTTCCTGCCAGTCCAGGCAAATACCGCATTGAACTGTACTTCATAGAGCCGTGGTACCGCCAGCAAGATGCAGAAGGACTGCGTATCTTTGATGTCGCCGTTAATGGAAAGACCTATATCCATGACCTGGATATCTGGGCACAGGTACATTATGGAAAGCCCTATCAACGGGTGATAGAAATTGATAACCAAGGAGAAGAGATTAAGATTGACTTCCCCAAGGTCAAGGCAGGACAGGCCATGATTGCCGCCATCGCCATTGCTACTGATGACAATCAGGCTATGACAAAGACCCGACGACAGGATATCCTGTCCACCTCTCCATCGTTATGGGCAGACTTCAACAACGACATCTTGGTCAAGACACCAGATTCCCTGTTGCCGCCGCGTGCCAAGACCGCCATGGAGGTGGAAGGCAAGAAAGTGAAGAACAGAATGGAATGGGACTTTAATGTTGGTGTCGCCAAGGTCTATGCACTCCGATGGAAATACTACAACCCGGAAAAAGCCCGTCAGTTGAAAGTCCGCATTACCGACACAAAGGGCGTGGTGTATAAGGATGCCGATGTCTCGTTCCTGCAGACCCAGCAAAAAAAGACCAAGCGTAAGATGACCAGTATCACGACAGGTACCCAGATCAATGCCGGCCACTACCATGTCGTCCTCACAGGAGACGGTATTAACGATATGCTATTTGATAACCTCACGATAGAATAAGATGAAACGACAGATATTCCTACTTTCCCTGTTATCCTCCCTCACCGTTGCTGCACAAGAGCACCACGACTGGGAAGACAATCACGTGTTGCAGATCAACCGCGAGCCAGCACGTGCCTATTTCATTCCATATGACAAACAGAAGGGTGACCGTCAGTTATCGCTCAACGGTACATGGGCGTTCCGCTGGACGAAGACACCCGATGAGCGCATCGTAGACTTCTATCGTACAGACTATGATGTGTCCAAGTGGAAGACGCTAAGTGTTCCAGCCAACTGGGAGGTCAACGGTTATGGTACACCCATCTATATCTCCGCCGGTTATCCTTTCAAGATAGACCCGCCATACGTCATGAAGGAGCCGAAGAAGGATTGGACAACTTATGAGGAGCGTAACCCTACCGGACAATACAGGCGGACATTCACCTTACCTGACGGCTGGCAAGAGGGACAGACGTTCCTACGCTTTGAGGGAGTGATGAGTGCCTTTTATGTATGGATCAACGGTGAGAAAGTCGGTTATAGCCAAGGTTCCATGGAGCCCTCGGAGTTCAATGTCACCCGTTATATCAAGAAAGGAACAAACCAGATTGCCATAGAGGTATACAAATACAGTGACGGCTCCTATCTGGAAGACCAGGATTTCTGGCGTTTTGGTGGTATTCACCGGGACGTGCTGCTCTATCACACCCCTGACATCCGTCTGAGAGATGTCGCCATAAGGACCCTCCCCCTGACCCCCTCCAAAGAGAAGGGGGAATGGACGCTTGCCATCAATCCACAATTCTCCGTCTACGGTGGTGAGACGGGTGATGACTATCGTCTCGTCGCCACGTTGTCAGACGGCAACCGTCCCATAGCTGTTGACACGGTCGCGGCAAATGAAGTCCTGGACCTCGCCCACAAAGCAGCCCGTATGAATGAATGGTATCCACAACGTGGCTATCGTAAGTTCAACCGTATGGAGATGAAGGTCGACAACCCTCACTTGTGGAGTACAGAAAGTCCCTATCTCTATACCCTCTGTCTGCAATTACAAAAAGGAGACGGCACCGTCGTCGAACAAGTCAGCCAGAAGGTTGGTTTCCGCGTCATCCGTATCGAAGACGGACAGTTACTCATCAACGGACACCCCATCAAGATACGGGGTGTCAACCGTCATGAGCACGACCCATACAAAGCCCGTGTGATGACAGAGGAGTTGATGCTCAAGGACCTGAGGCTGATGAAGGCAGCCCATGTCAATGCCGTACGACTGTCACACTATCCCAACTGTCCCCGCTGGTATGAGCTCTGCGACTCTATGGGGATGTATGTGATGGACGAAGCAGACTGTGAGACACATGGTCTGCGTGGTACGCTGGCATCGACACCTGACTGGGGAGACGCCTTCCTCGACAGAGCCATCCGTATGGCTGAACGTGACAAGAATCATCCATGTATCATCTTCTGGAGTCTTGGTAACGAGAGCGGTTACGGTCCTAACCAAGCCGCTATGTCAGCATGGCTCCATGAGTTCGACCCCACCCGTCCCGTCCACTACGAAGGTGCACAAGGAGACCCCGACCCCTCAACAGTTGATGTCATCTCCCGTTTCTATCCCCGTGTGATGCAGGAATACCTGAACCCCGGTATCCCTGAGGGCAGCGACAAGGAACGTGCGGAGAATGCACGTTGGGAGCGTCTGTTGGAGATAGCCCAACGGGAGGGAGACCATTGTACATGGATAGGCTCTGACGGTGGACCACGTCCTGTACTGACCAGTGAGTATGCCCATTGTATGGGTAACGCCTTAGGTAATTTCAAGGAATACTGGGACGAGATCAACTCCAACAAACGGATGCTTGGCGGTTTTATCTGGGACTGGGTAGACCAAGGTATTATCAAAGACGGAAAAGTACTCTATGGTGGAGACTTTGGTGACAAGCCTAACCTACATGCCTTCTGTATGAACGGTGTCGTGATGAGCGACCGTACCCTGACTCCCAAATATTATGAGGTACAAGCTGTGTATGGCAATGGTCCAGAGGTAAAGGCAAACACCCAGAAGCCCAAGTCGTTGAAAGCAAAATCTCTGACACCAGCCATCAGTCATTTCATCTCAACGATCAAGCCACAAATATTCCGTGCCCCCACAGATAATGACAAGAGTTTCGGCAATTGGCTGGCGAAAGACTGGAAACGTTGTGGACTCGACACACTCCGTATTCCGATGAGTATGGAGCAACAAGGTGACGAATGGACCTTCACCTTCACGATTCCAGACAGTCTGCCACCACTCCCCCGACTGGGTATTGTCATCGAGTTGCCCCGTGATTACGAGCAACTGACGTGGTACGGACGAGGTCCCTGGGATAACTATCCTGACCGGAAACAATCTTGTCCTATTGGACTGTGGAAGTCGACAGTCAGTGAACAGTATGTCCATTACCCACGTCCACAGGACTCAGGAAACCATGAGGAATGTACCCTTGTGGAGTTGAGGACAAAGAAAGGAAAAGGAATACGGATTGAAGCTACGGATATGCCTTTCTCATTCTCCGCACTCCCCTATTCCGCTCCCTATCTTGCCAGCAAGACACATGATTACGAGCTGCAAGACCAAGGGAAAGTCTACCTTTCTATTGACTGTGCGGTGATGGGCTTAGGAAACAGTAGTTGTGGACCTGGAGTCCTCAAGAAGTACACCGTGCCCACAACGCCTCAAACTTTACGGATTCGTATATTACCTGTTGAATAATCCTTATTCCTTCCTGCCAGTCTGATAAAGCCAAGTGGCAAGGAAACCCACAACGAAGATCACCGTCGTACCCAGTACGATAGCGAGATAAGGATGCAGATGCGGACCCGGCAACGACCACATCGAGGCAAGAGATATCCATGCGATGACCATGATACCAGCCACACACCCTAAGAAAGCTCCTATGCGGTTGATCTGCTGAGGGATGCATCCCAACAGGAATAGTCCTAACATACCACCTGAGAAGATACTTGACAACGTCCACCATGCATCAATGATACTTTCCACACTTAGCATGGCGATAGCCACACAGGCACCTAACAGTCCCACACCAAAGCTGCTCAGTCTCACGATGGCAAGCTCCAGCTTCTGATGCTTATGATGATCATTCGGATCATGGTGGCGAAGATGATCAGCCACACGACGAGCCTTTAGGAAGAAAGGACGGACGTAATCCGTCAGGATAATCGTGGCAGCTGAGGTCACGCTGGTAGACACCGTACTCATCCCGGCAGCAAAGATAGAGGCTATCAACAAGCCACGCAGTCCGACAGGTAACCCATTGACAATGAAATACGGGAACACGTAGTCTGGTTTCTTCGCGATCTCCTCCGGCAAGGTGGCGACACCTGCCGTATAATAGGAATACAAAGCAGAACCTATCAGGAAGAACAGTGCCGATACCGGAATAAACAGATAACCTCCAAAGAGTGCGGAGAATTTCGCATCCTTGTCTGTCTTTGCCGCATGATAACGTTGTACGTAGTTCTGGTCAATACCATAGTTCTGCAGGTTTATAAAGATACCATAGATCATACAGACCCAGAATGTAGAGGTCGTCAAGTCCGAAGAGAAAGCACCCAGCGAGAACTTGTTTCCCTCCGGTGAGTTGATGGCAAGTTCAAAAGTCTGCATGGGACCTTCCGGCATAGAGAACATCAAGATGCCAAGACACAGAATCGCACCACCGATCAAGATGATACCCTGGATCGCATCCGCCCAGATGACAGCCTTCAGTCCTCCTAACATCGAATAGATGATGATACCGATAGAGGTAGTAATGATCACCACATGCAGGTTCCATCCCATCAGTATATACATGGGGACGGCAAGCAGATAAAGGATACTACCCATACGGGCAATCTGGGTTAACAGATAACATGCCGAGGCATAGAGACGCGCCCATGCTCCGAACTTCTCCTCCAAAAAGGTATAGGCAGAGACAGAGCCGCTGTGCCGATAAAAGGGTACAAAGTACTTAGCGGCGAAATAGCTCGCTATAGGGATTGACAGGGAAAAGACAAAGGCATTCCAATCAGCGGCGAACGCCTTACCCGGATAACCGATATAACTGATACTCGACACATAGGTGGCAAAGATAGACATACCCACGACCCAACCCGGGATGGAATGTCCCGCGGAGGTGAACTCATCGGCGGAACTTCCTTTCTTGAAGAAAGAACAGCCGAAGACCACCACACCCAGTGTGAAGACGATAAAGATGACAAAATCTATCAGATGCATAGTTTTCCGTCTTTGATTGGTAAGGCGGCAAGTGCCTGACAGATCTTATCACGCTCAGGCTCCTCAAACTTATAGAACGGTGAGGCGACAAAGTCATCCTTGATAATGCCCAACAGGGAGAGTGCACATTTCAGTCCCTTCAGGTAACTGGAGCCGTGTTTGCCAACGGTATAGATAGAGGTGGATATCTGCATGATATACTGCTGCAACTCCAAGACCCTCTCGATGTCACGACGGACGGCGGCATCATACATCGCCACATAGAGCTCCGGGAACATATTGGCACCACCGTTGATACCGCCATGACCACCCAGCAGCACACACTCTCCCGTGATCTCCTCGGGACCTACTAACATAGCAAAGTCAGGACGCTCCTTCATCTTATACATCACAGACTGGAAATAGACCGCATTGGCAGAAGAATCCTTGAAACCGATGACCTGTGGATTCTGGGCAATACGACGAACGGTATCGGGGGCGAAACTGACCTTCACATGACTCGGCATGTTATACAGGAAAACGGGTAAGGGCAACTGGGGAACCAACTCCTCATAGAACTGGGCGAGTTCGGGCTGTCCCGTGGCAAAATAATACGGGGGAGCGGAAACTACGCCATCCGCTCCACAGTCGGCAGCCACACCGGCAAGACGGATACTCTCCACGATACTGGTGTCTGTCACACATACCAACAAGGGCAAACGACCGTTGTTGATACGTGCCGACTCACGGATCATCTGTTGACGGACACCATAACTAAGACTCTGTTCCTCACCTGTCGTACCGAGGATGAACAGTCCATGGACACCACCTGCTATCAGGTGCTCTATCAGTTTCTCAAGACTTTCCACATCCAGTGTCTCATTGTCCTTCAGTGGAGTTACTAAGGGCGGAATAATACCGCATAAGGGTTTACTTTTTATCATATTCTTTGGTGTTAGCTTTCTATTAAGACGAAGAATATGGTCTTTTGTAATGATTATCGGGTACAAAAGCCGTCTTGGAGAGTCATTATTTATAAATAATGATTCTTATGAAAAGACATATCATATCAATGCTCATGCTGACTGCCTGTCAGATGGGTATCATGGCACAGTCGGCTGATGTGAACACACGACTGCAGTATTTAAGTGGAACGGGATGTGACGATACCGTACAGTGGGACTTCAAATGCTCTGACGGACGGAAGGCTGGTGAATGGACGAAGATTGCCGTCCCCTCCTGTTGGGAATTACAAGGTTTCGGCACCTACCAATACGGGATGCGCTTTTATGGCAAGGCAACACCCGAGGGTATTGCCGACGAGAAAGGATACTACAAGACGGAGTTCTCCCTGCCACAAGAATGGGCAGGACGACAGATTCAACTGGTATTCGAGGCTGCCTTCACTGAAATCCGTGTACAGATCAACGGTCGCAAGGCTGGTAACGGCACCTATCAGGGAGGCTTTACCCGTCATACCATAGATGTCTCAGACCGTGTGTTTTTTGGTGCGAAGAAAAACCGGCTGGAAGTGGAAGTCCTAAAAGAGAGCACCCATCCACAGGTCAATCTTGCTGAGCGTCGTGCCGACTACTGGAACTTCGGTGGTATCTGGCGTCCGGTGTTTATCATTTCCAAACCTGCACAGAACATTAACCGTGTAGCCATCAATGCAGGAATGGACGGTCGTTTCAAAGCTGACGTGTTCCTGAACCGCGCCCTTGCAGGTAGTTCTGTAAGTGTCGATATTTTAGACGCGAAAGGAATGAAGGTGACAACCAGTCCATCCTTCCCTGTCGCCAGCGACAAGACACAGGTTGATTTCGCTGTCAAGAATCCTTTATTGTGGAACGCAGAACAGCCGAATCTTTATACAGCTGTCTTCACATTAAAAGACCCACAAGGTAAACCCCTCCATGTGGAACGTCAGAAATTTGGTTTCCGCACTATAGAATACCGCCACCAATATAATGGTGACAAAGAGGATGGCTTATTTATCAATGGCAAGAAAGTCATCGTGAAAGGTGCCAACCGCCATTCTTTCCGTCCAGAAACGGGACGTACGTTATCCAAACAAAAGAATATCGAGGATGTGCTGCTCATCAAGTCGATGAACATGAATGCCGTACGTCTCTCCCACTACCCTGCCGACCCGGAGTTCCTGGATGCCTGTGACTCATTAGGTCTCTATGTGGAGTGTGAACAACCTGGATGGCATTGGGCACACGAGACCATTACCGGTTCACAGATTGTCGAGGAGATGGTGACCCGTGATGTCAACCACCCCAGTATCATCTTCTGGAGCAACGGTAATGAAGGAGGCTTCAACTATGAACTGGAACCTGTCTTCACGAAGTTCGACCCCCAGCGGCGTGTCGTCCTCTACCCCTGGGCAAACCGCAACGGTTTTGAGACAAAGCACTATCGTTCCTGGGGTGAGACGGCAGAGTATATGCGACAGAAGGAGATCTTCATGCCTACCGAGTTCCTGCATGGTCTCTACGATGGAGGACATGGTGCGGGACTGAAGGACTACTGGAAACTGATGATGTCAAATCCCCGTTGTGCCGGTGGCTTCCTCTGGGACCTGATGGACCAGGGAGTCGTCCGCACGGATATGAACAATATCGTAGACTGCATGGGTAACTTCGGCTCTGACGGTATTGTGGGTCCCCACATGGAGAAGGAAGGCTCGTTCTATACCATCCGTGAGATATGGAGTCCTATACAGATAGAAATACTACCATCCACCAAACTAGCAATAACAAATCACTATAACTTCACCCGACTTAGCGAGTGTCGTTTCACCTACAAATATCTGTTGATGCCGACCTATGGTAACAGCCAGACAAAAGTTGCTTCACAAGGAACCTTAGAAGTGCCAGATGCAGAACCAGGAAAGACGGTTCAGGTGAATAAGCCCAAACCCATTGGTCAAACGATAGATGATATTGGAGAAGTATTGCAAATTACTGCTACCGATCCATACGGAAAAGAGATCTTTACGTGGAATTTCTTCCAACTGGGCTCTCCTATGAAAGGCGAGCCACAAGACAGACAAAATGCAAAAATGGAGGAGACTGCCGATGAGATGACTATCAGCATTGCGAACAAACAATATGTCTTCTCGAAAAAAGACGGATACCTACAACATGTTGTGACGGATGGGCATACCCTTTCCTTTGGTAACGGACCGCGTTTCATTGCCGCCAAACGTAGTGACCGTTCGCAAGACGGTTTCTACAACCACGACGACAAGGAGGCTTTCCAGAAAAAGACCGACTACACGGAATATGCCGATCAAGGCACCTTCGCCGGTTTTACTTTTGCCAATAACGTACTACATGCCCACTACAAACACGGATCACTGGAACAAGTGAACTGGATATTCCACCATGATGGCAGTGTTGGCATGTCGGTAGACTACTACTTCAACGGTGTCGTCGATTTGTTAGGTGTCTGCTTTGACTATCCAGAGACGAAAGTTAAGAGTAAGCAATGGGTAGGAAAAGGACCATACCGTGTCTGGCAGAATCGCTTGCAGGGACCACAATATGGTTTCTGGCAGACGAAATACAACGATCCCATTCCTGGTGAGTCATTCGAGTATCCTGAGTTCAAGGGCTACTTTGCTAATATCGATTGGATACAAATAGAGACCACGGAGGGTAAGTTTGGGGTCATCGACCCAAGCGACTGCTACGTAGGAGTATACACCCCACGTGACGGTCGTGACCATCTGCTATACACCCTCCCCGAGACAGGTATTGCCTTGCTCAAGGTCATCCCTGCCGTCCGTAACAAAGTGAACACGACCGACCTCAATGGTCCTTCGGCACAGCCTTACTGGTCGAAGGGAAAAGGATCCATCAGTGCCATCCTGAAATTTGAATGATATGAAGCGATTACTTTTTTCAATTTTCATTTTTCATTTTTCATTTAGTGTCAGCCATGCTGACACGGTAAAACCCTGGACGTTCTGGTACTGGATGTATGGTGCCGTATCCGAACAAGGTATCAAGGCAGACTTACAGGCAATGAAGGACGTAGGACTGGGCGGTTGTTATCTGATGCCTATCCGTGGGGCAGCAGAACGTCCGGAATACCAAGGAACGGCAGATGCGCTGAGTGAGAACTTCTGGCGCATGGTAGACTGTGCTCTTGCACAAGCCGACTCGCTTGGGTTGGGAATGGGTATTCACGTCTGTGACGGTTTTGCCTTGGCTGGCGGTCCTTGGATCAAACCTGAGGAATCCATGCAGAAGATTGTCTTCTGCGATACCATCATGAGTGAAGGCTTCCGTCATTTCCGTATGTCCAAGCCTCAACACTACGAGAACTATTACGAAGATATTGCTGTATATGCTATTCCTATTAGTCAACAGCCAATAGCCAATAGCCAAAGACTCACCTATTCCCCTGAGGTAACAGTGAATGCAAAGGGTGTCTATTGTGCGGATGCCCCCTGCTGGATACAATATGAGTTTGACACGCCTACATTGGTGCGGAATATCGAGATAGAGCCTTCTGGTACGAATTTCCAGTGTCAGCGGTTGAAGGTAAGAGCCTCTGATGACGGCATTGTCTTCTATGATGTCAAACAACTCACCCCTCCTCGTCAGGGTTGGCAGAATACGGGTTTCAATACGACATTCAGTATTCCTCCTACCCATGCCAAGTATTTCCGTTTTGAATGGACACCGGAGGGTACGGAGCCTGGTGCTGAGGATTTGGATGCTGCCAAGTGGAAACCTGTTCTCAGACTGAAGAATATCAAGTTAGGCAGTTGGTCGCTCATCGACAATTGGGAAGGCAAGGCTGGTTATGTGTGGCGCATCGCCCCTGATACACCTCAGGAAGATTTGTCTGTCAATGACTACCTACGTCCTTCTGATCTGATTCGTGGAGAGTTGGTTGGCGACCTCGTTGAAATAGACTTGCCCAAAGGTATGTGGCGCATCCTGCGAATGGGACATACCTCTACTGGTCATACCAACGCGACTGCAGGTGGTGCCAAGGGACTGGAGTGTGACAAGTTCTCGAAAGAAGCCGTAGAGAAACAGGTGGAGAACTGGTTCGGTCTTTTTATGAACCGTCCTAACCATAAAGCCATCCAATACCTGCACGTCGACTCTTGGGAGTGTGGTTCCCAGAACTGGAGCAAGAATTTTGCCCAGGAGTTTGAGCGTCGTCGTGGCTATGACCTCATCCCCCTTCTGCCTGTCTATGCAGGAGTACCCATGAAAGACGGAGAAAAGATACTACGGGATATCCGTATGACCATCAATGAACTGGTGAACGAGGTGTTCTTCACGACGGTGGCACAGAAGGCAAAGGACTATGGAGTACAACTCAGCAGTGAGAGTGTCGCCCCCACCATGGTCTCTGATGGTATGGAGCATTATAAGTATGTGGATGTTCCTATGGGCGAATACTGGTTGAACTCCCCCACCCACGACAAACCTAACGACATGCTGGATGCTATTCATGGTGGACATGTCTACGGAAAGAAGATCATTCAGGCTGAGGGATTTACAGAAGTACGTGGTGTATGGGACGAGACACCTGCCAGCATCAAAGCATTATTGGACCGTAACTTCGCCCTGGGAATGAACCGTCTCTTCTTCCATGTCAACACCCATAACCCATGGCTCAACAAGAAACCGGGTATGACGCTCGACGGTATCGGACTATTCTTCCAACGTGACCAGACATGGTTTGCCGAGGCAAAACCCTTCGTCGACTATATCACCCGTTGTCAGACACTCCTGCAAAAGGGGAAGCCTGTAGTGGATATTGCCGTATATATCGGTGAAGAGATGCCTTGTCGTGCCTTGACGCCAGACCGTCTCGTACCCATGCTGCCCGGTTTGTTTGGTGCGGAACGTGTGGCATCCGAACGCAAACGTCTGGCGAATGTTGGTCAGCCGATGGAGGAATCGCCTGTCGGTGTACGCCATTCCGCTGGTATCCTCGATCTGAAAGACTGGATCAATCCACTACATGGCTATCAGTATGACTCGATGAACAAGGATGCCCTACTCCATCAGCCATTTAATTATAAAGCACTGGTCATCCCAACATGGACCCGTGTTTCCCCAGAAACAAAAACTCGCATCGAGGAACTGCGCCAACAAGGGGTACTGATCATCGACAAGCCCTATGAGGATGCCCAGTTGAAGAACATGAATCCGGATGTCGTCCTCCCCGAGGGTATCGCCTATACTCACCGCACAGACACGGACTGTGACATCTATTTCCTCGCCAACCAACAGGACCAGAAGCGCAGTGTCACCGTCTCTTTCCGTTGTATTGGACGTACGCCCTATATCTATAATCCTGTCACCGACGAATGGTTCAAGGCAGATTATACCGAGGAAAACGGCAGGACGAACGTCACCTTGACATTGTCCCCTTACGGTTCACTGTTTGTTTCATGGGGTGGAACAAACAGTTCCATAGGGTGGAACAAACAGTTCCATAGGGTGGAACAATCAGTTCCATGGCATGGAACAAACAGTTCCCCCTATCATATCACTTTCAAAGAGTCAGGGATTACCCTCGACAACCAGCAACTCTTCGACTGGAGCCAACATGCCGACGACCGTATCCGCTATTTCAGCGGTCATGCCCGTTATACCACAACGTGGAAACTGAAAAAGGATCAGGTGCCGCAGGGACGTGCCTGGCTGTCGTTCCCCAACGTGAAGGATATCGCCCATGTATGGATCAACGGCAAGGATTGCGGTATTGCGTGGACGGCACCCTATGAGGTGGAGATCACGGGTGTTTTGCAAAAAGGCAAGAACACGATAGAGATAGAGGTGGTCAATACATGGCATAATGCCCTACGAGGATTAGACCAAGGCAAGGCTCCCTATGAGGGAATATGGACCAATGCCAAATATCGCACCAAGGGTGACGGACTGTTGCCCGCAGGACTCCTCGAACAACCAGAACTTAAAATAGAACAATGATATGAGAAAGATGATTTGCGCCCTCGTCGCGCTGATAGGAATAACCGTTCAAGCCAAGGTCACACTGCCTAGGTTCTTCAGTGACAACATGGTGTTGCAACAACAGTCGGAGTGTAACATCTGGGGCAAGGCGGATGCGAACAAGATTGTGAGCATCATGACTTCCTGGGACAACAAGACTTATAAGGTAAAGGCTGACAGCAAGGGCGACTTTGAGGTAAAGGTAAAGACCCCGAAGGCTGGTGGTCCTTATGAAATCACATTGAAAGACCAAGAATCAACTCTCCTCTCAAATGTCATGATTGGAGAGGTGTGGATATGTGCCGGACAGTCGAATATGGAGATGCAGATGAAGGGTTTTAAGCAACAACCTGTGGAGGGAACGACCGAAGAACTCCTGCGTTGCAAGGATGCCAACCTGCGGTTGTTTACTGTCAAGCGTCATGTATCGTTGACCCCGGAATGGGATGTGACAGGACAATGGAGCGAGGCAAACAGTGCCAGTGTCCGTGACTTCTCTGCCACCGCCTATTATTTCGGAAAGGCGTTGCGTGCTACCCTCGATGTGCCAGTGGGTCTTATCGTCACCTCCTGGGGTGGCTCTGCCTGTGAGGCATGGATGGCTCCAGAGTGGTTGAAGGCATTCCCTAAGGTCAACCAGCATGTGACGGAGGAGGACATGAAGAAACTCCAGCAACGCTGTCCTACTGCCTTATACTATGGACAACTGAAACCCCTCATCGGCTATACCATGCGTGGTGCCATCTGGTATCAGGGAGAGGATAACGTACCCCGTTACGACTACTATGCTTCCCTCCTGAAAGCGATGGTGGAGGGATGGCGCAATGACTGGAAACAGGGCGACTTCCCTTTCTACTATTGTCAGATAGCCCCCTACGACTACTCCCTCATCGAGTGGAAAGACAGCCAGTACTTGCGTGAGCAACAGGCAAAGGCGGAGACGATGATTCCCAATGCCCGGATGGCAGTATTGATGGATGCCGGTCTGGAATATGGTATCCACCCAAGAAAGAAACGTCAGGCTGGTGAGCGACTCGCCATCCTTGCCCTCGCCAATACCTACGATGTGAAGGGTATGCCCGATTTCGCAGTATATAAGGAGGTGACTTTCCAGAACGATACCGCTGTCGTTGTCTTCGACCGTTCCAAGGAATGGGTCTACTTCGAGCACGGTACGACCTCCAAGAACTTTGAGGTGGCTGGCTCCGACAAGGTGTTCCACCCTGCCACCAAGGTATGGGTGTCACGCAATCGGGTGTATGTGGTCTGTGATGAGGTCAAGCAACCCATTGCCGTCCGCTATGCCTTCAAGGACTGGGTGGACGGTGACCTGATGCATGACGGTCTTCCTGTTTCCTCTTTCAGAACAGATAACTGGTAATCACTATGACAAGAAGTCTTATCCTTACAATATTCCTGTCGCTATCGACACTCATCCTGGGTGCCGACTATATCCCCAAGGACTATGTTTGGACGACACCAAGCAAGAATTCCAGTGAGTCAATGCCGTGTGGAGGTCATGACATCGGCATGAACGTATGGGTGGAGCATGGTGACCTGCTCTTCTATATCGCCCAGAGTGGATGGTTTGACGAGAACAACACACTGTTGAAGGCAGGACGCTGGAGACTACACTTCGACGGAAATCCCTTCGACGGCAAGGACTTCGAACAACGGCTGTGTCTTGATGAGGGTGCCGTCTATGTCAAAGGCGGCGGTGTCGAGGTAAGGATATGGGCGGATGTCTATTCCCCCGTCGTCTTTGCTGCGATCGTATCGCAGCACACCAGACGGGCTACCCTTAGTTACGAAAGTTGGCGCTACAAGGACCGCCCCGTGACGAAGGCTGAGTGCCAGCAGTGTTCTTATAAGTGGATAATACCTCAAGATTGTATGACGTTTGCTGACAGTATCCATGCCTCCAAAAACCATCTCTCTTTCTATCACCAGAACAGACAAGAGACAGTGTTCGACTTCACCGTCAGTCGTGAACGTCTGGACGCTATCAAGGACAACCTATATAACCCCATCGGTAATTTGAAGATGGGTGGACTCATGCAAGCAGATGGTTTCTCATACACAGGAATCACGGAAGGGAAATATGCTTCAACAGATTATCGCAGTTGGAACTTCCAACAAAGAAAGATGAGAAAGAGCTTGGTATCCATACAGTTATACACTGGTAAAGAACCCACTACGTCTGTCAATGCAACCGTTTCAAAGGAAAGAAGCCAGACATGGTGGCATGCCTACTGGCAACGAAGTTTTATAGAGACAGACTGTCAATTACCAGAGGTTACACAGATGGTTCGCAACTATGAGTTGATGCGCTATATGCTCGGTTGTAATGCCTATGGAGAGTGGTCCACAAAATTCAATGGCGGACTCTTCACCTTTGATCCTGTCTATGTGGACTCTACCATGACCTTCACCCCTGATTATCGCAAATGGGGAGGTGGTACAATGACGGCACAAAACCAACGTCTCGTTTATTGGCCCATGCTCAAAAGCGGTGACTATGAGGTATTAAAGCCTCAACTCAACACCTATCTACGGATGTTACCCAATGCCATTGCTTGGTCACGACACCATTGGGGACATGAGGGTGCCTGTTTCAGTGAGCAGATAGAGAACTTCGGGCTGCCCAATCCTGCCGAATATGGCAAGCATAAGGACGGCGACGATTGGGGAGTTGAGAAGAATAAATGGTTGGAATATGAATGGGACACGGCCTTGGAGTTTGGGAAGATGTACCTTGATATGCTGCCATGGTATCCGGACTCCACGCTGGACAAATACCGTGAGTTGGTAGAGGAGCCCCTTCGTTTTTTCAGTGAGCACTACCCCAACCTCGTCATCTATCCTGGTTCAGGCTGCGAGACCTATAAGCTGGCACGCAACCCCGCCAGTACCGTTGCCGCGCTACAGGCACTGAAGCACAGTCTCGACAACATCGGCGTGGACACGAACCTCATCCCCGATATCCCCCTGCATGTCATTGACGGTGACACCTGTATTGCCCCCGCCGAGAGTTGGGAACGCATACAGAACACCGAGACACCGCAACTCTATCCCGTATTCCCTTGGCGCATCTATGGTATGGGAAGACCCCACCTTGATATTGCCCGTAATACCTATCTCAAGGATCCACACGCTATCGAGATGCGTAGTACCAAGGGATGGAAACAAGACAATATCTGGGCGGCATGCTTAGGACTGACTGATGAGGCAATACGTCTGAATACAGAGAAATTGAGTAACGGTCCCTATCGTTTTCCTGCCTTCTGGGATCCTGGTTTCGACTGGGCTCCTGATCACAACAGAGGGGGTGCCGGTATGATTGGACTGCAAGAGATGTTACTACAAGAAGACCTCGATCACAACCCTATCCTCTTTCCTGCATGGCCCCGTGAATGGAACTGTCGCTTCCGTCTCTATATCTCCGGGCAACGTTGTGTTGATGGGGAAACCAAAGATGGTAAAATTACCTTTTCCATAGATGGCGTTGATTACTCCGATGAGATGGATGACGAGATAAAGGCTCAGTGGATTGGTGCCATTACCAGTCAAGATGCCCATTTACCAGAAGGACGCAACTACACAGGTGCCAAGTTGAAAGAGCCCATGGTGAAAGAGGCATGGAAGAAAGTGGACACACTGAGTCAACGAAGTATCCTGCTGCGGAAAGATTTCCACCTCAAGGAGAATGTCCTGAAAGCTTCCGTTTCTATCGTTGGACTGGGTTTCTATGAGTTGACCATCAATGGTAAGAAAGTGGGAGATGCTTCCTTTGCACCATTATGGAGCGATTACGATAAAAGTATCTATTACAACACCTACGATGTCACCTCCCTACTCAAACCTCAGACCTCAGACCTCCAATCACAGACCATTCAAGTGTTGCTGGGTAACGGTTTCTACAACGAGCAGGGTCTTCGCTATGCCAAGATGAAGATATCATTTGGTCCTCCTACCTTATTGTTCCATATGCATATCGAATATCTCAATGGGAAGACCGAGG
Source organism: Prevotella sp. (assembly GCA_017645645.1). Classification (GTDB taxonomy): domain Bacteria; phylum Bacteroidota; class Bacteroidia; order Bacteroidales; family Bacteroidaceae; genus Prevotella. The sequence continues at coordinate 33,674 of JAGCOB010000024.1, read as the reverse complement.
ATATTGTCAGCGACGACCAATGGCAATGGGCACTATCACCCATTACCTTCAATAGCATCTATGGTGGTGAGGACTATGATGCCCGTTTAGAGGATCCTAAAGACTGGTTCCCTGTTGTTATTCAGGAAGCACCTAAGGGGGTGCTCCGTCAGCAGATAGCAAAACCCGTGAAAATCATGGAACGCTATTCCGTGAAGGATACCATCAGAAATGATTCCGTACTAGTGCTTGACATGGGACAGAACCTTGCGGGATTCCCTGAAATAACCGTCCAAGGAAAACAAGGACAGCAACTGAGACTGACTCCAGGAGAGACACTGACCAAAGAAGGACTGGTCAATCAGAAACAAACAGGTCGCCCACATTATTATATATATATATTAAAAGGAGGAAACCAACAATTAGAAATATGGCATCCTCGCTTCTCTTATTATGGTTATCGCTACTTGCAAATAGAGGGTGATGTTGAGGTATTGAAAAACATAGAGTCGTGCTTCGTCTATAATTCAGCAGAGAAGACGGGTGATTTTGAATGCTCTAATGCGCTCTTTAATGATGCTTACCGCTTGATAGACCGTGCCATCCGCTCCAACTGGCAGTCGGTATGGACAGACTGTCCCCATCGTGAGAAACTGGGTTGGCTGGAACAAGACTGGTTGAACGGAGAAGGACTCTTAGCTAATTACGACTGTCGGGCGATGATAGAACAGACCATGCAGAATATCGCTGATGCCCAATACCCCAATGGTGCCTTGCCAGAGATAGCACCTAACTATGTGATTTTCGAAGGCTCATGGGCACCGCCGTTCCTGGAGTCACCGGAATGGGGAGGAGCATTCATCGCCCTGCCCTTCCTCTATCAAGCATTCTACGGTGACGATAAACTCATCACCCGCTATCGCCCACAGATGAAACGTTACGTGGATTATCTTGCCACCCAGGACTCCTGTTATATCCTCCGTCAAGGACTGGGCGACTGGTATGACTACGGACCGGGACGTGCAGGGTTTGCGCAAAACACACCTATGGCACTGGTATCAACAGCTCATTATTATTGGTGGAACCGTTTGATGGGTGAGGCACGTGCTGACAGCATCAAGACTGCATTCATCAAGGAGTTCTACCACCCTTCTACTCACCAATATGCAACAGGTAGTCAGTGTGCACAAGCCATAGCCCTTGAGATGGATCTTGTACCAGAAGGAGACCGAGAGGCTGTGTTACAACAATTAATTAACGACATTCATACCCATGGGGACCGTCTGACGACAGGGGACATCGGCAACCGTTATCTGTTTAATGCCCTCATCCATAACGGTCAAGAAGAACTGCTCTACAAGATGCTCAATCACTACGACGTTCCTGGTTACGGTTATCAGATCAAACTGGGATATACCACATTGACAGAACAATGGAACCCTGAGTTCGGTGCTTCCATGAACCATTTCATGATGGGGCATCTGAACAACCTCCTCATTCCCTATTTCTTAGGTATCTGGTGCGAAGGGCAACATATCACGATAGCACCTCATCCCGTCGGTGACCTTACATGGTGCCGAGGACAGATGGATTATATTAAGGTCGACTGGCATCTTGAAGGGGACACCTTTGTACTGAACGCAGACATTCCCGCTCATCAGACAGCAAGTATCCGACTCCCTTATAGCGGAGAGACGAAAGCCGTCGGTGAGGGAAGACATATACTCAAAGAACAAATCAAATAACATATGAAACATTTACTAATCTCTTTATATCTTCTATTAGCCGCACATCTTTCCTATGCAGGTGAGATTGTCGTTAATCCTGGTGAAAGTCTGCATGAGGCACTGCGCCAGGCACGGGAGTGGCGACGTACCAATGACCCACGGTGCGAGGGAGGCATTACGATTCGCATGGAGGGGCGACATTACATGCAGGAACCTTTGTTCCTACGTCCCGAAGACAGCGGGACAAAAGACTCGCCTACCATCATCAAGGGCGAGGAAGGTGCCGTCATCTGTGGCGACCAACGTCAACGACATACACAGCTATGGCCCAAGCAAGGCATGGAACGTATGATTGCCTTTGACACAGAGACACGTACCATCACCATCCCTACCCCTCCTGAACATATTCGCTCAACGCGCAACACTCAACGCTCAACACTTGAGATGGTCGTCCACCAACGCTGGGCCATCGCCATTCTGCGTGTCAAGGATATGACGGTTCAAGGTGATAAGACTGTTGTCTCCTTCATGGAACCAGAGAGTCGCTTGGAATTTGAGCATCCATGGCCACAGCCCGTCATTGGAGGAGAGCGAGGTAACAGCAGTTTTCTTTTACGGACGACAGAGCAGCATGACGGTATTGAGAAATTAATAATAGTAGATGGTGCGAACTACGTCCAATTCAAAGACCTCACCATTGAGAACACCTGTTGGAACCGTCCTTTGCATAAAGGTCACGTCACCCTGCAAGGTGGTTTTCCTCTCATCGATGCCTATAAACTGAAAGAGAACCCAGGACTACCCTGGGACGATGGATTAGAGAACCAGGCATGGGTAGAGCGACCTGTCAGTGCTGTCACTGTCAGGAATGCCCATCATGTTGATTTCGAGGGCATACTTTTTCATCATCTCGCAGCCACCGCTCTTGACTATGTATATAATGTCAGTGACTGTACCATTACAGGGTGTGGATTCGAGCATATCGGTGGTACAGCCATCATGGCAGGCTCTTTTGCCGAGAGTCCGATGGAGGTACACCACCCCTATACTCATCTCGCGGAGCGTTGCAAGAACATAAAGGTACATCGCAACAACTTCTTATGGTGCGGTGAAGAGGACTGGGGTGCTGTCGCAATAGGTTTTGGATATGTAAAAGACTGTACTATCAGTGAAAACTGGGTCGCTCACACCAACTACAGCGGTATCTGTATTGGTTGGGGATGGACACCACTCGACACAGGCATGAAGAACAACCGGATCATCGGCAATAAAGTCTCTGACTATGCCTGTCAACTTTATGACGCAGGTGGTATCTATACCTTGTCAAACCAACCAAACTCGTTGATCTGTGACAATGAAATCAGTCAGCCTGCAAAAGCTCCGTATGCCACTAATTTCCGTGGGTTCTGTATTTATCTTGACGCACGGACAGACGGATTTACCATCGATAACAACAAGACGGCGGTGAGTGCCGACCGTCCAGACCGTTTGATACGTCGTGATGAGATTGGCGATAATCATCCTGGTCCTAACATTATATTCAAACAATGAAACAAACCAACTACCATCTTTTTGATTTTATGGACTTCGACCCGACCATGCAGCGGGAAGAAGCCTTATGGAAAGCTTATGCTCCTACGAAAGTTGTAGAGCGAGACGGGGATATTGTCGTTACCATCCCTTATCAACAGCAGAAACATCAGGAGGATATGGATCCTGATACGGAGACAGCACAACAGTCCTACGACCTCATCATCCGTGCCTATGAACCAAATATCATCCGTCTGTTTACGACAATGACGGATGATCAGATGACGGAGAGTGACGAGATGCTGCTTATGGCACCAGAGGTTAAGCGGAAACCCTTGCGTTATGTTGATGGTGATGTCATCGCAACAGACGGAACGAAAGTCGCAAACATCAACCTCAGCGAGCCGCGTCTCGATCCCTGGAGCGACCTCCTCCCGGCCCCACAACCTGCCCCCTTGATCACCTTCTATCCCGATGGTGACACTTCAAAACCTGTCGCTCTCAGCGACGACCATTTCTCCCCACCACGCTATGACGCACTACCCTTAGGTTTCTGTTCTGTATGTTGCAATGATACTGCAACAAAGAACGAACGAGCCACCATTTCATTTAAGTGTGATGCCGACGAGCATTTCGTGGGAACAGGTGAGCGTTTCCGTAAGATGGATCTCAGCGGACAGACTTTCCAATTGAAGAATCAAGACGGGCAAGGTGTCAACAACCGTCGTTGTTATAAGAATATCCCCTTCTACCTCTCCAGTCGGATGTATGGTGTATTCTTCCATACCTCTGATTATTGTAAATTATCCCTTGCCGACCATAGCAGCCGAAGTGTGCAGTTTCTTTGTGACCACGCCACTCTGGATGTTTTCCTCATCGGTGGTCAGATACCAGAGGAGATTCTAAAAGGGTACCGTATGCTGACAGGATTCCCAGCAATGCCACCCCTTTGGTCTTTCGGTATTTGGATGAGTCGTATGACCTATTTCTCCGCTGACGAGGTAGAGGATATCTGCAACCGCCTGCGACAAGAGCATTATCCCTGTGATGTCATTCATCTGGATACGGGATGGTTCCGTACAGACTGGCTCTGTGAATGGAGATTCAACCCTGAGCGTTTCCCCGACCCCAAAGGTTTCATCAGCCGGCTAAAAGAGAATGGTTTCAAGGTATCACTTTGGCAATTACCTTATATCGCACAAGGTGCCGAGCAATTGGAAGAGGCAAAGAAGAACCATTATATCAGTCAGCCTACGAAGGAAGAGGAGACATCAACAGGCGGCGCCTCCAATTTCTCCGCCCTTGACTATGCAGGAACCATTGACTTCACCTATCCTAAAGCCACCGACTGGTATAAGTACTCCTTGCTGAAACCACTGCTCGATATGGGTGTGAAATGTATCAAGACCGACTTCGGTGAGAACATCCACATGGACCATCAGTATCACTCCTCATCACCAGAGCGTCTGAATAATATCTATGCGCTGCTCTACCAGAAAGCCGCCTACGAGGTAACCCGTGAAGTCGCCGGCGACGGTATCATCTGGGCACGCGCCGGTTGGGCGGGATGCCAACGTTATCCCTTACATTGGGGTGGCGACAGCGAGAGTTCCTGGGCTGGCATGGCTGGTTCCCTGAAGGGCGGACTACACTTAGGGCTCTCCGGATTCGCATTCTGGAGTCATGACGTGCCAGGTTTTCATTCCACCCCCGACTTCATGAACTCCCCACTCGACGAACAGGTATACGTCCGCTGGACTCAATTCGGTGTGTTTACCTCTCATATGCGTTATCACGGAACCTGTAAACGGGAGCCTTGGCATTATCCAAATATCGCTCCTATCGTCAAACGCTGGTGGAAACTCCGCTACCGTCTGATACCCTATATCATAGAACAGTCTGAACTGGCATGCAGGAGTGGACTTCCCATTGTTCAGGCATTACTGATTCATCACCCTAACGACCGACAGGTATGGCATATCGATGACGAATATTACTTCGGAAATGAATTCCTGGTATGTCCTGTCATGAATGCGGAAAACCGCAGGGACATCTATCTGCCAGAAGGACAATGGGTCCATTTCCTCACAGGTGAGCGTCTGGAAGGTGGACGTTGGTATGACCATGTCGAAGTACCTCTTGACGAGATGCCTGTCTTCGTCCGTCCTGACGCACGAATCAAGATGTATCCTCATGATGTCGACTCTACAGATGATATGGACCTCGAGAAAGCGATCACAATAGAAATCACAAAAGAATACAAAGGAATATAATACTATGGAAAGTCATTACATGCAAGGTCTCGACTGGGTCATTCTGGGACTCTATTTCGCTGTTCTCCTCGCAATTGGAGTATGGGCAAGTATTAAACGTAAGAAAGAAGGTTCTCTCTTCCTTGCGGAACACTCGTTGCGTTGGCATCATATCGGTTTCTCGATGTGGGGAACCAATGTTGGTCCATCCATGCTCATCGCCTCTGCCTCAGCAGGTTTCACGACGGGTATCGTCTCTGGTAATTATGCGTGGTATGCCTTTGTCTTCATCGCCCTGCTTGCCTTTGTCTTTGCTCCCCGTTACTTGGGTGCCAATATTAGCACACTCCCAGAGTTCATGGGACTTCGTTTCGGGCAGTCGACGCGTAATATCCTCGCATGGTATACCATTATTACCGTTATCATCTCCTGGCTGGCACTGACGCTGTTCGCCGGAGGAGTACTCATCCGTCAGGTCTTCGACATACCCATGTGGATGTCAGCCCTCGTATTAGTTGTCATCTCCGCCTTCTTCACTATGATGGGTGGACTTAAAGCTGTTGCCTATACCAATGTCTACCAGATGGTGTTACTTATTGTCGTATCACTTATCCTCGTCATCGTCGGTCTCGACCGTGTCGGTGGTGTCTCTGCGCTAGTCGCCAAGGTTCCCTCCGACTACTGGGTGATGTTCAAACCGAATACGGATGAGGCATTCCCTTGGCTACCTATCTTACTGGGCTATCCTGTCATGGGAGTATGGTTCTGGTGCACAGACCAAAGTATGGTGCAGCCTGTGTTAGCTGCCAAGAACCTGCGTGAAGGACAACTAGGCACCAACTTCACTGGCTGGTTGAAGATCCTTGATGTAGCCCTGTATATCCTCCCTGGTATCATCTGCTTCGCTTTGTTTGGTGACACGCTGAAGAATCCTGACGAGGCATATCTGACAATGGTGGAGAACCTCTTCCCCGTCGGGATGGTAGGACTGGTCTTTGCTGTGTTGACGGCATGTCTGGTAAGTACCATCGGCTCGGCATTGAATGCGTTAAGCACCGTCTTCACGATGGATGTCTATGTCAAGAACTTCAAGCCTGGTGCGCCACAGTGGGAGATTAATCTTGTGGGACGTATCGTGGTTGTTCTGGGGGCTATACTTGCTATCATTATGACCGTTGCTATCGATGCCATCAAAGGACTTAACCTTTTCAATGTCTTCCAGTCCGTATTAGGTTTCATCGCTCCACCAATGGCATCCGTATTCTTGTTGGGAATCTTCTGGAAGCGTACCACCACACGCGCTGCCAATTTTGCATTGACAGTAGGCACTGCTTTCTGTCTTATTGTAGGTATTCTTTACCTATGGCCACCCGAATGGCTCCAACTCTCATGGCCACACTTCATGCTGCTCTCTTTCGAGCTCTTTGTCATCCTTGTTGTGGCGATGGTGATTCTCTCATTGACAGACCGTACCAAGACAGAATATAAGATTCCGGCTCCTATTCATGAGAGCTGGTCGAAACTTGCCATCGGACTGTGGATAACCTTGGCTGTCGTGATGACCGGGCTGTATGTCTTCTTCAACTGATCTGAATGCCAAAGAACAAAATTTTTTATTCTCACAGGGGGTATCCCCCTGTGAGCAAGGATGACAAATGAGAGATTTTGCAGCAATAGACTTTGAGACAGCCAACAATGAGCGAACGAGTGTATGCTCCGTTGGTGTAGTGATTGTAAGGGATGGCGAAATCGTGGATACCTTCTACTCACTGATCCAGCCAGAGCCCAACTACTATAATTATTGGTGTAGCCAGGTACATGGTCTTACTCGTGAGGACACAGAAGAAGCCCCCGTTTTCCCAGAAGTATGGAAACAGATAGAGCCACTTATTGAGGGGTTGCCCCTTGTAGCCCATAATAAGTCTTTTGACGAGGGTTGCCTGAAAGCCGTATTCCGTTGCTATCAGATGGATTATCCGGATTATCAGTTTTACTGTACATGTGTGGCTTCTCGCAAAGCGTTTCCACAATTACCCAACCATCAGTTGCATACAGTATCAGAATACTGTGGTTATCATCTGGCTAATCATCATCATGCCCTTGCTGATGCTGAAGCGTGTGCTTGGATAGCAAGGGAGATTCTTTAGTTATTAACTTTTCCACACCATATCATTATTAAAAGAATAGGATACTAATGCTCACGGGGGGACATCCCTGTGAGCACGGAAGAACTGGAGAAAGAAGCAACCTGTGCAAAAATCGCACAAGTTCGAAAGGAAGGAAAACGACTGTTTGCATATATCAAGATGCAGGAAACGAATGCGACAAACTTGTTGGCAGGGATAAGATGATTCTCCTCTTCCCTCTCTTCTTTTCCCTCCCCCTTAACAGGGAGAGGTCAGGAGAGGGTCTCCCACATTTTTCCTCCAAATCCTTTGGAGTTTTACAAATTATTTGTGTTTTTTAGTCTTCTCTGAAGTCTTGAAAATACTCTTGTTCGAAATTTCTCAAATTAAATTTGGAACTTTACTCATTTATTCGTATCTTTGCATATTAGAATAGTAATTAACTAACTAATTATCGTTATAAAGCAGGAAAAAGACCTAACTGGTGAGATTGTGATGTACCAACCGGATGAGACTATTCGGCTGGAAGTGAGAACGGATGGAGAGACTGTTTGGCTTAGTGCTAATCAAATGGCAATATTATTCGACCGCGATGAAAAAACAGTACGAAAACATATAAATAATGTTTTTTCAGAAGGAGAAGTCTTAAAAGAAATCAATACGCATTTTTTGCGTGTTGATGGAGTAAAGCAGCCTGTAGCATTTTACACTTTGGACGTAATCATATCTGTTGGATATCGGGTAAAGAGTAAACGTGGTACTGATTTTCGTAGATGGGCAACAGGTATACTTAAAGAGTATTTATTGCATGGCTATGCCGTCAACAATCGATTTGAACAATTAGAACATCGGATGTATGAAGCAGAAGAGAAGATAAATTTCTTCGTCCGCACTTCCTTGCCACCAGTTGAGGGAATCTTTTACGATGGGCAAATATTCGATGCCTACCGCTTTGCTTCGGATTTAGTCTGGAAAGCAAAAAGGTCTGTCGTACTAATTGATGATGAAGTGTACCATATAGGTGCGTCTCTCAAGGATTTGGGAAAGAAATGGTTTGCCTTTACGCTGCTGCACGACATTATGGCATCGGAACTACTAAATAGGATAGAGAAAAACTAAATAAAGATTCTTTTTCCCTCTCCCTCAACAGGGGGAGGTCAGGAGGGGGGCTTCTACTTTTTTCCTCCAAATCCTTTGGCGTTTTACAAATTATTTGTATCTTTGCCAATGCATTGTGTCCATAGGGATACTTTGCAAGACATTGTGGGTATATTGAATATTCGTATTCAATTCTGATGGTTCTGTACTTAAAAATGTCCGACCAACATTACACTGAATCAGAAGAAGGTGAGTACGCCAGAAATAGGCGTACCCCTTCCGTTCATTTCAGTGTAAGGGTTAAATCTTTGGTCGGACGCAACTCCTAAGTACAGGGATGATACAAGAAGGTGGTGCGCTTTTCTTATACCCATACGTCTACTAACTTAAAAACATGATAATAGTTTAGATTTTTAAAGCGTCCGACCACTATGCAGAAGAATCTATCCGAGGGCAGTCATGCCTCTATGCCAGAATATGGCATCAATGACATTTTAAATGAAATTCGTTTAAAGTCAATCACTGAGAAAGAGAAAGGTACAGACTTTGAGCGTCTCATGAAGTTATGGTTCTTAACAGATCCACGTTATTCCAACCTTGAAAAAGTGTGGCTGTGGGAAGAATTCCCATGTCGTAAGGACTTTGGAGGTAAAGATCTCGGCATCGACCTTGTAGCTCGTACGGAGTATGGCGATTATTGGGCTATCCAGTGCAAATGCTATGCGGAAGACGCAACAATATCCAAAGGTGCAGTAGATAGTTTTATTGCTAATGCCAGCAGGACATTCTTAGACCCAGAGACTTTCCAGACCAAAGAGTTTACCAACCTGCTTTGGGTACAGACTACCAGAAAACGATGGGGTGCCAATGCAGAGCAAGCCATACAAGGATTAAACAAGGATTTCAATCGTATATCCCTTTATGACCTTGAAATGTCTGCTGTCGATTGGGAGAAATTAAAGGCAGGGTTATATGGTGATGACGCAAAACTTCCTGGCAAGCAACCTCGTAAGCATCAACTACAAGCGATGTCAAAAGCCTACGAATATTTCGTAGAACAAGGTCATGAGCGTGGAAAGCTGATTATGGCATGTGGTACTGGTAAGACCTATACAGCATTGCGGATTATGGAGCAGATGACAGATAAGGACGCTTTTGTCGTTTTCTTAGTTCCCAGCATTGCCCTGTTAGGTCAGACACTCAATGCGTGGATGGCAGACAAGACCGACGATTTACGTGCCGTCTGTGTCTGTTCTGATGCGAAAGCCTCACGTAAGATGATAGACGCAGACGATGAGGATGCCAGTGTCGTCGACCTTGCTGTGCCTGCTACGACTAATACAAAGTCCATCGTAAAGCAACTCAAGAAATATGATGAGGAAGACAAGCGTATTGTGATCTTCTCCACATACCAGAGTATTGATGTCGTTAAGGAAGCGATAGACACCTATGGTCGTGAGGTGGATTTGATTATCTGTGATGAGGCCCATCGTACAACAGGTGTTATCCTGAAAGACAAGGCGGAAAGCAATTTCACCAAGATTCATAACAACGACTTCATCAAGGCAAAGAAACGCCTGTATATGACTGCTACCCCTCGCCTTTATAGTAATAATGTGAAAGTAAAAGCAAAGGAAAACGAGAATGTCGATGTGTTATGTTCTATGGATGCTGTGGAACTTTATGGAGAGGAGTTCCATCGTCTCACTTTCAATGATGCTGTCAGTCAAGGACTATTGACTGATTATAAGGTCTTAGTTTTGACAGTCAGCGAGGAGGATATCCCACAAGAGATCCGCCAACGTATTAAGGACCAATATAACTTTGCTTTGGAGAAGGATAAACTAAAGCAACTCCAATTTGATGATGCTACCAAGTTGATTGGCTGTATCAATGGACTGTCAAAGCGCATCAAGGGTGACAATGGTGTCACCAAGCAGCAAGACCCCATCATGATGAAACGTGCTGTTGCTTTCTGTCAGACCATCAATCCCACCAAGAGCAATCCTAATTTCTCCTCCAAGCAAATTGCCAACTACTTCAGTACGGTATGTGAGGACTATAAAGATACGATGCTTAAAGACGAACAGCAGGAGATTGTCAATGTGAAGGCAAAACACATCGACGGCTCTATGGATGCCAATACCCGGAATGAACTCATCGCATGGTTGAAACAAGATGCCGAGGATCCCAATGAGTGTCGTGTGCTTTGTAATGTACGTTGTTTGTCAGAAGGTGTTGATGTGCCTGCCCTTGATGCCGTCCTCTTCCTTTCCCCACGAAACAGTGAGGTAGAGGTGGTACAGTCTGTTGGTCGTGTCATGCGTTCCTTCAAAGGTAAGAATTATGGCTATATCATTATCCCTGTCATCGTTCCAAGTGATGTTAAGCCAGAGGATGCCTTGAACGACAATGAGCGATTCAAGGTGGTATGGACGATCCTGAATGCCCTTCGATCTCACGATGAGAACTTCAATGCGCATGTCAACCAGATCAACCTTAACAAGACACGTCCACCAAAGATTACCGTTGCTCGTGTTCCTCGTGACAGTTATGCGATTGGTAACGGTGCTGCCGATGATGGTCCTATGCAAATAGAGAATGCCGAGGTCGCCCGACAATTGGAATTGCAGTTCGGAAGCCTCCAAGATGGTATCTATGCCCGACTGGTAGAGAAAGTGGGTGATAAGATGTATTGGGAGAACTGGGCGAAGTCTGTTGGACAAATTGCGCAGAAATTCATAGAGCGTATCACATTGCTTATTCATGAAAACGAGAATGCCCGCATCTATTTCAATGATTTCATTAGTGGCTTGCATAAGAATATCAATGACAGTATCGATGAGGGACAGGCTATAGAGATGCTTGCCCAGCACATGATAACCAGACCTGTGTTCGATGCCTTGTTTAAGGAATACCAGTTCGTCAACAATAATGCCGTCAGTCGCTCCATGCAGGACATGATTGAGGTATTGGAGTCTGAAGGTATGGAGATGGATACTGCTGTACTGGATAAGTTCTATCAGTCAGTAAGGAATAATGTGAGCAATATTGACAACCTCGAAGGCAAACAGACCATCATCAAGAATCTCTATGAGAAGTTTTTCAAAGGTGCCTTCCCGTTGACAGTTGAAAAGTTGGGTATTGTCTATACACCAGTAGAGTGTGTGGACTTCATCATCCATTCTGTGGAAGACATATTGCAAGAGGAGTTCCATACCTCGCTGACGAATGAGAATGTTCATATTCTTGATCCGTTTACAGGAACAGGTACCTTTATTACTCGTTTGTTGCAAAGCGGACTGATTAAGAAGGAGGATATGCTGCGCAAGTATAAAGAGGAAATCCATTGTAATGAGATCGTTCTGCTGGCTTACTATATTGCCGATGTAAATATCGAGGCTGTATTCCATGATATTATGCATCCTGAGAAATACGAGATGTATGATGGGATTTGCCTAACTGATACCTTCCAACTGAATGAACATGGGGATAATGATATCTTCTCGCAGCTCTTCCCCGAAAACTCCGAGCGATTGCAAAAGCAGAAAAAAGCACCAGTTAGGGTGATTATTGGTAATCCGCCGTATTCAATTGGACAGAAAGATGCAAATGACAATGCGCAAAATTTAAAGTATCCAAATCTTGAGAAAAGAATTGCCGAAACCTATACCAAATATAGTTCTGCAGGCTTAAGCAAGTCTACGTATGATTCGTTTGTTAAAGCGTTTAGATGGGCTTCTGATAGAGTTGAGCAAATAAAAGATGGAGGAGTAATAGCCTTTATAAGTAATGGGACTTGGCTTGATGGAACGTCGAATGATGGTATGCGAAAATGTTTGCAAGAAGAATTTACTTCTATATACGTTCTAAATCTACGTGGCAATCAAAGAACATCTGGTGAATTATCTCGAAAAGAAGGTGGTAAAATATTTGGCTCTGGATCTCGCACTCCCATAACTATCACATTCCTTGTTAAGAATCCAATCAAACAAGGAAAAACCAAAATTAATTATCATGATATTGGTGATTATCTAACCCGCGAACAGAAACTAAAGCTGGTGAAGGATTTTCGTTCTATTGATAAAGTGGATTGGAAAGAAATCTTGCCTAACGACAAACATGATTGGATAAATTTGAGAGATGACCAATATGATTCGTTAATACCACTTATTGGAGAAATAAAGGGAGAAAAGGCTGTGTTCATGGTAAATGGACCAGCTATAGCTACTGGTAGAGATCCTTGGGTGAACAATTATTCTTTTATTAGTCTTTCAAGGAATGTTGAAGGAATGATTAAATCATTTAATGAAGAAACGGATAATTACCAAGAAGCAGTTAAAGATAATCAACAATTGAAAGTCGAAGATTTCGTTAATTCGGATACCACGAAAATTAGTTGGACACGAGCTTTGCGAAATTATGCGAGCAAAGGAAAGAAATTGAGTTTCAATGCAGATTATCTGCGCTGTATTCATTATCGACCTTATACAAAATCGAATTTGTATTATTCACCAGATCTAGTTGAAAGCCCAGGCCAATGCAAGGATATATTTCCTTCTGATAAAGAAAGATTAATAATCTGTGTTAATGGAAAAGGTTCAAATAAGGAACCTTCAGCTATCATAACTGACCAGTATCCAGATTATCAGACACAGTTTAATTGTCAATTCTTCCCCCTCTACTGGTACGAAGAAAACAAGAACAAGCAGAAATCGCTATTTGATGATGGCTCTGACGATGACTATATCCGCAGAGACGGCATCACGGACTGGATTCTGAAAGAGGTGCGCAATAGATATAAGGTGAAGAGTATTACCAAGGAAATGATATTCTATTATGTCTATGGCTTGCTTCATTCAAAGGAGTATCGGGAGCGTTTCGCTGCTGACTTGAAGAAGTCACTTCCTCGCATACCTATCGTCGAGGATGTCAATATGTTTATGGATTTCTATATGTATGGAAAGAAACTTGCTGACCTGCATTTGAACTATGAGGATGTCGCACCATATCCTGATGTGGTAGTGAAAGGTGACAGAAAGGTGAAGATGGAGACACGACGTGATCCAGCCACAGGTGGTTTCATAGAAGAAACTACCAATCCAGAAGATTACGAATATTTCCGTGTATGGGACAAGATGCGCTTTAAGTCGAAAGACGACAAGAGCACTATCATCTATAATGGTAATATCACAATAGAGAACATTCCAGCTAAAGCCTACGAATATATCGTGAATGGTAAATCTGCTATCGAATGGATTGTGGAACGCTATGCAGTAACACAAGACAAAAAGTCGCTTATCAAGAATGATGCTAACGATTGGGGCAAGGAGCACCACAAGCCTCGCTATATTCTTGACCTTCTGCTCTCTGTGATTAACGTCTCTGTGCAGACAGTAGATATCGTAAACGCATTACCAAAACTTAAATTTGAATAGAGAAATCACTATTATGGTCAGGTTAGCACAATATTATATATGAAATTGGGGGACTTGCTCTGGCAAGCGACTTCGTCGATGACTGAATGATCCACAAATGATAAATAATCTCACGACTGGCAGAGCTACGTTTCTGCCAGTCGTTTTACTGTCTCTATGTGTAAAAACAAAACATCCTGCTATCCCTGCTACAATGTGGGTGAAATGCCGATAAATAAAGGGCGGAGCCTGTAGCACGATTGGGATTTATCCTGCTACAATGGTGCTACAATCCTGCCACCATCCTACACCCGGACAGTGACTGTTTTTTTGCGGTTTGCTTTCGGCTATAGGCGTACGGTTGTTTGGCTGGAGCCGTTCAGTCGTTTGGCTATAGCCGAACGGTTGAAAGGGCGTACCTAACTCCCTCGAAGGTAGGCACTAACACCCCATTTCCAGTAACCTTTTACCCTTACGCAAGGCATCACAAGCAAATGGAGGCTTTATTTGACATGAATGGAGGCTTTAATTAACTAGAAAACAAGCTTCAGTCGGTAACTGATTTCATATAACTGTTAGAATTCGCAAAAACTACTCCCCTTCTCCCGTTATGTGGCTCAAACCCCGATAAACAAAGGGTGCAAGGCACGGGAGATGTTGGCGAAACATCTCCCATACTAGTCCCGTCTCACGAAAAAGGGACTAGTACGGGAGTAGTTGATTCAACTACTCCCGTCCCGAAACGCCCTGTACATCGGCATTTCAGAAGAAAAAGGGAGAAGGGGAGTAGTTTTTCAAGAAACAGAAATCACTGTCTCCGTCTGGTATTGTTGTATTATTCTTTAAGGATCGGTGTCGCTTGATCGAAATTGTTCTGCATTTCAGAATTCATACGATGAAAAGAACGAGTTTCACCTTCAGAAGAAAGTGTAAGCGTATTACCCTTAATAGAATATGTACCAGTTAAACCATTAATAGTAATCTGATTCCCTTTAACAGTATAATTTACTGTGCCAAGATATTCTTTGTACCATTTACCATTGTCCTTCCATAACTCAGCACCGGTTAGTGTTGTGTTTGAAAAATTATAAACCAGATAGTAATTACTTTCCTCTTCCATATACCAATATCCAAGCAAACTACCTGAGTCCTTTGAATCGTCATCACCACAAGAAACCATGCCAAAAGCTGCTATCGCCAGCATCAGCATCATAGACAAATGTTTTAAAGTTTTCATAAATCTTTTCTTTTTAATTATTTTAGTTAATTCTAGACAGGGCAAAATTACAATTTTTATTTAACATCACAAAACATTAAGAGATTTTTTTTGAGAGCCATCTACGGAAATAAAAAGCAATTAATGTTCTATGCCAAAATCTTGCTGTTGTTTCTCCACTTCCTCCAGTTCCCTGCGGCGTTGCTCGTCGGACATACCACTTTGTGGAGAGTCTGTACGACCAGACAATGACGGTCTTGACAGCTGCTTAGAAGGTTGATAGACCCCATTACAGACAGGCATCTCATAAGGTACGCTCACGATCTCCAGCGTGTCAGCACTGGGAGCATGGACACCCTCGAAGGCAGGACGCGCTATGATACGGATCTTACCAGCACGATGAGTACTGCGAACCAGACAGGGAGCACTTCCCCACTCCACCAGACGGGGATTGGCGGCAATAGACGCATCACCGATGATGCTGCCCTCGCCCTCAACAGAGAACATGACCTGCTCACGAGCCAGACGACGCACATTACCATTATCATCCGTTATCTCCGCGACGACGACGATGAAGTCGGAGCCGTCAGCCACCAACTGTTTTCCCATCTCATCCGCATACAACCGTATCTTGGTACTACGACGAGAAGGCATCTTCGTCTCCTGACATACCACCTTCCCACCTTTAATACCCTCAGCCACCAGTTTCACATTCTGCCACTTACGATTGGTATAACTCTGTTCACGAGCTTTCCAGAAGTTCCAGAGTCCCTTGAAGACAATAGGGGTATTGGGAGTACCCTCTGGTTGATGGACGACAGGGAGTGTCTCAGACTTCCAACCATCCAATGCCGTCAGTCGCACACTGTCACAATTGCTGAATACCACCACGTCACTATCCGAGAACTGAGTCATCTCATGGGCGATAAAGACCATCGGTTCCTGTTGACTCTGAGAACGGAACATCTCAAAAGCATATTTCTTCTGACGGAAAGCATCATAGATACCACCCAGATAAGCATCAGGATGATAGCCACGCTGATGGTCGAAGGGATGCCACTGACATCCGCCGATAAACTGACGTTGACCACGATACATCATCCCGTAAGTATCAGCAAGAGAGAGAGCAGTAGTCACCTGAGCCTGTTCTCCCCAGCTACGGGCAGCACGGTTGATGGCATTATGCGCATACCAGTCATCGACATACTCACCCCACTCACGGGTGAAGACACACTTGTCAGTGTCCAACGTACCCTTTCCGATATTATCAGCCCAGTCGTAGAGCACATCATAATGCTCTTTTACCCCAGCCGAGTTCAGATCCGCCGCAGCCACGGGACGCCCCTCATAAGGAAACTCCTCACGGGTAATCTGTAACGCCTTCATGGCAAAATCCTCAGGATAACGGGTCTCATTCAAGATAGGCTCCCACATCAACACAGAGGGATGGTTACGGTCACGACGGATGATATCACGAGTGTTCTGATGCACCATCTCCCCCCACTGCGGATCCTTATTCCAATACTGCCAACCAGGAGTGGGAACGATAATAAAGAGTCCCAGTTCATCACAGGCGTCCATGAACGACGGGTCCTGAGGATAGTGAGCCGCACGGATGATCGTCATTCCGGCATCCCTCAACCGTTTTGCGTCACGCCACTGCTGGGAGTTCGGTAACGCGTTACCCACATAGGCAAAGTCCTGGTGACGGTTGCCACCAATCAACTGATGGTAAGGTTTGCCGTTCAACCAGAACCCATCCTTCCCACGGAACTCCGCCTTACGGATACCGGCACGTAGCATACCACCGTCCACACAAGTCTTACCTTGCATCACCAGAATCTCTACCTGGTAGAGATAAGGATCCTCGGGAGACCATAGATGAGGAGTGGTGATGGAGGATGTCAGATGGAAGACGGAAGACGATACTATCTTTTTAGACGCTTTGAGTGTTCTGACGAGCCGTCCCTTCGCATCCTTGATGTTGGCAATGACGGTGACACTACCCTTTCCCTCTACTTCCACATCGACAAAAATATCGGCAGACTTCTCCGAGATACGATCATAATGGAGGAAGACACCGCCACCAGCCACCTGTCCCCGCTCGATGGGATCGGTGATATGAACCGGTGACTTACCGATCAGCCACACATCACGGTACATCCCACCATGATAGGCAAAGTCCAGCTGCGTCTGTTTCTTGCCAGGAGGATAGTTCTTATCATCACTATTATCTGCCCTGACAGCTATCAGACATTTGTCACCAGCCTTCACCCCCTCCTTCGACAAGTCAATGGTAATCGGCAGATAACCACCAAGATGCTCCTTGACGAGTCGACCATTCACATAGACCTGTTGTTTACCCATGACAGCCTCAAAATGAACGGTTATCTCCTTGTCTTGCAAATCAGCAGGTACCACGAATTTCTTACGATACCAGCAGACACCCTGATAGTTACGACAACCACTGATCTCAGAGGGTTCCAAACGTACCGTATGAGGAGCACAGACCATCTCCCATTGCGAGTCATCATAATTGACAGCCTCAGCACCTGCGGCATCCCCCAACAGGAAATGCCAGCCCTCATTGAAATTATAAACGATGCGACCACTGTTCGCTATTGGAAACAGTCCTGCGACAGATGTGGCGGAAGCAAAGAGTGAGAGAGGACATATGAATAATGCCAACACCACCACTGCTTTCTTGTAGAATGTGCTATACATGATTATTTAAGTTTATTCAAGTCAATTTCTTTATATGCTATACGCAGACGCCGCCATGTATAGATGGCATGCAGTTTACCATCCTTGCCCTGGATAATGGAAGGATAGGAGTACTGACTGATGGGCGAGTCCTCGAGGGTCAGGGCATGTTGCCAATGAGTACCATCACTACTGATGGCGATAGAAAGAGGTGTGCGGACACCCTTCTTTGTACCCGGCAATGATGCGAAGTTATTATAGATAAGGACATGGCGACCGTCCTGTAGTGTGACGGCATCCGTACCACTCTGGTTGTTAGGTACGTCGAGCAGTGTTACGTTGCTCCACGTATCACCATTGTCACTGGAGAACGAGGTTCCTATCTTACCATTACGGGTACGCATCAGAACCTGCAGACGACCGTCCTTCAACTTTAAGATAGAGGGTTGGATACAGTCGATGGGATGACGACCGTCCTCCGTTGCGTTACCACCAGCATCCGGGGCTTCGATATCCTCTTTCTCGCTCTTTGTGGCAGGAGCCTTCATATCTTCTGTGCGCATGGCAAGCTCCGCTTTGACAGGTCCCACATACTTCCACTCTTTTCGGGCGATGTCATAGATCTCCATATGGAACTTCCACCCATTGTCCTCCGTACTTGACGGACATAACAGGCGACCGTCAATGATCTCGGGTTTGTTCTTGATAGGACCCAAGAATCCTTTGGGTAAGGGTTCCTTATCACTCCAGGTGCGTCCTCCGTCCTTCGACTTACAAAGCCATCCCGTCCAGTCAGACACCTTGAGACCCACCTTGAAGAACAGCCATAACTCACCGTTGGGCATCTCTGTGATGACAGGGTTCCAGCATGCTTTCCTTCTTTGGTCAGCCGATGCGGGACCTTGGCGTACAGGACCCTCAGAAGCTGGAGTACTCTCGGCGGTAACACCAGCGATCTCCGCATGTGCTGTACCTAATGTAAAGACCCCATCAGCCGCGAGGATAGGCTTGCTCCATTCCTGTTGTCCTTTCTTCTTGATACTCACCCAGATACAAACGTCAGGATTACGCTCGTGCTTACCACCGAAATAGGTAGCCACGAGGTCACCATTCTTCGTCTCCACGATGGTGGCAGCATGACACTGTGGGAATGATGCCTGCTCATACAGGAACTCATCTTTCGTGATGGCAGGTGAGACAGCGGGTATGTTACAGGAGAAATGATATTTACCAGAGCCGACCTTTTTGACGGTACCGTCAGGCAGACAGACATCGGCGGTGGTGTTACAAGGGATGGTGACATCCCACTCCACATGCTGCAGAGTCTTTTTCCAATGACTGGCAATCGTGCCGTAGGGAGAGTCATAACTTACATTTGCCCATGAGCAGTCTTGTATGGAGAATTCCGGTTTAAGCACGATATGCTTATACGCATTATCCTTTTGTTGGATACCACCTACATACTGGTAACACCAAGTAAGCAGGTCTCCAAGGAGCATGACGTGGTTACCGCTGTTCATCTTAGGTGATGCCGTATTGCCGTTCCACAGTTCCCAGATGGTAGTGGCACCATTCTCTGCCATGTAGCCCCATGAGGGATAACTCTTCTGTGTGGCAATCATATAGGCGATGTCACTGAACCCGTTGTCACTGAGTCCACGCAACAACCAGGAGATTCCGATAACACCACAGGGTACGTGGGCGTTGTTCTTGATGATGATGTTCTCCACCACATTCTTCATCACCTCCACACGATATTCCTCTGGTACGATACCAAACGACAGTGCCAGCAGATTAGCTGTGGCGGTATTGTTGGCGTAGAAGACAGAGTCAGGATAGAGCACATGCCCAGGAGCCGGTGACGTGCCTTTCTTAACTGTCAGGAATTGCTTGTTGAATGCCGTTATCATCTGTTCGCGGAGAGGTCGCCAATAGTCGGCTTCACACCCCCACTGCTCCATCAGCTGCATGGTGCGGATGATATATGCCGTTGAGATGAGAGTCACATCCGTCTTACGACTTGGATCCGCAGAGTGGATAAGTTCCAGGCTCTCTGGCGGCACACACCAGTCGGCATACTTACCACAATGGATAATACCTTCCTTACTGTATTCCTCGATGATATGCTGTACCCATTTCTTGATATAAGGATAGCTGTCAATGATGGGTTGTTTGTTACAATACTGGCGCCACAGCATGTCGCAGGTGAAAGGTAGTGCGGCAGCCCATGCCACGTCGTCAGAGTAATAATTCCAGAAGGCAGGTGCCACATCAGGAATACACCCGTCCGTACGCTGAGCCTCACAGATGTCACGCATCCACTTGGTATAGAGTCGCTCGTTGTTGAAAAGGAAACTCTCGCCCAGCGACCCTACGGTACGATCACCCAGCCAAGGCTGGCGCTCGTCACGTTGTGGACAGTCAACAGGCATCCCTTTGTAATTATCCAGGACACCCCACCATGCATTACGCATCAACTGGGTCAAGACGGGGTCAGAACACTCAAACTGTCCTGTCGATGACATCTCGTCAGCGACCACCTCCGCGACGAAGTCGTCTTTATGACAGTCTTTCAGTCCGATAACCTCAGCATACTTAAAACCATGATAGACGAAGGCTGGTGTCCACCAACGTCCGTCCTTTCCTTCCTCACCATTGCATACATAGATATCTGTCGAACGGGCATTACGGAAATTCTCCCGGTACAGTGAACCGTCATTATTCAGTTTTTCCGCATAGACGATACGGATGGTGTCACCTTTCTGACCACGGACACGTACCTTCAACCAACCAGCGATATTCTGACCAACATCCACGATACGACCGTTCAGCGACTGTGGGTTGATCTGCTGTAACACCTTCATGCCAGGTGTCATCTGACTAC
The DNA here is from genome assembly GCA_017645645.1 of Prevotella sp. Taxonomy (GTDB): domain Bacteria; phylum Bacteroidota; class Bacteroidia; order Bacteroidales; family Bacteroidaceae; genus Prevotella. The sequence continues at coordinate 12,742 of JAGCOB010000024.1, read as the reverse complement.
GCAGATAAGCCTGGGGGATATCCGTGCGTTCTGCCTTCATCCATTTCGAGTCATCGAAGCCTACCTCACTCCAGCCTCTCATCTCCATGCGGGCATCATATTCCTCACCATCGTACTCGTTGTTAGCGCGGATGGGACCATCGGCTGTCACCTTCCATCCCTTATCGTCTGTCTGCAGGCGCTGGGTAGTGCCATCTGTATATTCCACGATGACATTGATGCGGCACTTGGGATAGCCAAAGGAATGAATCTTATAGGGCTTGTGTTGCTGCATAGGGAAAAGTCGACCGTTGCCCAAGACGATGCCAAGGCAGATGTTAGAGCTATGATGTAAGAAGTGAGTGGTTACATCATAGGTATTGTAATAGATAGTCTTGCGATAGTCGGAAGGTACTGGTTGCAACACCCCGTCACCCATCCGTTGTCCGTTGACATAAAACACATGCAGTCCGATGCCTGCCACATAAGCGGTGGCACGTTTTACGGGTTTGTCCTTCAGTGAGAACTCCTTTCGCAGATAACGTGCTGCCATCCGTGTGTGGAAACCACGTTCCTCACCCGGCATCAGACGCTCCAACCCTATCCAGTAGCCACTCCATTTACCTTCATGCAACAGACCGACACTGAAACGCTCATCACTGCTCCATGCTGATTCCCCGGCGGTTGTCCATACCCTCACCTTCCAAGTACAGGCGGTATTGCTTTGTAATCTCTTGCCGGCGTATGGGAGCCAAAGCTGCTGGTCGCTATCCACCTTACCCGTGTTCCACACCTCTCCGTTGTCGTCACATACGACAATCTGATAGGCAGTCTGACGGACATCCCGTTGGTCACTCGTTATCTGCCAGGAGAAACGGGGCTCCGCAATATCTATACCCAGTGGCCGCTTCAGATTCTCCACGGTGAGGTTCGTCACACTCACACCAGGCATCGCTACCTTCTTCTTGGCAGCACCTACCGGCAATGCCAGGAGCATCAGTAATAGCCCATAAATATATCTTCTCATCGTTTACTCATTTAAGTCCCTTGCTTTTCCTGAGAGTGACATGTCAGAGACCTGCGTCTGGTCTTTCTGCAGATAGTCTTTCGAGGCATCAACAGCAATCAGCACACCGTCTTCGATTCCTGTTCCTTTCTTATGCATACGGAATGTCAGCACCTTGGAATCGTATTCCCCTAAATAGCGCAACTCTCCTGTACCGGCATTCATCCACCATACATTTTTCTTATCACCCGATATCTTCGTCAGGTCGAGTTTCATGATACGACTCGTGTAGTTATATACCATCAGATAATCATTCCCACGGGTAGCGATAAGACGGTCATACTTTGTCCCATTCTCCTGGATGATGCTTTGGTCAGGTACACGCTCGAAATAAGGGAAAGACAACATCAATTGCTTCAGGTATTTCATCTGATTGAACCCCGGGTCGTTGAGTCCCTGATACCAGGTCTTCACATCCCCGGCATCCCCATAGCTGGTGGGATAACCCGGTTTCAGCATCTGCATGATGGCATTATGACCATAGGTATGTCCGCAACTGCCTGCAAACACACTCCAATAAGCATAACGGCGCACATCCCATGCCTGCCAGCGAGCCTCGTTCTTATCGTGCAGTCCCATAGGGATATCCTCATAGCTGGGTTCTGCGTCCAGCACGGGCTTGATGGGCTTGTATGCCCATGTGGAGTCAACGTACATCCAGTTGTCCTCCTCCGTATTGTCAGGAATAGGATAGTCGGCATTCCCCATCCGTTGTCCGTACTTACGATGACCACTCTGGAAGGTATGGAAATCCATCCAAGGAGCCTGTGACCACCACTTTGCCGACGTATAGCGTCCACGGGGATGATAGGTCATCAGGTGGTTCTTATCTATCGACTTGATGGTCGTCGCCAGCGTATTCCATACCTCGGGTTTGATATCCCCTTGGATGTCACCGCCCATAAACCAGATGATGTTCGGCTTGTTCTTATAGCGGTTGGCAAGGAAGGTACCGTATTTCCTGGCATCCTCCACACTCAACTTACCATCCTTGACCAGTCCGCCCCAGATACATACCATACCGATATATATACCGTTCTGTTTGGCAAGGTCGATGATATAGTCCAGATGGTCCCAATAGCCATAGACACCCTTCTGGTTGATTTTCGAGAAGTCCCAGCCGTCGATATTCGACATCTGTCCATAGATATTATAGGCAGGTACTCCGTCAATGACCTGTATCTGTACTACGTTATAGCCTGCCTCCCGACAGCGTTGCAGATACCACTCCGCCTCGGCACGGTCGAGTCGTTCCGGCAACAGCCATCCTGTCTCTCCCTGCCAGAAGAAGGGCTGTCCGTTCTCAAACTGCAGATAACGCTGGTTATCCGACACCTTCAACTTCCCGTTTTCCCACGGTTTTCCTGCCTGTGCCGACAATGTCAGCACGACGAGGCTGCATATCATCAATAGTCTCTTCATAGTTCAAAGATTGTGTATTCTTGATTAGCCATTGTCTTTATCTCATAGATATCTTTTTCTTTCGTCTTTCTCAGTCCCTTACCCTTCAGGGGAGTATTTGAACGCAAACGACAGGTACCGCCACACCGTGAACGGATGACGGCTTTCGTCAGTCGACCGTCCTTCCAGTCGATGTCAATCTCATAACCGCCACGTGCCACCAAGCCTTTCACACTGCCTTCTTTCCATACACTGGGTAGTGCCGGCAACAAGTCAATGGTAAATTGTAAATTGTCTAATTGTAAATTATCGTAGCTCTGCATCAACATCTCAGCGATACCTGCCGTACAACCGAAGTTACCGTCAATCTGGAAAGGCGGATGGGCATCCAGCATATTGGGATAGGTACCACCCGTCTGTTTAACGGTACCAAAGATGAGGAAGGTATCGGCTGTGAGCGTCAGTTGGTCCTTGATGAGTTTGTAGGCATGTTCCCCATCCAACAGACGAGCCCATGAGCAGACCTTCCAACCCATGCTCCAGCCCGTAGACACATCACCACGGGCATCAAGAGACTTACGGGCAGCCTCCCATAATTCAGGAGTCCGTGTCGGAGAAATCTGATAGGAAGGATAGAGCCCATAGAGATGCGAGAAATGACGATGGTCGTCCTTCGGGTCATCGAGGTCGTCGAGCCATTCCTGTAACTGTCCCCAGCGACCGATCTGCATGGGAGGCAACTGGTTAAGTTGAGAGTGTAGAGTTGAGAGTGTAGAGTTGTTGTCGCCTAAGATTTTTGCTGCCGCCAAGACATTGGTATAGAGTTCCGTCACGATCTGGTTATCCATCGTCACACCAGTATCCAACGGTGTGGGACGACCTTTACCGCCATGTTCTGGTGACTCCCCTGGACAGACGACGAGATAGCCCTTGGTAGGATGCTTGACGAGTATCTGAGTGAAGAAACGGGCGGCATCGAGCATGATGGGGAAATACTGACGAAGGAAATCTTTGTCCTGCGTATAGAGGTAATGCTCCCACAGATGACGACAGAGCCAGGCGGCTCCCATCGGCCATAATCCTGTCTGGGCACGGTCGACGGGACCAGTGATACGCCACTGGTCGGTATTATGATGCAATACCCAGCCCTCTGCACCGTACATCTCACGAGCTGTCACCTTGCCTTGCTCATAGATTTCACGGATGAGCTTGAACAATGGTTCGTTCATCTCCGTCAGGTTACAGACCTCCGACGGCCAATAGTTCATCTCCAGATTGATATTGGTCGTGTATTTCGAATCCCAAGAGGGAAACATCTTGTCATTCCAAATGCCCTGCAGGTTGGCAGGATTCATGTTGTCGGGCTGTGAACTGCTGATAAGCAGATAACGTCCGAACTGGAAGTAGGTGGCAACGAGGTGATTGTCAGCGGTTGGCTGTTGGCTAAAACGTTCGATGCGTTTATCCATTGGAACATTGGCATAGAGGTCTGGACCCAGGTCGAGTTTCACACGGTCATAATACTGATGGTACACTTTCTCATGCTGTTCCTTCAGTGCTTCATAACCTATAGCCATTGCGTTGTGAAGACGCTCTTTCGACTGTACCGCCTCATCACCGGTTATATCCTTATAGTTCTTCACGTTGGTACCGATGGCAACATAGACGGTCGCCTCATCGGCACCTACCACACTGATAATACCATTCGAACCGCTTGTCCGTCCGCCCTTCGTCTGAACAGCCAGACGACCCATGAAGCGCACCTTGCCCTTCAAGCCCTCATGCTTGGAAGAAACACCGAGTAGTGTAGCCTCCTGCCCATCCATATCGACCAATGGATTCTCATGCGGAGTAGTTAAATTAGAAGTAAAAGTAATCTTACCTTTCTCGCTGGCTGTCAAGCGGATAGCAATGATGTGCTGACCGCCTAATGGGGCTATCACTTCACGCTCATAGCACACCCCGTCTACCGTATAGTGGACAACCGTTCTCCCGTTATCCAAGTCGAGGAATCGCTCATAATCGGTATAGTCCGCATGTCCGGGCATCGCGATATAGAGATCACCGAAGGGTTGGTACGGCATGCCCATATTCTGTCCAGCGGCATGAGGCATCACCTTGGCATTCGCCAAATCCTGTGCCTCCTTGTATTTCCCTTCGAAGATCAACTGACGTACCTCTGGTAGTGCTGCCTTGGCATTAGGATTGATGACATTGTTTGGCTGTCCTGCCCAGATGGTCTCCTCATTCAATTGGATATGCTCCACAGCAGGTGTACCAAAGACCATACCGCCCATCACACCATTACCCACGGGCAATGCCTGTGTCCATGTCATGGCAGGACGGTCGTACCACAGTCTGTATTGAGCTGCGACAAAGACACAGCATATAGTCAAGAGAAATGTGAAGGCAATGCGTTTCATTTGTAGAGAGATTTGAGTTGCTCGTCCGGTTCTATCGTCACCTTACTCTCGTCAAGCATGGAACGGTCGAGGTGGAAGACATCGATAAAGAAGTCATAGACCGCCTGACGTTTGTTCTTCCCGAAGTCATGACGCTCATCGGGCAGGTGGACATTACGCACCTGGTCTTGGGCACCATAGAAGCCATAGATACGTTGCAGATAAGGGAACTCAAGAGTAGGAACGGACGATGTCCAGTCTCCTCCGTCAGAGACGATGAGCATCGGTTTAGGAGCCATGACGGCAGCAAGTTCCGGTTCACAGGTTCCACCAGCGGCAAGCTGTACGGGTTTACCACTCTCACAAGGGCAGCCGCCGTCAAAGTGTGAGGCGAGATGCACCACGGGAGCCGATGCCGTCACCCGTTCATCCAACAGGGACAGCAGGACAGTATGGGTACCTCCTCCTGAGCCTCCCATCACCCCCACTCTTTCCGGGTCGATATCCTTGCGGTTTTTCAACATCCAGTCAAGGAGGATATAGCCGCAGGCTGCCTGATAGACATGCGCACGACTGGTATGATGAGCCTCAGCACCTACCTCTTTCTCAGACTCTCCCCAGCCATACAGATCAAAGTCGACACAGATGGCACCCATCCGTGCGAGTGTACCCAGTCGCTGTTGTTCGTCCTTTCGATAGCGCATAGGCCAATGACCATCGGGACAGATGATGAGTGCATGCTTCAGAGAACTCTGAGTACTCCGAGAACTCTGAGTACTCGGAGCATAAATCGTTCCAAACAGATGCTGCCCTGGTGTCAGCTCTATACAGATGTTCTGCGTGGTATAACCGTCATGCTTACGGATCTTAGAGAGAATCACAGGGCGTTCCATCTGTCCTTTCTTATTCTTCACCAACACACATGAGTCAAGGAAGGCATCCAGTTCCAGACGCTGGCGTACCTCACGACGAAGACTGTCTCGCCGAGCCTCCCACTCCACCTTATTATTATATAAGGTGGACAGGTAGTCGAGCATCTGTCGTCCCTCGTCCTCATGACGACGGGGATACTCATAGCGTTTGATCTTATAGAGGTTGCCAGACTGTTTCCACCAGTTCCAGTCGAAATACTTACAGATATTATCGAGTGTCTGCTCCAGCGAATACGGACGGATACGGAAGTCGGCATACATCAGTGTCACACCTGCTGTATCGACATTCGCATCGAACTTGAACCTCACGTCAAAGCGTTTTGCCACATCCCGCATCACGTCACTCACTGGACGGCGGAACTGATTCTCGTAGGTTTGTGCTTGAGAAGTAAGAGGTAAGAGGTAAGAAGTAAGAAATAGGATTCCTACTGCCCTCCACATGTATTTCTTCATATCATTCATATTTTAATAAACCTATGTCTTTACGATGAGCCACCACCTTACCGTCTACCATCAAGGTAAGACCTGTTCCCTGGTGATAACGCTGTCCGTCCTTGTCCCAGAGGATGGTGAGGATATGACCACGATAACGGATACCGTCCAGACAGAAGTAGTCCCATTTGTCCTGCGGCACGAGTGGGTTCACCACGATACTACCATCCTGTTGCGGACGGAGTCCACAGATACCTGTAATCATCAGATCGTTAAAGGTGGAGTGGTTATAATAACGACTCCGCTCACGGTCACCCATCAGCCACGCACCGTTCGTCTCATCGAGATACTCTCCGATATATGGTCGTCCACGGTGATGCTGTGACTCCACATACAGTTCCATCTGCCGGAAGAAGGTATTGATAAATGAAGTATGTCCATGCTCAATATAGTTTGCCAATGCCGTCAGTGTCTGTGAGGTGGCGAAAGGCCAGATGGCACCGTCCCACTCACACTTTCCGAAGCCGTGGCTGCGGAAGAGCGGATGACGACGCTCTGCTGTCGTCAGACCGTATGGTGCGGAGAATCCCTTCTCGTCAAGGAGCTGTTGCCAGGCGACCTCATATTTCGAGCCGTTAGCCGGCAGGTTAAAGTACCAGGGGATATAGCCTATTGCCTCACGGACATTCGCTGACGAGTCACCACGATGGGTCTCAAAGAACTGTTGTTGCTCATTCCATAGCTTCGTCTCGATGAGGTTCTTGATGGTATCCGCTTTCTGCTGATAGACCCTCACCTTGGAAGTCTCACCTGTCAGACTATTCATAAACGACAGTGCCTTGGCATTGCCGAACATATAGCTGTTAATCGTCGGACGGGCATACTGTTTCTTACGACCACCACTGATACTCTCCTCCATACCGTCCTGTACGTCACCCTGCCAGTAGAGTCCATTGGCAAGACGGTTGGTACGCTCCCAGCGTGCATACTCCTCTTCCAGTCGTGGCTTCAGTCCCAGCATAAAGGTCGTATCCCCTTGAACCTTCCACATCTCCAGTACGGCGGCAGGGTTCCATGACGAGAACTTATTCATCTTCGTCATCGGTTGTCCGTCATTACCATAATACCAGGTACGGAGTATCTGGTGCAGATAGGTAGTGTCACGCAACCAGCGGCTCTCCATGATATGGTGACCGATGGCACAGGCAATGAGGTTATAACGGTCGGCATAGGAGCGTTGCACAAGGAACTCCGTCATGCCATAGCCCACGGGAGTCCTCTTGATATGCTTACGCAAGGTCCACCAGCGATAATAATACATCTCACGGAAGTTCTCCTGCGGACAGTCAAACAAGGGAATATTCTCACGCATCCATGCTGACGATTGTGCATTGGGGATGGTGGTGACGATATTCTCGTCCTCCATCGTATTGAAATAGTCGGCATAGTGCGCATAGTCGTCATAGTCGAGGACGGCAGTAACACTACCGTCAACAGGACGGGAGATGACATTGGCGATATGGAAGCCCGCCTCATTGTCGAGCTCGTCGGCACGAGGCATGTCAAAGTCCTGGTCGGCAGGGGTGTTGATATCAGGTCTGTCGAAGAGAGGACCCGTACGGAACACGATACGGCTGATGCTCTCCACAGGAGTGTCAAACTGTCGCTCGCATCTCCCTATCACGTCTGTATGACCTACATAACTGATCTCGTAAGCGGCACGATGCAGGGAGGTGGATAGCAAGGCACGGATATGATACTCCATCCCTGGCTTGTAGTTCCTCAACAGGGTACCATATCTGGCACCACCCTTCACACGGATTGTTCCCGTGGAGTCAACCACGATACGGGAGCACACATTACCGCCATCGTCAACAAACTCAATATCCAGTTCACCTTGGTCATCCTGACCGATAATCAAGTCAAACGCCACCTCCAATTCCTTGGTATGGGGAATCAGACGCTCCGCCTTGGCATAGTCATAAGGGTCACTGTCGTAGAGGTTCAGCCATCCGTTCTTCAGGACGACGGGACACTGACGAGGCACATACAGGTTCCAGTCAGTGAGTGCGGCAAGCTCCCCTGTCTGTGGGAAGGGTTTCGAGTGGGTGGTAGCGTCCAGTCTCACGGGTACCGGGATGCGGCTCACCCACATATCCTCCTTATCATTGGAATAGGTAACCCATAAGTCACTGTCTTTAGGGATGCCATTACCCTCCTGAATGCCTCGGACATATTGCGGACCATAACTCTTATACTGACCGCCATGACGGAGGGGCGTCACCTCACCATGAATCAGTGAGAGGGTTGTATACTCCAGTCCGTCCTTACTGAGTGAGATAGCGAGAGGCCAACGGTATTCCGAGGGGTTATAGACGGTGGCATAGGTACCGTCCGACAACCGCTGTCCCCATATCTTCGCATTCGAATTGACGAAACCGGGGGCACGGTCACACCCTAACTTCCCATTGATATCAACCTGTCGCCAGGTATGACCACCGTCAGCAGACAGACTCGTGACGGCATGTTTCCACAAAGCCACCTTACGACCGTCAGGCAGTGTATAGCCACTAAATGCCTTATAGGGCTTGTTCAATGGTATGATAGGATCGTTACGGTCTGCCTCCTCCACCCACTGCATCCGCTGCATGGGGTCGGCAAGCATGGCATCGACGGCAGCCACGAAACCCTTGTCCTTCGATTTCTTATAATACGGATAGTCCGTATTCTTCTCACTGAAGCCGTGGTTATAGTAGATGAAGTAGATAGGTCCGAAGGTACCGTCTTTCCTGATCTCACGGACCACCCTGCCGATACCGTTGCCGTCATTCGGATCATCCTTGATGGTCAGACAGATGCCATAGTTACCTACAGCCAACAACCTCTCACCTTTTACCTCAGACATCTTACCTCTATAGACATACCACCCCACCCTTTGGTGCATCACCGCCTTCAAGTTGTGGGCAGGTGGGAAGTCCCTGCCTTCCTTGGTCCATCCCTCTGGGACGTTATATTCCGGAAACAGTTCCACAGGGTCACTCCATGTATAGCCGTCGTCCGAGGTCTGCAACATCGTCTTGCCGGGAGCCTCATGCTCATGACGGGGATCAGTCAGATAATGCATATAGAACTTACCGTTCCAATACGCCATCATCGGTTGGTGATTATAGGTCCATGGTGTCGCCCCTCGCATCGTCTGGATGGTATGCACACCGACGACAGGTTTCAGTCCTCCGTCATGCCTTTCCGGACGGGCGATGGTCTTTCCGCTATAGTGTACCACGTCACGGTTGTATTTGATGAGTCCCTCCACCAGTTGCTCGTCCGCCATGAACACCGTTCCGTGCTTATGTCCTACGGGGAAGCTGACACTACCCGTCTGGTCTTGGAAGGTCTTGAAGTCCTTGGTACGGTGGGCACCATAGATCTTATAACGGTAGCTGTCGTAGTAGATATACCACCAGTCACCGACCTTTGCCGTTGACGGTCCTTCCGTAAACGACTCCGTGAAAGGCTCCGAAGCTGAACTCCACGGACCGTAAGGCGACTTGCCGAAGGCTACTTTGATATTCCGCATAGGACGGGAGTTGTCCTTCACCACCATGACGTAGGACAGTTTAGAGTTTAGAGTGTAGAGTGTAGAGTTTGCTACCGCTGTACCCTCGGGTAATTTGATGAGGGTCGCATCGATAGCACTGAAACCAGGGTCATAGAAGAGTTGTGCCTTTGAGAACGACTTGAAATCCTTCGTCGTCATATAATACAGGCGGTGGTTGTTCTTATGATCCTCCTGATAGTCCGGGAACTTGCCTGGTACACAGGATGCCCATACGATCATATACTGTTTCTTCACATCATCATAGAACAGTTCTGGTGCCCATGTGTTCACCGTCGATTCCTCCATCCCCGTATTGATAAAACGCTGAGGGGTCCAGTGAATCAAATCCTTTGACGAGGCATATCCGAAGCCACGGTCGCCACGCCATGAACTGGTCCATACCAGATGGAACGTGCCGTCAGGACCTTTCACGACAGAGGGATCACGCATCACCTTCTGCGTTCCCACTTCCGGACGCAGGAATACCCCCTGGATGGAGTCCCACTTCACACCATCGTAACTGTATATGAAGCGAAGCCCCTCCGTGGCAGGCTCGTGGAAAGATGTCGACACATAGATATCCTTCGCCCCTACAGAAAGCGTCAGACACCATGCCCATACAAAAATTAGCAGTTTTCGCTTGTACATAGTTTAAGTAGTTTTATTTTATTTGACAGTGGCGACAGCCTTACGCCATCGCCACTTGGAATTATGCAGCTATGCCTGATCGCATGATTTCTCGATATAGCATAGAATCCTCTTTTTCTTCTAAAAGCACAGGCTCTATCAAGACACTTACTTTCCTAATATCCTCCCACAGGTCAGCCCACTGTTCCCATTTGTTGACGATTTCACCTTCAGCCACTATAACTGCCACATCGATATCACTATCCCGATTGGCATTACCTTTGGCGTATGAACCATACATAAAGACCTTAGGCTCATTTCGATAACGAGCCTTGATAACCTGTTTATATGCCTTTACAATATTCAGGGCCTCATTGAAACTGAGAGGAGATTCTCTATCCATTGTATCAGTTCTTTAGTTTTAGTCAAAATATATTGGCTTGATTCTTTGTTAAGCATCTTTGCCACATCCAATTTCTGTTCTGGATAACGAGCCTCAATATACATTGGCTCAATCAGAGTTATAAAACGCAACTGTTCGTCACTCAATTTATCAATCAGACCACATCCATTGAGTAAGCGTGTATGGCTATGAGTAAAAGGGGGATCCTCCTCATGAGTACCTACCCAATAAGCTTTCAGGGCCTTTTCTAAAGCCTGATGGCACAAAAAGGCTGCATATAACCAATAACCGTTGTTATGGTTTAATATCGCAACCTCTATATCCTGCCCTACTATATCAAGCCATTTCTTAACAACATCTTCTTTTGCCATAGAATATTACAAACCTGTTCACGTTGCAAATATACACAATTATTCCCTATCTTCCAAACTTTCATATAAAAAAAGTGGCGACAGCCTTGTGCTACCGCCACTTCTTTGTTATGTGTTGTGAGACCGCGTCTCACAAGTCATTCTTTACTTAACCACAATTTTACGACCGTTCTTAATAGCGACACCCTTGTAACCCTTGAAGACACGCTGTCCACTCAGGTTGTAAACTGGTTTGCCGTCGCTGAAGATGTCAGCAGCTGCACCGTCTACAGAGATATTGTAGATGCCAGTAGCAACAGTAGCAACAGCTGTAATCTCATCGGTAGCAGGATCGATAGTGAAGGTTACATCGTAAGTTCCAGCAGCCGGGATATTAAGAATCTTGTTATCTGCTGGCAGCCAAGTACTGCCGTCCTTCACAATCTTGTACAAAATATCTCCAGCAGACAAGGTAACATTAGTGTACGTGATCTCGTACTTACCTGTCTCTGTATTCAGCGTCATCGCATTAGCCTCATTTGAAGCATCCCATGCTGTTCCGAAGAGCTCTGTACTACTACCAGCAACTACATATGGAAGTATTGGAGCAGCCTCACCCTCAAAGGTTACAGCGTTGAAGTCCTTTTCTACGGAAATCTTGTAAGTAGTACCTTGCTTTACCCTGGTCATCACGATAGTACCTCCTTGACCCTTGACAAGAGATTTGATTTCACCCAGCGTAGCAACTACATCGGATGGACCAAGACTATAGCGGTTGGTAGCGTCAAAGATATTCCAAGTAGGATCAGCAGCATCCTCTTCAGCAGTTAACTGCTTGTCTGAGAATGCGAAGTAAACAGTAGAAGTAGGAGCAAACTCATACTCGTACTTATCTGTCTCCTTATTATAGGTCATCTCAATCATCTTGGTACGATCCCATCCGTTCATATCACCAAAGATATAGAACTTAGGCAGTGGCTGGAATACTACAGATACCGTAATATTGAAGCCTGGCATGAGGAGGTAAGAACCAGTTTCATCTTCATCAAATTGAATGTCCTTAGTAACATCCTCACCAGCATCGTTCTTGATGGTTGGAACAATACCACTAGGACTATAGCCCTCAGCAGGTGTAAAGGTTGCATAAACCTTGGTTCCCTCAGCGGCATAAGGCTTGTCACACTTCACTGTACCACCAATACAGTCACCGATGGTGATAGTATAACTAGCGGCAGCAGTCAAAGTCCAGCGTGGGTCACCAATTGCTGTGGTAGGAGCTGTTGCTCCAGAAGCTAATGACAGAACACCGTTGAAGTCACCGTTAGCAGCATCAGTGAAGGTTACGATACCGGCATAACTGTTCTTGACGATGTCAGCATCATCCTTCTTGCCTGCCTTCGTAACCTCGTCAGCACTCGTGTCGGCACCATCGTAGTTGAACACGTTGCCGTCAACATCCCATACAGGATTTGCACTCGTGCCGCCCTTGTTGAAGCCGACAACAACCTGACCGGCACTCTTACCGCAGTCAACGAAGATGTTGTTCTTCAGG
>JAGCOB010000023.1 GCA_017645645.1 Prevotella sp. | reverse complement strand
CCTTTGAGGAGACCCAGTCGTTTCCCATCAGTGGCAAACCGTCCTTCAACCCCAATTTCAGCTATTGCCGATATAACAAGGTCATCAACTGTGACTCGTACGAGAATGCTGATACAAAGTCGTTTAGCGACAGTGATGACGGGGGTGATGCCGACGGCTTTGCCGTGAAGTTCTTCCCTGGCCCTGGCACAGAGTTCCATGGCTGTCGTGCCTGGACCAATTCCGATGATAACTGGGACCTCAGCATGACATATCATCCTGTAGTCATAGATCACTGTTGGGCATGGCATGCCGGCTATATGCCTAATGGCAGCGAGGGTAAGAGCGGAGATGGCTTCAAGCTGGGTGGCGGTGGCTCTGCCGGAGGTGCAGACTACGAACATTCAGTAGGTGCCCATGTGATTACAAACTGTGTGGCCTTCGGGAACCTGCACAAGGGCTTCGACCAGAACAATGCCTATGAGGGTATGTATATCTTCAACTGTGCGGCCTGGGGCAATGAGTACAACTATCGCTTCCCCACAGAGTTCAAGTATGGCGCAATGGATATCCACAACTGTATAGGATGGGGTGCTACGGCAGAGAAGAGTGGCAGGAAGATTGGTAACCACGAGTTCCTGTCGCCCGATAAAGCTGGCTACAAGGACCCTACAGCAGGTACGACCTTCAATTCATGGATTGAAATCGACGGCTGCAGTCCTATCAAGGAAAGTTTCAAACCCGATGGCGGCGACTATACCCCTGCCACACAAGACCACAGCGGCGAGTTCTTATCACTGTCTGTCGCTGACTTCAAGGCCGACCGTGAACCCGATGGCTCGTTGCCCAACAATAACTTTGCCCGTCTGAAGCCTGGCAGCATCTTCAAGGACAAGGGCATGCCTGTTATTGGCTTCACTCCTGTCCGTAAGATGACAGAGGCAGAGTGCCTTTCTTATATCGAAGGACTGAACGAGTATATCACAGCCGATGACATCTATATCCCTTATAATGATGATGCTCCGGAGTTTGGAGCCTTCGAGTTGGACGGCGTGCCTGTTCCATATGTTATTCCCGACAAGATTGAGGTGAAGTGCAAGACCGCCAACTCCTCACAGGAGATCGTCGAAGGTCAGCCGATTGCTGATATTGTCTACGAGCTAAACGATGTCGCTACAAATGTGGTCGTTGAGGGACTCTGCGCAGGACTTTCATACGTCTTCGATGCAGCCAGCCATACGGTGACCATCAGTGGAACGCCACAGACGAATTGTACCTTCAAGCTCACCGCCACAGGTAATGAGGCAGAAGGTGTGAAGCCCTATACCACTACGGGTAACATTGTCCTGGTGACTCCTTTCAAGGTGCTTACGGGTGACTGGTATCATTTCCAGGATGCTTGGGACGCACTGCCTGTCGACCTGCAGGGTGTGCTGGAACTGATACAGGGTGACAATACTGAGTCAACCAGCGATGGAGTACACAAGAAGGGTGATACGTACATTGATCCTACCAAGACAGAATCAGGCTGTAGCTATTCTGCTGGTGCTGTCTGTTTAGGCCAGAGCAATGGCGGCATCAAGTTGACACTTAACGATGGGGCATTAAAGATTCTTCTCAACGCCTTCTTTACCGGTGGCCGTAAGTTCAAAATTAGCTATACATTGTCTGATGGTTCGAGCAAGAGTGTGACTACCGATAAATACAACAAGGGATCTTATGAATTCGATGTGCTGGAGATGGCTGGCCTGACTACAGAGGAACAGTGCAAGAAGGTTCGTAGTGTTAGCTTCGAACAGAGTGGTGCTAATGGCGGTGCCCGTGTCTATGACATGTATGTCCGTGTTCCTGATACATCCGCTACGACCATCACTACAGTGAAGACAGCCAACAGCAACGAGTGCACTGTGAAGATGATGGAGAATGGCCGTATCGTTATCATCAAGGATGGACAGCGCTACAATCTCCAGGGACAGAAACTATATCAGAAGTAGTTATTACATCTGGTAGAGCCGATAGACGAAAAGCCTACCTTGAAACTGGAACGCGAGTTCTTGTTTACTTTCTTAATAAAATTCTGACTCATAGTTTTGTGTGTTTTTAATCGTTAGTAACTGTGGCTTTTAGCTATTGGCCGTTAGCTGTTTGCCGTTTGGCAAGGCTGACAAGCGGACTTCTCACTTCGATGCCCACAAGTCCCACGCCTATCGTCCTGATGTGAAGACCTGCACCTTCAGGGTGAGCCATCACGACTCTCACAAGAGGATTGTGGCTAAAGTAGAGCACATGAAGGGCGTGATGGACACCAAGTGGAATCCCCGCACTCGTGAGTTGACAGTGATCTACGATGCCAAAGTAACATCAGTCCGTCATATCAGGCACTTCATGGCATAACTGTTTGCCATTCCATATATAATCCATGAGACCCCGACCTGCAGAAATGCAAGTCGGGGTCTTGATTTTTTGAAGTGGAATCACTTTATATAACCATCAGATAATATACCAGAACTTTTTCCATCACTATTTTTCTTTTGTAAATCTATAAACTACCAGTGTTGGTAAAAGAACCAATAGCAGCAAAGTAATCTCTACGACTGCGTACGACCCGAAATAGTCAACCAATGTCTGGAATTTCAGGAGTCCATCCACCAGCAAGACCAAAAGGGCAAACCAACAGAGGAAGAATATTGCCGAATACTTGATTTTCCGTTTCTTCATTGTCATTTCAGTTCCTTTGCAGGCCAGCCATAGTCTTGATACATGGTGGCTGTGAGACCGTGGTCGCGAACGAATGCACGCAGCACATCATGCCTGAGCGATTCGTGCTCATCGCCATCGCTGTGGTGGATTTGGAAGGTTTCGAAATACTCTCCAAAAATGCGCTTGGCACTGGGAAGGAATCGAGAGCCGTCCTCAACCTGTTCGAAGTCTGACACATAGAAGTATTCACCAATCTGACAAACGTGCATCAGACCTGGATGACTACCGCCAGAGACACATTTCAGCGTGTCGCCTTCCTGTTTGTAGTTGTACACCCAAAAATCGCCCCAGATGCGGATATCTGTGGAATCACTGTCGTTGACGGCCACCTCTTGATAGACGGGTACGCTGTATTCGCCCTTAGCATAGTAGCCGGCAATCCGCTCTGCCAGATAGCGTCCGACGGCTGCGTAGTAATCTTTCACCTGCTCGTTAACCATCACCACCGTCTTGTCGGCATAATTCTTGTCGAGGATGATGAGCGAGATGGGTTGTGTGCTGTATGACTGTGCTTCGCCCACTTTGGCATCATAGAAGTAGAAAAGCGTGTCACCCTTCTCTTCAAGTCTGTCTGGAGTGATCTCCGTGGCGAGATTCGTTACAGGCAGGACGATGGCCAGCACAAACTGCTTGGTGAAGTCAATCTCAGTAGGCTTTCCATCGTTGCCCATCGTCGTAGCCATACCGAAGAGCTTACCGAACTCCTCTGCCGTCATAATCTTCGGACTTGTAGGAATCTCCTGATCATTTTTGAAGAAGTAATTCTTGGCCACCTCAAAGACCACCTCATTACTTGCTTCGTCGCCCTCAGCGGGAGCGGCTGTTTGTTTGTTACCACATGCTGCTAAAACAATCATGGCAGCGAAAGCGAATAGAATCTTTTTCATTTTAAATCATATTAAAACTGCGTGGCAAGGACGGTGCAAACCGAACGCAGAAAGCTTGCATTATGCTGAGGTGCAGCCCGTTCTCGCGAATTTATTCACAAAGGTACGAAAAAAAGGAGAATATTTCGTATCTTTGTGCCCAAGTTTAACAATACTTTAAGAAGATTATGTCGTAGATGCCAGAGCAGCAGCGGACATATATTGCCATTGACCTGAAGTCGTTTTATGCTTCGGTGGAGTGTGTGGACAGAGGACTTGACCCGCTGACCACCAACCTTGTGGTGGCAGATGTGAGCCGCACGGAGAAAACGATTTGTCTGGCTGTATCTCCCTCGCTGAAAGCATACGGCATCGGTGGAAGGGCGCGACTCTTTGAAGTGGTGCAACGGATGAGAGAGGTGAACTTCGAACGTCAGAGCAAGGTGCCAGGCCATCGTCTGACAGGCAAATCCGCATCGGACATAGAGTTGAAACAGCATCCGGATTGGGCTGTTGACTATATCGCCGCACCGCCTCAGATGGCACACTATATTGAGGTCAGTTCGAAGATCTATAAGACTTATCTGAAGTATATCGCGCCAGAGGACATCCATGTGTATTCCATCGACGAGGTGATCATGGACGTGACGGCTTATCTCGGCAGTTATAAACTGACTGCCCATCAACTTGCGATGAAGATAATTCGCGACGTGCTAGGTCAGACGGGTATTACTGCAACGGCTGGCATCGGCACAAACATGTATCTCTGTAAGGTAGCGATGGATATTGTGGCCAAAAAGATGCCTGCCGACAAAGACGGTGTACGAATCGCCGAACTCGATGAAATGTCATATCGACGTGAACTCTGGGACTATCGCCCGATAACGAAGTTCTGGAGAGTAGGACGCGGTATTGCGGAGAAACTGGCACTATATGGTGTAGATACAATGGGTAAGTTGGCTCGAATGTCCGTACAGAACGAGGAAACACTCTATCGACTTTTCGGTGTGAATGCTGAACTGCTGATAGACCATGCATGGGGCTGGGAGCCATGTACAATGGAAGCTGTAAAAGCTTACAGACCGGAAACGAACTCCTTCAGCAGCGGACAGGTGTTGCAGGAGCCTTACGATTTCAAAAAGGCCCGTGTGGTGATACAGGAAATGGCAGAAGGAATGGCACTCAATTTGGTATCGAAGCGACTGGTGACAGACCAATTGGTATTGACGGTCGGCTATGATGCAGAGAATCTTATCCGCCCTGAGATCCACGAGAAGTATCATGGTGAGATTACCAACAACTACTACGGCAAGGCTGTGCCGAAACACGCCCATGGCACTTTCAACTTCGAGAAGCCCACATCGTTATCGAGGCAAATCATAGATGGTGCGGCGGCACTCTTCGACCGTTGTGTTAAACCAGACTTGCTGATTCGCAGGTTGAACCTGACCACGAATCATGTGGTAACGGAGGCATCTGTCGCTGCCAAGGACAATGCGCCCCAACAGCTTGACCTCTTTACTGACTACGAGGCGTTGGAAAAGCAGAAGCAGGAGGAAAAGGCAAAAATCGACAAGGAGCGTCGGATGCAGGAAGCACAATTGAAAATCAAACAGCGTTTCGGCAAGAATGCCATTCTCAGAGGACTGAACTTCGAGGAGGGTGCCACCGCCAAGGAACGTAATAAACAGATAGGAGGACACAAGGCGTAACAAATTGATAATTGAAAATTGATAATGGATAATTACGACGATATTATTAATATGCCGCACCACGTATCGAAGCGTCATCCTCAGATGTCGATGTGGAACCGTGCAGCCCAGTTTGCGCCTTTCGCCGCATTGACAGGCTACGAAGACGCCATCAAAGATACGGCACAGGAGAATGAAAGCAGTTACGAAACAAAGAACAATGAAGAAGAATATGGTATATATGAATAAATTCACCCAATCAGACGATTATCGGCGGGACGAGCTCATCCGCATCATCGAGCATTCCGTGGAGAAACTGACCCTTCAGGAACTGGAGGCACTGTATTATGACATGACCACAAAATCCTATATTAACGATTAATTTAATCCACTCTATGTATATCGGTGAAGTTATAAATGCCTGGAAGAAATGATATGGTACAACAGATAGAAATAACGCTTAATCCTAAACATCGCGGCTTCCATTTGGTGACGAGCGAGAAAAGAAGATAAATCTATGGTTAACTACGGACTCAAGAATAAAGTAGCTCTGATTACAGGAGCGAATAACCCACAGGGGATAGGGGCAACAACAGCATTTGCTTTTGCTCGTGAAGGGGCAAAGGTGGTCTTGATATACAAGAGAATCTACAGGCAGTTCGACCAATCGAAGACTGACAAGAACGGTGTGGACAGGTATTTCGAGGCAAACTCAGGGAATGCTGATCGTGTTGAGAGCAGGCTGAAGGAAATGAATGCCGACTATATGATTCTGGAAAGTGACATTTCCAATGAAGATACTGTAAAGGAAATCTATTCGAAAGTCCTTGAACGATACGGAAGGGTCGATATTCTGGTCAACAATGCTGCCGATGGTGACATGGACGGCATCGACACCATAGAGAAAATTACTCAGAATGTGATTGATGACACTTTTGCGGTCAATGTCCGCGGAAGTATCCTGATGACAAGGGAGATGATTACCCATCACGGTGATTATGGACGCATCATCAATATTTCAACCGATGCATCACAGGTTTTTGCCGGGCAGATAGCCTACGGAGCAAGTAAGGCTACACTTGAAGCACTTACCCGCAGCATAGCCCTGGAGGTGGCAAAGTACGGTATTACCGTCAATTGTGTTGCACCAGGTCCGACTCAGACGGGATGGATTGACACCGATTTGGAACAGTCTGTTCTTCCAGTCATTCCTATGGGTAAACTGATTCAGCCGGAAGATATTGCAGAAACAATTCTGTTTCTGGCAAGTGAGCAGGCGAGAATGCTTACGGGTCAAGTCATTAAAGTATCTGGTGGACATGCCTTATGACTCTTCCGAAATTCATATATACAAAAATAAGCGCAATCATTTGTTTACCAAATGATTGCGCTTTTGCTTTGCGGAGAGAGAGGGATTCGAACCCCCGGTGCCTCTCAGCACGACGGTTTTCAAGACCGTTGTAATCGACCACTCTACCATCTCTCCAGTGCTCGAATTGCTCAAAATCGGCTGCAAAGGTACGATTTTTTTTATAAACGAACAAATTTTTAATGTACTTTTTTGTCAGATAGAGACAAAATGAGTAATTTTGCAACATGATTTACCCAAAGAACTTTGAAGCGAAGATTGGATTCGACGAGATACGGACGCTGCTGAAAGCCCAATGCCTCAGCACATTAGGCAAGGAGAAGGTGGATGAGATCATTTTCTCTGACGATGCGGAAGTCATCAACGAATGGCTCCAACAAGCGCGTGAGTTCCGTCGTCTGCAACAGGAAGCAGAGAACTTTCCCCTGAATTATTTCTTTGACGTACGCGAGTCCATTACCCGCATCCGATTGGAGAATACTCATCTAGAGGAAGACGAGTTGTTTGACCTGCGCCGTTCTTTGGAGACCATTACAGGTATTGTCAATTTCCTCAACAAGAACGGAGGAGACGAGGAAAACCCGGAGTATCCCTACCCTGCCCTACATCGTCTTGCCAAAGATGTATTGACATTCCCTGCGATGATTCGTCGCATCGACTCCATTCTGGATAAGTTTGGGAAAATCAAGGACTCTGCCACGATGACACTAGCAGGCATCCGTCATGACATGGCACAGACAGAGGGCAGTATTTCACGTACTTTATATACTATCCTGCATGCCGCCCAGCGCGACGGACTCGTCGATAAGGACGTGGCTCCCACGATGCGTGACGGCAGACTCGTCATCCCTGTGGCTCCTGGCTTGAAGCGTCGTATCAAGGGTATCGTCCATGACGAGAGTGCAACGGGTAAGACTGTATTCATCGAACCTGCAGAAGTCGTAGAGGCCAATAATAAAGTGCGTGAGTTGGAGGCGGCAGAGCGTCGCGAGATTATCCGTATCCTGACTGTCTTCTCCGATGAGGTACGTCCTCATGTGGATGATATTCTTAACTCCTATCAGTTCTTGGCTCAGATTGACTTCATCCGCGCCAAGGCAGAAATGGCAGCACAGATGCAGGCTTTCGAGCCACAAGTCAAGACGGAACCCTATATTGACTGGATCCGTGCTATCCACCCCATCCTGCAACGCTCACTGGCAAGACAGGAAAAGAAGGTGGTGCCACTGGACATTATGCTGACAAAAGACAAGCGACTCCTTATTATCTCAGGTCCAAATGCTGGTGGTAAGTCGGTATGTCTGAAAACAGTAGGACTGCTTCAGTATATGCTGCAATGTGGACTCTCCGTTCCCATTGGCGACCGTTCAACGGTGGGTGTCTTCCAGAATATCATGATAGACATCGGTGACGAACAGAGTATTGCCGACGACCTTTCCACCTATTCCAGTCACCTGCTGAACATGAAGAACATGATGAAGCAGTCGAACGAGCGTACCCTGTTATTGATAGACGAGTTCGGTGGTGGCACGGAGCCGACAATTGGTGGAGCTATTGCTGAGGCAGTACTGAAACAGTTCTGGGAGAAACATGCCTTTGGTGTTATCACCACCCACTACCAGAACCTGAAACACTTCGCAGAAGACCATGAGGGCGTGGTCAATGGTGCGATGCTCTACGACCGACATCAGATGCAGGCACTCTTCCAACTCGCCATCGGCCAACCAGGTTCTTCGTTTGCCATTGAGATAGCACGCAAGACAGGCATTCCTGAGGAAGTCATCAAGGATGCTTCGGATATTGTGGGTTCGGAGTATATTCAGAGTGACAAATACTTGCAGGACATCGTGCGTGACAAACGCTATTGGGAAGGCAAGCGCCAGACCATCCATCAGCATGAGAAATCACTGGAGGGACGCATCCAGAAATACGAGACACATATCGAAGAGATTGAACGTGAGCGTCAGGCTATCCTCCGTCGTGCCAAAGAACAGGCTGATGAGTTGTTGCGCGAGGCGAATCGTCAGATAGAGAATACCATCCGTGAGATCAAGGAGGCACAGGCAGAGAAGGAGCGTACACGTATCGCCCGGGAGGAACTCAGGGAATTCCGTGAACAGGTAGTCAATGACGACCATCAGCAAGGATTGATGAGCGAAGAGGACTTCGCCAAGAAACTCCGTCAGATGGAGGAGCGCAAGGCCCGCAAAGCCCAACGTAAGGAGAAGAAGGACGAGGAACAAAAGAGGGCCAGTGAGAAATTGGCTGCCAGAGCCAAAGAGAATCTGCAGCCAGAAAACCGTCCTTTGGAGAAAGGTGATACCGTCCGTATCAAAGGCACCAACAGCATCGGCGAGATCGAGAGTATACAAGGCAAGCAGGCTACCGTCATCTTTGGCGACCTACGTAGCAAGGTAAAGATAGAGCAGTTGGAGAGAGTAGCCCCCTCCAACCTCCTCCAAAAGGGAGAAGCTGTCAATAAGCATGCTGACTTGGCTATCCAGACTTCGAAGATGACGCGTTCTACGATGGAAGACCGCAGACAGAACTTCCATCAAGACATTGACGTACGTGGTATGCGAGGCGATGAGGCGATAGATGCTGTCATGCATTTTATTGACGATGCCATCCTGATAGGCATGAGTCGTGTGCGTATCCTACACGGCACTGGCTCTGGCATTCTCCGCCAACTCATCCGCCAGTATCTGAACACCGTTCCGAATGTCAAGAAAGCCAAAGACGAACACGTCCAGTTCGGAGGTGCCGGCATCACCGTCGTAGATCTGGAATAATACAAATAGAGAGGTTTAAGTCGTACTAAATAAAAAATATAAAAATATGTTAGTAACTGAAGTATATTTATGGGGTGCAGTTTTGGTAGCGTGTTTACTGGGTGTTTCAATGATAGCTCTTGCCATCGTTGACAGTCGGATGCTGAAGCGAATATTGACCATATTTGTAGTGACGGTGTTGCAGATGGCAGTGGTTCTTGCCGTCGTATGGTTCTGCTATCAAACGCATTCCGTATGGTCTTATATGCTTTGGTACGTGTTGATACCGTTTTTGTCTACTTG
This sequence comes from Prevotella sp., assembly GCA_017645645.1. Taxonomy (GTDB): domain Bacteria; phylum Bacteroidota; class Bacteroidia; order Bacteroidales; family Bacteroidaceae; genus Prevotella. The sequence continues at coordinate 88,614 of JAGCOB010000023.1, read as the reverse complement.
CTGGTGCCTATATCCATTACATTCCATGTGGAAAAAGGTAGTGACGCCCATAGGTGTTTCGATGCTGGTAGGTAGCATCGTGGTGGCAGGCAGTACGTTGCTCATGCTATCTGCCAAAGTCTTTGTAACGGTATACTCGGTATTGATGGCATGTTTGACGGCTTCGGTTATTCAGACCATGCTGAACTTCCAACGCAACCTGCATCACCCAATGGCTCAGAGGCAAGAACTGTCATGGCGCGAGAGTGTCTTACCTCAAGTAAGATTGATGGCTCAACCCTTGGTAATGGTCATACCAACATTATATGCTGGCATGCTGCTGGGCGGTATTCCTGCCTTTACTGGTCTGATCATCACCTTGTTGCTGATCTCAGCCTCTTTCATTGCCAACGTATTGACGGGTGTCATCGCGTTGTCGATAATCCGCAAAAGGAAAGGAAATTAGGAAGTTACGGATTAGTAAGAAACATAAAACTATAATTCTTCTTGCCATATGAAACAACAAGTAATTCTTTTTTTGACCGCAATGATGTTTCTGGGGTGTGGCTCTATGTCGGCCCAGTCCAAGAGTTTTGCAACATTAATGAACAATGCCAAATGGGTGAGTACGGAGTATGGATTCAGGTATCCTGACTTCATGACTGCATGTCCCGAGGTGTTTGTCGATGATATTCCCGCCTCTGTCAACAAGTGGGAATATAAGGATGTCACGATGGCGTGCTGGCCGATGTTAGGAGCCTGGGCTGTGGATGACTTCCCTGCTGTTGGTTCCTACCTAACGGAAAAGGTGACGATCAAGAGTATCACGTATAAGAACGGCAAAGGCTCCATCTTCTCCGGTTATACAAATGATGGTCGGATTTGGTATCTGCACAAATGTCTCGTACATGGCCAGGCTGTAACACATGTAAAGGCTCTGGTGGTGATCTATCCGAAGACAAAGCAGGCGAATGTCAAGAAACTGATCAACGTAGTGAAGAACTGGAGATAAGAGTATCACGACTGCTATGAAACCTAAAGCATTACTACTTATCCTACTTACGACGCTCACGACAGGCGCTGTAGCCAAGGACTATACCGTTACTTCCCCGAATGGTCAGTTAGTCATCACCATCCATGCCGACCAGCAACGGTTGAGATGGGAAGTCCAGCATGGGGCAACGGAGGTACTGACTCCTTCGGAGATTGGCCTCAACGGTTCCTTCCAAAAGATGAACGGTAAGGTGACAAAGAATACCGCCGTCATTAGCAACAGAGAATACTGTGTGGAATTCCGTGCCGACAACGATGCTGCCGCCTATCGCATCCATGTATTGGACAAGAACGCTGTCACCATTCAGAACGAGACGGCTGAGTTCAACTTTGCCGACGACTACAACGCCTTCATCCCTTACGTCAACGACAATCGAGGGGGCGAACGCTATTGCTTCAGTTTTGAGTCCTATTATGACGAGCAACCGCTCTCGAAGATGTTCACAGACTCCCTTGCCATTAACCCACTGGGTGTCAGACTACCCCAAGGGAAACTGGCTGTCATTGCCGATATGGGAGCCATCGACTATCCCGGCATGTTCCTTGTGAAAAACGGGACATATGGACTCAAGGCGGTCTTTGCCCCCTATCCTACTGCGGAGGAAATTGGTGGGTTCTCCCGTCTGAACCTCGTGCCGACAGCTCGTGCCAGCTATATCGCCAAAGACGTGAAAGGTGCATTACCTTGGCGTATCGTATTAGTAACGGAACAAGACAAACAACTGCTTGCAGCTAATCTGCCTCAGCGTTATGGTCCCCAATGCCAACTCACTGATAACTCGTGGATACGTCCCGGCAAGGTGGCTTGGGACTGGTGGAATGCCACCATGCTCACAGGCGTTCCTTTCCGTTCAGGTATGAATACCGATACCTATCGTTACTACATCGACTTTGCCGCCAAGAACCATTTGGAGTACATCATCATTGACGAGGGATGGAGCACCGATGAGTCGCTGCGCTCCGAACTGAATCCGGACATCGACCTGCTGAGTCTGCTACCCTACGCAGAGAAGAAAGGTGTGGGCATCATCTTATGGAGTTCGTGGCGTAATTGTATCCATCATACAGAAGACGACTTCAAGTATTATGCCTCACTGGGAGTGAAAGGCTTTAAGGTCGACTTCTTCGACCGCGATGACCAGGTAGTGATGCGCTCCGCATGGCAGATTGCCGACTGTGCTGCCCGAAACCACCTGCTGCTTGATTTCCACGGCTATCGTCCTACAGGTATTCAAGTGGCCTATCCCAATATCGTCAATTTCGAGGGTGTGAAAGGTCTGGAGAACTCGAAGTGGGAACCTCGCGTAGGCGACGGTCCGTTGCACGACCAGCCCCGTTACGACGTATCGATTCCCTACCTCCGCCAGTTGGTAGGTCCGTTAGACTATACCCCTGGTGCTATGACCAATGCCACCCGTGCGGAGTTCTTCGGTAACAACGACCATCCCATGAGTCAGGGTACCCGTGCCCATCAGGTGGCGATGTACACGCTCTTCGATGCCCCTTTACAGATGCTTGCCGATGCTCCGACGAAGTATGAACGTGAGCAGCCCACTACTGATTTCATCTCTCAGATCCCTACCGTTTTCGATGAGGTCATCGGTCTCGACGGACAGTTAGGCGAATATGCCGTCATTACCAAGCGCAAGGGTACGACATGGTATGTCGCTGCCATGACCAACTGGACGGCACGTGACTTAACGATTGATCTATCGATGCTCAGCGAGGGCAGTCATCAGGCAGAAGTCTTTGCCGACGGTGTCAATGCCGACCGTGATGCCAACGATTATATGAAGACGACGCAAACGGTCAAAAAAGATGATAAGCTGGAAGTACACTTGGCTCCAGGCGGTGGTTTCTCGATGATTATCAGATAAAGTAAAATGCTTGGGTTTCCAAGCATTTTACTTTGAGCCTCTTGTCGGATTAAATATCCGTAATGCCTGCCGGCGGCAGGCCTACAAAGAAAAAAGAGAAGATAGCTTCTGAAAGTGAACTTTCAAGACTATCTTCTCTTTTTCCTTTGAGCCTCTTGTCGGATTCGAACCAACGACCCCGAGATTACAAATCACGTGCTCTGGCCAACTGAGCTAAAGAGGCGGGTGGGCAGCTTACTGCATCGCGCCGCTACAACCAAGTACCCTTGCTGCGTTCCCACCCTGGGGGATTCCGAGGGAGCTGGCCGTACAGGACTGCCCATTTGTAACAAATGCGCGAATGTCGGCTACGCTCGGCAAAAAGTTTACTTTCTGCGCTCACTGGCACGACATTTGCCCGTTTTGGTTTTGCGGCTGCAAAGGTACGAAGAAAAAATGATAAAATGCAAATGATTGCAGATATTTTTTCTTGATTCCAAATAAATTCGTACCTTTGCACCCAATATGACACCACAGGAATACATACAACTGAAAGCGTTTGCGCGACAGGATGGTGCTTTGCTTGCTTTACTATGGACAGGAAGCCTCTTATGTTATATCTTGGGACTAACCTATCCTATATTAGGTATTGTGGCACTGATACTCATTGTTGCATCCCCTTTCTTTGCGGCAAGTCGTCTGCGTCATTTCCGTGATTACGGACGGGAGGGAGTCATCTCTTTCTCACGCAGTTATGCTTATACGATACTGATTTTCTTCTATGCCGGTGTCTTGTTCGCCATTGCCGTCTATGTCTATTTTGCCTTCCTCGACAAGGGTTTCTTCCTCAGTAAGATCATGGAGACATTCAGTTCGCCAGAAGGCAGAGAAGCCATCAAGGCATACGGTATTGAGGGACAGTTAGACGAGAACATCAAGTTCCTCTCGGAAATGCGCCCGATAGACTTTGCCCTGAACATGCTGACCATCAACATCATCACGGGCTTCTTCCTTGGTGTTCCTATCGCTGCAGTGATGCAAAGGGCGAAGAATTGATAGTTGATAGTTGAAAGTTGAGAATTATGGATATATCAGTAGTTATACCTTTATACAACGAGGACGAGTCGCTGCCCGAGCTCTACGACTGGATAGAGCGTGTGATGGCAGCCAACAATTTCTCCTTTGAGGTTATCTTTGTCAACGACGGCTCCACCGACCGCTCGTGGGATGTTATCACGGAACTGGCTGCACGTTCAGAACACGTGAAGGGCATCAAGTTCCGTCGTAACTATGGCAAGAGTCCTGCCCTCTATTGTGGTTTCAAGGAGGCACAGGGTGATGTCGTCATCACGATGGATGCCGACTTACAGGACTCTCCCGATGAGATTCCTGAACTCTACCGCATGATCAAGGAAGAGCAGTACGACCTCGTCAGCGGTTATAAGCAGAACCGCAGCCAAGGAGACCCGCTGTCGAAGACCCTACCTACCAAGCTCTTCAATGCCACCACCCGCAAGGTCAGCGGTATCAATAACCTGCATGACTTCAACTGCGGACTGAAGGCCTATCGCCGGGAGGTCGTCAAGAACATTGAGGTGTTCGGTGAGATGCACCGTTTCATCCCCTACCTTGCCAAGAATGCCGGTTTCGACAAGATTGGAGAGAAGCCCGTACACCACCAGAAACGCCAGTATGGTAAGTCGAAGTTCATGGGTTGGAACCGTTTCGTGAACGGCTATCTCGACCTGATGACCCTGTGGTTCCTCGGTACCTTCGGCAAGAAGCCGATGCACGTATTTGGTTTCCTGGGTACCATTGTCTTCATCATCGGTTTCTTTGCTGCCTTCTTCCTGGGAGCCCAGAAAGCATGGGCCCTCTACCATGGAGTCCCCATGCGACTGGTGACCGACTCCCCTTATTTCTACATTGCCCTGACCATGATGATGATTGGTACGCAGTTGTTCCTTGCAGGATTCCTAGGCGACCTCATCAGCCGTAACAGTGCAGGACGTAATGATTACCAGATAGAGGAGGAGATCAGATGCGGAAAATAATAGGTGTTATCATGATGCTCATCGTCATCGGTGCGTGTACACAGATTGACTGCCCCGTAGAGAACAGGGTATATACCGTGTATGATCTGTTAAAGGAAGACGGCACTACTGACACGTTGAAGGTCGATACGCTGACTATCTCCACCAAACGGGCAGACGGCACCCTTGACACCTTGCTGAGTAGTGCTGTAGGCATTACATGGTACGAACTTGCCATCAGCTATACCCAGCCCGAAGACGAGTTCTATTACATCCTGCATGACACTTTAGGCAACGTCTATAAAGACACCGTCCGTGTCAAGAAGGAGAACTACCAGCATTTCGAGTCCGTAGACTGTCAGCCTGCCTATTTCCACAAACTGACTGAGGTACAGACCACCCACCATATCATCGAGGATATCGAGATTAATAACTCAACTGTCAATTACAATGCAACGGAAGAACATTTCCATATTTATTTCAAGGCTCGCTATTAGTCTTGTCTTACTCGCAATGACTCCTGTAGCCCATGCGCAACTGAAAATATTCCGCATGGAGAAGGACTCCATTCCTCTCTTCAGGGGATTCTCCGTATCCTTTGACTTGGTGGGACCTGCCAAACTGATATTCAGCGACCACGGTGAAATAGAGGGAGGACTGCGCATCAACCTGCACGACCAGTGGTTCCCTGTGGTTGAGATTGGTGTGGGTAAGGCTAATCACGAGAATGATGAGGTGACAGAGATTACTTATAAGACGACAGCACCTTATTTCCGTCTGGGTATTGATTTAAACCTGCTAAAGAACAAGCACCAGTCCAACCGTCTCTTTGCCGGCATCCGCTACGCCTTCACTTCCTATAAGGTTGACATTATCCGAAAAGACCTGGTCGACCCTGTCTGGCAATATAAGACAGATTTCGGAGTAGAGGACATGAAATGCAACATGCACTGGCTTGAGGTGGTTTTCGGTATTGATGCCAAGATTTTCGGCCCCATGCATCTTGGTTGGAATGTGCGCTATAAGCGGCGTATCGCTCATAAGGAAGGAGACATCGGTCTGTCATGGTATGTCCCAGGTTTCGGCATCAACGACCAAGACACTTTCAGTGCCGACTTCAGGGTGATTATAGACATATAAACCTATGCGCAATAAGAAACTCATCTGGCAGTTACCTTTCCTGACGCTGCTTGTCATCGGCACCATCCTGATCATCCGCCAGCAGCGTTCTATCCCCTACCATACGGACAAGGGAGGTATCTTTGGTACATTCTATACCGTTACCTATCAGTCAGAAGAGAATCTCCAAAAGGAGATCGTTGCAGAACTGATGAAAGTCGACTCAGCCCTATCGATGTTCAACGAGCAGTCGATTATCTCACATATCAACCGTGAGAAAGGTGGAGAGGCCAATGAGATGTTCATGGAGGTGTTCCATAAGGCGATGGAGGTCTCCAAGGAGACAGACGGTGCCTTTGATATCACGGTGGCTCCCCTGGTGAATGCATGGGGCTTCGGTTTCAAGGACGGAGAGATGCCCACTCGCCATCAGGTAGACTCCATCCGACGTTTCATCGGATGGCAGAAGGTGTCCGCAAAGGGGAATACTATCAAGAAAAGCGACCGACGGGTGATGCTCGACTGCTCCGCTATCGCCAAGGGCTATGGTGTGGACATGGTAGCACAACTGTTGAAGTCGAAGGGCATTACCAACTATATGGTGGAGATTGGCGGTGAGGTGATCACCAGCGGCATCAGTCCCAGAAGGGTACCTTGGAGGATTGCCGTCATCAAGCCCACTGACGACACGCTGTCTGTCAACAATGAGCGTCAGGCTGTCCTGAACGTGACCAACAAGGCGATGGCGACGAGTGGTAACTATCGGCGTTTCTACTATAAGGGAGGGAAACGCTATGCCCATACCATCGATCCGAGGACAGGCTATCCCGTACAGCATAACATCCTGTCTGCCACCGTACTGGCTCCCGACTGTACCACTGCCGATGCCTATGCGACCTCGTTCATGGTGATGGGACTCGAGAAGGCACAAGCCATCCTCGAGAAGCACCCGGAACTGATGGCATATCTTATCTATACTGACAAGGACAATAAACTCGCTGTATGGCATTCGCCTTCCATGAAGGACAAGATAGAAGAGACACCATGAACTACGAACTGAAAATCTACGAAAAACTGTTGCAGTTCACACTCTTCCAGGGTATGAGCCATGCCGACCTGATGGAGGTAGTGACACATACGAAAATCGGTTTTCATAAATACCCCAAGGGGAAATGCCTGGTTCGTACTGGGGAGTCTTGCAACCAGATGACTTTCCTCATCAATGGCAGCATACAGGCGGAGCATACAGCCGACAATCGTGCCTATCGGGTGATAGAACGGCTGTCCGCACCCTATCTGCTGGAACCTGAACGACTTTTTGGCATCCATCAGCAATATTCATGTACATACACCACTCTATCGGATATCAACCTGATTACCATCGACAAACAGGAAATCATGCTGCTGTTGGAGACACAGCTTGTCTTCCGCCTCAACATGCTCAACCTCATGGCAACGGATAGTCAGCGACTGTTGCATCATCCCTGGCGCACTTGTCCGAAATCACTCCGCGAGCGCATCATCCACTTCTTCTTTGCTCACTGTCAGTATCCCGCAGGTCCGAAGATATTCTATATCCTCATGCAACAACTTGCCGACAACCTCAACGATAGTCGTCTGGATGTCTCCATCGCCCTTAACCAGATGAAGGCAGAGGGTCTTCTTAGCCTTCACAGGGGACGTATTGAGATTCCTATGATTGAACGATTATTGATGTGACGATATGAAAACCAAATTATATATTCTTGCATTGTTCCTGATGGCCCTGGCTGCCTGTAAACAACAACCGTCCAAGGCATACGTCACCAACCTCGACAGTAACGACAGCCTGTCTATTGAGTTGGGAAATTCCAAGATGATCAACTACCATAGTGAACGACTGGGTATAGACATCTCCTACCCTTCCTTCCTTCGTCATCAATACCTGGAAGAAGACCAGATGGAGGTATTCATGACGGATGACGTATCACTCTCCTTCATGGTGAAACACCTCAATGACGAGTTTCTTCGTTCCCCTGGTCAGACCATGACGGGAATGGGCGCAGAACTGCTGGAAGCAGGTGATGACTACTCCATCCACACAGGACAGGACGGTGATCTGGAATACTATGGCAAAGTGATGGAGGACAGTACCCGTTTCATCACTGTTATCCTCCGCTATGACCCTCGCCACACTGAAGCCGTGGAGCCGCTTCGTCAACTCGTCCGCGACTATAAGCCCTAAGCTTTGAGGCAAGCCTCGAAAGTACTTTCGTTCGAGAAAACTCAAATAAAATTTGGTTTTCTTCTCACTTATTCGTACCTTTGCAAGATTAAAATGAAGTATCGTTAGTATGAGTGAGCATATCAATCCCTTTTTAAAACCTTACGGAACACCGCATGACACGGTGCCGTTTGACCGTATCCGTCTGGAAGACTACGAAGAGGCTTTCATGGAGGGAATACGCAGGGATAACGAGTATCTGGACAAGACCATCAACAACCCAGAAAAGCCGACGTTCGACAATACCATCCTGAATCCTTTTGACGAGGGTGATGGTTATTACGACTTGTTGGACAGGGTATCAACGGTGTTCTTCAACCTGCTCAGTGCGGAGACGAACGACGAGATGGATGCCCTTGCCCAGAAGATGCAGCCCATCCTGACGAAACATGCCAATGACATGCGCCTCAACCCTTTGTTGTTTGAGCGTATCAAAAAAGTACATCTGTACCATCGCCGACTGACTCCCGAGGAGCAAAGGCTGTTGGACAACTGCTATGAGGGATTCGTACGCAGCGGTGCTTTGCTTGACGAGGCAGGCAAGGAGAAATTTCGCGAACTAACGGAGGAGGCTTCGATGCTCTCGTTGCAGTTCTCGCAGAACCTGTTGAAGGAGAACAAGGCGTTCACACTTGAGATCACAGACGAGGCACAACTCGACGGACTGCCTGAGACAGCCCGTGAGGCTGCCGCATTAGCATGGAAAGAAGCCAATAGCCAACAGCCAAAGACCAACAGCCAAAAGGGTTGGCTATTCACCCTCGACATGCCGAGCTATTCTCCCTTTATGACCTACTCTACCCAAAGGGAGTTGCGCAAACAGATGTACATGGCCCGCAATACGGTATGTACGCATGACAACAGCGAGAACAATATCGAGATATGCAAGCGACTCATCAACCTCCGCAGGGAGATTGCACAACTGTTAGGCTTCAAGACCTATGCCGACTATGTCCTAAAACACCGTATGGCATCGAATGTCCGTAATGTCTATCGACTGCTCGACGATCTCGTCAATGCCTATAAGCCGACAGCACTTCAAGAACGGGAGGAGTTAATAAGACTGTTTAAGAAAAACAACTCTCAACTCTCAACTCTCAACTCTCAACTAAAAATGATGCCATGGGATAGTGGCTTCTATACGCATCAGCTCCAGATGAAGAAGTACAATTTGGATGCAGAGATGTTGCGTCCTTATTTCGAACTGTCGAAGGTCATCGAGGGTGTCTTCGGACTGGCTAACAAACTCTATGGCATCACTTTCAAAGAGAACAAAGATATCCCTGTCTATCACCCCGACGTGAAAGCCTACGAGGTCTTCGACAAGGACGGTTCGTATCTTGCTGTGTTCTATGCCGACTTCCATCCCCGTAAGGGTAAACAGGGCGGTGCGTGGATGACAGAATACCAGGGACAGTGGATTACCAAGAAAGGGGAGAATATCCGTCCGCATGTCTCTGTGGTGATGAATCTCACCAAGCCTACTGACGAGAAACCTGCCCTGCTGACATTGGGAGAGGTCGAGACCTTCCTGCATGAGTTCGGACACTCCCTGCACGGAATGTTTGCCAATACCCGTTTTGAGAGTCTTAGCGGTACTAACGTATGGTGGGACTTCGTGGAACTGCCCTCGCAGTTCATGGAGAACTTCGCCATCGAGAAGGATTTCCTGCGTACCTTCGCCTTCCATTATCAGACAGGAGAGCCATTGCCTGATGAGTTGATACGACGCATCGTGAAGAGCCGTAACTTCATGGTGGCTACAGCCTGTCTGCGACAAGTGTCATTCGGACTCCTTGATATGGCTTACTACACCAAGAAGGACGAATTTGCGGACGATATCATCCCCTTCGAGAAGAAAGCATGGAAGAAGGCAATTTTAGGAGAACAGTTACCAGACACCTGTATGACGGTGCAGTTCTCACATATCATGGCAGGCGGTTATGCCGCCGGCTATTACAGCTATAAATGGGCGGAAGTACTGGAGGCTGATGCCTTCAGCGTGTTCAAACGTCATGGTATCTTCAATCAGAAGACAGCACAAAGCTTCAGAGATAATATCCTCTCCAAAGGCGGGACAGAGCATCCGATGACGCTCTACAAGCGATTCCGTGGCGGAGAACCGACAATAGACGCATTATTAAAGCGAAATGGTATCAAAAGAGAAACAAAGAAAATTTGACCTGCGCTACCTGCAAATGGCAAAGATATGGGCGCAGAACTCATACTGTCAACGTCGACAGGTGGGTGCATTGGTCGTAAAGGACGGAATGGTCATCAGTGACGGCTACAATGGTACACCCAGTGGCTTCGAGAATATCTGTGAGGACGAGAACAACGTGACGAAGCCTTATGTGCTGCATGCTGAGGCGAATGCCATCACGAAACTCGCCCGTTCCAACAACAACAGTGACGGTTCAACCATCTATATCACTGCCTCACCCTGTATCGAATGTGCCAAACTGATTATCCAGGCTGGTATCAAACGGGTCGTCTATGGTGAGCAGTATCGTCTGACAGACGGTATTGACCTGTTGAAGCGTGCTGGTATTGATGTGGAGTATTTAGATATTAACGAAATTCCGGAATAACGGAATAACGATATAACGGAATAACGGAATAACGATATAAGAATGGACAATAAAAAAAATAACCGCTTCATGCCCATCCTGATGGCTGTCAGCGTAGTCATCGGTATCTTGATAGGAACCTTCTACGCCAACCATTTCTCGGGCAACAGACTGAGCATCATCAATTCCGGTAGTAACAAACTGAACAACCTGTTACGACTGGTAGACGACCAGTATGTGGATACCGTGAATGTGAACGACCTCGTCGAGAAGGCGATGCCCCAGATTCTATCTGAACTGGACCCTCACTCTGTCTATATCGGAGCGAAGGACATGCAGATTGCCAACGACGACCTGAAGGGTTCCTTCTCTGGAGTGGGTATTGAGTTCACTATCCGCCAAGACACGCTGCATGTCCAGCAGGTCATCAGTAACGGGCCGGCAGAACGGGCCGGTGTCCTCGCAGGCGATATGATTGTGATGGTGGATGACAAGCCTTTCACAGGAAAGACATTGACTAACGAGGAGGCGATGCACCGTCTCAAAGGTCCGAAGGATACCAAGGTGAAACTGGGTATCAAGCGCAGGGGCGACAAGAATATCCGTGATATCGTGGTGACACGTGGTGATATTCCTACCAAGAGTGTCACAGCCACTTATATGCTAGACGACAAAACAGGATATATCCGACTGAAGAATTTTGGTGAGAACACCTATCCGGAACTGCTTATTGCTTTGGCAAAACTGTCACAACAGGGATTCGAGAACCTGACTATCGACCTACGCGGAAATACAGGCGGCTATTTAGAGTCTGCCGTCCAGATTGCCAATGAGTTCCTGCCCAAGGGCAACCTCATCGTCTATACCCAGGGACGCAGGTCGCCACGACAGGAATATCGCAGTGACGGGCGCGGCTCTTATCAGCAGATACCACTGGTAATACTCATCGACGAAGGCTCTGCCTCTGCCAGTGAGATTCTTGCCGGTGCCATCCAGGATAATGACCGCGGCACAATTATCGGACGACGCTCCTTTGGTAAGGGACTCGTACAGAAACCCATGGTTTTCAATGACGGCTCGATGATCCGTCTGACCATTGCCCGTTACTACTCGCCCTCGGGTCGCTGTATCCAGAAGCCCTATGTCTCCGGTGATAACAAAGACTATGAAGAAGACCTGCTGGAACGCTACCAGCACGGTGAGTTCTTCTCGCAAGACAGTATCAAGCATACGGGTCCTGCCTATAAGACACGTATCGGACGTGAGGTATTCGGCGGCGGTGGTATTACGCCTGATATTTTTGTGGCAGAAGACACCACCGATGTCACCTCCTACTATAAGCAGGCCTCGATGAGTGGACTGATTCTCCAGTTTGCCTTTGACTATACGGACGAGAACCGCCAGAAGCTGAGTGAGTTCAAGGATGAAAAGGAGTTGGAGAAATACCTGCTCAAACAGAATACCGTTGAGAAGTTTGCCTCTTATGCCGAAAAGAAAGGACTGAAGCGTCGTAACCTGATGATCCAACGGTCGCACAAGCTGTTGGAGCGTTATATCAACAGCCGTATCATCTATAACATGATGAGCGAACAGGCATGGGTTGAATACATGAACGAGGACGACCCTACCATCAAGGAAGCATTGAGAGTCTTCAAGAGCAACAGTGCGTTCCCTGCTCCACCAGCCAAGACTGATCCTGTCAAGAAAGTGGCATGATGACGAAGCAAGAGCTACGCAAATATATCCGAAATCAAAGGGAAGGGAATCAAGGGGACAGGTTGCATGATTCTGTCCCCTTGATTCCTCGCCTTGCCAACGCTGACACCTTATTAATATATAGTGCACTGCCCGACGAGGTTCCTACCCAGTCGCTGATATATGAACTGGTAGCACAAGGCAAGACGGTTCTCCTGCCCCGTGTCGTCAATGACACAGACATGGAACTACGCCGATATACGGGTACACAAGACTTACAAGTGGGGGCCTTCGGCATTCTGGAGCCGACGGGAGGACTGTTCACCGATTATGAGAAGATAGATGTTGCCGTCGTCCCCGGTATGGCGTTCGACAAGGAAGGACATCGTCTTGGAAGAGGGAAAGGCTATTATGACCGTTTCCTTCGTTTGCTCCCTAACACCTATAAGATAGGTATCTGTTTCTCCTGGCAGTTGGTTGACGAAGTACCTACTGACGAGCATGACATCCTCATGGATGAAATCATGACGGTGGACGTTCCATGAACGTCAGTTAAAACGGATATCCGTAATCACCTGTTCACCCACCACTGCATTCAGTTTCTTTACCAGTTCCTGCCGCATCATCGACAAATCGGAGCGTAAGGCAGGATTCGACAGGCGGACAAACAACGTCTGGTTATAGATATAGGTATTCAGCGTATATCGGGTAATCACAGGACCGGCAATCTCAGGCCATGCCTCCACCAGCCGTTTCTGTTTCAACGGTGTCTCCAGCCCCTGTTCACGCAGGTTGCGCAATAGGATATCCTTGAGTGATTCTATATTCCGCTTAAACATCCTTTTCTGTGATTTCACCATTATCTACATAGAATATCTTATAGTCGAGGGCACTACTCTGGAGTATCTGGTCCAGATGGTCACGATTGGTGTCCGTAATGAAGATCTGTCCGAAGGCATCGCCCGATACCAGTCGTACTATCTGCTCCACGCGTTCCGCATCTAACTTGTCGAAGATATCATCCAATAACAGCAATGGAGTGGTCTTCGAAGCCGTCCGTTTCAGGAAGTCGAACTGTGCCAGTTTCAAAGCAATGGCATAGGTCTTGTTCTGTCCTTGCGACCCTTCCCGTTTCATCAGATGGCCCCCCAGCGTAAACTCCAGGTCATCCCGATGAATACCATGCAAAGAATACCCAACGACAAGGTCTTTGGCTCGGTCACGCTGGATGACCTCCAACAACGGTCCGCGCTGACAATGGGATAGATAGTTCAGACCTACCGTCTCACGACCAGAGGATATCTGGTCGTAGTATTGTTGGAACACAGGTACCAGTTCCTTCACAAAGGCATCGCGCTTCCGGTATATCTCCTCACCAGCCTCAGCCATCTGTTCCTCCCATATCTGTAACACCATCGGATCAGGAGCAGGATCTTCTTGTTTCAACAATGTGTTACGCTGTTGATGCGCATTATTATAACGGGCAAGCGCATCAATATACGAACGGTCATATTGGGAAATCACCATGTCCATCAGACGGCGGCGTTCCTCATTGCTTCCTTCTATCAATAGCGTATCAGAGGGAGCAACGACAACCAATGGAATGAGTCCGATATGTTCAGACAACCGCTTATACTCCTTCTTGTTGCGCTTGAAGTGTTTCTTCATGCCACGCTTGATACCACAGGAGATTAACTCCGAGTTTTCGGAGTTCTCAGAGTTCTCAGAGTACTCCCCTTCTATCATGCAGAACGGTTCGTCATGACGGATGACCTGCGAATCGATCGGGTTCGAGGCAGAGCGACAGAACGACAGATAGTACACGGCATCCAGCACATTCGTCTTTCCTACTCCATTGTGTCCGATGAAACAGTTCATCTTCGGCGACAACAGCAGTGTTGCCTCACGAATGTTCTTGTAATTGAGTATAGAGAGTTTTCTGAGTATCATTTCGACGACAAAGGTACGAATAAGCAAGAAAAGTGCAAAATAAATTTGGTTTTTTTCTCACTTATTCGTACCTTTGCACCCGATTTTCGATTGAATAATAAAAAGAATCTAAAATAATGGCAAACAAAAAACCACTAGCCGCCCCTGAGATGCAGGAGCAGGTTAACAAAGCAGAAGCTTTCTTCGAGAAGTATAAGAAGGCTATTATCATCGGTGTTATCGCAGTGATTGTTATCGTTGTAGGTGCTATCCTCCTTAACAACTACTATTTCACTCCTCGTGCCAATGAGGCAAGTACAGAACTCGGCAAGTATCAGGAACTTTTCGACAGCGAACAGTTTGACAAGGCACTCGTTGGTTTCCAGAAGGTAGCAAACGACTACAGTTCTACTGACGCAGCCAACCTTGCCCAGCTCTACATCGGTCTTTGTCAGGCCAACCTTGGCAAGTGGCAGGAGGCTGTCAATGCCTTGGAGAGTTTCAGTGGCAAGGACGACGCGATGATCTCACCTGCAGCAGAAGGTGCCTTAGGCAATGCCTATGCTAACCTGAACCAACTCGACAAGGCTGTGGAGCACCTGATGAAGGCTGCCAAGATGGCTGACAACAATTCTCTCTCTCCCACTTTCCTCATCCAGGCTGGTGAGATCTTGGAAAGTCAGGGCAAAAAGGACGAGGCGCTGAAACTGTATCAGGAAGTGAAGGAGAAGTACTTCAATTCCATGCAGTACCAGACCATCGACGAGTATATCGAACGCGCATCCGCTAAATAATGGCAACCAGGAACCTGTCAGAGTACAACATTGAGACGGTGCCCGATGCGTCGAACATGATTTTCGGCATTGTGGTATCCGAATGGAACCCTGAGATTACAGGGGCATTGTTGGAGGGCTGTCGCAACACGTTGGAGAAGCATGGCGCATTGCCGGAGAACATCCATGTGAAGACTGTCCCAGGCTCTTTCGAATTGATTTACGGTGCCCGTCAGATGACCTTGAACGACGGCTATGACGCTGTCATCATACTTGGTTGTGTCATCCGTGGTGAGACTCCACACTTCGACTATATCTGTCAGGGAGTCACCCAGGGTATTGCCCGTCTCAATGCCACCAACAACATCCCCGTTGTCTTTGGTTTGCTGACCACAGAGAATATGCAACAGGCTATTGATCGTGCCGGAGGCCGCTTAGGCAACAAAGGTGACGAATGTGCTGTCGTAGCCATCAAGATGGCGAAGTTCTAAGCGACACCATTATTTCAAAATACAAACTGCATCATCCCATAAGGTTGATGCAGTTTTTTTTTAAACACTTGCAACTTTCAGTTTTTCTTTTTATCTTTGCAAACGAGAATGATAAATCACATTATTAATCATAAAAACGAAAGACTATGAAACTGACCTCAAAGAAAATGTTGGCTGTTATCGGATTGATGGCTGCCATGTTGATGGCTCCGGTACTGGAGGCAAGTGCACAGGACGTTCCTTCAATCCCCCGTCAGACAACCAAGACGGTGAAAACCAAGAACTACAACAAGAATGTGGTATGGGGAACGGAGTACGACTATCTCTCCACCCGTTATATCAACTACGACGACATCAGGGAGTATGACCGCGGTCAGATCCGTGTGCTGAAGAACTCCATCTATGCCCGTCACGGTCGTATCTTCAAGGATCCTGCCCTGCGTGAGTATTTCGAGCAGCAGAGTTGGTACCGCGGAACACGAAAGGAGATTCCAGCAAGAGAGTTTAACAAGTTTGAGAATGCGAACATCGCCTTCCTGTTAAAATACGAGTAATGAAGAGATTCCTGAAAACGACAGCCGCACTGGCAGGAATGGTCAGTGTGGCTGTTCTCCTTTTTACCGCTGTCCCGGCATCAGCACAACTATCGATTCCTCAAGGAGCACAAATCCTGATAAAGTCCTATCCCGACTTCATCAAGGGTTACGAGAATGGCTATCTGCTGATGAAGGACGGTACGAAGATGCTGTATGACGACGGACGCGAGAAGTCGTTCGAGCAGAAGTTGGACGATGCCGACCCCGAGGATATGTTTGCCTTCAAATACGACAGGAAGTCATGGACACCTGAGTATTTGCAGGATGCAGGTCGTAGTCGTTGTGAACAGCTCTTCAAAAAGATGTACGGCAACTCGGCTGCGGAAGTCAGTAAACACCTCGTCAGTGTGCCTTGGGCTGGTGGAAAGGTGCAGTTTACGAAGATCAACGGCGCAGCAGACAGTCTTCGTGCCGTCGCCAAGGAACTGGAGAAGCATCCCGAACTGCGCTCCTATCTGAAGTCGTCCGGCACGTTCTATTGGCGTAAGGTCAGGGGTGCCAACCGTCAAAGTGCCCATTCCTATGGCATGACGATTGACATTGCCGTTGCCAAGAGCGACTACTGGTTGTGGAAGAATCCCGGCAAGAAAGAGACAGACAAGGTTGTCTATGCCAATAAGTTTCCCAAGGAACTGGTGCTCATCTTCGAGAAGCACGGCTTTATCTGGGGCGGCCGCTGGTATCACTACGACACCATGCATTTTGAGTTCCGCCCGGAGATTCTGGCGGCCAATCCGTGAAGAAGAAGTTAAGAAGTTAAGGAGTTAAGATATATGAAACTGATTAGTTGGAACGTAAACGGTCTGAGGGCTTGCGAGGGCAAGGGCTTCAGCGATATCTTTAAGGAGTTGGATGCCGATTTCTTCTGCCTGCAGGAAACAAAGATGCAGGCAGGACAGCTTGACCTCGACTTCGAGGGTTATACCTCCTACTGGAACTATGCGGAGAAGAAAGGCTATTCGGGTACCGCCATCTTCACCAAGCACAAGCCCCTGAACGTGGAATACGGTATCGGCATTGATCTACACGACCATGAGGGACGTGTCATCACCTTGGAAATGGAGGACTTCTTCCTTGTCTGCTGCTATACCCCCAACTCGCAGGACGGACTGAAGCGTCTGGAGTACCGTATGTCGTGGGAGGATGCTTTCCGTGCCTATCTGAAACGACTCGATGCCAAGAAGCCTGTCATCCTCTGCGGTGACCTGAACGTCGCCCATGAGGAGATAGACCTGAAGAATCCCAAAAGCAACCGCATGAATGCCGGTTTCACGGACGAGGAGCGTGAGAAGTTCAGCGACCTGCTCGCCTGCGGCTTCATTGACACCTTCCGTACCCTCTATCCGGAACAGGTCACCTACTCATGGTGGTCATACCGTTTCCAGGCCCGTCAGAAGAATGCCGGGTGGCGCATCGACTACTTCGTGACCTCGGAGCGGTTACGTCCTCAGATAGTGGATGCGAAGATACATACGGAAATCTTCGGCTCAGACCACTGCCCGGTGGAGTTGGAGGTGAGATAAGAGTTAAAAGAGTTAAAAGAAAATAACCACCTATCGAAATAGTTCGTATCTTTGTCGCGGTTTTGAGAGAACCGACAAACATGTTTAATTATAATTGAAAAGGAGAAAGAAACAATGAAGAAGATTTTATTCGCCGTGATGGCTATGGTTGCCATCGGATTCACATCATGTGGTAACAAGGCTCAGCAGGGTGAGGCTACGGACGGTACAGAAGTTGCTATCAATGTTGAGGACGAGGCTAATGCTACCATCTCTGCCCTGACAGAGCAAATCGAGGCAAAGGATGCTACCAAGTTGCAGGAGGTTCTTGCTTCTATTAAGGAAAAGATTACTGAGTTTATCAAGACCAATCCTGATGCTGCCAAGGAGTATGTTGCCAAGGTTCAGAGCTTCCTGAAGGAGAATGCAGACAAGATCAAGGCTTTCGCCGGTGAGAATGCTGCTATTGTTTCAGCTGTTTCAGCTATCACAGATGTAGAGCCTGAGGCTGTTGTCAATGGTTTCCTGGAGCAGGTTGGCAATGCTGCTACCGATGCCAAGGACGCTGCTGTTGATGCTGTCAACGAGAAAGTCGACGAGGCTAAGCAGGCTGCTGAGGACAAGGCCAACGAGGTCAAGGACGCTGCCAAGGATAAGGCCAACGAGGCCATCGACGGTGCTGCCAACGCTGCCAAGAAAGGACTTGGATTGTAAGATAGCCGTTAGCTAATAGCCAATTTCGTTGAAGAAATAAGCCGGTTCGCTGAATATTTTTGGCGAACCGGTTCTTTTTGTCTACTTTTGCATCATCTAATCTGAGTAATAATCAAAAAAATGAATAAGATGAAAAAGAAGATGATGCCCGTCATGCTCATGGCAGCCATGACGATGATGACAATGACGACAGCCTGTTCGTCGGACGACCCGCTGGACAACGATAATGGTTATGTCGTCAACAATGATGACAACAACAGCGGAGGCGATAACACAGGAGGAACCACTTCGGGTTCCTATAGTGAGATGAAGACCTTCACCATCGCCCTTGACAAGGAGACGGCAGAGCCTACTTCTGCTGCCACCGCCCAGTATCCTGAGGAGGGTGACGCACCCAGTGCCCATACCTTTGAGACAATCGTGAACATCGACATATCGAGTCCTGTCGATCCTGCCGTCGAGGGTGTCACCGTGACGATTAACGGTCATGACGTAACGCTCAATCACGGCAGTACGGAGGGCATCTGCTATGTCGTCACTGGTACCACGACAGACGGTTCGCTGACCATTGACGGCAAGACAGATTTCGAGTTGAACCTCAGTAATGCCAATATCACCAGTACCACTACCACAGCCCTTGACTTGGAAAGCAAAGGCAATGCCTACCTTGTTGTCAGCGGTACCAACAAGTTGACAGACGGAACTACGGAAGACCATAAGGGTGCTCTCTTCAGCAAGGGAAAACTCCTGATCAGCGGTGATGGTTCCCTGGACGTTTACGGAACGTATAAGAATGGGATTCATGGCAAGAGCAACATCGTCATCGACAAAGGTGTCAACCTCTATGTCAAATCCACAGAAAATAACGGTATCAAAGCAGGTGACAACATGTTCATCAATGGCGGTATCATCAATGTAGAGGTTTCTGCAGACGGTGGTAAAGCGATCAATGGAGACGCAAACATCACCATCAATGGCGGGCGTACAACAGTGATTGCTACTGGTAATGGTACATGGGAAGTAGACGAGACCCTTACCTACGGCGGAGACACCAAGGCAGCAGCAGGTATTGGCAGTGACGGTATCTTCTACATGAATGGCGGAGAACTGTATGCCAAGGCTACCGGCAGCGGTGGCAAAGGTGTCAAGGCAGACCTGGGAGGATATATCACAGGTGGTAAGATCCGTATCATCACGGAAGGTGGACTTTATTACAGCAACGGCTCTACCGAGAGTCATAACTATACGGGGAATACCGACAACCTGCCTGCCGCCTATACATCCTCACCAAAGGGTATGAAGATTGGAACAAAAGAGGAGGACGGTACTACCACGACGACCTACGGTGTCTTACAAATCTCAGGTGGCGATATCATGGTACGTACCAGCGGCAATAATGCGGAAGGTATAGAGAGCAAGGGTACCTTTGAGGTGAATGGTGGCACGATTTTAGTTTACGCTCATGACGATGGCCTCAACTCTACAGGAGACATGACCTTCACAGGTGGTACGGTAGTTGCCGTTGGAACGAACAACGATGCCATTGATGCCAATGGGAATATGTATATCAAGGGGGGTACCATTATCGCCTGCGGAGCGAATGGTGCAGAAGCCGGCATCGACATCAATGAACAGAAGAAGCTCTATATCACCGGCGGTTATCTCTTTTCTATCGGAGGACGTGTAGACGGCAATTTAGGAAGCACCACACAGGGTATCATCACCACGACAGGTTCTGTCTCTGCCAATGGTACCGTCAGCATCAGCAACAGCAGCAAGACACTTTATACCTTCACGATGCCCCCGGTCGCCTATAGCGGCAATAATACCATCATCATCAGTACACCAGAGCTGGTCAGTGGCAGCAGTTACACGCTGAAAACGAGCAGCAGCTCAACAACGGTGACAGCCTCCAACACCATCAGCAACAGCGGTATGGGTGGCGGTCCTGGAGGCGGTGAACCTGGAGGCTTTCCCGGTGGCTGGTAACATACAATAATCATCCTAGCTGTACGTTATATGAAATGGATGAAAGAACAGAAGAAACATGAGAATCTGACTTATCTGGCACTGTGGGGCATGCTCTTCGCAGTGCCAGTGCTCAGTCTCTACATGCGTTCTGTCAGCAACCCCGTCATAGACTTCGAGTGGAGAGAGGTGTTCATGATCTGGAAACAGTTCGGCATCTTCCTTGTCATCTTCCTCATCCATAACTTCCTCCTCGCCCCCCTGTTGGTATATAAGCAACGCCGTGCCCTGTACTTCGGCATCGTTGCCGTGATGATTGGAGGATTCATCGTCTACCAATGCACGAACCGTCCCACGGAACGCAGGGCGTTCAACCACGAGCCGCCACCTATGGAACAGATGGAGCCGTCGCACCGAGAACAGATGGAGCCACACCATCAGCGTCCTCCCCGTCCCCGCGACTTCAAGGACCACGGACGGCACAGGCCTCCTATGGTGGTGGGACAGCATGATGTCATCGCCCTCATCATCCTCATCCTGATGCTGGGCATGAATATCGGCATCAAGCTCTATTTCAAGTCGCGCCATGATGCCAAGCAACTCATGGCTCTGGAGAAGGAGAACCTGGAACAGCAACTGGAATACCTGCGGTACCAGATCAATCCGCATTTCTTCATGAACACGCTCAACAATATCCATGCGTTGGTGGACATCGACCCTGAGAAGGCAAAGGACACCATCCTGGAACTGTCGAAGATGATGCGTTTCGTACTTTATGAGGGTGACAAGAAGGGAGTACCCCTGAGTCGGGAGTTCGACTTCATCCGCCATTACGTCACCCTGATGCGACTGCGTTATACGGACAAGGTGGACGTACAGGTCGACCTCCACACGGAGGTCCCCGACTACCAAGTGCCGCCCCTCATGCTCATCACGTTTATCGAGAATGCCTTCAAACACGGCATCAGTTACCAACATGACTCGTTCATCCATGTGAAGGCAGACATAATTTTCAATTCTCAATTTTCAATTCTCAATTTTACTTGTCGTAACTCGAAAGCCAACTGCCAACAGCCAACAGCCAACAGCCAGCAAGGCGGCGTGGGACTTGCCAATGTTAAACAACGGTTAAACTTACTCTATGGAGAAAACTATACACTGAATATACAGGACGATTCTGAGACCTATAATGTTGAACTTCAAATACCACTCACATGATCAGATGTCTGGCTATTGACGACGAACCGCTGGCGTTACAGCAACTGGTGACCTATATCGGTAAGATTCCCTTCCTCGAACTGGCTGCCCAGTGTCAGAGTGCCCTGGAGGCGAGGAAGTTTCTGGAACAGGAAACGGTAGATGCCATCTTCTGCGACATCAACATGCCCGACCTCAACGGTATGGAGTTCGTCAAGTCGCTGCAGGCTCCGCCCCTGGTCGTCTTCACCACCGCCTATAGCGAGTATGCCGTCGAGGGCTTTAAGGTTAATGCCGTCGACTACCTCCTGAAGCCTTTCGGTCTGCAGGACTTCCAAAGGGCGGCAAACAGGATAAAGGAACGTATAGAGCCATCTGCTAATAGCCAACAGCCAATTGCTAATAGCCAAGACGATACCATCTTCGTCAAGACCGAATACCGCATCGTCAAGGTCACCATTGCCGACATCCGTTATATCGAGGGCATGAGCGAGTATCTGAAGATTTACATAGAGGGAGAACCAAAACCCATCATCACCCTTCTTTCGATGAAGAAGATGGAAGAAAAGCTACCAGAGTTTTTCATGCGTATCCATCGCTCGTATATCGTCAATCTGACAAAGATTCAGGAGGTCAATAAAAACCGCATTATCATGGATGCTGACACCTACCTGCCTATCGGTGACAACTATAAAGAAGCGTTCCAACGTTATCTTGATACGAAATTTCTTGGCAAATAGAAATAAAGTGTGTATCTTTGTACCCTAATGAGAAGATTATACACCTTATTCATGTTATGGCTGTCTGTGCTGACGATGAGTGCACAGATGGTTGACCCCGTCCATTTCACATCACAACTGAAAGAACTCCCCAACGGTGAGGGGGAGATTGTCTTCACAGGAAAGATTGACGCAGGCTGGCATGTCTATTCGACGAACCTGAAGGATGGTCCTATTGCCGCCAGTTTCAACGCCGTCAAGATGGAGGGAGCAGAAAAGGTAGGGAAACTGAAACCACGGGGCAATGAACAGAAGATGTTCGACAAGCTCTTCGACATGGAGGTACGTTACTTCGAGCACAACGCCACCTTCGTACAGAAAATCAAGTTCACCAAGGAGAAATACACCATCGACTGCTACCTGGAATATGGTGCCTGCAATGATGAGATGTGTATGCCGCCATCGACGGTGGAGTTTAAGAAGGAAGGGATGGTCACTTTGTCCCCTAAGTTAGGGGACGACAGGGGTCTGAACGAGGATTCAAAAACAAAGAATCAAAAAGACACTATTACAACAGAGATTTGTTCAGACCCCCAACCCCCTAACTTAGGGGGCTCTGACCTTTCAACTGACCTCTGGCAACCTGTCACTAAGGAACTGCAAGGCTATAGCGATACACCTACGGACCATTCTCTTTGGTATATTTTTCTCGCAGGACTGTTAGGCGGTTTCCTTGCTCTGTTGACTCCCTGCGTGTGGCCTATCATCCCCATGACGGTGTCGTTCTTCCTGAAGCGCAACAAGGAACGCTCAAAAGCCATCCGTGAGGCGATGACCTATGGACTGAGCATCATCATTATCTACGTGGCGTTGGGACTATTGGTGACGGCACTCTTTGGAGCCAATGCACTGAATGCCCTCAGCACCAATGCCTGGTTTAACATCTTCTTCGCCCTGTTGCTCATCGTCTTCGCCGCCTCCTTCTTCGGAGCCTTCGAACTGACACTACCCTCCTCATGGTCGAATAAGATAGACCAGAAGAGTGATCGGACGACAGGATTACTTTCCATCTTCCTGATGGCCTTCACCCTCGTACTGGTATCGTTCTCCTGCACGGGACCCATCATCGGTTTCCTGTTGGTGGCGGTATCCACCCAAGGAAATATCCTCGGACCGACCCTCGGTATGTTAGGCTTCTCCATCGGACTAGCCATCCCCTTCGCCTTCTTTGCCCTCTTCCCGTCGCTGTTGAAGTCAGTGCCGAAGTCAGGCGGATGGATGAATACCGTGAAGGTGGTGTTGGGATTCATCGAACTCGCCTTCGCCCTGAAGTTCCTGAGTGTGGCAGACCTTGCCTATGGTTGGCGGTTGTTAGACAGAGAGGTGTTCCTGTCGATATGGATAGCCCTCTTCGGACTGCTGGGTGCCTACCTCATGGGATGGCTCCGTTTCCCCCATGATGAACCAACAGCTAACGGCCAAAAGCCAATAGCCATCATTCCGTTCTTCCTCGGACTCCTCTCCTTTGCCTTTACCATCTATATGATACCTGGACTATGGGGAGCACCGTTGAAGGCTATCAGTGCCTTCACACCACCGATGTATACGCAGGACTATAAGATTGTTCAGACTACCGTGGTAGAGGCACCTTTCAAGGACTACGAACAAGGTATGGCGTTTGCCCGTGAACAGCAGAAGCCTGTCATCATCGACTTCACCGGCTTTGGTTGTGTGAACTGCCGTAAGATGGAGGCTGCCGTATGGACCGATGAGGAGGTGGCTCGCCGACTCACCCAGGACTATGTGCTCATCTCCCTGTATGTCGACGACAAGACTCCCCTCCCCCAGCCTATGGAGGTGGAGGTGAACGGACAGAAGCGTACGCTGCGTACCATTGGCGACAAGTGGAGTCATCTGCAAGCCACTAAGTTCGGAGCCAATACCCAACCCTTCTATGTCCTGCTCGATGCACAGGGCAAACCGCTGGGGCCCTCCCGTTCCTATAATGAGGATATCCAGGAGTATCTCCAGTGGTTGGACAATGGATTGAACCAAAGTAAAACATCTACTAATAATCACTAAAACTACACAAGTATGAAAGACTTAAGAATGTACATTGACGGTCAGTTCTGCGAGAGCAGCAACGGCCAGTGGATCGACGTGTTAAACCCCTCCACGGAGGAAGTCATCTCCCGTCAGCCGGAAGGCACTATCGAGGATGTCAACCGTGCGCTGGATGCCGCCAAGGCAGCCCAGAAGGCATGGGCAAAGACTCCTGCCATCGAGCGTGCCGCCTGGTTGAAAAAACTCGCCAACGGCATCCGTGAGCGTCGTGAGGAGTTCATAGATATCATCATGCGTGAACAGGGAAAGACCATCACATGGGCGACCATCGAGGTCGACGTGACGGCTGAGTACTTTGACTATATGGCATCGTTTGCCCGTCATATTGAGGGTGAGATTATCCCCAGCGACCGTCCTAACGAGACCATCTTCCTGACCAAGAAACCCATTGGTGTCGTCGCTGGCATCCTCCCCTGGAACTTCCCGTTCTTCCTCATTGCCCGCAAGGCTGGTGCTGCCCTCATTGCCGGCTGTACCATCGTCATCAAACCCTCACAACTGACGCCTGAGAACTGTACCGTCTTCGGCGAGGTCGTCGACAAGGTAGGACTGCCGAAGGGTGTCATCAATATCGTGACGGGTAAGGGAAGTGTCATCGGCAACGAGATGGCTGGCTCTCCCAAGATCGACATTGTCAGTGTGACAGGCTCCGTAGGTGCCGGTGAGAGTATCATGGCTGCCGCCTCAAAGAATATCACGAAGGTCAGTCTTGAGTTAGGCGGCAAGGCTCCTGCCATCGTCTGCAAGGATGCCGACCTGGAGAAGGCTGCCCAGTGGATTGTCGACAGCCGTATCGGCAACAACGGCCAGATCTGCAACAATGCTGAGCGCGTCTACGTCGACAAAGCCGTGAAGAAGGCGTTCACCGATATCCTCGTCAAGAAGATGGAGGCTGTCAAGGTGGGTGATGTCTGCAAGGACCACACCGTCGACATGGGACCGTTGGTAGAGGCCCGCGCCCTGGAGAGTGTAACGGAGAAGGTGGAGCGCGCCATCAAACAGGGTGCCAAACTGCTCTGCGGCGGTCATCGCGTGGGCGACAAGGGCTATTTCTATGCCGCTACCGTCCTCGACAATTGTACCCAGGATATGGATATCATCCATGAGGAGACCTTCGGTCCCGTCATCCCGTTGGTGGAGTTCGACGGCATCGACCAGGCTATCCAGTGGGCCAACGACTGCGAATACGGTCTTGCCTCCTCTGTATTCACCAAGGACATCGACACAGCCACCCGTGTGGCACGTGAACTGGAGTTCGGTGAGACTTACATCAACCGCGAGCACTTCGAGGCGATGCAGGGCTTCCACGCTGGTGTGAAGAAGAGTGGTATCGGTGGTGCTGACGGCAAGCACGGTATCGAGGAGTATCTCGTTACCCACGTCACCTACCTCGATACCCATTACGAATAAATAAACATAATAAGAATGACATTATATCCCCAGATGATTGTTGATGCCTTGCAGACAGTGACGTATGCAGGCACGAAGAAGAATATCATAGAGAGCGGCATGCTGGCTGACCAGCCGGTCGTCGCTGCCCCTCAGAAAGAAGGAGAACCCTGGAAGGTGAGTGTCGTGCTGGAGTTTCCACGCGACACCGACCCTTTTCTGAAGTCGACCGTCAAGGCTGCCGAGGCTGCCATCAAGTATCATTGCCAAAAGCAAAATGCTAACAGCCAAGAGCCAATTGAGGTCACCATCCAGACAGAGTTCAAGTCGAAGCCTCGCCCTGAGGTCGGCAAGATGTTGCCGCAGGTGAAGAATGTCGTTGCCGTCAGCAGCGGCAAGGGCGGCGTGGGTAAGAGTACCGTGTCTGCCAACCTCGCCATCGCACTGGCTCGCTTAGGCTATAAGGTGGGCTTGTTGGATGCCGATATCTTCGGACCTTCGATGCCGAAGATGTTCAAGGCAGAGGATGCACGTCCCTATGCCGTCAATGTCGACGGACGCGACCTCATCGAACCCATCGAGGCATATGGGGTCAAACTGCTCTCCATCGGTTTCTTCGTCAGTCCTGAGACGGCAACGCTCTGGCGCGGCGGTATGGCATCGAATGCACTGAAACAACTCATTGCCGATGCCGACTGGGGGGAACTCGACTACCTGATCCTCGACACACCGCCTGGCACTTCCGACATCCATCTGACGCTCTTGCAGACCCTTGCCATCACTGGTGCCATCATCGTCTCCACCCCTCAGCAGGTGGCACTTGCCGATGCTCGTAAGGGTATTGACATGTACCGCAACGAGAAGGTCAACGTCCCCATCCTCGGACTCGTGGAGAACATGGCGTGGTTCACGCCTGCCGAACTGCCTGAGAACCGTTACTATATCTTCGGCAAGGAGGGTTGTAAACAACTCGCTGAGGAGATGAACGTCCCCCTACTCGCCCAGATACCCCTTGTACAGGGCATCTGCGACAGCGGTGACCAAGGCACACCTGCCGCCCTCAACAGCGACACGGCAACGGGCATCGCCTTCATCAACCTCGCTCAGTCCGTCGTCACGGTGGTCAACAAACGCAACCGTGAACTGCCCAAGACCAAGATTGTGGGCGTGAAATAGTGTAAGATCGTTAGCAGAGCACTATTGGATATGAAAAAAACGACAAAATTGCTGATGCTGCTGGCATCCATGGTGTTAGTAGCATGTACGGACAACAACGACAATTCTGGTGACAATCCCCCACAGACACCCGTCGATGCAGGACCCTCATACACCGACAAGACGGTGGATGTGAACCGCGACGGGAATGCCTACGGACAAGTGTCGCTGCGCTTCTACAGCGACATGCCCAGCGTGGCGTATATCTCCGTGGCCGACTTCCACAAGGTGATGACGGCTGGTGAGGAGATGAAGGTCTCTCGTCAGGGCGACCTCTACCAATTGGCTACCCGTAACGGTACGGCAACCGTGGATGTCAAGGCGGACTACCTGAATTCCACGACCTATGCAGGCTTCGTGGACCTGATGTGGATGACGGATCCGTCGCTTGCTCCCAACACGATGTACGACGGCAGCAAGTATATCAAGTTCGTCAAGATGGAAAACGTATCGACTTTCAAGCCTGCCACTGGCGTCCATCTAGATTTCAGCAAATATAGCATCGACCTGCACGACGATGGCAGCAACGTCTATTTTCCCTTTGCCACGCTGGCAGACATCTATTCCGACTGCAACTTCCACAATGCTTCCTGTCACGACGACATGGTGGTCGTGAGCACCAAGCTGGATACCTATGTCATCAATACCATTGCTCCGGAATTTGCCGCCAAGCCCTATCAGCGTACGGAGGTGACCGCCGATATGGCAAAGTTCCGCTATCAGGAGCTGTGCTTCGTGTTCGACAACCTCTTCGGCTACCCTGGGCGTACCATTATGGAACAGAACGGTATGACTGAGAGGGGCTTCGATGCCACCCTTGACGTAGTGCCGAACGGTCAGATGGTGAAGAAGTTGCTGCAGTCGACCAACAACATGGATTTTGCCTGGGGCAGAATGGCGACGCAATACCTGATTAACGATGGCGGGCACACCAGTTTCAGGGCAACGACAGGTCTGCCTGAAAACATCGAAGGCACTTATGTTGAACGTCTGATGGCTGCCGCTGGCAACTATCCAGAGGCTTATGCCATGTATCAGCAATGGGTGAACATCAATTATGAGCGCTCCAAGCTGGAAAGGGAACTGGAGACAAAGCGCAAACAGGCTTACGGCGACGTGCTCTATAAGGTCAACAGCGCCAAGACCACCGCCGTCATCATCTTGAACTCGTTTATGGACATGGACGAGGATGCCTGGAACAAATACTATGCCAGCCAGAAGACGGATGCCGACTGGAAAGAGCTGATGAACAGCTACAAGAAAGATATCTTAGTCGGTTTACTCTATGGACTGCAGCTGGCAAAGACCGACGGTGTGAAGAACCTCGTAATTGACATCACGATCAATGGTGGCGGCTCCTGTGACCTCGTGGGTGCCAGCGTTGCTATGCTGCGCAAGAACCGCACGGTACAGTTCTGGTCGCAGGACGCTCTGGAGGGTAGCAACAAGATAGCCACCTACTATGTGGACAGCAACTTCGACGGCGTGTTCGATGAGAAGGACGACACCAATCCCAAGTTCGACTGCAGCGGCATGAATATCGGTGTACTCTGCAGTAAGGTAGCATTCTCGTGTGGGCACCAGTTCCCCACACTCATGAAGGACTACGGCTTCCCCATCATGGGAGAGCGTTCGGGTGGCGGTACCTGCTGCATACAGGTGATGCAGACGGCTGACGGACAGAATTTCATAATTTCCACCTATCGTGACCGTTCCACCGACAAGAACTTCGCAAATACCGATGCAGGCATCACACCTACCGATGGCTACGCCTTTGGCTACGACCACTTCTACGACCTCGACTTCCTGACCACGAAGTTACAGCAATAAAGTCATGTTCGTGGGTGTGAAATAAGTTAAGAATCCGCAAGACCTACGAAAGCCTTGTCGTAGATAGCTTTAGCGTTTTTCTGCGCTCACTTAATCACGACCTTGTTGCCGTTGTAGATGTAGATTCCCTTAGCCGTGGGCTTCTGGGCAAGTGGCATGCCGTTGATGGTGTACCATTTATTCATTGACCATTGACCATTGACCATTGACCATTCACTCTTCACTTCAATAATGCCTGTGGGTTCGACGCTGGTGTCTTCACGTATCAGGTCTTTGGCCATAATAAACTTGATCTGATCAACTGGTGCAGGCTCGGTGGCGTAGTCGAACATATTCTTGTCGTATTCGACAGCGCAGGTGATGGTGAAGTCGTAGAGGCTTCCCTTCTGTGCATTGATAGGCTTGGTGACGGTCTTGCCATTGTTGGAGGTGGCTGTGAGATAATAAGACACCTGGATGCCCTCGGCCGGGATGGGCTGACCACCGGTGAAGGCGCTCAGGGGTACATCGGCATGCCAGCAGTTGCCATTGGCCGCGAGCTTTACTTCGTGCCATTGATTGCCATCGGTGGTGTAACAGAGCGAGGCTTCCTTGATGCCACTCTTATTGGTGATGATGGTGCTGAAGGGTATGTACGACGGATCGGTGGATTTCGGTATGACGGGGTTGACCTTGCCAAAGATGTCCTTATGGATGATGCGCACAGGATTGTCGGCGGGTATCTGCTTGGTGATGCAGTGGATGGAGCCGCCTGAGCCGTCGAAGGTGCGCATGTCGATGCAATAGAAGGTGTAGCCCGGGTAGTAGGATTTCATCTTCTCGATGTTCTTACGGTCCCACTCTGCCGTAGGCATTCCGTCTTCGCCCACAGGCGAGAAGCATGGCTGAAGGATGTAGCCATTGCAGATGAGGTGGTTGGCATAGGTACGGGCTACCTTGCCGTATTCTTCTTCGCTCTCCCACCCTGAGCCGTCGTTCTTGGAAGGGAAAGGCAGCGAGGCATTGTTGTAGTATTGACGGCCGAAGAAGCTCTTCTTGTTGAAGAGAATGGCGGTGTTGCCGACACTGATGTCGTAATCGCTCCACCAGTCATAGTTTTCGGGCATCTGTGCCATGTAGAAGGCGTTCTCGTCGGTGGCATCGAGATAGAGGTCGATATGGCCTGTGCCGCCATCGTAGTTGAGTGTGG
The DNA here is from genome assembly GCA_017645645.1 of Prevotella sp. GTDB lineage: Bacteria > Bacteroidota > Bacteroidia > Bacteroidales > Bacteroidaceae > Prevotella. The sequence goes on along the minus strand of JAGCOB010000023.1, from coordinate 58,410 downwards.
GCACGATAGTGGTCTGACGCTGACCGAGCAGGTTTGCGAGGGTGAACTTCACATCCACGGGGTAGAGTGGCTGCCTCTCGTCATACTTGATGGTAGCGGGGTTGATGCCGTCCCAGTGCAAGCGCCCTATGGTATCCGTGTTCTGCCTGTAGGTAGCGGTGCTGGTGACGAGACCGCCAATGCCATCGACCAGGCAGTTGCCGCCTTCCCAGATGAGGTCGCTGAAAAAGTTGCGCATACCAAACTTCCAACGGAGCACGGAGGGCAGCAGGTCGTCGCAGGGACGTGTATAACCATAGAAGAAGTCGAGCATGCCAATCTTGTCGTCGTCACCATAATAGAAGCAGATAGGTCCGCAGTCGCGATACCAGAAGGCATTGCCCGGAGCTACGAAGAACCGCATCTTGTCGGTCTGGAGACCAGCGTTCTGCATGGCAGTGCGTATAATCTGCTCGTCGCCGGCTTCCTCTATGCGCACCCAGGCCTCTGCTCCTGCTTTCTGAATGCCATCCATAACATATAGGAAGGGCTGAGCATCCAGGGTCACGACATCCACTCTCGACTTACAGGGGCCCTCTCCTAGAAACTTAGCTGGGGAATATGCATCTTCCTGGAAATACTGATTACCCCAGTTCTTGACAATCTGGTTGGCATAGTATCTGCCATCGTCCTCATGACCAGGAACAAGGTACTCGTAACGCGCAGTAATAACCACCGCCTTTACCTCTTCCCATTCGCCAGGAAACCACACGCGCTCATTGAAGCTGGCGCCAAGGGCATTCTTGGCCGCCTGGCATCTTTGGGAGCCTCAACCTTGACAGCAGGCCTTTCGTATTCACCTTGATAGACATGCTTATGAAGAAGCCTTGAAAGCGAACTTGCCCTCTTTTCTGAAGACTGGGCTACAGCCACCGCCGAAACCGCGAGGCTGAACAATAGTAATATGAAATGTTTTGTAAATGTTATTTTTGTGATCATATTGGGTGATTCTTCCTATTTTCATTCCTGCCTTTTTCAAGACGCAGCGTACGCTGCAAAGGGAATGTTCGTTACAGTTTCACACTCACTATCTTGCCACTATACTGTACCATTGTACCCTGAGGATTGTCAAGGTTGAGAGCCTTGGGTGCATCCTTGGTAATCAGTACCACATTGAAGCGGCGGTTCTTCAGCATGCCGTTGAAGTTACCCTGACGGGCACCGAACGTTACTGTCTTGGCGGCATCATCGTAGGTGATATCGATGGTGGCATACTTGCCCTTCTCGTAGTTATAGTTCACACCCTCGTCCTCATAGAGCTGGAAGGCACCATTCTGTCCTGCATAAATATAGAGGTTGATGAGTTCCGCAGGTTTCTCGTCGCACCACTCCATCTCGGGACCGAAGGGGATGATGGCTCCCTCGCGCACGAAGACAGGAATCTGCTCATAGGGCGCATCGACAATGAGACGCTGTCCACCCTCCACATACTCATTGGTATAGAGGTTATACCAGCCACACTGCTTGGGGAAGTAGACACTGCGGTTACGTGCCTTGTAATAGCCGACAGGACATGCCATCAGGGCAGGACCGAACATCCACTGGTTGCCAATATTCTCCACTTCCTTGTCACCATTGAAGTCCATGACAAGGGCACGCATCAGGGTGTAGTCCTTGAAATGAGCCCAGCCTGCCAATGAATACATATACGGCATCAGGCGATAACGCAGCTTGTCGTAGTAGACGAACGACTGATAGGCAGGATGATTATCGGGAGCGATGTTCCATATCTCACGAGTAGGCCACTGACCATGTACACGGAACAGGGGGATGAAGGCACCGAACTGGCTCCAACGGGCCTGCAGCTCACGCCACTCCTTCAAGTCCTCGTTCTCCACGCCCGTATTATTGAAGAGTTGCTGAGCTGCCACGTAACGGTTCTCTACACAGAAGCCGCCCTGATCCATACCCCAGAAGGGAATACCCGACATCGAATAGTTCAAGCCTGCCGTCATCTGGGCACGCATATCCTCCCAACGGGTACCAATGTCACCACTCCACGTCGCCGTAGAGAAACGCTGCTCACCAGCAAAACCGCTACGCGTCAACAGGAAGACACGAGGCTCATTCGCCTTACCCTTCCACACACTGCGCTGTCCGTTGTAGATAGCATCGGCATTGACAGTGGAATATGCATTGAAGAACTCCGTTGACGTACCAAGGGCTGTAGGACCGCTGAGTGCCTTGCGATACCACATCGGCGTACAGTCGCGGACATTAGGCTCTGAGGCATCCATCCACCAGGCATCCACACCGGCAATACCGTCGTGGTTGTACTTCGAATAGAGATTCTCGTCCATCTGTCGCCAGAACATCTTACGGGCTCCTGCATCATAGGCATCATAGAAGCCGTTCTTATAGCCAGGACCTACCCAGTCATGGATATCATCCGTCGGTGACTGGTTGTACATCCACCCGTTCTTGTCAAGTTCCTTGTAATGCTCTGTGTTCACATAGAACTTAGGCCATACGGAGATCATGAAACGTCCGTGCATGGCATGAACCTTGTCGAGCATCGCCTGCGGATCAGGATAGCGTGAAGCCTCAAACTGATGACTGCCCCACTGGTCCTCAGGCCAGTAGTTCCAGTCCTGTACGATATTATCGATGGGGATATGACGCTTGCGGAACTCAGCGAGGTTGTCCTCTATCTCCTGAGAGGTCTGATAACGCTCACGACTCTGCCAGAAGCCCAGCACCCACTTAGGATAGAGGGAAGCCTTACCTGTCAGGGTACGATAGCCACTGATGACCTCGTCGAAGTTATTACCTGCAATGAAATAATAGTCCATGTCACGTGCCATCTCACTCCAGATACTCAGTTGACCACGTTCCTCCTCACTACAGGGCTCCGCCACACGCAAACCACAATAGCTCTCACCGCCATCGGGCTGCCATTCGATGCGCAACTGGTTCTTTACGCCCTTGCGTACCTTGGCGGTAAACTTATAGGTATTCGGATTCCAGGCGGTACGCCAACGCTCAGGCACCACCTCCTTGCCGTCGATATACACCTTCATATATCCTGCATAATAGAGGATGAACTGATAGTCGACAGCCTTGCCTGTACATTTACCACAGCACTCAGGTTCAATGAAGCCCTCATAGACCACATTGGCACCTTGCAGGTTAAAGTCCTGCGGCAGGTTCTTGATACCGCCATTATCGGTCTTCAAGGCAATCTCCGATTTCGCAGGTGTACCATATTCATAATAGATGCTGTCCTCGTCACGCACGAGTTTCTTACCATTGCGGTCGATATAGGTACCTGTCAGATGACCTTCCCTGCCCTGTTTGTCATAGAGCTTGAAGGCACGGTTCAGTTGCAGGTAGTCGTTAGGATTACCGAAACGGCAATAACTATACGAATCCCACAGGATGCCATAGTTCTTATTGGAGAGCACAAAGGGTATCGACACCTTCGTATTATACTGGAAGAGATCCTCGTTCTTGCCCTTCATATTGAATTCCTCACTCTGATGCTGGCCGAGACCATAGAAAGCCTCATCGTCAGGAGAGTCGAACTTCATCTGCCACTGCAGTCCGTGCTTCATCTCCTCTGTAAGCGGAGCTCCGCCTTTGATACCGAATTCACGCTCAGGAACAGTGAAGTTCTTGAACCTCTTGCCGTCCTTCGCCTCTTTCAGCAACTCCTTGCCATTGGCATCGAAGAAAGTAATCTTGCCAGATTCTGCATCCACACGAGCCTCCACATTCTTTGCCTTGACAATCACCTTGTCGTCGTCTTCCTTTACCGTGAACTTCGGCTGTGCCGTCTGCGGTACAATCATCAGACTCTGTTTCTTCGGCAGTGTGCGCTCTGAAGTTGCCTGCACACGGATAATATTGTCATTAATCACTTGCAGGCGCACCACCTGGGCACCACCAGCCTTTGCCTTCTTCACAGGAATGGTCACGAAGTTGCCGCTGACTGTATAGTCATCTGCCCATCCGGCAACCGCCAATACTGTCAGGACAGCGGTCATCCATGTTCTCATATTCTTCATGTTCTTATTTATTGTTTTAGTCTTCTATGATTTCTGCTTCTTCTATTACCTCATAAGCCGGTATGGTAATGACGATAATGGTACCGCCGCCAGGATTGTCCTCGATATGAACCTCCCCCTCATGGGCATCAACAATCGCCTTCACCTTATCCAAATTAGCCCCTTCGCCATTGACAATCGGGTCAAAGGCATGCTCCTTGAACTCATCTTTAATACCAATACCGTTATCGGCAATCTGTATCTGTGCCTTGTCGCCCTGCGTAAGTGCTACACCCAGACTGATGACACAGTCGTTGGGAGCAAAGATAGCAGCATTCTTGAAGGTAATATCGAATATCTCGGCTATCTTTTCAGGATCGAAACTTACCTTCAGTTCCTTGATAGACGAGAGGAAGTTCACCTTCACGGGTGTCTTGGGAACAGGAGACTTGTATTGCTTACAATAGTCACTGGCGAATGCCACCAAATCAACGACCTGTTTGTTTAAGACGACCTCTTCATGCTGGTTCATGAACGGTGTCTTATTCTCAGCATGCTCGTTGACCAGATGCATACGCATCTCGTTCATCCACTGCTGTTTCTCCAACTCACGACGTACACTCTCCGCCTCCATCCGTCTCTCATGGTGCCTGATATACCATTTGCGCCAGAACCATACGCCCAAGGCGAGGATAATCATGTAGCCAAGTACCATCCAACGGGTACGCCAGAAAGGCGGACGGATAGTAATGGCAATACGGCTCTCTTTGTTCCCGAAGGTACCGTCATCATTGAGCATACGGACACAGAGATAATAGAAGCCGGCACGAAGACTCTGGTAGGCAACATTCGGATTGACCTCCTCTGTCTTGATCCATTCATCATTATAGCCTGCCATCTTATAGACAAAACGGGAACGGTTATGAATCTCACCGCTGTTGCTTCCCAACTGGACGGTAAACTCCTCATCGAAGCGAAGACTAATCTCACGACAGTAGTCCAATGCCTCCTCCAAGATGACACGTCCGTCCACTTTCTCGCCGACAGCCACCTCACGTCCTGCGATCTTCAGACCACTGAACACAGGCACTTCCTTCAGTCTGCCCTTACCCATCTTCCGAGGGTCGATGATATCCAGTCCACCCTGTCCGCCAATCAGAATCTTACCGTCTTTTGTACAACAGAGGGAACGCTGGTTATACGGACCTTTCTGGAGTCCGTCACGGTTGTTGTAGCTTTGGATGACAAAGTTCCAGGTGTCATTCCACCCTTTCTGAGGAATTATATTGGAGACACCATGGTCAGTAACGATCCACATCGTGTGCCGCTCATCCTCTATAATGCCGTTCACTGTCGAGCCGAACAATCCGGAGCGCATATCGATAAGATAGACATGATTCGTCTTCAAATCCCAGACGGTGGCACCTGAGGCAGAACCTTGCCAGGAAAGTCCGCGACTGTCCTGCATACCATTGATAGATGTCTCCGTAATCTGAATATCATCCTTGTTATCTTTGATATTGCGATTGATAATCTTTTTAGTACGCGGGTTGATGATAGAATAATACTGGGAATGGGTCGCCATCAACCATCCCTTATTCGTCGGAGCAATGGTTGAAATATAATCGCTGGGGAGAATGGAGTTCTTGGTGGATATAGGCACGTCCATCTTTCCTGTCTTAGGATTCATGCGCTGCACACCACTTCCCAAGGTTCCTATCCAAATATATCCCCAATAGTCTTCAAAAATCGTCCATACATTATCGTTGGCAAGGTCGGTAGGTTTACCTGTTGCCCGATAGTTTGTCACATGACCATCCTTAATATGTATCAATCCACCCTCATAGGTTCCAAACCAAACTGAGCCATCGCGAGCACCTAGGGAGCCCACCATGGTATTAGAGCCTATACCACTGTTAGCCTTGTCATAGACTACCTGCTCCTCCGTATGGGGATTGTAGCAGATAATACCCTTGTCATTCGTACCTAACCAGTAATTACCTGCCGAATCGACACAGATCGTATTGATATTTCCCAGTTCAAGGTTACGGAAATTATTACCACTCTCCGCATAGAGATTGACACCATTCATATAGGAGCCTATCCACATACGTCCCAACTGGTCCTGATAGATGACACGCAAGGTATTGTCACTGATGGTAGACTCATCAAACTTATCTGTCAGAAATTGACGAATCTCCTTGTTATACCGATCGGCAATAATCAGTCCCTGATGGTCAGTGGCTATCCACAAGCGCTTCTTCCTGTCAAGGCGCACATCCCAGATATTCATTTCCTCAGGCACATTCTCTAATCCCTTGAAACGAAGAAAGTCTTGCATGGAGTGATACCAGCGGCGCTGATTATTAGGCTTTACAAAAACTCTTCCTGTGACGATGGCATAGACATTCCCCTGATTGTCAATACGCAGTTTACAATCTTGGTCATTGACAAGTCCCTTACGACGCAGATAACTGCTCTTCCAACTGATCCAGCCCTTTTCACGGTTGAAACAGAATATCTCTCCTTTACTGGAAGACACCAACAGGCTCTTCCCGAACTCAGCAAAACTAGAAACACCAAAGTCATTATTGAACTGCTGGGGACCATAGCCAAACGGATAATGTCTGATCTTTTTCGTATGCGGACTATAATACCAAAAACCCTCGTCAAAGGTCTTCACCCAGAAGTCCTTGTATTTGTCGATATAAAGGCGCTCTATACCGCCCTTGATGCCGAATTCATGCAATATTACTTCCGGATGGCGGTCACACTTTTCCGTCACCGGATCGAAAATGGTATAATTCATACCCTGTCGCAACCAAAGCTTGCCGTCGTGTGCCTCATAAATCTCGTCAACATAGTTATTACGCAGGGTCGTGGTGTCCTTAGCATACGAGTAGAAGGTCTTGATGCGATAACCGTCATATCGGTTCAGGCCATAAGGTGTACCAAACCACATCTGTCCCCTGGAATCCCTGAGAATACACAATAACTGAGAGTTACTGAGTCCGTCACGAGTATCCAGACGACTGAACTTGATATCTTCAATGGCTGCCCTTGCCACGAATGGCATCAAAAGCATCAATATAAATAAGCAAACCGACTTCTTAGTCATTGGTCAAAACGGTTTTTGGGGTTAGTATTTGCAAAAATACACTTTTTTTACCATACCACCAAATAAAACGCTTGTTTTTTCAATTTCTTGACACGAAGCCCTACTTTTTGTTTTTGGCAGATGTCTCGCGAATCACCAGTTGCTGAGGAACAATTTTCTTATACACTTTCGTATCCCCTTTGATATTACTGAGTAACATCTTACAAGCCGTGATTCCCATTAAACGGGACTGGTCCTCAATGGCAGACAAGCGGGGAGTCACATAGGCTGCATGGGCATCATCCGTAAAACCAATCAGCGCCACATCTTCCGGAATCCTGAGCCCTAGCTGTTTTATGGACGTAAAAGCAGCAAAAGTAATGATATCGTTAAATGCAAGAATGGCATCTGGACGATTAGGACTTTTCAGCAAGCGCTCCGTAGCCCTCATGGCGATATTATAGTCGATTTTATCACACATTACCAGTTCGCGTTCAATAGGGATACGGTTTTCGCGTAATGCCTCCAAATAGCCATGCTTACGGCGCTGCACCATATCCAGATGATTAGGACCTCCTATAAAAGCGATACGACGACTACCTGTATCTATCAGGTGCTGGGTAGCCATCTGGGCTGCTTCATCTCCATTTGCCGTCACGCTGGAGAAACGGTCAGAAAGACAAGTACGTCCGAAGAACACCAAAGGGATTCCCATTGCTGAGAGTTCCTCAAAATGACTATAGTCTGTTGTCGTCTGAGCCAGACAGGCAATAATACCTTCTACGTGAAGACTAATAAAATTGTCGATGACATGAGCCTCATCCTCAAAACTCTCATGGCTGTTGGCGCTGATGACACTATAGCCTACTCTTCTGGCTTCCTCCTCTATACCGTCAAGAACGGCAGCATAATAGTGAGTGACCAGATTGGGCACAACCACCCCAATTACCTTTGGTGCTTCTTTACGCAGGCTCTGTGCAAAAGGATTAGGACGATAATTCATCTTCTTTGCCAATTCTTTTACACGTTTCTGCATTTCTTCACCTATTTCAGTGGAGTTTCGTAAGGCACGACTGACTGTTGCTATACTAACATTCAGTTCTTTTGCCAGGTCTTTCAAGGATGTCCTATGTTGCTTTTTATTATTCATCAAGTGCAAAAATAGACAAATTTCTTCAATTACGCAAACGTTTACGGAGTTTTTTCGCCATTTCTTGATCAAAATATGGAAAAATCTTCTTATTTTTGCAACGAAATTCAGAATGAGTAATGAATAGTTGATAATAAGTTAGTTAGAATGAAGGTAGGAGTTGTCGTGAGACAATTCCTACTTTTTTTATTCCCAGCGAACATCAAATATAGTATTCCGCAGAGTCAACAAGTCCAGCACGAAGGGCATATTTGGTCGCCTCATGTACATTATTGACACCTAGTTTTCTGAAAATATTCTTCCTGTGGGTGTTCACGGTATGAAAACTGGAGAAGCGTCGTTCAGCAATTTCCTTTGTCGTCTGTCCCAAAGCAATGTCTTTCAGGATTTCCATCTCCGTGGGAGTCAGTTTTACATCTTCCTCTGCACTGACCGGTTGAGGTGCTAACAGCAATTCCGTCATCCGCTGACAGATATACCGCTGATGCCGCTGGCCATACAACAGGCACTCGCGGATCTCCTGTATGGGCGACTCTTTCAACAGAATACTAAACCGCGGGGCGATGGCTATCACCCTGCGGACAAAGTCACCAGAGAGGTCGACACTAAAGAAAATCCACTGTACTTGGGGAAAACGCTGATACAAGATTTCTATCTCCTCCACATCATTGATATCGAAAAGTGTGTAGTCCAACACGACCACTGCATCAGGATGGTTTCTCAATTGTTCAATCAATTCTGTCTTATCCTCCGCACGGTGCATTTCTACCTGTTCCATTTGCTGACAGACATACATCATACCTGCCCTAGTAATATCCTGGTTGTCTGCTAATACCACATACATATTCTTCTCGTATCATTTTGCGCAGGCAAAATTACAAAATTCCAGGAAGAAAGCCAAATATATATGTATTAATTAATCATATCACCTAATTGTCAGCCCCGTCGTCTCTATATCACCAGACCCACGGGTTGTCCGATTCAATTTCTTGACACTGCCCGTCAACGTGATGTCACCAGAGCCAATCAACCGACAGTCAACAGTGCCACACTGGTCATTATTCACCTTGATATCACCAGAGCCTTTCAATTCCAATTGGGTTTGTTTTACCTTCTTCTGACTCATCTTCACATCGCCAGAGCCAACCAGTTCGACTGAAGAATACTGGGTCGTCACATTCTTGATTTCCACATCTCCAGAGCCTACCACTGAGGTCTTGATACGGTCACAGATCACATCATAGAAAACAATATCACCCGAGCCTTTCAACTTGATATCCAGATTATCCGTGTCTACAGGTCCCTTACTCTCGAAATCACCAGAGCCATTCACCTCCACACCGACCAGATCAGGAGAGGTGACATAGACAGTAACACCATTGTCCTTCATGGGGCGGAAACTGAACGTGTTATTACCTTGCATGCTGACAACCAAGCAATTACCCTCCACACGGGTCACTACTTTCTTCATCTCATTCTTAGGGGCTTTCACACGGACAGACCATGTCTTACCCTGTGCGTACTTTATGTCAGGAGAGCCTAACAGTCGGATACGTTCAAAGCCTTTTAACGGGCGGTTTTCCTCTGCTTTGTCATTACCGGCAAAGGCATAAAGGTGAGCACTGAACGAAATAGCGAGAACTGCCACTAATAATACAAACAACTTTTTCATATTTCTATTCCTTTTTAAATGATTTCTGCCTGTTAGACGGAATAAAGGATGAAAAAGTTGCAAGACAGATAAAAAAATCAGAACGTGAAATGTAACGTCATCCGGATACCACGCTTATGAGCCGTTGGATAGTCGTTATAATTCAGTCGCCGCACGTACTCCACATGAATAAACTTGAAGATATTATGAATACCGACTGACACCTCCCAATAAGGACGTTTCGAGTCCATTACATGTGAGAACTCCGGGAATGCCATCAATATCGGACTTTCCGCATTCTGCGGCAAAAAAGGATTATTCTTGTCTGACAACCCTCCCCATAGCATTTTCACACCAATATACTCACGCCACTTCAATTTCTTTAACAAAGGGATGCGGTTGAAGAGTTTGCCATTCATATCCCATGCAAAAATAGCGGTGACAAAGCGGTCGTTCAGGAACTCCATATTATCCACCAGACTGAACATATTCTTCTGAAGAATATATGACAAATTTGCCTCGGGCATACAGAGTAGCGGATATGGTACTTGATTCCATTGGATGCCACCCTTCACATACATATCAATCTTTCCCCAACTGTTTAACCAAATTCGCTGAGTGACACTCAACTCACTATAATTATAGTTATAGTCGCTTCCCAGAAAACCCTTGATACCAAAGGCATGACTCAGATTGAATATAGGGGCATCCCGATTTACCTTCCGGCGGCGCTGTTTTGTATTAATATATGTAGTACCTGGGCTATATTCCAGTTCTGCGCGGAACTCCGTCGTACGGAACTTACAAGAAGGACGAGGAGACTCCGTCATGGAATTCCATGGTGAATACACATTCATCGGTGTAAAGTAAATATCTCCACAAGCCTCATTCTCTTCGGTCTTCAAACTGACAATCGTCTTTAAGCCGATTTTCTCCTCCCATTCAAAAGAGAGTTGTTGACGGTTATAGAACATCATCGCCTTCACCTTACTCCACTTAAAGGCCGTGAAAACATTATCCTTATCCGTTTGCAAGAACTTATCCGAAGGAGAGGCCACATCATAGGTAGAGGTAAAAGTCAGCGTACGCTTAGGGAATTCACGGGGCAGATACTCTTTCTCATTAAAAGAATAAGTCACCTCCCCCTTATAATAGTTCTTCTTCGATTTCCATCCACGTGCCACATAACCAGAGAAAAACCAGTGTTTATTCAGGTTAGCCGTTGTCTGCGCACTGAAACGGGTACGGAATCCATCGACAAAGTTCTTGGATATCATTGTATTGACAGGTCCTATATCCACTTTGGACGGATTACCTGTCTCAATATAGTTTTCTATCAAGGCTTTCATGCCGATCATCACATACTTAAAGCCCTTCATCTTCTTAAAACTCTCGACAAATTCCTTCATACCGCTCTCACCTTTGGTAAGTTCCACCTGACGGTATTGCACCCAAAACAGATCACTATGCGACAGCGCATCCGCTTCCCTGACATCCCGTTTCCCTTTAAACACCTGATCAGGAAGCTCGTCGAAAGCATAGTCCGTCAGACGGGTATTCCTGACGACAATGGCTTTTTGCAGGAAACTAAGAATCTCTATCTCCACAATCATGTCATCTACCGACAACACCCATTCTCCCGTGGGCAACATCACAAACTCCTGATTGATTCGGAGATTCTCAACAAAGTTGACATCACTTTGCCGGGGGATGGACAAGTCGCAGCGTTTCACCTGATAACTGGAATCTTTCAGGATATAGATATCACCCCTGAAACCAAAATCCTGCATGTTATTCGGCAGGAAATGCAAGTGGATACAACTGTCACGGTCAACTTGCACCGTATCTTCTATGTAAAAACGATAGAAGCCTATAGCACCTCTTCCAATGGGTGAAGTAAAAGGACGTTGTAACAATCTGACCTGATCGTCATAGATATTCACATCCGTAAAGATGTCCTTCATCATCGTATTCATGATGTCACCCGTCTGGAACAGATCACCAATTCCCGTGGAATTCTGTCCCATGATGATATTCTTCTCATTATGAGGATGACGGCGATAGAGTTTCTTCGTTACTGTCTCGTCTACGGATATCGGCAATATCAATTTGTTATTATAGGGACACGGCTCTATCTGGTCCAGGATCCACTTCTTCTTACGGAAAATGGAGTTTTGCAATTTCTCCGGTGTGATATCATTAGCTGCCAATGTGAGTTTCTGGTATTTGTTATACTGATAATAATCCTTATTCGACAGATTCGTCAAACGCTTATGCTCTATCACCTTACGCATCAGTTCCACGGCAGGATTGTTCTTGCGGCTATATCGCTGACGTTTCGATTTAACAACCACATTCTGAAGCTTTTTCATATCAGGTTGCAACTGAATGTCTATCTTTACCGGAGTACGGTCTTCTATCATTATTGTCTGCGACACATATCCAACGGCGCTGAACGTCATGTTCCAACCTACCATCTTCTGTATTACATAACGTCCGTCAAGACCTGAGGCAACAGCGATACGATGACCTTTATACGACACCGTCACAGATGGTATCGCCTGTTTTGTCTCCGCATCTTTAATCACGCCGGAAATCAACTGCTGTGCCTGAACAGAGAGACAGAGCAACCAAAACATCAAGGTTATGGCTATTTTACTCATCATTCCTTTTAATCTTTCATAAGGGAATATCAACCCAGAAGGTAGAGCCCTTCCCATATACAGACTCTACTCCGACAATGCCTCCCAGAGTATTAGCAAGACTCCGGCAAATACTCAGTCCAAGACCTGTTCCTGCCACAAAATCATCTACTTTAACAAACCGTTCAAAGAGATGTTCATTACATTTATCTTCCGGGATACCCTTCCCTGTATCGCTGACCCATATCCTGATCGTTGAAGCCAGTCTCTCACAACCTATACTGATGCTGCCTGAATCTGTAAATTTTACCGCATTATTCATATATTGATTCAGAATTTCCTTCAGACGATCGCGGTCTGTCTTAATGGTTTCTTTTTCTGAAGATTCTTCCACAAAGACTTCCAGTCCTTTTTCTACACATAACGGTAAGTACTTGTCAACCATCTCCCGGAACAAGGGTAATAACTCAACATCTTCCTTAACAATATGGCCACTATTTCCTGCCTCCAATTTGGAGATATTCAACATATCATCAAATAGCCTCAGCAAATGGGCATTGTTCTGTTTTATCAACTTAATCAACTCATTTCGTTCTTCATCACTCTGTACCATAGGAAGAACATCACTGAAACCTACAATTGCATTCAGAGGAGTACGTACTTCATGGGTGATGTTTGCCAGGAATGCAGATTTCAGCCGGTCACTCTCCTCTGCACGATTACGGGCCTCCATCAATTCCGTCTCCAATTTCTTCTGTTCATCAATACGTCTGGTAGTTCCCACTATTGTTAATGGTTTGCCGTTCATGTTGCGTTTGTCTACAGTGGCAAAGATTTCAGACCAATAAACCTTATCACTATTCGGCAATCCTATCTGATATTGAATATGCACCTCGTCTTTGCGCCCTTCCAATATATCCGCCAAAAGTCCTTTAAATTCCTGTAGATAGGGATGCTTCATGTTTTTATACAAGACATCTAATGAGGTTCCTTTTTCAAACAGGAGACTATCCGTTTCTTTTCGATAGTCACTTTCTAATGTAAAAGTTGCTGAGGGCACTTCGTACCGCCATGTCGATAAACACATGGATTTCAATACTAACTCATATTCAATATTATGCTGTTTGATTTTCGTCAGCTGTACCAATTCCTCCTTTAAAAAGCGGTGACGCTTCAACTGGTAAAAAAGAAGAATGGCAAATGCGATAACAACAGGAATACCCACTACCCATATCAATATGTCAATCCTCATGAAGGAATTGATACTAATTATTAGTGTATTCGATATATTTATCATCGCAACAGAAGCACTATTACAATTTGGTGACAAAATTACACAAAAGTTTTAGAATAATAAAGAAATTTGAGCTTTTTCTTTGTTTTTCGTATACTTTCTACTATCTTTGCACCATATTTATATTATTATGACACAAAATTATGAACTCATCGCCAAGACCTTTATGGGACTTGAGCCTGTCTTGGCGAAAGAATTGACGCAACTGGGCGCAGAGAATGTACAAATAGGACGCCGCATGGTTTCCTTTACAGGTAATAAGGAGATGATGTATCGTGCCAATTTCCAGTTACACACCGCCATCCGTATTTTAAAACCTATCAAACATTTCAAGGCTCTTTCTGCTGATGATGTCTATGAAGGCGTGAAAGCCATTGATTGGACAGAATTCTTAGATAACGATACGACGTTTGCTGTCGACTCGGTTGTTTTCTCTGAGGAATTCCGCCACTCTAAGTTCGTGGCCTACAAAGTAAAGGATGCCATTGTCGACCAGTTCCGCGAGAAGAAGGGCAAGCGTCCGAATATTTCCGTCACTAATCCGGATATCCAACTGAACATTCATATTGCAGAGGACAAATGTACCCTTTCATTGGATTCCAGTGGCGAATCCCTGCATCGTCGCGGTTATCGTCAAGAGTCCGTAGAAGCTCCCTTGAATGAAGTTCTGGCAGCCGGCATGATCCTGATGACAGGATGGCAAGGAGATACCGACTTCATTGATCCGATGTGTGGTAGCGGTACATTACTGATTGAGGCAGCACTGATTGCCCGCAACATGGCACCAGGGCTCTTCCGCAAAGAATTTGCCTTTGAGAAATGGAAGGACTTTGACAAGGACCTTTTCGATGAAATCTATAACGACGATTCACAGGAACGGGACTTCAAGCATCATATCTACGGCTACGATATAGATATCAAAGCAGCCAATACTGCCCGCATCAATGTCCGTGCAGCAGGACTGACGAACGATATCACAGTAGCAGAAGCGGATTTTAAGGACTTTACACAACCTAAAGAGAGAAGTATCATTGTTATGAATCCTCCTTATGGTGAGCGTATCTCTACTCCTGACCTATTAGGAACCTACAAGATGATTGGGGAACGCCTGAAACATCAATTCATGAACAATGACGCATGGATTCTCAGTTATCGGGAGGAGTGTTTTGACCAAATCGGACTGAAGCCTTCCATCAAGATACCGGTATTTAATGGAAGTTTGGAATGTGAATTCCGCAAATACCAGATTTTCGACGGAAGGATGAAAGATTTCCGTGCCGAAGGGGGTGTTGTCAAGACAGAGGAGGAAAAAATACAGATGGCGGAGAAACGTCGCTTCAAACAAAATCGTGAATTCAAGAAACGATTAGAGGAACAGGAAGAGAACGAGGAAGCTGACATCCGGACATTTAAATTCCATTCTTTGGAAAAGAAAGAACCGAGAAAGCCTAAAGAGCCAAGAGATGCCAGGGATTCTAGAGATGTCAGGGATTCTAGAGATTCCAGATTTTCTAGAAATTCTAAAGGCTCGCGGAATTCCAAGAACCCTCGCGACTATAAGAAACCCTTTAAGAAGAACAGAAAATTTGATCATGATGAGGAGTAAGCTTTTTTTCACCCTACTTTCCCTTCTTGTTCTATCCCTTCCCATGAAAGCCCAAGACAAACTCTTTACGCTGGAAGACCTGAATTACGGAGGCACGAACTACCGTAATCTGCAACCTCAGAACTTATGGTTGACATGGTGGGGCGACCAGTTAATAGAGACAGACGTGGAGGAGTGTTCTGTTATTGCTGCCAAAACAGGTAAGAAAACGACACTCTTTACGCTTGAACAAATCAACGAATGGGCAAAAAGTGACGACCAGAAATACGTGCGTCATTTGATGAATGCTACCTTTCCCTATCCAGACAAGCCCATCGTACAGGTCGGCAACAGGAAAGCTGTCATCCTTGTAGATTTCAAAGATAAGAAGATTATCTGGCAAGACAGCATCTCTGGTCAAGAGGCTAACGATTGGAATCCCATATCACGCGCAACAGCCTTTGTAGATGACCAACAGTTATTCGTGGTCGACGGTCAGGGTAAGAAGCATCAACTTTCCACTGACGGCAGTCGAGAGATAGTCTACGGACAAACTGTTCATCGTAATGAGTTCGGTATTGAAAAAGGCACATTCTGGAGTCCTGATGGCCAACGTCTTGCTTTCTATCGCATGGATCAGAGCATGGTGGCAGATTATCCGCAGGTGGATATCGACAGACGCATTGCTTCCTATGAGCCAGACAAATACCCCACGGCTGGTGAGACCTCTCACCAAGTGACAGTTGGTGTCTATGACATCACTACCAACAAGATCATTTACCTGAATACTCCGACTATCCAGAATAATCAGGACACCCCTGTCTATTTCACGAATATCGCCTGGAGTCCTGACTCCAAAACCATCTATATGCTTGAACTTAATCGTGACCAGAATGACTGTCGCCTTGTCAGTTATGATGCCATAACAGGGGAAAAGAAAGCAGAACTTTATCAGGAGACCAGCGAGAAATACGTAGAACCATTGCATCCCATCCAATTCCTTCCATGGGATGACAATCTGTTTATCCTTCAGAGCCAGCGTGACGGCTATAATCACCTTTATCTTTATAATATAAAAGGTGAAGTCGTCAAACAACTTACCAGTGGAGCATTTGTCGTTCAGGAGGTCTTAGGCTTCAACAAGAAGGATAAGTGTATCATTATTTCCTCAAATGAGGCGAATCCTATTCAACACAACACGTATGCTGTTGACATAAAGACAGGCAAGCGAACGCTTCTGGACAACGGCAAAGGCTCACATCATGCCGTCTTATCGGAAAGCGGATTATATTTCTACGATAAGTATTCTGAGCCTGATGTGCCACGTAACATCGACCTCGTAGAGGTAAAGACTGCGAAGGCACAACGCCTGTTGACAGCAGAGGATCCCTGGAGAGGCTATCAGCAACCTGTCTTTGAATGTGGTACCATCAAAGCGGCAGACGGAAAAACAGACCTCTATTATCGCATGGTAAAGCCGCACGATTTTGATGTGACGAAGAAATATCCCACCGTGATATATGTCTATGGTGGTCCTCATGCCCATAATGTAGAGGCTGCATGGCATTGGTACAGCCGTTCATGGGAGACCTATATGGCACAAAAAGGCTATATCGTTTTCATCCTTGACAACAGAGGCAGCGAGAATCGTGGACGCGACTTCGAACAAGTAACCTTCCGCCAACTCGGACAAATAGAGATGCAAGACCAGATGAAGGGCGTTGACTATCTGCGCTCCCTACCCTATATCGACATGGATCGCTTGGGTGTTCATGGCTGGTCATTCGGAGGATTCATGACTATCTCACTGATGACCAACTATCCTGATGTCTTCAAAGTGGGTGTAGCAGGAGGTCCAGTCATCGACTGGAAATGGTATGAGGTAATGTATGGCGAGCGTTATATGGACACGCCACAAACCAACCCTGAGGGCTATGAGAAGACCTCCCTCGTTGCCAAGGCAAAGAATCTGAAAGGAAAACTTCAGATTATCACAGGTTATAACGATGACACTGTCATTCCACAACATTGCCTGTCGTTCCTTAAAGCATGTATTGAGGCTGGTACACAACCCGACTTCTTTGTCTATCCTGGCGAGCCCCACAACATGCGTGGACATGCCAGTGTTCATCTGCATGAGCGTATTACCCAATATTTTGAAGACTACCTTAAATAGAATACGATGAAAGAAGAACAGATTCTCGTCCGCATCACAGGGCAAGACCGTCCTGGACTGACGGCAAGTGTCATGGGCATCTTGGCCAAATATGACGCACAGATATTAGATATCGGACAGGCAGACATCCACTCTACCCTCTCACTGGGCATCCTCATCCGTATGGACGACACGAAATCGGGGTTTGCTATGAAAGAACTTTTATTCAAGGCAACAGAACTGGGCGTAAATATCGGATTCTCGCCTATCAGCGATGACGAGTATGAGGATTGGGTAGGACACCAAGGGAAGAACCGCTATATCCTCATGGTGATGGGACGACAATTAGAGGCATCCCAGATTGAAGCAGCAACTCGTGTCATTGCCGATCAGGGACTGAATATTGACTCCATCCTGCGACTGACAGGACGTAAGAGCATCAAGCAACTCGACAAGCACACACGTGCCTGCATCCAGTTCTCTCTGCGTGGCGAACCCGTCAACCGCCAGGAGATGCAGGAGAAGCTGATGAAACTGTCTGCGGAAATGGGTATTGACTTCTCTTTCCAGCGCGACGACATGTTCCGACGTATGCGACGCCTTATCTGTTTCGACATGGACTCCACACTTATTCAGACAGAGTGTATAGACGAACTTGCAGAGCGCAACGGTGTAGGGGCAGAAGTACGTGCCATTACGGAGAGTGCCATGCGTGGCGAGATAGACTTCAAGGAGAGTTTCGCCCGCCGTGTCGCTTTATTGAAGGGACTTGACGTGAGTGTCATGCAGGACATCGCCGAACATCTGCCTATCACAGAGGGCGTCGACCGCCTTATGAATATTCTCAAGACCTGCGGCTATAAGATTGCTATCCTCAGTGGCGGATTCACCTATTTCGGAGAACACCTGCAACGCAAATACGGTATTGACTATGTCTATGCCAACGAATTGGAGATTGGCGAGGACGGAAAACTGACAGGACGCTATGTCGGTGAGATTGTTGACGGACACCGTAAAGCAGAGTTATTGAAACTCATCGCACAGGTAGAGAAGGTGAATCTTGCCCAGACCATTGCAGTGGGTGATGGCGCCAACGACCTCCCCATGATCAGTCAGGCAGGTCTCGGCATAGCCTTCCATGCCAAGCCCCGTGTGGTAGCAAATGCCAAACAAAGTATCAACACAATAGGGCTTGACGGTGTACTCTACTTCCTTGGCTTCAAAGACTCCTATCTAGGTGAACAAGGAAAGCTTTAATATAAACAGCACTAACTATAAGATGTTTGGCTATTGAGGGATTTTCTTGGTGACTGTTGCTTTGAGAATACGGATATCCTCTAGTGGACGCGCAAATTGGTCTGTCGGCATCTGTTGAATCCTATCAAGAATCTCCATACCCTCTGTCACTTCTCCAAAAATAGTATATTGTCCATCCAGATGAGGTGTACCTCCCACTGTCTTATAGGTTGCTATCATCTCTGGCGTGAGTTTGACACGTCCTTGAGTGACAGAATCGAGCCGTTCCTGTATCTGGCTCAGTTTTTTGTCGTCGAGGACACGTCCCCAGACAATATAGAACTGACAGGCGGAACTGCGCTTTTCCGGATTGACATTATCACCCTCACGAGCCATCGCCACCACACCACGTCGGTGAAATATCTGGGGTAAGCAGAACTCAGGCTCTTGGGTATAGTCAAAATCACCTGTACCTAATCGTTGCCCCGGCTTAGCGTGCTTGCTGTTAATATCACCACTTTGAATCATAAAGTCCTTTATAACACGATGGAAGAGCAGGGAGTCATATACCTGCATTTTGACAAGTTTGAGGAAATTGTCACGATGTTTTGGTGTATCATCATAGAGTGCAATGCGGATATTGCCTACTGTTGTCTCCAACAAGACCTCTGCCGTTTTCGTTTGTGCGGCGGCACTGATAACGGTTACCACCAATGCCAGAATGATAAGATATACTTTTTGTCTCATAATTGATACAAATACTTTATGTTTGACTGCAAAATTACGAAATTATTCTTAGATTTCAGCAAAAATGTCTCTCAATTCATTTTTTATTCGTACCTTCGCAACCAAATTACAAAAAGAACAGAATCATGAAGATTTTATTATTAGGAAGTGGCGGACGTGAGCATGCACTCGCCTGGAAAATCGCTCAAAGTGAGAAATGTGACAAATTGTACATCGCACCAGGTAATGCAGGTACCTCCAACTGCGGAGAGAATGTATCGATGAAGGCGGATGACTTCGACACCATCAAGGCTTTCTGTATAGACAAACAGATTGACATGGTAGTAGTGGGACCTGAAGACCCGTTGGTAAAAGGTATTTACGACAACCTGAAAACCGATGAGCGCACGAAGAATATTCCAGTGATTGGTCCATCCAAACAAGGTGCTGTCCTGGAAGGCTCTAAGGATTTCGCCAAGGCTTTCATGGCACGTCACCATATCCCCACAGCACGCTATCAAACATTCGACGGAGAACACGTTCAAGAGGGACTGGCTTTCCTGGAAACACTAGAACCACCCTACGTCCTCAAGGCTGACGGTCTCTGTGCTGGCAAAGGTGTGCTGATTCTCCCTACCCTCGATGAAGCAAAGAAGGAATTGAAGGAGATGCTGGGCGGTATGTTCGGCAATGCCTCATCACAAGTGGTCATCGAGGAATTTCTAAGCGGTATCGAGTGCAGTGTTTTCGTATTGACTGATGGCGACCATTATAAGATTCTACCTGAGGCAAAAGACTATAAACGCATCGGTGAGCACGACACTGGTCTGAACACTGGCGGCATGGGAAGTGTAACCCCAGTTCCTTTTGCTACCAAAGAATGGATGCAGAAGGTAGAAAACCGCATCATCCGTCCAACAGTTGAAGGACTGAAAGCCGAGGGTATCGACTATAAAGGCTTTATCTTCTTCGGACTCATCAACGTGAAAGGTGATCCGATGGTGATAGAATACAACTGTCGTATGGGGGATCCAGAGACAGAGAGTGTCATGCTCCGTTTAAAGAGTGACATCGTAGACCTCTTCGAAGGTGTGGCTGCTGGTAATCTCGATCAGCACACCATTGAGTTCGACGAGCGTGCCGCTGTTTGTGTGATGCTAGTCAGTGGTGGTTATCCGCAGGAATACAAGAAAGGCTATCCTATCAGCGGCATTGACCAAGTAGAAGGTTCTATTGTCTTCCATAGCGGTACAGCAATAAAAGACGGACAGGTCGTCACCAATGGTGGTCGTGTCATCGCCGTTTCATCTTATGGCAAAGACAAGGCGGAAGCCCTGCAGAAATCTTTTGAGGAGGCTCAAAAAATACAATTCACGGATAAGTATTTCCGTCGTGACATCGGAGCAGACTTATAAGTGGTGAGGAAAAAGCGATTACAAAACAAGGTTTCGGAAAGTAAACTGACACTACCTATTATCTCGCTATATGCGATAGGTATTTGGGTGCTTTGTGGACTGATTCAGAAAGGTTGGTGGATACAGTTTGGGAGCTTTTTCCTCTCCGCCTTCCTGATGCTGTTATTAAACAACACCAATGCACTTATCCGTATTTATTCAAGGATGGTGTCAAGCTCCTTCTTGGTTCTTTCCTGTGCAGCCTGTTTCCTGTTTCCTTTCCTTTCAGAATCCCTCTGTCAGGTTTTCATTATTGCTTCCTACCTGGTTCTGTTCTTTACTTATCAGGACAAAACATCCACAGGACTTACATATTATAGTTTTCTTTGCATCGGATTGGCAAGTCTCTGTTATGTACATATTCTCTGCTATCTCCCTGTCCTTTGGTTGTTGATGTTAATCAAACTGCAGACACTTTCCTGGCGTACTTTCCTGGCTTCACTGATGGGAACAGTCACTCCCTATTGGTTTATTGTTTCCTGGTTGATCTACAAAACAGATCTCACACCATTATTTGAGCATTTCAATCAGTTAACTGACATCCACCGCCCATTTGACTTTTCCCTCGTCAATACCGGACAGATTGCGACTATATCATTCATTACTATCATCGCTATTATCGGAACTATTAATTTCTGGCATACCAGTTATCTAGACAAGTTCCGTATCCGTCAACTTTATGGTTTTTTCATTTGGATGGACTTATTGTCTTTCCTGTATTTCTGTCTACAACCTCAGCATGCCAATATGCTGATATATCTGATGATTATCAACACCGCCCCATTGGTAGCCCATTTCCTTGCCCTTACCCAGAAACGGATGACCAATATCATCTTCTATCTTATTACCATCATAGTATTTACTCTCACAGCCTATAACCTATGGATGTCATCATCTCTCTTCTGATCAGTTACGGCTATTGGGGCATGCTCATCACGGCTTTCGTGGCGGGTTCATTTTTTCCTTTCTCCAGTGAGGCAGTGATGATGGGACTATTGGCAGCAGGACTGGATCCCTGGTTATTGATTATCTATGGTACTATTGGTAATGTGGCAGGCGGTATGTTCAACTATACTGTCGGACGCATGGGTAAGTTGGAATGGATAGAGAAATACCTGCATGTCAGTCAAGAGAGTCTTGACAAAGCGACACGATTTATGGGCGGCAGAGGAGCCTGGATGGGATTTTTCGCCTTCGTACCTATCCTCGGAAGTGCCATCACCATCGTTTTAGGATTGATGCGCGCCAATATCCCTATTTCAGTCATCAGCATCACTATCGGTAAATTCCTGCGTTATGTGGTCCTTGTATATGGTGCCTGTTTATTCTTCTAACGTTAAAAAATAACAAGGAGTCACTAATTCTTAATTTTCAATTTTCAATTCTCAATTAAAACTACTACCTTTGCAGGTTAGAATTATAACACTACAAAAAATAATGAAACAATTCAGACTGGTAGACAATATCTTCGGATGGGTCAGTTTTCTGATTGCCGCCTTTGTATATTGCTCTACGATTGAGCCTACAGCCTCATTCTGGGACTGCCCAGAATTTATCTCAACTGGTTACAAACTTGAAGTTGGTCACCCTCCCGGTGCCCCGTTTTTCATGCTTACAGCAAACCTGTTCTCCCAATTCACTAGTGATCCTGCACAGGTTGCTCGGATGGTAAACATGATGAGTGCATTATTGTCGGCTGCGACCATTTTATTCCTATTTTGGACTATTTCGCACTTGGTACGCCGTCTGCTCATCAAGGATTGGAGTGAGTTGACACTTACCAAGACTATCGCTATCGAAGGTTCGGCTATGGTGGGCGCCTTAATCTATACATTCAGTGACACCTTCTGGTTTTCTGCCGTCGAAGGTGAGGTTTATGCTTATTCCTCAGCTTTTACTGCAGTCGTATTCTGGCTCATTCTGAAATGGGAAGATCATGCCGACGAACCTCATAGTGACCGTTGGCTGATATTAATCATGTACATGACAGGACTTAGTATAGGTGTCCACCTGTTAAACCTGCTATGTCTGCCAGCCATCGTATTGGTTTATTACTACCGCAAGTTCCCGCAGAGTCTGCCCAAAAAAGACCTCTATGGCTCCTTGATAGCCTTAGGCATTTCTATTGTCATCCTTGCCGCTGTACTCTATGGTGTCATACCAGGCATCGTACAGGTTGGCGGATGGTTTGAGTTGTTGTTTGTCAACGTCCTCGGCTGTCCGTTCAACACAGGTGAGATTGTCTATATCTTCCTGTTGATAGCCATCACCATCTGGGCTATATACGAGACACATCGTGATGTCAATGAGAAAAAACAGAACATCGCGTTCCTGTTGTCTGTCGCCATGCTGGGTATTCCATTCTACGGACACGGCTGGTCGGCAGTTATCATCGGTATCATAGTATTAGCCGTCCTATGGTTTGTCCTGCAGTATAAGCAAAAAGACAAACTGCTTGTCACTGCACGTATCAAGAACACCTCGCTGCTTTGCATGTTGATGATCATGATTGGCTACTCTTCTTATGCATTGATCGTTATCCGTTCATCGGCCAACCCGCCTATGGACCAGAACTCCCCAGAGGATATCTTCACCTTGGGAGAGTATCTCGGACGTGAACAGTATGGACAGCGTCCATTGTTCTACGGACAGGCATATACCTCACAGGTTGCCTTGGAGAAAGACGGCGAGTATTGTAAGCCTGTCATGAAGAAGGGTGCCCCTATGTGGCAGCGTAAGGAAAAGGCTTCTCCTGATGAGAAAGACGAATACTTCATCTTACGCACCAAGGATGAATACGAGTATGCGCAGAATATGTTCTTCCCTCGTATGTACAGTTCGGCTCACCGTGCTGCCTACGAGAGTTGGCTGGGCGGCAGTGTTGATGGTCATGAGGAGATGTACGACCGTTGTGGTGAGATGATGAGCGTAAAGGTTCCCAGTCAATTGGAGAACATACGTTTCTTCCTCTCCTACCAGTGTAACTTCATGTACTGGCGTTATTTCATGTGGAACTTCGCTGGACGCCAGAATGACCTGCAAGGTAATGGCGAACTGGAGCACGGCAACTGGCTCACTGGTTTCGACTGGTTTGACAATTTGCGCTTAGGAGACCAGAACACATTGCCTGACGAACTGAAAGAGAACAAGGGACATAACGTATTCTATTGCCTGCCATTGCTGCTTGGACTGATAGGACTCTTCTGGCAGTCGTGGTACACCCGCTATAGCCGTACTACAGTAGACGGCAAGGAAAAGACAGAGGCAGAGCCTATCGGCATCCGTCAGTTCTGGGTGGTTTTCTTCCTGTTCTTCATGACAGGTCTCGCTATTGTCATCTATCTGAACCAGACTCCGATGCAACCCCGTGAGCGTGACTATGCCTATGCAGGTTCCTTTTATGCCTTTGCTATATGGTGTGGTATGGGTGTCGCAGCCCTCATTGACCTCATCAACCGTAAGATGAAGAACGGACAGGTGGCTATAGCCGCTTTAGTAACTATAGCAGCCATATTAGTCCCCATCCAGATGGCATCCCAGACCTGGGACGACCACGATCGTAGCGGACGCTATACCTGTCGTGACTTCGGACAGAACTACCTCATGTCCCTGCAGGATGAAGGAAATCCGATTATCTTCACCAATGGTGATAACGACACTTTCCCCTTGTGGTATAATCAGGATGTGGAAGGAATCCGTACAGATGCCCGCGTCTGCAACCTCTCCTATCTGCAGACCGACTGGTATATCGACCAGATGCGTCGTCCTGCCTACGATTCTCCGTCAGTACCTATCTCATGGGAACGCATCGAATACTGTGCTGGTACGAACGAGTATGTAGCCATTGAGCCTGACATGAAACAGGCAGTGCTCGAATTCTACAAGCAGGATCCTGAACAGGCAAAGGAACAATTTGGCGAAGACCCGTTCGAATTGAAGAACATCCTGAAATACTGGGTACGTTCAAAGAACAAGGAACTCCATGTTATTCCTACCGACACGCTTTATATGACCATCGACAAAGAGGCTGTTCGCCAGAGTGGTATGATGATGGCAACTGATTCTATCCCCGACCGTATGACCATCTCCCTGAAAGGTAAGTCTGCACTTTACAAAGGTGATCTGATGATTCTGGAGATGCTTTCTGAGTGTAACTGGAAACGTCCTATCTATGTGGCTGTCAGTGTTGGCGATGAAAACTACATCAACTTAGGCGACAACACCATTACCGAAGGACTTGCCTATCGTATTACACCATTCACCACCAATCAGGAAGGTGCCAAGAACTTCGACACGAAGCGTACCTATGATAACATCATGCACCGCTTCAAGTTCGGTGGTGCCAATACCAAGGGGGTCTATCTTGACGAAACAGTGATGCGTATGTGCTACACTCATCGTCGTATCATGTCAAGACTTGCTGTTCAATTAATTAGCGAAGGCAATGACAAACAGGCTGTTGAAGTTTTGAAATATTGTGAGAAGATGCTGCCAGCATATAATATCCCGCACAATTACACTTCCGGTTCCCTTGATATGGCACGTGCCTGGGCAGCAATGGGCAATCAGGAGGAAGCCATGAAACTTATCAATCAGTTATGGAAGAACTCTGCCCAGTATGTCACATGGTACTGCAACCTTGACAACCAGCAGTTCAACCTGTCGGAAGACAGTTGCTATATGCATCTTTATATCCTCAACCAACTCCTGCAATTGGGTGAGACCATTGATGAAAAATGGGGGGAGAAGCACGAGAATGTCATCAGCAGTATGCTGGATGCTTTCCAAGAAAAAGGAGGTAATCTGGGACAAAAGGGACAATAAACGATATGATTATCGAGCAACCGGCAATATGGTTGCGCTGGCTATATCCCAGGGCAACGTGGAGAATGAACCGTCAGGAAAAGGCTGTCTATCTGACCTTTGATGACGGTCCTATCCCTGAAGCCACACCATTTATCCTTGACACCCTCAATCACTATGGTATCAAGGCAACTTTCTTCATGGTAGGCGACAATGCCAGGAAATATCCGGAACTGCATCAGCGTGTCATTGACGAAGGACACCGTATCGGTAATCATACCCATAACCACATCAGCGGATTCCGTCATAGTATCCGCGAATACAGTTATAATGTGGAGAAGGCCAATGCCTATCTACATACCAATCTGGTACGTCCACCCCATGGTTGGATGCGATTAAGCCAATATGCCTGGCTCTCACGTAAGTTCCGTATTGTGATGTGGGATTTAGTGACTCGTGACTATTCGAAATGGATGACGGCTGAGGATGTGCTTAATAATGTGAAGCGTTATGTCCGCAACGGTTCCATCATCACCTTTCACGACTCCCTCAAATCCATTGATAAACTACACATAGCCCTGCCCAAAGCCATTGAGTGGCTGAAAGGGCAAGGCTATGTGTTTAAGATTTTCGAATAGACTTAGCAGGGACGTTTCTTCGGCAGGTTAAAGACATCCTGCACCTCTTTCATCTGTGCCTCCGTCATACCATCAGGTTCTGAACCCATGCTGCGGGCACACATATAGATATTGGCTGCCTTACAAAGTACATCGGTCTGGTCAAAGGCATCCATGATATCCGTTCCTACAGCCACTGTACCATGTTTCTCCCACATCACCACGTCATGCGTCTTGATCTGCTCCAACGTAGCCTCAGCAAGGGCAACTGACGAAGGTAATGCATAAGGTACGATGCCAATACCCAAGGGAGCGAATGCCAGTGTCTCAGGAATCATTGACCACAGCACACGAGTCATCTCATCGCCTTTCAAAAAACGCTGTATATGACTCATTGCCACCAACTCGATAGGATGCGTATGCAAGGTGGCTTTATAGCACGAACCCGTTTCCAACAGATAATTCTGTAAAGCGAGATGAGTAGGTAGCTCACTGGTGGGTACCACATTCTCATCAGCAATCACCTCGTAAGAGGCACAGTCGTCGAGGATACGGATAATCGATCCGTTCTGCATGGGTTCCTTTGCAAGGTCGCGCATGCGTTTGCCAGTTCCCTTACAATAGAAATACTTGCCCTTCAACTGCGGCAACACCATACCTATCTGTTTCACTTCTGAGATGGCCTTCATGGCACGACACTCATCATCCATATACTCGGTGACATTCACTGTGATATTACCACCGTTACGCTCTGCCCATCCTTTCTGCCAGAGGTAACCTGTGACCTCC
The DNA here is from genome assembly GCA_017645645.1 of Prevotella sp. Classification (GTDB taxonomy): domain Bacteria; phylum Bacteroidota; class Bacteroidia; order Bacteroidales; family Bacteroidaceae; genus Prevotella. The sequence goes on along the minus strand of JAGCOB010000023.1, from coordinate 31,186 downwards.
GCAATCTGATATACAACCGCTTTCAATCCCTCGCGACCCTCTAAAATCGATTTCATATTTATCGTTATTACGTTATTACGAATTAGTAATTCTCTCCATAGCGTTCCTTCGTGATGTCCTCAAGAGTACGACCACGGGTGACTGGTGCTCCAATGAAGCCCACAATGAGTGAGATAACCAAAAGGACTATCATACAGAAGGCTGCTATAGTGAAGCCCTCGCCATTCTCACCATAGATATAGGTAAAGATAAGTCCCCAGACTGCCGAAAGACCACGTACGATAAAGAACATCAAACCCTGAGCACCCGCACGGAACTTTGCCGGGAACAACTCTGAGCCCCAAAGGGCATAGAAAATTTGTACCGACGTACCTCCTTGGATACCCCAGAGGATTGCAAACGACCACAGACCAACAGGACCGTTGACACCGATGGTGACTATAATCAGCCAAGCGGAGATTGCCACCATGAGGCCAAAGGTGTAGATCGTCTTGTGTGATGTCTTGTCGATAATCTTCGAGGTAACAAACGTGATGCTTACAATAATAGCCCACTGAATGAAGTTCATCCAGTTGGCCTGTTCATTGGTCACACCGCCTGCCGTTTCGTAAATATGGGGCTGGAAGAAACCCATCACCGAAGCCACGAGATTCCAAGTGAGATAGATACCCGCCAGAAAACAAACAGTCTTCACCGCTTTCTTGTTCTGGAACAACACTTTGATATTATCCAACAGGCCTGTCTTCTCCGCTGACTCTTTTTGAGCAGTAAACTCCGTACTCTCCTGAAGCTGACGCTGCAGATTCCATGCGATGAAGGCTACAACGAAAAGCGTAAAGAATACGATACGGGAAGAGAATGCATTCTCTGCCTCCTGACTCATATCAACACCGCCAAAGAGATGGGCTACAGACTCCACGAAGCCAAAAAGATAGCCATCTGGGGCAAAGAACATACCAAAGAGGAGAATGACCATAGGGCCGATACCCCAGGACATCTGCGAGATACAGATATTACGCCCACGGTTGTTCACTTCTGATGACTCGGAGATATAAGTCCATGAAGCAGGAACACCCACACCAACGGAGATACCTGTTATCAAGAACCCGCAAAGCAGCATGGGGAAATTCATGCTCAACATAATAAGCAGTACACCCGTCATATAGACTAGCAGATTGTAAGTAAAGATAAACTTACGACCATATTTATCTGCCAGGAAACCGCCAATGATAGCACCTATAGCGGCACCCAGACAGTTGGCGGAAATAAAGTTGAGCCAACCCAGGTGAACCTCAGAGAGACCCAGATAGTTCTGCCACAAGGTCAAGCCTGATGCACCAGCCACAATGGCACCTGCATCAAGATAATTAGTCAGAGACACAGCTATCGTGCTCTTTAAACTTCCATTGTTTGCCATTTTCGTTATATCGTTATTACGTTCGTTATTACGGCTATCTGCAAATAACATCACATTCGATATTGAAAATCTTGGCCACTTTCAGGATGGTATCGATGTGATGACCTACGGCAGCAGCCATGTGGTGGGTAGGTCCTGCCTCACTCCACTTATTCACGAACTCACGACAACTCAGCGAGAACTTCGTGCGCATGTTGGTATCGCCAAAGGTGAAGATAGGTCCTTCCTCGTTGACACCCTCTGCAGCCACAAACTTAAAGACACCGTTCTTATCCTGGGTGATGGCAAGATAGGTAACAGGACCCGTCGGCGGATAGAACTGGGTGAGATAACCGCCGCCTGCCTTTCCATGGAATACAGGTACTATCTTCATCGTAGGCTTCTTTGCCTGAGAGATGTCGAAGTCGCCAGAGCCGGAGTGACCAATGATACAGATGTCCTTCGGGAAGTCGATGGAATACATCTCTGCCAGTGTACCTGTACCAGAGATGGTCTTCAGGATCGACATCGCCATTGCCACCTTCATGTCACCCTCCACAGCACATGCCGTATGCTGTTTGATGAGCATCGAGAAAGCCGGAATGAGCATGGAGTCGAGTTTACCGGCAATACCCTGGGCAAAGCCGTCATAATGCGAGGCTATCATACCCAGTTGTTCATCTTTCACCCACTGTTCGAAGGCAACGACGTACTTCGCCATGTCCCATACCTTCTCAATGGTACCACCACCCTCGATATCGAAGGTGTCGAGGATGTCCTGTGCCTTTGCCTTGATAGCAGCCTCATCGGTGATGTTGTCGGCTATCGCCCACATCTTCTCCCAGTCAAACTGCTTGGTATAGACGAACATACGATGGTAGAGGTTGGTTTCGTCGATGTAAAGATCCATCATACCTGGATAGGGACGACCGATCTGTGCGATATTGGTATCACGGAAACGACGGCGTACCTGTGCGGCACGGCACCAGTCCTCAATCTCTGCCTGAACACCAGGGTCACCGCCTTCCACGACACCAGTAATCACTGCAGAGCGCTTGCCGGCACGATTCAGATCGGCGACCATCTCACCGATGGCACCGCAGGCATAGAGTTCACCCAACCAGATGGGGATATCCGTCTTGGCATAGTCGGGAGCCAGTTTCTTCTGCAGGTTTACAATCACTACGGGAACATCGAGGTCACGAACAGCAGGCAACATATTATAAGATGTACAGTAAGTCAGCATCTGCAGGATGACGAGGTCGACATCAGCAGCACGGAACTTGTCACCAGCCGCCATCGACTGTTCCTTGGTGGTCACCATACCGCCGTCGATAATCTCTATCGTGTCAGGAAGCGTCTTCTTGAATGCTTCATACTGAGCCTCGAACTCTGGAACGAGTTGAGGGAATTGTGGCAGGTATGCCTGTAGTGCAATACTGAACACGCCTACCCTCGCCTTGGTTTCTACTAATGGTTTTGTCATAATTTTGATTTGTTTCAATATTTCATTCTTATTCACTCATCTTTAATATCTCAAGGTATCGCTCGTAGGCGGCATCCCATGTCGCCTGGTCACCCGTGGGATGATAAGGTATCATGTCGACGCTGTTGGCGATGATACGGCGCATCTCCCAGATGTCGGCAACAACACCTGAGGCTTTTGCCTGCAACATGATATTGCCGATGGCCGTACACTCCTGCGGTCCTGCCAGTACCTCAACGCCACAGGCATCAGCCGTAAACTGAGTAAGATATTTGTTCAGCGAACCACCGCCTATCACATGCAACACGTTCAAGTCGAAATCAGCAAAATCCTTAAGCCAGCCAAACACCTGACGATAGCGCAGGGCAAGGGAGTCGAAAATACAACGGCATATCTCAGCAGGTGTCTCAGGAACTGCCTGTTTTGATTTACGACAATAGGTCTGGATGGCCTCTATCATAGAAGACGGATTGGCAAACGCCTTGTCATCAGGATTGATGATGGAGCGGAACGCCTCGACCTGCATGGCAGAACCCTGCAACTCAGGATGGGACAATTGCCGCACCTCCTCAGACCATTCCTTGCGACAACGCTCATAGAGCCACATGCCACAGATATTCTTCAAGAATCGGGTCATCCCCTCTACACCGCCTTCGTTGGTAAAGTTACGCTCATAACTCATGTCATTAATGATAGCATCCTTGGTCTCTATACCCATCAGACTCCACGTACCACTCGACAGATAGGCAAAATGGGCGTCTCTTGCAGGAACAGCAGCCACCGCACTCCCCGTGTCATGACCAGCCACCGCAATAACGGGAATAGGTCCCAACCCTGTCATCTTCTGTACTTCCTCCGTCAGCACACCGATCTGAGTCCCTGGACTCACCATCTTTCCAAAATGCTCACGGGTCAGTCCTACACTCCTGATGAGTCGCTCGTCCAGGTCACCTGTCCGGGGGTCAAGCATCTGGGAGGTCGAGGCTATCGTATATTCGCATACTGCCTCACCTGTCAGCATCCAACTCAAGGCATCGGGGAGGAAAAGAATCTTCTGTGCCTGACACATGGCGGTGTTCCCGTCCTGCTGCATGGCATAGAACTGGAACAGGGAGTTGAAGTTCATCAACTGAATACCTGTAATGTGATAGACAGTTTCTTTGTCTATCACTTTCTCGAAATATTCCTCCATTTTTCCGAAGGTATGCGGGTCGCGATAGGCAACAGGGTTGCGCAGGATAGCACCGTCGTCCCCAATAAAGACAAAGTCGACACCCCATGTATCAACACCGATACTAGTCAGTGTCACTCCACGACGTGCCACCTCCTTCAGTCCGCGAATCATCTCAAAATAGAGGGCATAGATATCCCAGTAGAAATGTCCGCCCGTTTCAATCAAGTTATTCGGGAAACGGGTCAGTTCCTCTTGTTCCAATTTCCCATCAATCAATGAGCCAAGGATGGTCCTGCCACTCGTAGCTCCAAGATCGACGGCAAAAAAGTATCCTTTATATAACATTCAACCTATGAACTTCATAATAATGTCTACAATCTCATCCTCTGTCTTACCGTCAGCAGCAATGACGAGGCTGTAGTTATGAGCGTCATAGCGGGAACTGCCAGTGTATCTATTAACATAGTTTTCGCGCATCTTGTCCACTGTCTCAATGGTCTGGAGAGCCTCATCCGGAGTTAATTCCTGTTCCCTAACAACACGCGCTACACGGAAAGGTATGGAAGCCTGGATAAGGATATTCAGGTGGTTAGGATGGGTACGGAACACATGGAAACCGCTACGACCTGCTATAACACACGAATCCTTCTCTGCAAGACCTTTCAGAATTTCTGTCTCTACCTTGAAGATCTCTTCGGTGGCTAGCAGTTCGGGCTCATCGCCTACATTTGTCACATAGTATTTAGCATCATTCAACGCTTCACCAATCCCTACTATGCGTTTGAAGTCAGTCCACCATGTATGACTGCGTCCCTTTAGTTTCTCGATTTCATCCACGCTGAGGTGAAACTTCTGCTCAAAAACATGGTTGGGGGCCTTATCATAGAACGGTACACCTAACTTCTCTGCCAATTTCCGACCGACGGTACGACCACCACTACCAAGTTCACGATTAATCGTGATGACAAATTGCTTGTTTTTATTCATAGTTTTAATACGTTTTTAAGTTCCGACTGCAAATATAACAAAAAATATTCATATAAACCGTCAAAATCATATAAAAAACATTTTTATTACGCTCAATTTTTCGTAACTTTGCCACTGCAAACAATTAAAAACAAATAAAACACCATGACAACATTAACGATTTGTATTGTTACCGCTTTCGTCATCGGCTATCTGTGTATCGCCCTTGAGAGCCTGACAAAAGTCAACAAGGCAGCCATCGCCTTGCTGATGTGTGTAGTATGCTGGACATTATTAATGATGAATCCCAGTGCCTACTATCCTGAAGTGGCAGGTGACGGTGTTATTCACCACATCGCAGAGGTCATCGAACATCATTTAGGGGATGCAGCAGGCACCCTCTTCTTCCTGATGGGTGCCATGACCATCGTCGAGATCGTAGACTCCAACGGCGGTTTCAATTTCGTACGTGACGCACTGAAAACACGCTCCAAGAAGAAACTAATGTGGCGTGTCGCCTTTATGACATTCTTCTTGTCGGCCATCCTCGACAACCTCACCACTTCTATCGTGATGATCATGGTGCTGCGTAAACTCGTACAGAGCCGTGAAGAACGATTGCTCTATGCTGCCCTAATTATCATTGCCGCCAACTCCGGTGGTGCCTTCTCCCCTATCGGCGACGTGACTACCATCATGCTGTGGATCAAGGGTGTCATTACGACTCAGGGCGTTATCACGGAGATATTCATCCCGTCACTCGTCTCGATGATCATCCCTGCCGCTATCATCAGTCTCTCTCTGAAAGGAAAGTTCGACAAAGAACAAAATCTTCCCAAGGCGGATGTCAGCCAATTTACAAAGGTACAGCGTGACATCATCTTCTGGCTGGGTGTCGGTGGACTGGTCTTCGTGCCTATCTTTAAGACACTGACCCACCTGCCGCCGTTCATGGGAATCCTGCTGGTGCTGGGTATCCTCTGGACGACTACAGAGATATTCCATTACAATACTTCTGAGGATGACACGATGGCAAAGCGCGTCTCTGATATCATGACGAAGATTGACCTCTCCACCATCATGTTCTTCCTCGGCATCCTGATGGCTGTGGCCGTACTACAGGAGATTGGTGTACTGACTGCCATGGGTGAAGGTCTCAACGAAGCGTTCTCTGGTAACTACTACCTCATCAACGGTATCATTGGCGTACTCTCCTCTATCGTTGACAATGTTCCCCTCGTGGCAGGTTGTATGGGAATGTATCCCGTTGCCGCAGAAGGAGCAATGGCTGTCGACGGCATCTTCTGGCAACTCCTTGCCTACTGTGCAGGTGTGGGCGGCTCCATGCTGATTATCGGTTCTGCCGCTGGTGTTGTAGTGATGGGCTTAGAGAAGATTACCTTCGGCTGGTATCTGAAGCGCATCACATGGATTGCCTTCGTCGGCTATCTCTGTGGCATCCTCATCTACTGGGTAGAGCGCATGCTCCTATTCTGATACACTACATACTATGAGACAACGTCTGCTCTTTGTCTGCCACGGGAACATCTGCCGCAGCCCGATGGCTGAGTTTGTGATGAAGGAACTGGTGAGGAAAGCCGGTCAGGAAGAGGTCTTCGTGATAGAGTCGGCAGCGACTTCAACGGAAGAGATTGGAAACAGCGTCTATCCTCCCGCCCAAAGGAAACTGGCAGAACATGGCATATCTTGTCAAGGCAAGACTGCCCGTCAGATGACGCGCAGCGACTATGACCGCTTCGACCTGCTGATAGGTATGGACACATGGAACATCCGTAATATGAGGAATATCTGCGGGGACGACCCTGAAGAAAAGATTGTCATGCTAATGGACTACACCAACCGCCCTGACGATGTAGCCGACCCTTGGTACACAGGCGACTTCGAAGCAACATGGCGCGACGTGCTGGAAGGCTGTCAAAACCTGCTGAGCGTACTGATTAAATCACTGTAACTATCTTCTTAATCAGTGGCACATACCATGTGCGCACCTCTTCTGCCGTCGGCGTATGCCCTCCAGGAAAGTGGAAGCTATTCGCATAATACTTCAAGAACAACGGTTCGAAGTGTGCGATTGTATCCTGTTCACCAAACAAGCCCCATACCTTATCTATATGTGAGGGATGATAGTTGTCAAACTGATGTGCCTCCATTTCGGCAAACCCACCAATCAACGGCTCGTCGATGACGAAATCCTGATGTCCGTCCTTGCGGGGGGACTTATACTGATGCGCTCCGATTCTTGACTTCAGAAACGCAGTCATCTGGAAATGTGGATTTCCCAACAAGGCTGGAACACCCATCGCTGGCGCTATCATCTGGGCATAAAAAGACCCGCAACTGTTACCTACAACAACATCAGGCTTTTCGCTACGAACTAGTTCACGAATATAGCCGACAGCCTCTTGAGGACGCATCGGCAAATCAGGAGTCATCACTATCGCTCTCCCCTCAAACGCTTCCTTCAATGCTACTGCCGGTACACACTGACCACTTGCATAGAATCCGTGTAGAAATAGTATTCTCTTCATAACCATTCCGTTTGCGAAAGTACGAATAAATGAGCAGAAAACCAAATATTATTTGAGTTTTCTCGAAAGGCTACGGGTAGGCGAACGTAGTTCGGGAATGTGGGAGTATCTTCGAGACTTGTCTCAGTCGTACTATATTCTCCACAATCCACCAAATAAATCAGTTGATATCTCTTAAATACCACGATTGTGGTATGCAGAATGCCCCATTTGTGCTATTTCGGGTATGCGGATTTCGCCGTACCTTTGCATCGTGGTTCAGAAATCATGCCACGAACTTGAAATTAATTAATAATATAATAAAAGAAAGGAAACAAATTATGAGTAACAAGAAATTACACTTCGAGACTTTGCAACTGCATGTAGGACAAGAACAGCCAGACCCTGCTACGGATGCCCGTGCCGTGCCCATCTACCAGACCACTTCCTATGTGTTCCGTAACTCACAGCATGCCGCTGACCGCTTCGGACTGCGTGATGCCGGTAACATCTACGGCAGACTGACCAACTCCACTCAGGGTGTGTTCGAGGATCGCGTGGCGGCCCTTGAGGGCGGTGTTGCTGGTCTTGCCGTGGCAAGTGGTGCAGCAGCTATCACTTATGCTCTGCAGAATATCGCACAGGCTGGAGATCATATCGTGGCAGCCGACAACCTCTACGGTGGTTCGTATAACCTCATCACCCACACTTTGGCTACCCAGGGAATCACTAATTCCATCGTAAACGTGAACGACCTCGCAGCCGTGGAGGCAGCCATTAAACCAAACACGAAAGTAGTGTATGCAGAAACCTTCGGCAACCCCAACTCCGATGTCACGGATATTGAGGCACTGGCTGCATTAGCCCACAAGCACAACATCCCCCTGATCATCGACAACACCTTTGGTACACCGTACCTGATCCGTCCTATTGAACACGGTGCTGACATTGTGGTACACTCTGCCACCAAGTTCATCGGCGGACACGGTTCTTCCTTAGGCGGTGTCATCGTCGACGGTGGTTCCTTCGACTGGAAGGCGAATGCCGACAAGTTCCCCACACTGGCAATGCCAGACCCCTCCTATCACGGAGCCGTCTTTGCTGATGTAGCAGGAGCCGCTGCCTTTGTCACCCGTATCCGTGCCGTCATCCTGCGTGACACAGGTGCCACCCTCTCACCCTTCAATGCATTCATCCTGTTACAAGGACTGGAAACACTGAGCCTGCGTGTAGAGCGTCATGTGGAGAATGCCCTGAAGGTAGTGGACTTCCTGAAGAACCATCCAAAGGTGGCAAAGGTCAATCATCCTTCCCTGCCCGACCATCCAGACCACGCCCTCTATCAGAAATACTTCCCGAAAGGAGCAGGAAGCATCTTCACCTTCGAAATCAAGGGCGGTGAAAAAGAGGCTTGGAAATTTATTGACGCATTAGAGATTTTCTCTCTCCTTGCCAATGTAGCCGATGTGAAGAGTCTGGTTATCCATCCCTATACCACCACCCACTCACAACTGTCACCGGAAGAATTAGAGGATCAGCATATCACACCTTCAACCGTCCGACTCAGTATTGGCACTGAGCATATCGATGATATCATCGAAGATCTTTCACAGGCATTTGAAAAGATTTAACATAAAAGAATATAAAACAATTAAAACAATACGATTATGGCAAACATTGCAAAACAACTGACAGAACTGATTGGCAACACTCCGTTGCTCGAACTCAGTAAATTCTCCGCATCAAAAGGCTTAAAGACCCCTATCATTGCAAAAGTAGAGTTCTTCAACCCCGGAGGTAGTGTAAAAGACCGTATCGCCCTCGCCATGATTGAGGACGCAGAGCAGAAAGGACTGCTCAAACCTGGAGCAACCATTATCGAACCCACCAGTGGCAATACGGGTGTCGGACTCGCCCTCGTGTCTGCTGTCAAAGGCTATAAACTCATCCTGACAATGCCTGAGACAATGAGTGTGGAACGTCGTAATCTGGTAAAGGCATACGGTGCAGAGGTTCGTCTCACCAGCGGCAAAGACGGTATGGCCGGTGCCATCCGTGCTGCAGAGGAGTTGCGTGACAGTATTCCAGGCTCCATCATCTTACAGCAGTTTGAAAATCCAGCCAATCCTGCCAAGCACTATGGCACCACAGGTCCTGAGATATGGAAGGACACAGGCGGTAAGATAGACATCTTCGTAGCCGGCGTAGGCACGGGCGGCACCGTTTCTGGTATCGGCAAATATCTAAAAGAGAAGAATCCCGATATCAAGATCATTGCCGTAGAGCCTTCTTCCTCACCCGTCCTGAACGGTGGACAGAGCGGTCCGCACAAGATCCAGGGCATTGGTGCAGGCTTCGTACCTAAGACCTACGATGCCAGTGTCATTGACGAAGTCCTTGACATCGACAACGACGATGCCATCCGTACAGGACGCGAGCTTGCCCAACAGGACGGTTTGCTGGTAGGTATCTCCTCTGGTGCAGCCGCCTACGGTGCCACCCTCATCGCCCAGCGTCCTGAAAACGCAGGTAAGACGATTGTCGCATTACTGCCTGACACAGGTGAGCGATATCTGTCAACAGTACTCTATGCCTTTGAGGAATATCCACTATAAACCTTCCTAAACACATAGTCCACGGCCGCAGAATATCGTATCTGCGGCCGTTTTCGTAAAAAACGACAAAAAAATTTGGGATAATCACCGAAATATCCTATCTTTGTAGGCTGATAGCATATATCTTTTAGCCTATAATGATGAACCTAAAGAAACTACATGACATAATTTGTCGCCTGGTTGTCCTTGCTTTCCTATTGCCAGTGCCAACAATCCTACAGGCACAGAACTTCCATTTCGACAACATCTTTGATTTTAATCATGTTCTTGCCTACCTTGTTGCAGGATTTCTGATTGGCATTTTCCTGTTGTTGTTCTATAACCGCCTATATGTCTATCGCGAACAGGATATCAACAAACAACAGCATAGTCAGAATGCACGCCTTTCTATTATCATGCAGACAGGAAGGATGCGAATGTGGATATATGATACGGTGACACGCCACTATAAATATATTTCGGAAACAGGAGAAACCGTCCAAGAATACAACCCTATCGATTTTGCCCGTTTTTTTGAACGCGATGACTTTGAGATGATGCGTTCTGCCATCTTCGACATTTGTGAGAACAGGCGATTTACCTCCACTATCCATCTCCGCAACAATAAAGTTAACGGAGAGGATGTTAAGTATTATGAGATACACCTCTCGATAGCAGAGAAAGATTCTAAAGGGCATGTTACCCATATACTTGGTGTACAGCGTGACATCACTGCCGAACAAGAAAAAAAGAATAAAGCCAACAAACTAATGATGCGCTATCACACCGTTTTTAACTCATCATTGGTTGATATGTTATATTACGACAAGAATGGACAATTGACAGACCTCAACGACACTGCCTGTAATTCATTTGACATACCAGACAAAGAAGCACTCATCAAGGAAAAACATTATTTCAACGAGAATGCCTTCTTTAACAACATTGACTTCACGAAGATAGACCATACTCACATGTCATCTGTCGTTGAAATAGAAGAGTATGACACAACACGTCACTGGAGTACAAAGTCTGGAAAAACGGGCAAGATTTACTATGAGGCATCTGTCAATACCGTCCATAATGAGGATGGAGAACTAGAAGGTGTTTATATCGCAGGACGTAACATCAGTGAGATGGTTGACTCCTTCCATAAGCAACAAGAAGGTGCCCTACAACTGAAAAAGGCTATCCAGCATATCCAGGAGTATATTGACAACATCAACTATGCGTTGCGAATCAGTAATGTACGGTTAGTGGACTATCGCCCCAATACCTATTCTTTCACTGTATCCAATACTGTTGACAAATCGCAGATGCGTCTCTCACAATTGCGGTGCATCCGTTTGGCCATGCCCCAGTATCGTCGTGCCGTATCCAGCGCACTGAACCGCATGGACCATCTTACGCCCTATGCGATAGAACAAACCATCGAGACAGAAATCAGAGACAAGAAGAAACGGCAAGTGGCATTGTTGTTTAACATGGTACCAATCTTAGATAATGATAGCAAGGTGTCGCATTATTTCGGTTTGTGTCGCGAGATGACGGATATGTTGGAAACAGAGCGACTTCTTGCCATCGAAACCAAGAAGGCACAAGAGGCAGAATTATTAAAAGAGTCATTCCTAACCAATATGAGCTATGAGATCCGTACTCCCTTGAATTCTGTATTAGGCTTTGCCGAGCTCTTTGAGATGGAACACGACGAGACTGACGAGCCTGTCTTTGTAGAGGAGATCAAGCGAAATACGAACACCCTATTACGCCTCATCAACGACATTCTCTTCCTGTCGCGCATCGATGCGGATATGGTAGATTTTAAACATGACGACTTTGACTTCGCTGAACTTTTCGAATCTTTTTGTCAGATGGGATGGGTCAGTTTGACTCCTGAGGTCAGGACCTTTATAGAGAATCCTTACGAGCATCTGGTCATCAACGGTGACGTGGAACAGTTGGGCAAAGCCATCCAAATACTATGTGCGGCTTCAGCCAACTTCACCCGTAAAGGAACTGTTCGTGCTAAATACGAATACCGACGTGAAGAACTGGTCATCATCATAGAAGACACTGGCGGTGGTATTGACCCTGAGACCTTACCCAAAGTATTCGAACGCTTTGTGCGCGACAAACAAGAAAGATTTTGCGGAACAGGTCTTGACCTGCCTATTGTTGAAGCACTTATCAAGAAGATGGGTGGTTCTGTGGAAATGACGTCTGAATTAGGAAAAGGCACTACGGCATGGATATTCTTGCCATGTAAGCCAAAAGTGGTAGAGAGAAAAACAATATCAGTATCAAACATTGGTTAAGTAATCATATGAACACAATATTATACAGCATCCACCTTTTTCTACAAGGTCCTCCGCCACCTACCCATCAGTCACCCCAAATGATTCCAATGATGATGGTGATAGGCGTAATCGTCGTTTTTGTCGTCGTCATCATCTATAACCAGATCATCCTACGACGCATCCGTCACGCCTCTCTTCAGTCAAAGCAGACAAATATCCTCATGCAACAAGCATTGAAGAGTTGTGAAACGAATGTTATCATGTACGATGTTGCCAGAAACTATACCAACAAGTTGTATGGACACATGATTCCGGACAAAGGCGTTTCCTCTGATGAGTGGAAAGCGCACGTTCACCCCGACGACCTGCCTGAGACACTCCATAGTATCCGTCAGGTTATCAGCGGAGAAGTGAAGTCAAAGGAGTTTAACTATCGATGGAATTTTAACTTCGAAGGCGGAGAACCCAGATGGGGATACCTCCATAATTACAGTATTGGAGAATATGTTCCAGGAATAATACGTCCTGTTGCGGTTATCAGTACACTGATTGATGAGACGGAACTGATGTTGCAACAAGAACAGGAAGAAGAACTCGTGAAAAAATATAAACTCGTCTTCGAGCATTCTATCATCGGACTATCGTTCTACAGTGCTGAAGGATGGCTAATTGATGCCAATAAGAAAATGCGTGAACTCTGTCATTTCGACAGTGATGACTACGATTCCTATTTCTCCAATACTAATCTCTTTGACGCACCTCCTTTCCATGAAAATGTAGACAAGAATAACGTAGAGGAACTCTGGGTTTGTTCGAAGAGCGAATACAATGACTTGCATATCTATCTGGAAATCCGCCTGCACCCTATCCACGACGAGAAAGGGAAACTCACATATATCGCTATTGCCATTCGTGATATCACAGAAGAACGCGAGATGTATATGCAGGCGAAACTTAATGACCAGCAGATTCAGAAGGCCAACAAGTCGATACAACTCTACGAGAAGGAACTGCGCTATTTGATGGAGACATGTAGCATCCAGGCATGGCGTATCTCATTGGACCGTAATGTCATTGAGTTCTATAAGGGTTTAAGTACTGTTGATAACCAGTTTACACTGCAGCAGTTGCAGAGCATCTTCGTCAATCAGGACGATGAGTTCGTACGCCAATTGAGTAATCCGGCAGAGGTTATAACCAAACCACTGAGTTATATGGGACGTATGTATCCCATGGTGTCCCGCCGTGACGTCGAACCCCAATGGGTACAAATCAACAGTATCCCAGAATACGACGAACAGGGCAAACTGAAGGGAGCATTCGGTGTATGGCGTAACATACACCAGTTGATGCAGAAACAGGAGCACTTGAAAAAGGAAACGCAACGCGCTAATGAGTCTGGACGACTGAAGAGTGTGTTCCTCGCCAATATGACACATGAGATTCGCACGCCCTTGAATGCCATTGTGGGATTCTCCGATCTGTTGCAGATGATGACCACCTCTAAAGAGAAACAGGAAATTATCCATGTCATCCATAACAACTGTGACATGCTGCTCCGACTGATTAATGACATCATGGCTATCTCATCAATGGATTCCAACGGACTCGTCATGAAACCAGAGGATACGGATTTCGCACATGCCTTTAATGACACGTGCCAGTCACTTGCCCAGCGTGTAGAGAACCCGAATGTCCAATTTATCAAAGAGAATCCATACAAGATCTTACAAACCCGTCTGGATGTCGGGAGGATTATGCAGGTCATTACAAACTTCGTGACTAATGCCGTCAAATATACACAAGAGGGTCATATCCGCGTGGGATATCGCATACAGGACAATGGTATATATCTATATTGTGAAGACACTGGAACTGGTATTCCGAAAGACCAGTGTGCAAAGGTCTTCGACCGTTTTGTAAAACTGAATGACTACATACAGGGAACAGGTCTTGGACTGTCTATCTGCAAGGCTATCGCAGAGCGTTGCGACGGTAAGATCGGCGTTGACAGTGAGGTTGGAAAAGGTTCTACCTTCTGGATGTGGATTCCCTGCGTCATCAACAACATAGAAGAAATCAACAACTAAACATTTTATGAAAACGAAAATCATTACTAGCATGCTACTCTGTCTGTCAACAACCATGACATGGGCAGAGCAGGTAGTCATCGAAACCAAGAGCATCTCTATGGTACTCGATGTGGAGAAGGGATCACAACCAAAATATGTGTATTTCGGTGCTAAACTGAATGGCAAGGAACTACAAACCTTACAAAATCCTGAAGGAGGACGGATGGATGTCTACCCAGCCTATGGTCTGAACACTCCTGCCGAGGCAGCCCTTGCCATGCGTCATAGTGACGGTAACCTCTCTACCGCCTTGGTAGTAGAGGATTTCCAACGCTCAGGAAACATCACAACCATTCAACTGAAGGATCCTGCCTATCCCATCATCGTCAACCTGAGATACAAGACATATCAGGAAGAGGATATGATAGAAGCATGGACGGAGATTACCAATAATGAAAAACAGGCGGTCACCTTGACAACCTTTGCCTCTGCCATGCTGCCCATCCGCCGTGGTGATGTATGGCTGAGTCATTTCTATGGGTCATGGGCTAATGAGGCACGACTGGTGGAGGAACCGTTGACTCCGGGACAAAAAGTAATCGTCAATAAGGACGGAACACGCAATTCCCATACTGACCATGGGGAGGTAATGTTCTCCTTAGACGGCAAGGGACAGGAGAATGCAGGACAGGTTATTGGCGCTGCTCTCTGTTACTCGGGTAATTACCGGTTGAAAGTGACTACTGATGATACGGAATACCATTATTTCTTTGCCGGCATCAACGAGGATAATTCGGAGTATCACCTGAAAAAAGGAGAGACTTTCGTGACACCAAAGCTTGCACTGACCTTCTCACAGCAAGGACTTTCCGGAGTTTCCCGGAATTTCCACAAATGGGGCAGGAAGTATATGCTGGCTCATGGTGACAAGGAGCGGAAAATCCTGTTGAACTCCTGGGAAGGTGTCTATTTCGACATCAACCAGAAAGGCATGGACCAGATGATGGCGGACATCGCCTCGATGGGTGGTGAGCTCTTCGTAATGGACGACGGCTGGTTTGGCGATAAGTATCCTCGTAAGACTGACAACTCGTCACTGGGTGACTGGGTGGTCGACAAGAACAAGTTACCTGAAGGTATTGAGGGATTGTTACGTGATGCCAAGAAGCACGGTATCAAGTTCGGTATCTGGATAGAGCCTGAGATGGCAAACACGACCAGTGAACTCTACGAGGCACATCCTGACTGGATCATCAAGGCTCCCAAGCGTGATGCGGTATTAGGACGTGGCGGTACACAGGTCGTCCTTGACTTAGCCAATCCGAAAGTGCAGGACTTCGTCTTTAGCATCGTCGACAACCTCATGACAAAATATCCTGAGATAGACTATATCAAATGGGATGCCAACATGCCGATTATGAACCATGGCTCACAGTACCTGACGATGAACGACCAGAGTCATCTCTATATCGAGTACCATCGTGGCTTCGAAAAGGTATGCCAGCGTATCCGTGCCAAATTCCCCGATGTCACCATCCAGGCATGTGCCAGCGGTGGTGGTCGTGCCAACTGGGGAGTCCTCCCCTATTTCGATGAGTTCTGGGTTTCCGACAACACCGATGCTTTGCAGCGTATCTATATGCAATGGGGCACCAGCTATTTCTTCCCTGCCATCGCTATGGCAAGTCATATCTCCGCAACGCCTAATCACACTGTATTCCGTACAACGGCATTGAAATACCGTATCGATGTGGCTATGAGTGGGCGCCTGGGTTTGGAGATACAGCCCAAGAATATGACAGACGATGAGAAAGAGCTCTGTCGCAAGGCGATTGCCGAGTACAAACAAATCCGTCCTATCGTACAGTTTGGTAACATCTACCGCCTTGTATCTCCTTACGACAAGAAGGGATTAGCCTCTATGATGTATGTCACAGATACAAAGGACAAAGCGGTATTCTATTGGTGGAAGACGGAGTCGTTCCAGAACGAGCACCTCCCCCGTGTCAAGATGGCTGGACTAGAGGCTGACCGGATGTATAAGGTACATGAGTTAAACCGCATCGACCTGAAACCCATGACTGTAGAGGGAAAGTCGTTCAGCGGTGCCTACCTGATGAACCACGGACTGGATATCCCCTATCGTAACGAGCCGGAATGGTCGAAGAAGAACGACTGGTCAAGCCGTGTCTTGCTGTTAGAGTCGGAATAACGATATAACGTTATCACGTCATAACGAAAATCATTACGAAAAAAGAAAACAAAGATCTCCTAGCCTACATCCGCGAGGGGTGTGCGATGTCACAGCAGGAAAAACTCAATTTGATAGTCGAGTTGAGTATTCCTTCTATCCTGGCACAGTTGTCGAGCATCATCATGTTCTTTATCGATATGGCGATGGTGGGACATTTGGGTGCACAGCAGTCTGCCTCCATTGGACTGGTAGAATCAACCACATGGGTGTTCTTCGGACTGACAAGTGCCTGTTCTATGGGATTCTCCGTACAGGTAGCACATGCCATTGGTGCCAACGACTTCAAACGGGCACGTCGTATCCTCCGTCAGGCATTAATCTGTTGTCTGATCTTCAGTTCTATCCTGATGTTAGGGGCGATATGTATTCACCAGCAACTCCCCTACTGGTTAGGAGGTAGTGAAGAGATAGCCCACGACGCATCGCTCTATTTCCTGATCTTCTCATTGGCAGTTCCTTTCTACCAGCTGGAAGGTTTGGCAGGCTCGATGCTGAAATGCTCAGGAAACATGAGGATTCCCAGCACGCTGAACATCCTGATGTGTTGCTTGGACGTGCTATTCAACTACCTGTTCATCTACGTCCTCGGACTGGGCGTGATGGGTGCTGCCATCGGATCATTGCTTGCCATCTTCATCACGATGCTGCTGATGGTCTATTTCCTGTGGTTCCGCTCGCCTATCCTGTCGTTGAAAGGCAACAAAGGCTCTTTCCGTCCTACGGAGGATACCGTGCGTACTGCCATCAATATCGGAATGCCGATGGGATTCCAGCAGATCCTGATGGGAGGCGCACAGATAGTGAGTACGATGATTGTGGCACCGTTAGGCACCATTGCCATTGCCGCCAACTCGTTTGCCATCACTGCGGAGAGTATCTGTTATATGCCCGGCTATGGTATCGCGGATGCTGCCACCACCCTTGTCGGACAAGGCATTGGCTCAGGACAGAGACTATTGACGCGTTCGTTTGCACGATTGTCTGTTTTCCTCGGCATGCTGGTCATGACTGTTGCGGGAGTCCTGTTGTATGTCTTCGCCCCCGAACTGATGGGACTGATGACACCTGTCGAGGCTATCTGTGAGGTAGGAGCCCAGTCGTTACGTATTGAAGCATTCGCAGAACCCATGTTCGCTGCCTCCATCGTATGCTATGGTGTCTTCGTAGGAGCAGGAGACACACTGAAACCAGCTATCATGAATCTGACGAGCATGTGGGCAGTACGCCTGACACTTGCCGCCTGGCTGGCACCCGTCTACGGACTTCCTGGTGTATGGACAGCGATGGCGATAGAACTGACCTTCAGGGGATCCATCTTCCTCATCCGACTATTCTTCGGCAACTGGATGAACAGAATGGTGACATCATCATAAAAACAGCCCCTAGGATCACTCCTCGGGGCTGCTACCTTTCCTTTTCCTATTAATAACTAAAAACTTGCTTTCTCTACAAAACTAATACCTAACTACTAACCTAAAACTACTAACATAACCGATAATTGTTATCCTTCAATCTTTCATTTACCTATTGAATTCCTCTGAATCACGATGCAAAGATAAGCACATTTCATGATGTGACCATGAAATATGTCGCTTTTCGGCAAAAAAGGAGGTTATTCTTGACCTAAATCAACATTCTGTGTGCGAACACAAAGAGCGTCTCCTACCATGTTTGTCAAATCGACAAACTGTGTAATCGTCAGTTGCTCAGGGCGTTTCGTCATAATTTCGTGTTCAAAGAAGCCTTCTGGAGCAGGATTCAAGGAATTGAACATTGGACGAAGACTTACCCGCAACATTTTCCGACGCTGGTTAAAGGCTGTTTTCACCACCCGTTTAAACAAATCTTTGTCACAATCCAGATGCTGGACATTATTGCGGGTCATACGGATGACAGCACTCTGCACCTTAGGAGGAGGATTGAAGACTGAAGGCTCGACCGTAAAAAGATATTCCACGTCGTACCATGCCTGGATCAACACAGAAAGAATACCATATGCCTTATTCCCCGGCTCAGAGGCAATGCGCAGGGCCACTTCCCGTTGAATCATACCCGTACAACAGGGAATCAGGTCGCGGTTATCGAGCATCTTGAAAAATATCTGTGAGGAAATATCGTATGGATAATTGCCTGTCAACACAAACTGCTGTCCGTCAAACACCTTCCGCAAGTCCATCCGCAGGAAGTCGCCCTCGATAATGGCTGTTGGCTGTTGGTCATTGACTGTTGACTCTTCCTTAAACAGCGTAGCTTTCAGATACGCCACACTCTCCCGATCAATCTCCACGACTTTGAAAGGACGAGGCTTCTCTACGAGATACTGCGTCATCACACCCATACCAGGTCCTACTTCCAATACAGGGATATCAGGACATGCATCCACTGTGTCCGCGATGCGCTTGGCTATCGAGAGGTCAGTCAAGAAATGCTGACCCAGATTCTTTTTAGGACGTACTTGCTTCATTTCGGGTGTAAAGGTACGAATAAGTGAGCAAAAAGCCAAGATTTTCTTGGGTTTTTTCGAGCGAGAGTACCTTCGACGTCTGTCAAAGGTACGAAAAAAAACGCAGATAATCACCTATATCAGAAAAGAAATGATTATCTTTGCAATCGGATTATGAAAATCAGCAATATCATCTTGAAGATCCTGATGCCGTTGGTGCTGGGCGGTGCCATCCTGTATTGGATGTATCGCGGCGAGGACTGGCAGCAGATTCGTCATGTGATGACGGACGAGATGGACTGGACATGGATGTTGCTGTCGTTTCCTTTCGGAATCCTTGCCCAGATGTTTCGCGGCTGGCGATGGAAACAGTCTTTGGAACCTATCGGCGAACATCCGCGCACATCAGTCAGTATTCATTCAATATTCCTGTCGTATGCGGCATCCTTGCTGATACCCCGTGTGGGTGAGTTTACCCGTTGCGGCGTACTGAAACGATATGACAACATCTCCTTCCCCAAGGCAATAGGTACCGTTGTGACGGAACGGGCTATCGACTCCCTGTTGGTGATGGGCATCACAGCCATTGTACTGCTCTTGGAGATGAGTACCTTCGGTATGTTCTTCCGCAAGACAGGCACCAACCTGCATACCATCCTGCACGGGTTCTCATGGGCAGGCTATTTGGTGGTCGCCATCTGCGGCATCGCCATCCTGATCCTGTTGCATTTCCTGTTGCGGAAGCTCTCTATATATAATAAGATGAAGGCAACCTTCTCGAATATCTGGCAAGGTGTCATGTCTTTACGGAACGTCCGTAACATTCCCCTCTTCGTATTCTTCACCTTAGGCATCTGGGTGAGCTATTTCCTGCATTATTACCTGACGTTCTACTGTTTCGACTTTACGGCAGACTTAGGAATCGGCTGTGCATTGGTGACCTTCATCGTAGGTTCCATCGCCGTCATCGTACCGACGCCCAATGGTGCAGGACCGTGGCACTTCGCCGTGAAGACAATGCTGATACTCTATGGCGTGGCTGACGAGCATGCGCTCTACTTCGTCCTCATCGTCCATACCGTCCAGACCATGCTGGTTGTCGCTCTTGGCATCTATGCGTGGCTGGCACTTTCATTCACGAAAGTCAATACTAATCCTTAAAACTATTATACAATGAACGAAATTCAAAACCTGAATCCTAAGTGCATCTGGAAGAATTTCCACGCACTCACACAAGTTCCACGTCCTAGTGGACATCTTGAGAAAATACAGCAGTTCCTGCTTGACTTCGGTAAGCAAGCTGGTGTAGAGGCTTTCAAAGACCCCGCAGGTAACATCGTGTTCCGCAAGCCTGCCTCTGCAGGAATGGAAAACCGCAAGGGTGTCATCCTGCAGGCTCACATGGACATGGTGCCTGAGCGTGACACTGAGTCTACCCATAACTTTGAGACAGACCCCATCCGTACCTGGATTGACGACGGATGGGTGAAGGCGAAGGGTACCACCCTGGGTGCCGACAACGGACTGGGCGTTGCAGCCATCATGGCTATCATGGAAGACAAGACCCTGAAGCATGGTCCTATTGATGCCCTCATCACCCGTGACGAGGAGACAGGCATGTATGGCGCCAACGATTTACCTGAAGGTGAGTTACAAGGTGATATTCTGTTGAACCTCGACTCCGAACACTGGGGCAAGTTCGTTATCGGCTCTGCAGGCGGTATCGACATCACTGCCACACTGGGCTATCAGGAAGTAGACACCGATCCGGAGGATGCCGCTGTCCGTGTCACACTGAAAGGACTGCGCAGCGGACATAGCGGTCTGGAGATTCACGAAGGACGTGCCAATGCCAACAAACTCATGGTACGCTTCGTCCGTGAGGCTGTCGAGCAGTTGGACGCACGTCTTGCCTCCTGGCACGGCGGAAAGGTACGTAACGTCATCCCATACAAGGCAGAGGTCGTACTGACACTCCCCAAAGAGAACGTCGATGCCCTGAAGGAACTGATAGACGACTGGCTCGAAGACTTCAACAGCCAGTACAAGGGCATTGAGACTGATATTAAGTTCTATGCCGAGGAAGTGGCAACGCCTGCCAAGGAGATACCCGTGGAGATTCAGGACAACCTCATCAACGCCATCTATGCATGTCATGACGGTGTGGTACGCATGATACCCTCCTACCCTGACGTGGTGGAGACCAGCAGTAACCTCGCCATCATCGACATCGCATTCGGCCAGGCAACGATCAAGATACTTGCCAGAAGTAGTCGTGAAGACATGAAAGACTATATCGTCAAGAGCCTCGAGAGTTGTTTCAACATGGCTGGCATGAAAGTGGAGACTGCCGGCTCTTATGGCGGATGGGACCCCAACCCCGACTCCCCCATCCTTCATCTGCTGTTGAAAGAATATAAGAATCTCTTCGGCAAGGACGGCATCATACAGGTCGACCATGCCGGACTGGAATGCTCTGTCATCCTCGGCAAATACCCCCACCTGGATGTTGTCTCCTTCGGACCTACGATGAAGTCGCCACACACCACCAGTGAGCGTGCCCTCATCGAGACCGTCGATCCCTTCTGGCAACTGCTGAAGAAGACACTGGAAGACGTGCCCACGAAATAAATTATCAAAAAATCCGTAGATTTTGGCGAATCTACGGATTTTTTTCGTACTTTTGCATCCGAATAACCAAATAGTAACAAACAAAATGGACGATTACCCGGCGAATCATTACAATTCGTAAGGCGTGAGGAACAGCAGGCAAGACCGCTAATCCTCTTGCCGCTAAGACCGTTTTATAAAAAGGATTAGCATCATGAAGACTTACTGGAACATTACTGGTGGGCTCAGCCAACTTGAGACGTGGCAGCCTAATTGTTGGATACAGGTGACGTGTCCGACAGAAGAGGACATCCAGATGCTGGAAGAACAGTATCAGATTCCCGACTATTTCCTCTCTGACATCAGCGATACCGACGAGCGTGCCCGTTATGAGTACGACGACGGATGGATGCTCATCATCCTGCGTATCCCCTATGTCAAGGAGGTAAGGTCACGCACGCCCTATACTACTGTTCCTTTGGGTATCATCCATAAGCGTGATATCACCATCACCGTTTGCTACTATGAGACGAACATGATGATTGACTTCGTGAGTTACCAGCAGAAGCGCGGCGAGGGTTTCACGGACTATGTCGACATGATCTTCCGTCTCTTCCTCAGCAGTGCCGTCTGGTACCTGAAGCGGTTGAAACAGATCTCCATGCTGATAGACAAGTCGAAGCGTAACCTCGACAAGGAGGTGAACAACGAGAGCCTGATCGGTCTTTCCCGTCTTCAGGACTCACTCACCTATTTCAACACCTCCATCCGCGGCAACGAGACCCTGCTTTCCAAACTGAAGTTCAAGTTGCAGATTGACGAGTTGGACGCCGACCTGATTGAGGACGTGAATATCGAGATGACCCAGGCACGGGAGACGACGAATATCTATTCGAACATCCTGGAGTCGACGATGGATACCTACCAGAGTATCATCAATAACAACATGAACACCATCATGCGTACGCTGACCTCAGTGACCATCATCCTCATGTTGCCTACTTTGGTCGCCAGTTTCTTCGGAATGAACCTCGTCAATGGCATGGAAGAGAACCCCATCGGTTTCATTGTTGCCATCATCATTTCACTGTTGATATCAGTGCTTTCATGGTTCTTCTTCCGTCATAAACGACTGATTTAGCCCCTTTTTCGAAAAAAGTTCACAAAAAATTAGGTACATTCAGAACTTTTTAGTATGTTTGTACCTCAATTTGTGTGTACTAACCCATTTCATGAACTAAAAACAAGTAGACAATGGACTCTCAAGAAAAAGCTCTCGAACAGGAGCAGAACGTAGAACAGAACGTGGTAGAAACA
Organism: Prevotella sp.; assembly: GCA_017645645.1. GTDB lineage: Bacteria > Bacteroidota > Bacteroidia > Bacteroidales > Bacteroidaceae > Prevotella. The sequence goes on along the minus strand of JAGCOB010000023.1, from coordinate 8,049 downwards.
GAAGCAACAACCCCAGTTGAGCAACCCGAAGAGACTCAGGAGGCAGTTTCAGATGCTGAATACTCAGAGAATTCTGAAAACCCAGAGACCTCGGAAATCCCAGAGCGCAAGCAGTACCAAAACAAGAAAGAGGTACTGGCACGTGTCCGTGAGATAGCCCAAGGGGAAGAGGTGCCACAGAAAGATGAGGTAGACTATCTGAAGACTGCCTTCTACAAACTCCATATCGCTGAGCGAGAGGCTCGTCTGAAAGAATATATCGATGGTGGCGGTGACCCGGAAGCCTACCAGATCCTGCCTGATGTTGACGAAGAGGCTTTCAAGGCGGAGATGGGTATCATCAAGGAGAAACGCCAGAAGCTCTTTAAAGAACAGGAGCAGGAGAAGCAGGAGAACCTGCAGAAGAAACTTGACATCATCGAAAAGATAAAAGCTATGGTCACCTCGCCTGAGGAGGCCAATAAGTCATACAAGGAATTCAAGGCGCTGCAGGACGAGTGGAAGGAAATCAAGAACGTACCTGCGGAGAAAGCCAACGAGCTCTGGCGTAACTATCAGCTTTACGTAGAACAGTTCTATGACCTGCTGAAACTTAACAGCGAGGCTCGTGAATATGACTTCAAGAAAAACCTGGAACTGAAGACCAAGCTTTGCGAGGCTGCAGAGAAACTTGCCGACGAGTCGGATATCATCAGTGCCTTCCACCAGTTGCAGAAGCTCCATCAGGAATACCGTGAGACGGGACCTGTGAGCAAGGAACTGCGTGAGGAGATCTGGAACCGCTTCAAGGCAGCCTCCACTGTTATCAACAAACGTCACCAGCAACATTTCGAGGAACTGCGCGCCAAGGAGGAAGACAACCTCGCCCGTAAGACCGCCCTCTGTGAGAAAGTGGAGGCGATTGCTGCAGAGGAGAACAAGGGCAGTGGTGACTGGGAGCGTCATACCAAGGAGATTATCGACATCCAGACCGAATGGAAGAAAATCGGTTTTGCCCCTCAGAAGATGAACATCAAGATCTTTGAGCGTTTCCGTGCTGCCTGTGATGATTTCTTTGGACGTAAGGCAGAGTACTTCAAAGGACTCAAGGAGACATTCAAGGAGAATGCCGAGAAGAAACGCGCCCTCATCGAAAAGGCAAAGGCATTGCAAGACTCCACGGAATGGAAGTCGACCAGTGATAAGCTCATCAACCTCCAGAAAGAATGGAAGACCATCGGTATGGTACCCAAGAAACTGGGTGACCAGCTATGGGAAGAGTTCTTAGCAACCTGCAACAAGTTCTTCGAGGCCCGCAATGCCGCCGGTGCTGGTGGCCGTGGCGAAGAGCGCCAGAACTTAGAGAAGAAGCGTGATGTCATCGAACGCCTGAAAGCCGCTGCCGAGGAAAAGGCTGAAAACCTACAGGAAAAGGTACAGCAACTCGTAGAGGAATATCAGAGCATCGGTCATGTGCCCTTTAAGGAGAAGGATAAGATCTATGAGGAATACCATGCCATCCTTGACAAACTCTATAAAGACCTCAATATCACAGTCGCCAAACGCCGCCTCAACAAGTTCAAGGACAACCTCAAGCAGGTGGCTGAACGTGGCGAGAATGCCCTTGACAACGAGCGCGCCCGTCTGATGCGCCAGTATGAGCAACTGAAGGCAGAGGTACAGACCTATGAGAACAACCTCGGTTTCCTCAACGCCTCTTCGAAGAAAGGCAACTCGCTCATTGACGAGATGAACCGCAAGGTTCAGAAACTCAAAGACGAGGTACAACTTGTCCGTGACAAGATCAAGGCTATCGACGCTGAAAACAAGGAATAAATGAATTTTTGTGCCGCCACTCCTTGGTTCTCGTAGCGAAGTTCTTCTTCAGACACTCGCTATAGAGCCAGGGCTCACAACTATGAATATCGCCCACATTAATTAAGTCTTTATAAGGAGGATATTCGGCTCCGTCATAGCCATTTACGACGAGCACATGATGTTCGGGGAACACCGTGACGGCAATATCAAGTTCGTGCGTCTCATTCTCCAGCAGCTGTGTATAATGCAACGTAGCAGGCACATCATCCGTTCGCCAGTTTACGGGGTTGATACAGATGTCAGAACCAGCAATAATAGGCTTAGCGTACTTTACGTCCTTAACGGTGTTGTAGCAGATGGTGACACCCGTGTCCGTCTCTCCCTCAGCAGGACGGATGTGGCTGCACTGCGCCATGTCGGCATGAGTCACTTTATAGCCCAACACATAAGCAGCAACCAACTGGCTGTATGTCTCGTCGCTGATATATTTCAGCAATTCCACCATCGCCCTGCCGCCCTGGCTGAATCCTACGATGATGAGTGGACGGCTTTGGTCGCGCTGTGCCTGGAAGTGGTCAAAGGCTGCACGAACATCGTCCATAGATAATTTTATGCGTCGGTTGATGGTGTCTTCATTCTGCGTTAACCATGCATCAATCGTGGTATGTCTGTAATATGGTGCATAGAAGCGATTGCCTGGCGACATATATGCCGCCACCTTGTTGATCTCTATGGACATGCGTTCGCGATGTGTGGCATTCCACACGTCGGCATAGTGACACGTCCGTCCGTTGGCATCTTTCCAGTCCTCTTCCCATGTCGATACCACGTAGAACACGTCAGCCCCTTTGCCTTCCGCGTCATCATCGACGACAGTCCACATCGTCGCGTCGTTGTAGTCGGGGGCTTTAGGAATAAAGAATGCCTGGCTACCCTGTTCGTACGGATTGTCATTACAGTCTGAACATAATGCGAACGAAGTAGTGCCGCCAATGATAAAGATGGCAGCAAGTAACCATAGTTTCAATAGTTTCATACCTTCAAATGACCTTTTTCACAAAACATTTTAAATCTGAATACAAATATAATGATTATAATGGAATTATTGCTATCTTTGTGCCTGAATTTTACGAAATTTGAATATGAATAAAAGATTCCCATACGGTTACGATGTGAATGCCTATATCGACAAGGCATTCGAGCAGATGAAGGCGGATTTTCCCTGGGCAACGAGGGAGATGATAGCAGAGAATACGAACTTGGGTATTGAGAAAGTTGGTGATGATTACCAGTACGTCTCTTATCACTCGCAGTATGATGGTACCTTGAAGCCATATCCAGAAGATATCGATTGTGAGACGTTTCTCCGTCGGCTCGCCAGTGGTCGTGACTGGGAATTACAGAGAGCCAATCCCGTGAAGGAAAGCATTGATGTGCCAGCAACCAACACATGCCGTGGTGACTGGTATCTGGAGTGCTATCGAATTCAGAAGCATGAGTTGGGAGGCTATTCGGCTTATGTCACAGCCGGCAACCGTTCGGCAGGCGGGTCGAGGACGTTCTTCATTCCTGCTTCATATTTCAAACTGACTTGGGAAGAGTTCCTTGACAAGTATCTCGAACTGGTGCCCCCTGGATCCTTCTACGTCACCAAGGAAGACCTCGAGAACGCCCCAGACGTCAAAGCGTTCCTCGGCTTCTGAGGTACATTATTTGCAAGTCTGTTTATACTTTCGCTGCCAATGCTATCACTTTCTGCTTGGTTTCCTCTGTTTTCTGCTCATCTATCTTCGCAGAGACAAAGCCCATGTTCTCTACCTGCCAGTAGTTGCAGATGTCGCGAAACTCAGCAGTAGCACCGTCATAGACGTTGGGCGAATAGGAAGACATCAGCAGTGCCATCTTCTGTACCTTGGTGGGTTTGTTGACGCAGTACATACGCTGGATGGGAGCCTGAATCTGGGCGCAGAGCGTGAAGTAGTAGATAGGCGCAGCCAATACCAGCACTTCGGCCTCATTCATCAGCGGATAGAGTTCCTGCATGTCATCCTTCTGGATGCAAGCCCCATTGCCTTTAGTATGACAATACTCGCAAGCCAGACAGCCTGCAATCTTCTTCCTGGCAACATTCACCAGCGTCACTTCATGACCTGCTGCCTCGGCAGCCTTCTTGTACTCTTCCGCCATCCAAGCGGTATTACCATTGGCTCTCGGAGAGCCCTGTAAAATCAAAACCTTACTCATAATCGTATTTGTTGCCTAACAACTTCGTATTAGTTTTAAGTATATTTGCTGCGAAGATACGAAAAAAGAAGAAGAATTGCTAACTTCGTACCCAATTATTACGATACTTTAATGATTACTTAGTGTTTGAGGGTCATTATCTTCGTGGGACAGGCCAATGTACACTTGCCACACTTCAGACAGTCGGGGTGCAGATAGCCGACGGCCTCACCGCGAGAATCGTAGGGCGTGAGTTGCATGGGGCAGACGCGGGCGCAGCTCTTGCACTTCATCTGACAGGCACTCGACACGTGGATGTTGGTGAAAGCCTTGGGCAGGGGAGCATTACGGGGTGCCATCCAGTTGGAGATGGTTCCCATGGGACAGAACGAACACCAAGTGCGAGGAGCATAGATGAACGACAGTGTGACACCAACGATGGTGGTCATAACGATAATGGTCCAGAACACTTTGCCGATGCCAGCCCACATGGCCAGTCCGCCCTCACTCCAAGGCACGAAACTCAGTTGGATGCCAAACATACCGAAAATAAAGAACACCATGAACAGACGGAAGCCAAAAGTACGCACAAACTTAGGAATCGGGCGATGGGGTGAGTATTTGGACAGCAGACGGTCGTACATGTTGCCGCGAGGACAGACGTGTCCGCACCACCAGCGGCCCTTAAATATACTTGTCACCACTGGGCCGATCATGCAGATGAGTGCCAGCAGGCCAATCACTGGGAAGAACCAGCCGAGGATGATGTACGCGATGATGATCCAGTAGAGCGGTTGCCCCGGAGTCTCGAAATGCTTATGGAATCGTTTCTGTGCCATATTTTTCCCTATATTTGTTTTGTATAATTAGGAATAAGCCGACATTACCTTTGGTTTTTCATGCAGTATTATTTCTTTATATCCAGTATTCCGTCCACCTCATGCTCTACGAATGGTCCCGCCTTGCACTCCAACAGGACACTCGGTTCCAAACACTCCAGTCCATGCCAGACATTCTCAGGGATATCAACACCATAGCGCCCTTCCTCATGACTCAAGATATATGACTCCAGCACCTCACCATCGTCGTTGTAGGTTGACACCTTGACTTTTCCTTTCAGTACAACGAAAGTCTCTGCTTTGTCAGGATGGTGATGTACTGGGATAAATGTGCCTGGTTCCAAGGCATTAAGGAATCGGTGGCACTTGTCCTGAAGGCTTTGATGGAAGTTGTAGTTCTTCCTTAGTCTCGGCGAAATCTTGGCTTCATCTTCCAATCCGTTCAATAAATGATCATCTATTAGCTTCATTACAATTCATTTTTTAGTATATGTAAGATGGTATCTTTGGGAGCATACCATATCATCCTTGGTCCTGCCCAGCGCATCACTTTACGGATGGCCTCGCGCTCTTTTGGAGCATAGCAATGGGTAGGACAACCCTTGCAAGCAGTCTTCTTTTCTCGTTCTATTCTGGTCATTCCATTCGTCCCCACTTGAGTTCATCACCCTGTTTATCATACTGCTTGCGCTTACCAACTGGAGGCTCTGTCAAAGTGATGCGTACCACCGCTGTCCGTTCAAGGCTACGGGCAATAGCGTCATCGAAAGCGTCCATATGATGAGGAAGGAAACGCTGGCAGATGGCTCTCAATGCCGTAATCTTCTCTTCGCGTTCTGTCACAATCTCTGCCTTACCTACGGCTGTAGCTGACTTGTATTGTAGCGTAAAGCTCCCGTCTTTAGGGCCGACTGTAGGCGCACATTTTGTAACAGCCGACAGGAATACCGTCGGACAGTAGCGAATGCAGTCCAACTTGTCGCCCTCCAAGGCACAATGGAAATAAAAGGTTTTCTCGTCTGTGCGAGCTAACGACAGAGGCAGTCCATATGGTGTCCCGTCGGGTCGCGTCATGCTTATTGTTATGTATGGAGCCTTATCCAGCACCTCCAATGCGAAGGCGGCATCCATTGCTCTACTTGCTTTTCTCATAATTGTTTATTCGCTAGCAAAGATAAGGCCTCCTCCAATGAGGAAGCCCTCTTTTATAGTCCAAGGTTTATTCCACATCAGAGTTCTATCAGCTTACCGTTCTTCTTAGCCTCCTGAATCCATTTGGGCTCGATTTCCTGCAGGAAACGCTGCTTGTTTTCGTTCAGCGTCTTCATGTCGAGGCCGATAGCAACCTGAGCCTTGGCCTTGGTGCTATAATCGGGGACTGGTATCTCACCCATATGTCCGTGCTTAGCAGCTACGCGAGCAATGAGCAAGCGTGCCTGCTGGGCATAGTCGACAGAGTGAGAGAGCAAGCGGGTAACCTCTTGTGGAGCGTGGAAAGTGGCACCATGCGAGGCGATGGCATAGTCCCAACGCCACTGACTCTTACGGAGCAGCGCCTGGATGGGTGCCATCTCGGCATCGGTAGCACCCTTGTCAATGATGAACTTAGCCTCGAAGTGGGCACGGGCCAATTCCTGCTCGGCACGGTTGCGCACCTCGTTGCACTTCTCCTGACGATCATAGACATTCTGGCGCAGCACCTCGGCATCCTGACGGTGACAGGTCTGACAAGTGCGGTCGATCTTAGCCAGCGGTGACTGAATCTGGTGGTCGCTGAACTTCACGCCACCCTCCTGTTTATACGGCATGTGGCAGTCGGCGCACGATATGCCACGCTGGGCGTGGATGCCGTGTTGCGACATCTCCCAACCAGGATGCTGAGCCTTCAGAATCTTGGTCTTAGACAGCGGATGGATATAGTCGTAGAAACCAATCTCGTCGTAGTATTCCTCGGCAGCCTCGCAGGTCAAGCCCTTGTCGTGCGGGAATACGAGATAATTAGCCTTGCCAGGATTCTTCTCGTCGTTAGGTTTGATGAAGTAATACTCCACGTGGCACTGGGCGCACACCAAAGAGCGCATCTCCTGATGGGTGGCATCCTTCACGTTCAGGCCGCGACGGGCAAAGGCCTCGTAGAGGGCTGGACGGGCAGGACGAAGATCCATGGTGCGGGCATCGTGACAGTCGGAGCATCCGATGGTGTTCACCTCCTCGGCACCCAGCTCGCTCCACTTCTTGGCGTAGAAGTTAGCGGGATCAAACTGATCCTTACCATTACCCAGTTCGCGCATCATGCGAGGCACATCTGGACCCTTACACGTCCAACAAGTGGCAGGCTGAATATCTACGGCAATAGAGTCGCGTCCGTCGGCAGTCTTCACTGTAATGCCAGGATTGCCTGTACGCAGTATCTTGCGCATATCCTCCAAGGCATGCTTATGTCCGCGAGGGGTGTTGTAGTGGCGCGAAAAGGCATAGCCAGCCCACAACACGACCATCTCAGGACGCTGTTCGAGCACATCCACCTCCTGTGACGAGTTATACTTCGACTTGAACGTCGTATCCTCCGTCATCGCCCATGTCTCGTACTCTCGAGGATAGTCGGCCTTGAACTTCTCGTTCTGAGCGATGATTTCATCCTCAAACACGGTACGCTTGTTGTTAAATACGCTAGCCACTTCTGCCCTGCGCTCCATCAACGACGAAACAAGCAGCCCCAGCAAGAAGACCACTACCATTGAGCCTCCAAATAGAAGCCAACCTTGCCATTGTTTCAATTGCTTTGCCATAATATTTCGTTTTTTTAGTTTCAAGTTTCAGGATTCAAGTTTCAATTCATCATCTTCTGCAACCACTCAGGTACTGGCGATGGTGGTAGTGGTGTAACACCTTCTGCATTCGGTGTCGCCATCAGCGAGTTCATGCCGCCATGGGGCACGTTACGATGACAGTCCCAGCACACCTTGCCGCCCTGAGCCTGCTGCTGCATATAACCCATGCGACCTGTCTTCACAAACTCCGTGTTCAGCTGTGTGTGGCAGCGGATACAATTGTCCATCACTACCTGACCTGTTAGCTTCTCGGCCTTGATGGCCTGATGCTCCATGTGGCCCACGAAATAAGCAGTGTGCTTCAAGCCGTCAACCGCCTTGAAACCGTAATATACGGCGAGATTCTGATGGGGCACATG
>JAGCOB010000022.1 GCA_017645645.1 Prevotella sp. | reverse complement strand
CGGCCATTATCTGCATGAAGATGAAGTGCTTTATTACATGAAACAGATCCGTTTGAAGGCTGGCAGGAGCTACGATAGTTACATGCAGGTGATTCAGGTAATCCAAGACAAAGAGAAACAGTCGAAATTCAAAAGCGGCACCGATGCCTACCGCCGGAATAGCATTATTAAGTATGCGCTCAGAGTCAATCTGAAGGAGTTCGGATGGTCATTGGAGCCAATGAATGCGCCCACAAAACGCAAACAGAAGCCTGTACAGCAGGATTTATTCAGCATGTAGATAGAAGTTATTCTTTACGTCATATTTGACAGAAGAAGCACCCGTCACGCTCGAAAGCCGACCGCTTATGGCATTAGTTAAAAGTTCGAGGTCAGTTGACGGGCTTCTTTGTGTTTAATTCTTTTACTTTTTAAATGTCGAGTGCGAGTAATATAAGCATAGTGGATTTGTCAAGCCGAGATAACAATCCGACAAACAGAAAGACCGTCAGAATGGCCATTTTTGAAAATTTAACAGCACTGGTTCAAGGCGTTTTAGGAAGTCTTAATCTTCAAATAAACTATCACATGATAGCTAAAGAACGCTAAAAACGTTCAATTTTATTACTATTAGAAAATGAGTCTTTGTTCCCTGTTTGTTCCCAAAGTATATATAAGGGCAAAAAAAGAGAGTCACGCTTCTTGCGTAACTCTCTCAAAATCACCAACTTGATTTTGTGGACCAGCCAGGGCTTGAACCTGGGACCTCCAGATTATGAGTCTGTTGCTCTAACCAACTGAGCTACAAGTCCGATTCGGAGTGCAAAGGTACGGCAAATAATCGAATTCTCCAAACTTTTTTTGGCTTTTCTCTCGAATTACACTACCTTTGCACCTGCAATGGAGACGTTGATACTCAAAGGAAATGAACAACAGGCAATACCTTGTGTCGCCACCATCGGCATGTTCGACGGAGTACACAAGGGGCATCGCTTTGTGCTCAGCCATATCTGTGACTATGCCAAGGCACACCAACTGGCATCGATGGTGATTACCTTCGACCAGCATCCACGGGAGGTGGTACAGACAGACTGGAAGCCCCAGTTGTTGACGACCTTCGACGAGCGGATGAGGCTGTTGGAAGAGACGGGTATCGACTATTGCGTGGTGCTTCCCTTCACGAAGGAGATGGCAAATCTTACGGCACGCGATTTCATGCAACTGATGGCTAACCAGTTGGGCGTGAAGGTACTGATGACAGGCTATGACAACCGCTTCGGTCATAATCGTCATGATACTTTCGAAGACTATGTTCGATATGGGAAAGAGATAGGGATGGAAGTAGAGCAGCTGCCTGCTGTTAGCCAAAAGCTAAAAGCCAAAAGCCAAAAGCCAGAAATCAGTTCCTCCCTTATCCGACAATTGTTGGCAGAAGGTAATGTAAGTGAGGCAGCGGAATGTCTGAGTTATCCATATCGTCTGACAGGCAAAGTCGTCAGGGGTGAGCACATCGGTACTACATTAGGTTTCCCAACGGCAAACCTGCAACTTAACGACCCTCGTAAACTCATTCCAGCCTCTGGTGTCTATGCAGTGAGATGTCTGATGGAAGAAGGAAGAAGGAAGATGTTTGTTGGTATGATGAACATCGGCACTCGTCCTACTTTTGGTGAGCATTCGCAGACCTTAGAGGTACATATCCTCGACTATGAGGGTGACCTCTATGGACAGGAGATAACGGTGAGCTTCATTGAACGGCTGCGCGAGGAACGTCAATTCGACAACGAGGAGGAGCTGAAGGAACAACTTAAAGAAGACGCAAATACAGTTCATAGTTTAAAGTTATGAAGAAAATCATAAATGCTTTTTTATATGCCTTGATATTCGTTGCCATGCAGGCGATGGCAGGTTTAATAGTGCATGCAATATGGCAACAAGTGACAGATAATACGGACTTGACTGTTGCAGAGATGGTTGTGTCGATGGCAGTATGCAGTGCTTTGATTCTTACCATCTTCCTTTTGTCACGATGGGCAGAGGTATCTCCCCGTTGGATGGCCACTAAGCAATGGTTGGTATTGATATGGTCAATCATCGCAGCCTTAGGTTTAATCATTCCTATCTCATGGTTGCAGGAGAATATGCCGGAACTGCCTAACTGGATAGAAGACCAGCAGGAGATGTTGCTGGGCGACTATTGGGGGTATCTGGTCATCGGCATATTGGCTCCCTTGGCTGAGGAGGTCGTCTTCCGAGGTGCTATCCTGCGTACCTTATTAGGATGGGACAATGGCATTGACAAACAATCAACAGCGAATAATCGTGTCTATGGTGCCATATCGGTATCGGCAGTACTCTTTGCCTTGATTCACATGAACCCTGTACAGATGCCTTTTGCCTTCCTGGCAGGGTGGTTGTTAGGTTGGATGTATTGGCGTACAGGCTCTATCCTGCCTGGTATGGCATACCACTGGGCCAACAACTCAGCAGCATATATTATCTATCATGCCTATCCAGACAAAGACATGAAACTCATCGACCTTTTCAAAGGCTCCGAACTTCATGTCTATCTTGCCGTCTTCTTCTCCCTGCTGATCTGTCTGCCTGCCATCTATCAGCTCTATCTCGGAATGCGTAGGGCGGAGTAGGGGACAATATCCTATAAAAAATCAGCGGACTGCTCGTCAATCGATGACTGGCAGTCCGCTATCGTTAGTATGTTATGAAAAATTTGAGAGAACAGAAACTTCACAGTTTCTTTGGTTTGTTTTAACTAAACATGATATTAATTATAGAGAAAGCATAGAAAATTTTCGTTAATCTTTTGCCACCGCTGTCGGGATAACCTTGGCAGTGTCGGCAGGCATCTCTGTGATGTTTTCAGCCTGCATAGGTGTCACATCGGCAGAGTCGACCTGCAGGGTATAGCTGTTGGCATACTCGATGCGCGGATCGTTCCAACTGGCATCCCATGGGCGTTGCAATGCTCCGCCAATCGTCAGGATAATGGCTACGACTGCTGCTGCCTTGAAGAGTGGCATGAGACGTTGTCTCATCGGAATCACCTGAGCCTTTACGGTAGTTGTTGTCTCTTCTTGGATCATGGCAAGCATCCGTTCATCGAAATCCTCACCCAGATGGTGGGCTTCTGCTTCTGTCGTCTCATAGACGAAGAGTGCGCGATAGGGCTCCAGTTCAGCAGGAATATCCTTCTGGCTGAAGAAGGTGCGCAGGATACCCTCTTCCTCAAGGGTGGTTTCTGCTGCCCAGTAGCGTTCTAAGAGTTGTTCGATGTACTTGTAGTCCATTTTGTTCGGGATTTTTTGCCCCTACATAATAGAAGACGAATGACGAAAGGAAAAGTTACAAGAAAAACGAAAAAAAATTATGTATCTGCATTCTTGAATTGTTCTCGGATAGTCTGGCGGGCCCGAAAGATATTGATTTTCACCTGTTCCTCCGTAATTTCAAGGATGGTAGCAATATCCTTATAGCTCTTACCCTCGATGTTTCGCAGTTGCATACAGCTCCGCTGTTTCTCAGGCAACTGGTTAATAAGTTGGCGTACCAATCGGATGCGGTCCTGTTGGATGACTTGTTCCTCTGGGTTAGAGTGATGGCTATTATCTGTAGGTTCCGTCTCTGTATCCAGTGAGAGTGTCTGGTTGCCCAGATGGCGTGTCTTGTCCAAGGCAAGATTCCTGCAGACCGTCAGACAGAAAGTCTCTATATTCTCAATAGTATCCCAGGTGTTACGTCGGTTCCATACCTTCACCATCGTTTCCTGTACCACATCCTCAGCCTCCGCAGGATTGAGGGTGATGCGGAGAGCCAATCTGAAGAGTTTGTCCTTCAGCGGCAGGATGTCGTGTTGGAAACTGATAGCCACTTTTTATTTTTTGATGATGGTGCCGTGTTGTCCGTCAATAGCAGTAGCAAGGGTGATGATGACTTTGGAGACGCCGGCATCCACAGCATTCAAAGCATTCTCTATTTTCGGCAGCATACCGCCAGAGATGGTGCCGTCAGCCTTGTATTGTTGAAAGTCTTCATGGGTGATCACGGGAATCACACTCTCGTCGTCATCAGGGTTACGGAGTACGCCTTTCTTCTCAAAGGAAAAGATTAGCGTCACGTCATAGATATTAGCCAGTGCCTTTGCTGTCTCCGAGGCTATCGTATCGGCATTGGTATTAAGGATATGTCCCTCGCCGTCGTGGGTCAGGGGTGCCATCACTGGGGTGATACCGGCTTCGATGAGTCGACTCAGCATCATGCCGTCAGCTTGGTCTACGTCACCGACGAAGCCGTAGTCAATACCGTCCTTCAGAGGGCGTTTATGACTGCGGATGGCATTGGCATCGGCACCAGTGAGTCCAAGGGCATTGACACCGTTTGCCTGCAATTGTGCTATCAGGTTCTTATTGACGAGTCCGCCATACACCATCGTGACGACCTCCAGCATAGCGGCATCCGTGATACGTCGTCCGTTCACCATCTGTGTCTCGATACCCAGGCGTTCTGCCATCTTGGTAGCCTTGCGTCCACCACCATGTACCAAAACCTTCCGTCCTTCAATGGCACTGAAGTCCTTTAACAGATGAGAGAGCTGCAGTTCATCCTCGACTACAGCTCCTCCCACTTTTACTATTGTCAGTTTCTCTTTCATTTTTGTTATTCCAAATAAGTATATCCATAGAGCCCAGAGCGGTAGTTGCTAAGGAATTCCTTTCCCTCTTCGAGGGTGATTTTTCCTTGTTTCACACTCTTTGCCACCCAGATTTCCAGTTGGCGTACCAGTTTCTTGGGCTCATACTGTACATATTCCAAAACCTCTGCCACGGTCTCTCCATCGATAATCTGGTCGATATGATAGCCCTTATCCTTGACGGAGATATGAACGGCAGTGGTATCGCCAAATAGGTTATGCATGTCGCCTAGGATCTCTTGATAGGCTCCCACGAGGAAGACGCCAAGGTAATAGGGCTCGTTCTTCTTCAGGGGATGGACGGGCAGTGAATGGGAGTTGTTGCGGTTCGTTACAAAATTGGCAATCTTACCGTCAGAGTCGCAGGTGATATCCTGTAGGGTAGCGTTACGGGTAGGACGGTCTGTCAGACGCTGGATAGGCATGATAGGGAATAACTGGTCAATTGCCCAGGAGTCGCTGAGGCTCTGGAACAAAGAGAAGTTACAGAAATACTTGTCTGCCAATAGCTTGTCGATGTTCATCAACTCCTCTGGGATATGCTTGAGGTTCTTCGCCAGTGCATTGATCTCATGGCATACACTCCAGTACATCGCCTCTATCTCGGCACGGGTCTTCAGGTCGACGATACCATGGCTGAAGAGGTCAAGGACCTCCTCACGAATTTGTTCCGCATCGTGCCAGTCTTCCAAGACATTGCGAGGTGAGAGGTTGTCCCAAATCTCATAAAGGTCTTTTACTAACTGATGACTGTTCTCGTCAGGTTCGAATTCTTCAGGCATCTCAGGCAACGAGGCTGTCTCCAGCACATCGATGACTAATACAGAATGGTGGGCAGCCAGTGAGCGTCCACTCTCCGTGATGATATTGGGGTGGGGCAGCTCGTTCTTGTTGGCGGCATCCACAAAGGTATAGATACAGTCGTTGACATACTCCTGAATGGAGTAATTCACAGAACTCTCACTAGAAGGAGAACGGGTGCCGTCATAGTCGACGCCTAAGCCGCCACCGCAGTCGACAAAGTCGACATTATAGCCCATCTTATGCAGTTGGATATAGAACTGGGAGGCCTCTCTCAGAGCCGTCTGGATACGGCGTATCTTCGTAATCTGCGAACCGATATGGAAATGGATGAGGCGCAGACAGTCACGCATGTCTTTCTTGTCCAGCATCTCTAAAGCCTCCAAAAGCTCCGCACTTGTCAGTCCGAACTTAGAGGCATCGCCTCCGCTCTCTTCCCATTTGCCGCTACCGCTGGAGGCCAGTTTGATGCGGATGCCGATATTCGGACGCACATTCAACTTCTTGGCGACCTTGGCGATGATCTCCAACTCGTTCATCTTCTCTACGACGATGAAGATCTGCTTGCCCATCTTCTGGGCGAGCAAGGCAAGTTCAATATAACTTTGGTCTTTATAACCGTTACAGATGATAATGGAGTCACTCTGGCACTGCATGGCGATGACAGCATGCAGCTCAGGTTTCGAACCAGCCTCCAGTCCGAGGTTGAACTTACGTCCATGAGAGATGATTTCCTCAACGACAGGCTGCATCTGATTGACCTTGATAGGATAGACCACATAGTTCTCACCCTTGTAGTCATACTCCTTCGCTGCTTTCTTGAAACAACTCCACGTCTTCTCGATACGGTTGTCGAGAATGTCAGGGAATCGCAGCAATACAGGAGACTGGACATCACGCAGTGACAGTTCATCCATCACCTCGCGGATATCAATCTGAGTACCGTCCTTGCAAGGAGTCACATAGACATTACCCTTGTCATTGATACCAAAGTAACTGGTTCCCCAGCCATTGATGTTGTAGAGCTCCTTGGAGTCTTCAATCGTCCATTTCTTCATCTTCTTTATTTTATAGAGTTCCTATAGTGACTATAGTTCCTATAGTTGTAGTTTTATAGTTTTAATAGTTCGCGCAGGGCGGATACACTGATCTGGATTTTCTCGTAATTATCCATCAGACTGACATCGAGGGTATAGCGTGCCTTGGTATAGAACTCCTCACGCTTTCCAACTTGTTCCGTGATATAGGTAATGAGTTCCTCGGGACTCTTCCCTTTGATCAACGGGCGTTCAACCTTCCCCATCAACAGGTGGTCATAAAGCACCTCCGGAGTGGCTTTCAGGTAGCACACGTCTCCCTGTTGGTTCAGGTAGTCCATATTGTCAAAGAAACAGGGGGTACCGCCTCCGCAACTGATGATGACATTCTCAAACTCCGCCACCTCATGCAGCATGTTGTATTCTATCTGGCGGAATCCCTCTTCCCCACGCTCGGCAAAAATCTGTGCCACCGTCTTGCGCATCCGGCTCTCGATATACCAGTCCAAGTCATAGAACATCATACCGGTCTCTTTGGAGAGAGCCTTGCCGATGGTGGTCTTCCCTGACCCCATATAGCCAATGAGGATAATCCGTCTCATTTTTTCTTGGCAGGTGCGTTGACGATATTCATGCACTCGTCGTAGGTCAGTTCAGCAGCACGCTGGTGCATGTTCTTCGGCAAACGGAAGTTCTTACCGTTATAAGACAGATAGGGACCGTAACGACCGTCGATGATTTCCAGTTTACTATCCTCTGAGAAGGTTTTCAAATGACGTTTCTCCTCCTGTTGGCGCTTCTCGTTGATCAGTGCGACGGCCTCATCTAGGGTTACCGTCATTGGATCAGTACCCTTAGGAAGAGAGGTGTATTTCTTCTGATGGAGGATATAGGGACCGAAGCGACCCGTACCGATGACGACAGGATGGCCTTCGAAGTTTCCGACGGTACGAGGCAGTTTGAAAAGTTCCAGTGCCTCCTCCAGTGTCAGTGTCTCCATACTCATCTCA
Organism: Prevotella sp.; assembly: GCA_017645645.1. Classification (GTDB taxonomy): domain Bacteria; phylum Bacteroidota; class Bacteroidia; order Bacteroidales; family Bacteroidaceae; genus Prevotella. The sequence continues at coordinate 89,173 of JAGCOB010000022.1, read as the reverse complement.
CTGGGTAACTGGGCAAACTGGGGCTTCTCACTATCATCGGCAGAACCTATCTGGACAACAGGTCCGAAACGGCCGATTTTGACAAACACAGGACGTCCGCTCTTGGGGTCGGTACCCAATTGACGTTCTCCGGCCTTGTGTTCCTGACGGGCATTGATGGTCTTTTCTACAGTAGGTTCGAAACTCTTGTAGAAATGCTTCATCATACTTGTCCATTTCTCATTGCCTTCTGCAATCTTATCGAAGTCACGCTCCACCTTTGCTGTGAAGTTATAGTCCATGATGTCTGTGAAATGCTCCATCAGGAAGTCGTTGACGACAATACCGATATCAGTAGGCAAGAGTTTTCCCTTGTCGGAGCCAGCCATCTCCTTGCGGACAGACTGTTTGATCTGCTTGCCTTTCAGGACATCAATCGTATAGGTGCGCTCTTCGCCTTTCTTGTCACCTTTGTGTACATAATCACGTTGTTGGATGGTGGAGATGGTAGGCGCATAAGTAGAGGGACGACCGATGCCCAGCTCTTCCAGTTTATGTACCAGAGATGCCTCCGTATAGCGGACAGGTCCCTGACTGAAACGCTCTGTAGCCTGTATCTCCCTGCGAGTCAGTTCCTGACCTTTCTTCAGTGGAGGCAGGATATGGCTCAGCTCCTCCTCTTGCAGCTCCTCATCGTCAAGTGACTCACGATAAACCTTGATGAAACCGTCGAACTTCACAACCTCACCTTGGGCAATAAACAGCTCGTCAGTACCGCTGACAGTGATATTGACTGTCGTCTTTTCAATCTCCGCATCTGCCATCTGACTGGCAATGGTGCGCTTCCAGATGAGGTCATATAATTTCTTCTCCTGAATGGTACCCTCTATCTCCGTCTGGTTCATATAGGTAGGACGGATAGCCTCGTGTGCCTCCTGAGCACCCTTGGCATTGGTACGGTACTGGCGAGGCTTGCTGTATTCCTCGCCATAGAGGTTCTTAATCTCCTCCTTGCTGGCATTGATACAGAGACCGGAGAGGTTGACAGAGTCAGTACGCATATAAGTGATGCGTCCGTTCTCATACAGATGCTGTGCCACCATCATTGTCTGACTGACGGTGAATCCCAGTTTACGGGCAGCCTCCTGTTGGAGTGTGGAGGTTGTGAAGGGAGGTGCAGGGGTACGCTTCATCGGCTTCTTGCTGACACTCTCAACGGTATAGGTAGCCTCCTTGCATTTCTCCAGGAACAGTTCTACCTCCTCATGGGTCTTGAAACGAGTACCGAGCAATGCTCTTACCTCTGTCTGTGAGCCGTCGGCATTGGTGATGGCGAAGATACCGTTTACGCTGTAGAAAGGCTCACTCTTGAAATTCTGTATCTCACGCTCACGCTCCACGATTAGTCGGACGGCAACGCTCTGTACACGACCTGCTGAGAGCGCGGGCTTCACCTTACGCCACAATACGGGCGAGAGTTTAAAGCCTACCAGACGGTCGAGTACACGACGAGCCTGCTGGGCATTCACCAGATTCATATCCAGATGACGTGGATGTTCGATAGCCTCCAAGATAGCTGGTTTGGTAATTTCGTGGAACACGATACGGTTCGTCTTCTCCTCATCCAGTCCCAGCACCTCACAGAGATGCCAGGAGATAGCTTCTCCCTCACGGTCTTCATCGGATGCGAGCCATATCTTCTCAGCCTTCTTGGCGTTGGATTTCAGTTCCTTGACGAGTTTTTCCTTTTCCTCGGGAATCTCATATTCGGGTTCGAGCGTCGTAGTGTCGATACTCATCTCCTTTTTCTTCAAGTCACGGATGTGTCCATAACTGGACATGACCTTGAAGTCGTTACCCAAAAACTTTTCGATTGTCTTAGCCTTGGCAGGCGACTCCACAATCACTAAATTCTTTTGCATATCTTGATAAAATTAAGTTTCGGGCTGCAAAAGTAGAGAAAAGTTTTGGTTACACCTTATATATATAGTAGTTTTTTGCTTTTATTAACGGTTTTGCTCCAAGAATCGCTCTACGGCATGACGGATACTAAGGAGTCCGAACTCTTCAGGGCGGATGTCTTGAATGGGTATCCATAGGCATTCCGCAGCATCGTCGGCAGCACGTACTGAACAGTCGTTAGGGACGTGTACCAAGAAGTCCATATCAATGGTGTGTACACCAAGACCGCTATACATATAGACATTAGGACTGGAGAAAAGATACTCTATTTTGTCAATATCTAGTCCCGTCTCCTCCTTGATCTCCCGTCGCATGCCCTCCTCTGCCGTCTCGTACATATCCACGAAACCGCCAGGCAGGTCAAGGGTGCCCTTGGCAGGCTCCTTGGCACGACGCACCACTAACAGTTCCTTCCTGTCGTTGACGATAAGGGCAGCAGTGGCGGCACAGGGATTCGCATAATAGACGAAGCCGCAGTCCTCACATCGCTTGCTCTTGAAGTTATTGATGACAAAATGCTTACTGCCACAGATAGGACAGTAAGCAAATTTCTCTAAAGGATGCTCTTTTACCATGAGTCCGTTCTAAAGGGGAACAAAGGCAGGTTTCCTCCGTTCTTGACATTACCTAGTTGGAAGTTCTTGAAGCAATAACGTACGGCAACAGGTTTCTTGACCTTGGGTGAGGTAATGGCAATGGCCTCGTCCCAGTAGCCACCGCCTGCCTGCCAGAAATGTTTAGCCTCAGCAGGATAGAATACTTTGTCCTCTCCGGCAATCTCAAAGCCCTGCATCTGTTCAAAGGGCGCATCACACCAGTAGTTATCCTCCGTGTGGATTAAGATAGTGTCGCCCTTGATGGTCATATCCTTGAACGACGAACTCTTATACTGGATGTATTCATAGCCGTAGGCACGATGTAATGCCGTGAAGGCGAGTCGCTCACCAACAGGTTGTTTCTGTGCAGGATGAATCTGCGAGAACTCATAGGGATAGACGAGGTCGTTGGTGCATACCAGCGAACTGTTGGGAATGATCTTGGATGCTTTGTACTGCTGTTCGCGCAACAGGGCTCCACTGATGGCGTTGATATCTCCGTCATCATATGCCCAGGGGGCTATCTCCACAAAATAGAAAGGTATCTCACCGAGTTTGAACTGACTGCGCCACTGGTCCACCAATATTTTCATGCGCTGCGAATACTGGTCGCCAGGGTCACCTACATTCGAACAGCCCTGATAATAGATGATACCTTTGATGGTACTGTTTAAGATAGGGTTGAAAGTGCCGTTACCCCAAAGCAAAGAACGATGGTAGTCCCACTCCGCCCATTTCTTACAGATCTCCACAGAATCGGTGGGGTCATTGGTGTATTTCTCTAAGTTCTCCTTCGTCAACCAGCTCTCTACACGTGTGCCGCCCTTGTTAGCTTCGATGATGCCAACAGGGATGTCGAGGGTACGGCTAAGCAGACGGGCGAAGAAATAACCCGTAGCAGAGAACTCACCCACAGCCTTGGGACTGCAAACGCGCCACTCACATTGGGCATCGTTGAGAGGCTTTGCCGCCATCACACTGGGAATCTTGATGCTACGTACCCCTTTCGAGTTGACGGCATCAAGGATATGATAATTATAGTCTTTCACAGGACACATGCCGAAGCCTTTGACAGGCATCTCCATATTCGACTGACCTGCACAAACCCAAACCTCGCCCGCGAGTACATTATTAATGGTTACGGCTTCGTCGCCATCGTTGAAGGTAATGCTCAAAGGAGTATAGGATGCCTTGGGCGACTTGACCGTCAGAAGAAACTGTCCGTCCTTTCCTGCCTTGACCGTACTCTTTTCCTGACTCCAGGAAGTTGTTGCCGTAACGGTACTGTTAGGCTTCGCCCATCCCCACAGACGCACGTTCGTATTTTGTTGGATCACCATGTTGTCGCCTACAAGGTGTGACAACTTTACTTTTGCCTGTGCATGGAAAGCAAGGGAGGCAAGAACAGCCAATGATAGAATTCGTTTATACATCGTTAAAAGTTTTTAGTCGAATGATGGTGCAAAGATAATGATTTTTCGTATCTTTGCAAGCATCAATCACAAGAAATTATGAAAATACAGAAAATTCTATTCGTCTGGTCGATGTTATTCATGTCATCGTCAGCCTTTGCACAGCAGGGAGTTGAGATGGATTTGTGGGAGGGAGCTCCCAAGACATCGAATGGTGACCCGAATGACTTGGCAAAGGTAACGGTATTCCTTCCCAAGAAGGAAGTAGCCACTGGTCGTGCTGTTGTTATCTGTCCAGGTGGAGGCTATTCCCATCTTGCCTTTGAGAAGGAAGGTACTGCCTGGGCACCGTTCTTCAATGCGCAGGGTATCGCAGTGATCGTGCTGAAATACCGCATGCCACATGGTGTTTATAAAGTGCCTATTGAGGATGCCGAAGAGGCGATGCGTCTGGTACGCAGGATGTCTGTAGCCTGGGAAATCAATCCCAAGGAGGTGGGTATCATGGGGTTCTCGGCAGGAGGACATCTCGCCTCTACCATTGCCACACATTCCACAGGTGAAGCCGCTCCTAACTTCCAGATATTGTTCTATCCAGTCATTTCCATGGAACAGGGCATGACCCACCAAGGCTCCCGTGATAACCTGTTAGGAAAGAAACCCAAGCGTAGACTGGTGAACGAGTATTGCAATGAGCAACATGTGAAGTATTCCACACCTCGTGCCTTTATTGCCCTTGCTAATGACGACAAGGCAGTATCTCCTGTCAATGCAATCAGTTATTACGAGGAACTGAGTCATTGTGGAGTACCAGCCTCTTTCCACAGTTATCCCTCAGGAGGACATGGCTTCGGTATCCTGCAGTCGTTCCCCTATCATTTCGAGATGATGCTGGAATTGAAAGCGTGGCTCAATAGTTTTTAGCTTGTCTACGGGATATCAGCTTGATAAGGAACGCAGTTGCCTATCATGATAGGAATCGTCTCGAAATGGGACGATTCTTTTGTGATAGACACCTTTACCATACAGGCACGACTGTTGATAGGCTTCTTCTGGTCGAAGATGAAGTTACCGATACTGTAGTAGATAGGTTTTCCCTGATACTCCTCAATGGTCTGGAGTGTATGGGTATGGTGACAGATCAGGGCATCGGCACCAGCGTCTATTATGTCGTGGGCTTGTTGTCGCTGTGACGGAATAGGTTTCAGGGTGTGCTCCCCTCCCCAGTGCAGGGAAACAATGATATAGCACTGAGGGTCATGATCTCTCAGTGTCTTGACCCTTGTGGTGAGGGAGTCGATGCTCTCCTGACTGACACACGGTTTGTCGGGCAGATAGGAGAAGTTCTCCAGAGGCATGCGCAGCGAGGATAACAGCCACACCTTTCGAGGCGATGAGGCTAATAACACAGGTTGTACTGCTTCTTGCATATTACTGCCTGCCCCCACAGGTATCATGCCTGCCTCCTCTATGTTCTTTTTCGTGTCTGCCAACCCAGCCCTTCCTTGGTCGATGCTATGGTTGTTGGCGAGGTTGAGATGTGTGATACCATGTGCCTTCAGTGTATTTAGCCATTCTGGTTCGGCACGGAAGATAAACTGTTTGAAGTTCGGTTGTACGATCTTTGTGGCAGGACACTCTAAGTTTGCCACCACGAGATCACTTGACTGGAAGACGGAGTCGACAAAGGGGGAGAAGAGGTGGTCGACACCGCGATGTTCAATGTGTTGACGGACACCCCGGTCCAGCAATAAATCGCCAGTAAAAGTGATGGTAAGCGTGTCACTCACGCTTACCATCATCAACATGGATATCAGACTCGTTAGCATCCGGAGCTATAGAAGATATGCTCGTTGTCGATGCTCTTGCCATCGAGAGGTACAAGGATTTCCTTCATCCAGTCGGGGATGCCCTTCTCAGGCTGTGACTCCAACTGCTGCTGCCATTCCTCGTCAGTGGTACGTGGTGCATCAATAGCCTCCTCGAATTCACGATAGGAGAGGACGGCACCACGGGTGAGATAGAGATAACCTTCGATCTCAACGACCACGTAGATCTCATGAGCAGGACCTACAGCCTCGTACAATACCGACTGGGCAGGGTTGTTACCTGCATTGGCTGTATAGACATCAGCAACGACGGCTATCGACTTGTCGGCACCCTGTACGTCACCCCATCCCATCAGATACTGGTCGGGTTCCTTGATGAGGTTGAGGGTGATGTTCTCGAAGGCAGAACCGATAACCTCTATCTGCTGGTATTCCTCGTTAGAGAGTTTCTGTCCTGCCAATTCCTTCTTACTGCAGTTCAACAGGAACTCCGCTTTGTCGCGCAGGTCTTCTGTCGCTGTAGTGGCTTTCTCCGTCACGAGGTCGAAGCGTTTCATCACTGCCATCGTCTCGTCAATCAGTTCGATGGCTTTTGTCCAGTAGGCGACGTTCGGCTCCACATATCCCTTGGTGATGGGATCAGGAACACCACCGCCGCCACACTCGGCACCCATCGGCTGTTTGGCATAAAGGATCGCGTCGTGTTTCAACTCTGCCCATGAGGCAAGGGAGGTGTTCAGGTTTTTCTTCTCCCACTGGGGCGACTGCATGAACTTCGGATATTTGGCGTTCTTGCTGTTCACATCCTTCATGGCATATATCCAGCGATTGGCAACGGTCTCTTTCCAGTTGATTTCACCCATCCGCTGTTTCATGGCGTTCAGGTTCTCCGTATACTTATTCCATCTGCCCTGTTCGTTGAGTTCTCCCAACAAGAGACGTTCAGCGGAAGTGATGCCAATGGCAGCAAAGACATCAAGACCCTTGGGAACACCACGTAGGGTGGGCTTGGTCTCATAGTCGACCATCTCCTGCAATACTTCGTTGTCTGGGAAGTAACGCTGAGGCATCAGACAAATCTTGAACGCACTGGATGACTGGAACTTGGGCTTGATACGTGTCTGCTTCTTGGCGAGTTCCTCTAAAGCCTTGCGGATAGCTTCGAACTTCTTATTGTCGTTATAGAGTTGTTCCAGGGTGGCACCGTTCTTCTGCATCTCTCCATAGACCTGCAGGATGCTCACATCGTCAGGCATACCCATCAGATAAGTGATAGGCTCTGTCATATTCTTATAGAGTGTCGTCAGTGCTGGATTGCTGCCAATGGTCTGTGCCAACAGCAGGGCAGCACGCAACTGGTCGTCCTTATCGGTGCCGAAGGGGACATTCTGCAACCACATCATTGCACGGAAATACTGTTTCAGTGTCTCGTTACGGGTATAGTGGCCACGTGGACGATAGATGTTATAGATGAACTTAGGCATCCTCTTCTCAGGTACATAACCCAAGAACTCTGAATATCTCGTATCGGCATCGTTGACATTCTTGACCTCTTGTTTTGCCAGGTCTGTATAGGTAGCGGCAACAGGCAACAAAGCCTTACCCGTATTCAGGGCATAGGCGATGGCATAGTAGGCGGCATTGTATTCTGCGGCAGCCTTCATCTTCGGATCAGTAGCCGTAGCAGCCTTCTGCATCATGAGGTCGTAGTTCTTCTTTGCGAAGTCAGTGACCATCGGTGAGAACTTCTGTTGCTCCGTCTCCTTCAACAGGCAGTCGAAATACATGTGGAAAGCCTGCAGGAAGAGGTCTGTGGTCACAAAACTGGGGAACTCATGGTAGTCGTTGCGTTCATAGATATGGAAGAGCTGGTCTTCCTTACCTGGCACGATGGCAAAGCCGTTCTTTCCGATGGCGTTGTAGAGCCGCTGGTTGAAGTCCTGCAACTGGAAGGTATTGACGATATTGTCCATATTCGTCATCATCCCGGCAGGAGCGATGTTGTTATGTGCCTTCAACTGTGCCTCGTGAGCTTGTAGCTTCTTGACGAAAGCCTGTTCGGCTGGAGTGTACTTGATAGGTTTTGCCTTGCCTTCCTCCTCTTTGTAGTAGCGGTCAACCATGATAGAATCATACCAGGAAGTGGCACTGAAGATACCACGCAGGTCGGCACTCATAAAAAGGTAGCCCTGACGTGCAGACACAGCATTGCGCAGGATACGTGTCTCCTCCAGGGAGAGGTTCTCCACATTGATGTTAAGAGGCAGTTTCTTGTTCAACTGTTCCACGTCAATCTTCGCCTTGCCGGGGATGATGACGGGACGTGACTCCTTCTGTGCACTTGCATTCCAGGCGAAGGCAAGTACCATCATGGTTAATACTAACTTCTTCATAGGCAAAATGGTTTATTTAGTTATTAAATGTTTTTATTGCTTCTTCCCTTGTCACATTCTTCAGTAGGAAACGCTCAAAGCCCATGCCGAAATGTGCCCAGCGGTATTCCGCCACCACGTATTTCCCGTCTGTCGTGCGCTCCAGGCTCTGTATCTTCCCGTCTGTGAACCGGAAGTCCTCCAGGATACCGCCTAACTTCGATCCCATCCACAATGGACGCACCAGTCCGTGGTAGTTCTTGAAGATAAACAGGCGTCGTCCTTTCTCCTTGAAATAGCGGGTGCTCTTGATGACACCCACCATCGCATCAATACTCCCGTCACCATCGACATCACCCGTACAGAACTGGTAGACAGGGTAGGGCAGTTCCCATCGGTCACAGGTGGAGTCTGTCTTCAGCGTCAGCACTGACAGTGTGTCATTCTTCTGCTCCAAGGAGAAGCCTCCCCTTTCCTGACTAAAGACATCCACACTTGTCAGCCAAAAGCCAAAAGCTAATAGCCAAAAGCTAACAGCCCTCATTACAGCAGACTCTTGATCTCCGTCTCGATATCCTTTACCTCTGTTCCGCGCTTATAGAGCGAGTTGTCACGACTGATGAGGAAGTAGTCAGGCAGTCCCTGGATGTTATAGAGAATCAGTGTCTGGGACTCCATGCTTTGCGGGTCGCGAACGCTGATCCATGGCAGGGCAGCCGTCTGCTGTTTCCAGAAATGCTCGTCAGTATCCAGTGACACCTGATAGATCTCCAGTCCCTGTTCGTGGTATTTGTTATAGAGCTCACGCAACATCAGGATACGCTCTGGAGAGTTTTCCAGTCCGAAGAGGTGGAAATCAAGCAGTACCACCTTACCATTCAGGTCTGTCAGACGGCGTAGTTGTCCTTTGTTGTCATAGAGGGCAATATCAATCAGTCCTGTTGTCGATATCTTGCTGGCATCAATTGTTTGGGAAGCGTTAGCCTCTGCAATGCGGATATTCTTCATACCCTCGATGGTGATGTTATGCAGGTTAGCGCCACGCTCAGAATGGGGGTGATAGGTGTCCCAACTGGTGGCAACGGCAGCGAATACCTTGATGTCATCCTTGTTGGAACGGGGATTGAAGATCAGCATGTTACCGATAGCCTGGAAGAGGGCGAAATAGGAATAGGAACGATTGGGTGCCTTGAGGATATAGTTTGTCTTCACATCCTGCTTATAGGCTTTAATCATGTTCAGGATACTGTCGTTCGACTCGTCGATGGTCAGGTCTTGGTTACGCTGTATGGCAATGGCACGGTTCTGCAGGTCGATCTGCTTCAGTGTCAGCTCCTTGATCTTCGCACAGTCGTCACTACCGCTGACCTCATACTGCGTCGCCATCTGCGGATATTGTGCCTTGATGGTCACCGTTTCCGTAGAGTCGATGCTCACGTTGATAATCTGGTCACTGATACGGAGGCGGTAGAACTCAGGAGCATCGTTCTGAGGCTGTGCAAAAGCGAAGGCACCGTCCTCGTCGAGTTTCACGGAGTCAACAACATTGATTTGTTCCAGTCCCACATTCTCGAAATAGAGCACGGAGTCCTTGGCATTGGTGATGTTTCCCTCTACATGGAACTTCTTCTCACTACAGGATGCCATGCCTAATACGGCAAAGGCAATGATCAGGTATTTTTTCATTCTTTATGTCTTCTTGTTATTGATTAGTCCTCTTCTTCTGCCTTTTTCTTGTTTTCCTTCATCGTCTTTTTAACGGACTTGATAAGTTTCTTGGCAGACTTGTTGGCAGCTTTGTCATGACGCTTCTGCTCCTTGCGAGCCTCTTTCTCACGTTTCTTCTCCTCTTTACGTTTCTGCTTCTCCAGTTTCTTGGCTTCTTTGGCAGCCTCCTTGGCAGCCTTGCGCTCACTCTTCTTCTCTGCCTTCTCCTTGGCAGAAGCCTCTAAGGCATCGCGCAGCATCTCTTTGTCAAACGTAAAGACATGACCGAACACACCCAGCGACAGCGTCTTTGTCTCATCATCCACTTCTACGGAGGTTGTGTTGAAGATCAGGTAGTTGTTGACTTCCAGTTTCGAGTTCAGGGCGACTTCAATGGTCTTGTTGACGATACCCTTTCCTAAGTCTGTCAGGATATTGTCGCCATATTTCTCTTCTGCCTCGTCATTCACATACGCCTTGACAGCCTCCATCATCGCCTTCTTATGGGCTTTCTTGTCGGGAACTGTCTTTGCCATCGCTATCACTACCACCAGCAGGATAGCACCAATCAAGAATTTCTTCATTTTCTATGTATTTCTTCCTTTATCGCACCACTTCCGTGAACTCTGGATTGTTACGGTCGGCATCGGGAACGGTGACGTAGATGATGGAGGTTGTTTCCTCACCATTCATACCACGACCAGTGACAGTGTATTTGTAGTCTAAGCTGTCAGGAGTCTTACGCTTGCCTACTGATACAGGGGTTCCGAGTGGGAACTGATAACTGGAGCAGGCAGCCTCGAACATCTGTCGCTCGTGGGCTGTCAATGGCTGCTGGTTGGAGTAGTCTGGCAATTTCTCAATCTTTCCTTCCTTATATCCGTTCTCCTTCAGGAAACGGTCAAGTTCCTTGGGGGCTGCTGCCACACGAGCGGTGCGGACACCATAGCCGTTCTTGATCGTAGCCTTGGGCAGTGCCTTCTTCAGGGCTTCCGTCGACGTGTTCAGACCTCCGCTGCCGAAGCTGCAGAACGGTACGATGGTCTTCCCTGCGAAATCGTTCTCCTTGACGAGGGTGACAATGGGATTGGCATAGGTGCCAAACCAGATGGGATAGCCGAGGAAGATAATGTCGTAATCTGCAACATTCTTCTGCAGGGGTTTGATGGCGGGCCAGTTGCCGCTCTGCATCTCACGCTGTCCGCGTTGTATCGTCTCCTGGAAATTGCCGGAATAAGGCTCAACGGCCTCAATACCCTCGATATCAGCATTCAGTTGCTTCTGCAACTCTTCTGCCACCGTCTTCGTCGTGCCGGTCTCGGAATAGTAGAGTACCAGCATTTTTTGTGCATAACTTGTTGTAATGGATATCATCACGACAATAGATAATAACAATCTTTTCATATCGTCTATTTTTTTATTAGCGAGGCAACCCAAAGGATGGCAACAGCACCGATAATGGCTGTACCGAGTTGTCCCAGAAGACCACCCCATTCAATACCGAGCAGATCGAATAACCAGCCACCGAGGGCACCGCCAAACAGACCAAGGACCAGGTTCATGATCAGACCAAAACCTCCGCCTTTCATCAACTTGCCGGCACAAAAACCAGCTAAACATCCTATAAGAAGTGAATAAATAAGACCCATAGTTCTTTTGTTTTTTAATTGTTAGGTGCTGCAAAAGTAAGGATTATTTCTGAAACAAGGAAGAATTTGGCAGTGAATTTTCGAAAAAAAAGGAGTAGACAAACGTTGGAATGTAAAGAAAATTTGTCGAAAATTATGTATGGATTTTTGGAGCTTCTAGAAAATTCCTAGCCCTCAAAACGCTTATTTTGAGCAAAAAAAGAGTTAGGATATACCTAAAGGGTAGTTAGTCGGCACCTAACTACCCGTTTGAAGGCATCAAACGACCCGAAAGGTGCCTCCTTTCTATACGAAAAACAGTTAAAAAACGGCACTTTTCAACCCTTTTTGCCTCTATTTTATGGATTGTTTTACCTCAAATACTGATAACCCTCTTAGTATGAGCGCATTACCAAAAAGCCCTATATTTCGCTCATTTGCGACCAACAGCAAATAAAATTGAAAAGAGCCCTTAAATTTTGGGAGTTTTGTTAAGATTGTTCACAGAAATCTTTTGAAACACAATCCTTTTTCTGAAGAGAAGTAAAGCCTAAGGGGCATTCCTTTGTTTTTGGAGGACAAAAACTATCTTTAGTTGAGACGGGCGGCATCTATCGCATAGATAGGTGCCGCCTAACCCGCGCACGGTTATTAGAATATGAATCCGCTCCTCCGCAGGACACTCATGGCTTCACGTGCATTCTGCGTACTACCTTTCATGATGATGTTCACCATACCCACGATGTCCGTCACGTTCACTTCGCCGTCCTTGTTGACGTCGGCATTCTTGAAGTTGAAGTCTGCCGACGGCTTGACCATGATATAGTTCACCGTTGCCACGATATCTGTCACGTTCACTTGTCCGTCCCTGTTGGCATCACCGAGGATGGCAGTCTTGCTATCTACCTGGATGGTCATACCGTAGAGTTTCACGGCATCGTCGTTAGCGTATGCTGCTCGCTGGACTATGCTGTTTGCCTCTGCTGGAATCTTAGCGGCATAGACATAAATATGAGTATCGTCTTCCACATCATAGGGAACGGTTATCTGCTGACGGCTACCTGCAAAAACCTTCTTCGGCTCTGCATTGCCTATCTTCTCATATACGGTATTCTGTCCCAATGTCTGGCAGTCAACAATGATCTTTCCCGTTCCGGCAGGCACCTCAAAAATAAGTCCATTAAACAGGTTCTTCACTGTCAGGTCGTCGGCATCGTCGGCTGTTGCCGCCGTCAATCCCTCTTCGGTAGTAATGGAATTGATGATGAGACAGCCTTCATCAGCATTGTAGCCGTCACCGCTGTCCTCAGTATCTAAGGTGACATAGATGCCGTCCACAATAGAGCCGCTGAGATCGGTCTCATCGGTGACACTCTGACTGACGCTGATGGTGGAGCTCTCTGCAATGGCCTCCGTGTCCGATGCGCTCTCGAATTCCTCTATTTTCTCGAAGATGCTTGCCCATGATGGATCATTCTGATAGGCCGCGAGCGAACCACAGGGAACCTTCAGTAATGGAAGCTTACTATCATGATATGTAATAATGTCCGGATCATCCTTATGGTAGGTATAGACTTGATGTCCAAAAGGAGTGTAACAGATCACCTCTATGGAAGGATAATAATGCCATTCTTTTTCCTCTTCGTCATATTCCTCACTCGTATATTCTACTATAGTTGGAGTTGTCAAAGCGAACGGTTCCTTGAGATAGGATATTACGGTCTGGAGGTTTCCACAAATTAATGCATCTGTACCAATTTCCTTCAACGAAGACGGCAGGTCGATGGATTCCAATGACGTACAACCATTGAAAGCATACGCTCCGATGCTCTCCACCGTGCTTGGCATCTGCACGCGGGTGATGTTCTTACATCTGGAGAACAGTCCGGCAGGAATATGCTTTACGCCCTCACCAATGATGACACGTGCCACACTCTCTGGGAACACATCTGGATAACCACTCCTACCCCATTCCTTGTCTATATATGGATAAGGAGCATCAATGGCATTATAGTTTACTCGTATAAGTCCTGATCCCTCGAAAGTGCGCTCGCCAAGATATGTCACGTTGGCAGGGATGGTGATGCGGCTTAGCTTGCTGCAGCCACAGAAAGTCAACTTACCCAGTTTCTCTAAAGCATCAGGCAGGGTAATACTGCTGATTGGTAGATAGACGAAACACTCATCACCTAAAATGCGGAGTGTGGAGGGCAAGGTGATAGTGGTAATGACTCCGTAGAACTGATCATCATACTCATAATCCGAGTATTCTGTGGCCTCAGCACTTTGTCGTATGAAATTGTCAACGACGCTAACCGTACCTTCCTTTATCTTGATTTCGTTACCACCAGTAAACAGATAGGCAACCTTACCAATGTACTTCACGCCGTCCTCGGCAGGTTGACTGTCAAGCCAGATCGTTGGCTCCTCACTACCGAAATAATATCCATATCCGTCATCAACCATATCTCTGCCCGAGAAAGCATTATAACCAACTTCCTCTATTGTGTTCGCCACAGTGACGTCTGTCAACCATGGACAACCCGTAAAGGCATCCTTGCCAATCTTCTTGACTCCTTCGTTTATCGTGAGAGAATTCACGCCACTGTGCGCAAAGGCGGCTTCTTCAACTGTCACTACAGAGCCGGGAATAACAACACTCATTAGTGATTTACAGCCAGCAAAAGCCTTGGCTGGTATGTTCGTAATCTTGCTGCTCAACTGTGCACTGGTGATATTTGTCTGTAATAAACAACCCTCGCCCAGCTGCACTAAACGGTTGACATCTATCGAGCGGAACGACACACCCTTTAAGGCGTATTTACCCAGACTCTCAACAGACTCTGGCAAGTTGACACCCTTCAATGCCTTGCCACCGAATGCATAGTCGCCGATATGTGTTGGTGCTGTAGGCAGGGTTACCTTCTCCAAGTTTTCAACACCAGATAATATCCTTGCCCCTATGGCTTTCTGCGTCTTAGGCAATTTAATCTGCTTCAGATGTTTCATTCCGTTGAAGGCATACTCCAAGTCATTGCGACGGCGATAGGTGGAGGTGACGATAACGGCTGTACCGTAATTATCGTTAGGTCCTGCTTCGTCTTTGTTCTCTGCCGAGAGCGTATAAATATCATTCTGGTAGGTCTGGATGCCACCATAGGTTCCGCCATTGGTCTGGTATGTTCTCTCAAGGTAAACCTCATCGTCATACACCAGTTCCACATCTGACAGATCAAGGTACTGCAACTGCGAAACGAGTCCCTCCTGCTTATTCAGATAAGCGATGTCGGCACCACCCATCTTGCCCTTGATAGTTAAGAAGTCTACCAAATCGTAATCGGTGGTAAACACTGCAGAGGTCAGCCTCTGTTTCAGCGTACCAGCCTCGGGCAAGTTGACAGTAAAGTGAGCACCCGTTGTCAGGTCGATGTCAGGCACCTCGGTGTTGTCATCACTTGGGGCATCGCTCTTTGAACGATAGAAATCAATATTACCTATTTCATATCCATACGGACTTTTCAGCCACAATTTCACCCAAAAAGTATACGGCAAGGAGATACCTGCATTGTCTTCAACATGAAATCTGAATCTATGAACATCAGAATCATTGTATCTGTGAAGAGGTGACCCACAGCCAGTCCCCCAATCGTAAACGCCAAAGTTCATCTCATCGTATCCTGAGAAACAATAGTTTCCAATGCTTTCCCAGTCGTCAGCCGACTCTGCCAACTGGGTGGTAATGACAAGTTCTACGTCATTTTGACTGATTGTCACTTCACCAGTAAAGGTATAGGGTGCATTTTCGTTCTTTGTCAACGTTGCCGAGGCATGATTGGCCTCCATCACACCGTCACTACCTATCAGATAGATGACATCCTGAGCATAACCTGCTATTGCTATGCCAAGTGTTATTATTAATAAGGTTAGCTTCTTCATATCGCTATGCTTCTAATGATTATTTTTAAAATCTACCCCCAATACGTAATCGTGCGGACAGCCACCAACTATCTCAAACTGATGAAAGTAAGAATCATTAGGTTATCAGGTCTTTTCATCATTTTACGTTTTAGTTTATATTTTCCTCATAGCAGAAATGCTTCTTCTGCAGGAGCGAGTCTTTCCCACTCTGGTGGCAAAGATACGAATAAGTAAGAACAAAACAAAATATTTTGAAAACTTTTTCATCCCAACAACCCCAGATAGATCACAGCCCTTTCAGCGACTGCACATATTTCCAGAGTTGGCGATAGAAGGGATGGCGGGTGAGTGTGGGGGCATTGCCGAGGATGATGACTTTCATACGGGCTCTGGTGATGGCTACATTCATGCGACGAAGGTCACGAAGGAAACCGATCTGTCCGTCATCATTGGAACGGACCATGGAGAGGACGATGATGTCACGTTCCTGTCCCTGGAAGCCGTCAACGGTATTCACACTGATCTGACGACGGAAGGGTTTAAAGAACTCGCGCTTCATCAAGAGTTGACGGAGATATTGCACTTGGGCACGATAGGGAGAGATGATTCCCACATCAATGCGCTCATCTAACAAGCGTTGCTTGCCAATGCGTTCAAAATACTGCTGGAGGGTGTTCAGCGTCAGCTCTGCCTCGTCTTTGTTGATGCGGCCGAAGGATTCGCCGATGAATTGTTCTTTGAAGGAGTTCTCCGAGTACTCTGAACTCTCTGAGTTCTCGGAGGGGCTAATCCACTCCATTGCCACATCGAGGTCAAGGATGCCGCGATACTTTACGGTGGGGGCACTCTCTATCTGTCCGTCATAGAAATAGTTGGACGAGAAACGCATGATATCGTCATTCATGCGGTATTGTATCTTCAGCAGCGTCACTGCCTCTGGATGTGTCTCTACCAGTCGCTCCATGAGTGTTTTGCCGAGACCAGCCTTCAGCGCTGCGATACTTTTAACGGTAGGAGGCAATTGACAATGGTCGCCAGCGAGGATGACACGACTGACACGTCGCATGGGAATCCAACATGCCGCCTCCAATGCCTGTGCCGCCTCGTCGATAAACAGCGTGCTGAACTTCTGTCCGTCCAACAGGCGATTGGCTGCCCCCACCAATGTACAGGCAATGACACGAGCCTCACCGAACAATTCGTTGTTGATACGGATTTCCAACTCGGTGGCACGACTCTTCAGACTCTCTAACTTCTGATGGAATTTCTCGTCGCCTCGTTTACGATGACTGCGTAGTTCCCGAATCGCCTTACGGATTGCCCACAGGTGGGGATAGTCAGGATGTGCCTCGAAGCGTCGCTCATAAGTGAACGACAGCATCTTATCGTTGACACGGGTAGGATTGCCGATACGTAATACGTTAATCCCCCTGTCGACGAGTTTCTCTGAAATCCAGTCGACAGCCATATTACTCTGTGCACAGACCAGCACCTGACTCTCTCGCATCAACGTCTCACGAATGGCCTCTACGAGCGTCGTTGTCTTACCAGTGCCAGGAGGACCATGTACGATAGCCACATCCTTGGTCTTCAATACCTGGTTGACAGCATTCTCTTGTGTCGGATTCAGATAAGGGAAATGCATGGGTTGGAAGACAAAGGTCTCCACAGGTCGACGGGAATAGAAGAGGTCGCGCAACTCGCCCAAGCGTCCCTTCCCCTTGACAGCACGGTCGAGGGCTTCCATCATCAAACGGTAACTCGTCTCGTCAAACGAGAGTTGTACGCCAAGGTTCTCCGTATGCTGTAAAGTGACGGAATAGCCTTCGTTAGGCAGGATACACACCATACGGTCGCCATCCACATAACTGACGGTGGAAGAAAACGACAGGTATTTAACTTTGTTGTCGTCCAGATGAAAGAACATCACCGTTTTACCAAACTCGAAGGTATGCTCTATCTCCTGTTCGGCAGTGCGGAAAACCTCTATCGCCAGTTGGTTGAGTGAGTTATAATAACTCTTGCCCACTTTCAGCGGATACCATGCATCACCCCTTTTGACCTTTCGCTCAATACCCGTCTCCTCCGTTTGTTTGCGGAACGCCTCCTTCTCCGTCTGGTACTCCAGCTCGAGCAGCAGCCGTTGTTGTTGGAGGGCTTGTATGGGCGAGTTCTGTTGGGACATTAGTTCTTGATAATCTTCATCGTATGAATGTTGCCTTTGGTATCCGTGACCTTCATGATGTAAATGCCATGTGACTGCATCTGACGGACCTGTTTGCCATCGGTGGTGAAGAACTCACGCTTGGCAACCTCGATATTGTCTTCGCTCCATACAGATGGGATGCCAGTAGTCTCACCAGTCACGGCAACGTTGATAGGCTGTATCCATTGGGTCTCACCGTCATTGACAGTAACCTTGATGACAACAATGCCTCCTTCGTTATGGGTTGTGACATTGACGACGGAGCCGCTGACACTGGCATTGACGAGACTGCCGTCGTAATGGACGGTGTAGGTAGGAGCAGCCTTGTCGTAGTTGCTATTCTGTCCATAGAATCCAGCAAAGAAAGGCTTCACATCAAGTTGCCGGGTGGTGTTAGGCTCTACGATGAGATAGGGGTGAGCCATGAACTCCAGATAATCTTCCAAGAGTGTCCAGCCATCTCCGTCAGGGTCATCGTTCTGATTGGCGGTATCAGGATCACTGCCAATTACTTTCTCATACCAGTCGGGCATACCGTCCTGGTCGGTATCCCAGTCGGCAGCACGTGTTTCTTCGGGATAAGCTTCCCAGCCTTTACCGGCTGCGTGCTCTGTAATATCTTCCTCAGTGTCAATTTCTCCCTTGATGCCCGACTTCGAGCCTTTGTATGTCCAAGTGTCGCTCAGCGTCTCCTTGATGTTACGCAGATGGTGCTCGTCACGCTGAGGCATAGTGGCACCGCTGTAACTGGTCACGATCTTCAAGGCATCCTTGGCGGAGTGGATGGTGGCATACGACTCGAAGAGCGGTGTACTCACCTGATAGTCATAAGTAGTAGGCAGTTTGCCACCATTGCTGGCACGGGCATTAAAGATGTCATCTTTCTTGTCGAGGGCATACTCCTGAATGGTCAGTGAGTGATTTTTAGCCTCTCGGATATTACCGTTAATATAGGCTTGGTCAATACCAGCATCATTGATGCCGCCTTCAAAGTCTTGTGTGAAGAGCACCTTATGGCTAGTGGCCTCACCCATCTTATAGTAGTTATTGACAAAGTTCACTGCGTGGCAGTTGCCATCGGTGGTACGGCTTTTCCAGTTATAGCATACATTATTAAATAGGTCCAGTCCGCCAATGGGGATATTATTGGCATCCATACCGCCACCCATACTCCAGTTACGACCATTACAGTTGACGAGGAGGTTATGGTGCCATGAGCCTATCTGACCGTCGATAGTTGCCGCATAGCCATGGTTGGTACCGTCGCTGTAGTTCTTATGACCGGCAATACCCAAAGCCTCTGAGATGACAGAATACTGGAAAGAGACATTCTTGGCACCGCGTCCGCTGACCGTCTCATCAGTTCCCCAGGCGGCAGTGCAGTGGTCGACGATGGCATGGTTGGCACCACTCATGCCCATGGCATTACCCGTATTCTCACCATAGACACCCAGTCCTCGCTTGAAGCGGATATGACGGGCAATGACATCAGAGCCGATATTGATGTTCGATGACTTGATGCAAATGCCCTTGCCAGGAGCTGTCTGTCCGGCGATATAGGCATTGGGCTTGGTGAAATAGGAATTGAAGTCAAGTTCAATGATACCACTCACGTCAAAGACGATATATCGGGGTTGGTCGATATTGACCAGTCCATAGAGCAACGAGCCAGGTGTATTGACATCACCGCTGAGGTTGGTGACATGATAGACAATACCGCCACGTCCACCTTGTGCATACTTGCCGTAGCCCTCCGCCTCAGGGAAGGCAAGTTGGCGGGGACGGAACGACCATACCAGTCCTTTATGTACGGTGCCGTTGGCTTCTACCTCATCGACACGCCAATAGTAATAATTCTTGGAGAGCAGACCGTTAACAGTATACTCGGTATTGGTACCCTCGTATATCGGTGAGGTCGCAGTCTCTACCTCGTTCTCATCGGTACCAAAGAACAGACGGTGTTTAGCAGCCGTTGGTCCTGCTGTCCATGCCACAGTACAAGAGCCGTTGTCGGCATCGACGTGGTAGTCACGGTTTGTGGGTACGGGATCCTGTGATACAAAAGGTGACGTATCGAAAAGCAGACCGTTGAGCATCACGTTGGTGGTCTGGTAAGTCTTACCTGACGCTACGATGGTGGTGTATTTGAGATACACAATGTCTCCCTCATTAATGTTGAAGTCGACGTATGAGAAGGTGGCATCAGCCATCTTCAGACTTTCTACCGGATCCTTGACATTGACAAAGTCAACGTTATCTTGTTTGACGACATATTCACCGTCATTGACTTTCAGCTCCACCTTGATCTTAGGCATCTCACCTGTCTTGACATCTTTCCATACGTGATATGCCATCGCAGTATGACTGCCTGCCGTCATACCCTTGATCATGATTTCGATAGAGGTGGGAGTGTTGGTACTTGTCGGGGTGTTGTCGCCATCGGCAATGAAAGCCACCACACCATCGCCTAACAGGCGCAGACCAGTCTGTTCCGTATCCCTGCCCTTGTTACAGGTGTTCTTGTTCCACTGGTCTCTCAGTACATCGGCTTTGCCTGCGGCAGAGATGGTAATTTCCATACCGTTGTCGAGGGTCATGGATGACGAAGGGCTTTTAGAAATTTTCCATTCAATGTAGCCGGGTTCATGGGTCTGTGCTTCTTGTGCATTACTGAAGCTGAAGTCAATTCGCTGTGCCGCCACCATCACGGTGCAGCAGAGCAGAAACGTAGTTGCTAGTAGTTTTTTCATTTTTGTCTTAGTAGTTTATGTATAGATGGTTATGTATAGTCTTATGACTTCTCCTTACCCTTGAACGATTTTACCTTCATTCCCAGCTTGTCAGGCATGATGGCATTGAGGAAGATGCCTACGATGGCGGCAATGGCGAGTCCGGACAGGTGGATGGGTCCTATGGCGATATCATCATTGGCACCATATTTCACACCGATGGCCAGTACCAGGATGAGTGCTGCGACAAACACGTTGCGCGAGCTCTTCAGGTCTACCTTCTCCTCAACCAGATTACGCACACCTACCGCAGAAATCATGCCATAGAGTATCAGGCTGACACCACCGATGGTAGCAGCAGGCATCAGTTGTATCAGACTGGCGAACTTAGGACAGAACGCCAGGATGATAGCCAGACAGGCAGCTATGCGTATCACCTTCGGATCGAACACTTTGGTCAGGTTCAGCACACCTGTATTCTCGCCGTAAGTGGTGTTGGCGGGGGCACCAAAGATGGAGGCTAAAGCCGTAGCAACGCCGTCTCCCGTCAGTGTACGGTGCAGACCTGGCTCTGCCAGAAAGTCCTTGCCAACGGTAGAACTGATGGCAAACATATCACCGATATGTTCCATAATCGTCGCAAAGGCAATAGGCATGACTGCCAGGATTGTCGACAGCATCAGTGACGTGTTGCCGTGTTCAAACACCGCCCATATCGTATGCTCCTTTTCTATCGGGAAACCCACCCATGCCGCCTCACCCAGTGGTGCAAAGTCGACCTCACCCATACAGGCGGCAATGACATACGACACGATGACACCCAACAGTACAGGGATGATCTTAACAATGCCCTTGCCCCAGATAGACGCCACTATCACGGTGACTATGGCGATGATGGCTAGCAACCAGTTGGTCTGACAGTTGTTGATGGCAGAACCAGAAAGCACCAGACCAATGGCTATCACGATAGGACCTGTCACTACGGGTGGAAAAAACTTCAGGATCTTCTTCACACCAAACGACTTGATGAGGGCAGCCATGACGAAATACATCAGTCCGGCACAAGCCACACCCAGACAGGCATAATCTAAAGCCAACGTCTCAGAGAGTCCCTGTGCCATACCCATTTCCTTCACCGAGGCATATCCCCCCAGGAAGGCAAATGATGATCCAAGGAAAGCAGGCACGTTCCACTTCGAGATGAAATGGAACATCAGGGTTCCTATTCCTGCAAACAACAGTGTTACAGATACGTCCAGACCTGTCAGCAATGGCACGAGCACCGTTGCTCCAAACATGGCAAACAGATGTTGCACACCCAGTATCATCATGCGGGGCAGTCCCAGTTGGCGTGCGTCGTAAATGGCATTTTGCGGTTCCATATATTCTTGTTTATTTTAGTAATAATATTATTTTCGCCTGCAAAGGTACGAATAAGGGAGAACAAAGACGAAAGAAAAAGGTATTTCTTTTTCAAAATAATTTCGTACCTTTGCAGACAGATGGGATTTCTGCATCCGCTAAATACTGATGTCCAGGCTCCTGAGCGGTTTACCTATCCGTTCTGCTACGAGCCGCATCCGCTATGTGAAATGGCGGCTAAGGAGGTGCAGACATATATTGCCGCTCATGTGGAGATCAAGGAGGATGCCGACCGTGGGAAGATGTTCGGCGTACTTGTGGTGGAGTGTGATGGGGTTAATGGGGGACTTGGTTTTCTTGCCGCTTATAGCGGTTTGTTGGCAGGAAGGAATGACTGGGAGTATTTCGTACCGCCAGTCTATGATGCCCAACAGCCAGACGGCCATTTCAAGACCATGGAACGTGAGATCTCTAGAATATCTAGAGAAACTAGTAGTACTAGTAATGCTAGTAGTACTAGGGGGATGTCCCAAGACTTACAGTTATGGTTGTTTCACCAGTATCAGTTACTGAATGCAAGAGGAGAATCGAAAGATTTGGTGGATATCTGGCAGTCATATTATAATAAGGAGAAACTGCGTCGTAAGTTCCCATTACCCCCAGGCGGTACCGGTGATTGTTGCGCTCCTAAACTCTTGCAGTATGCGTATCAACAACATCTGAAACCTGTCTGTATGGCAGAGTTCTGGTGGGGACAGTCTACGAAGGAAGAACTGCGCCAGCATGGTAACTTCTATCCTGCTTGTCGAGGGAAATGCAAGCCCATTCTCACTTGGATGATGGAAGGACTCGATGTAGATGATAACCCAGAAATGCAGGGCTTTCCCCATTTAGAAGTCAAGACGATTTATGAGGACGATAATCTTTTGGTGGTTGACAAACCGTCGGGAATGCTGAGTACACCCGGTCGAGTAGAGGAATATAGTGTAGAAACTGTGATGCGACAGCGTTATCCTGATGCCATCATTGCCCATCGGTTGGATATGTGGACGTCAGGGTTGCTTATCGTGGCAAAGTCGTTGGAGGTCTATCACTCCTTACAGGAGCAATTTGTGAAACATCAAGTAAAGAAACGGTATGTCGCTGTACTAGAGAGTCTAGAGATACTAGACCGTCTAGATGTTCTTGAGAAGAAAGGACGCATCTCCCTTCCTCTCCGTCCTGACCCGATGAATCGTCCGCGCCAGATCGTGGATTATGAACACGGTAAGCGTGCTATTACGGACTATGAGTTTCTGAACGAGAATACCGTTGCACTCTATCCACAGACAGGACGTACTCACCAGTTGCGCATCCACTGCGCTCATCCCGAAGGACTCGGCAGACCCATCAAGGGTGATGAACTCTATGGTACCAAAGCCGATCGGTTGTATCTGCATGCCGAACAGATATGGTTTCGTCATCCTGTCACTGGCGAAGAGATGCATCTTGTCTCACCCATCCCCTTTCTTTAAACTCTAAACACTAAACTTTATAAATTATGGTTAAGCACATTATTCTCTGGACATTGAATCCAGAACTCTCAGAAGAAGAGAAGAAAGCCGTTAAGGCAGGTATTAAAGCAGGTTTGGAAGGCTTGGTAGGAAAAGTACCAGGACTTCTGGATGTCAAAGTACATATCGATGGGCGTCTGGCTTCTTCGAATGCCGACGTCATGCTCGACAGTACCCTCGAAAGCGAAGAGGCACTGAAAGGCTATGCCGTTCATCCTGAACATGTGGCGGTAGCTAATGGGAAGGTAAGACCTTACACCGTGCAACGTAGCTGCTTGGATTTTGAAATCTAGTCATACTAGTAAAACACAAAAAGCCCCGCCGATTGGCGAGGCTTTCTTGTTGATATTGAAAGAAGTTTACTTCTTGTTCAACGCCAGGTCGATGGCAACGGCGATAGCAACGGTAGCACCTACCATTGGGTTGTTACCGATACCCAGGAAGCCCATCATCTCTACGTGAGCAGGAACAGAAGAAGAACCTGCAAACTGAGCGTCAGAGTGCATACGACCCATGGTGTCTGTCATACCGTAAGAGGCAGGACCGGCAGCCATGTTGTCGGGGTGAAGGGTACGACCTGTACCACCACCTGATGCTACAGAGAAGTAAGGCTTACCAGCGAGGGTGCGCTCCTTCTTATAGGTACCAGCTACAGGGTGCTGGAAACGGGTGGGGTTGGTAGAGTTACCCGTGATGGATACGTCCACATTCTCCTTCCACAGGATAGCGACACCTTCACGGACATCGTCAGCACCATAGCACTTTACCTTCAGACGACTGGGGTTGTTGCCATAAGGAATCTCCTTGACAACCTTCAACTCAGAGGTGAAGTAGTCGAACTGAGTCTGTACGTATGTGAAACCGTTGATACGGCTGATGATCTGTGCAGCATCCTTTCCAAGACCGTTCAGGATAACGCGGAGAGGCTTCTGGCGAACCTTGTTAGCCATCTCGGCAATCTTGATGGCACCCTCAGCGGCAGCGAAAGACTCGTGACCTGCCAGGAAGGCGAAGCACTCTGTCTCCTCACGGAGCAGACGGGCAGCAAGGTTACCGTGTCCGATACCTACCTTACGGTCGTCAGCAACAGATCCGGGGATACAGAAGCTCTGCAGACCGATACCGATAGCCTCGGCAGCGTCAGCGGCATTCTTCACACCCTTCTTAATAGCGATAGCGGCACCACAGACGTATGCCCACTTAGCGTTCTCGAAACAGATGCGCTGGGTGTCCTCACAAATCTGGTAGGGGTCAACACCAGCTTTATCACAAATCTCGTTGGCTTCCTCAATACTATTGATGCCATTCTCTTTCAGAGCAGCAAGAACTTGGTTGATACGGCGCTCTTGACTCTCAAACTGTACTTTTCTTATCATAGTCGTATCCTCCTTATTCCTTACGTGGGTCAATAGCCTTCACTGCACCCTGCTCCTCAGTCGTACGACCATAAGAGCCGGTGTTCTTTTTCATAGCCTCGTTGGCATCCATGCCACCCTTGATGGCTTCCATCATCTTGCCGAGGTGTACGTACTCGTAACCGCAAACCTCATTGTTGGCATCGAGGAACATCTTGGTGATGTAACCCTCTGTCAGCTCCAAGTAACGGGTACCCTTGGCAACAGTGCCATAGAGTGTACCAGTCTGTGAACGAAGACCCTTACCGAGATCCTCCAGACCAGCACCGATAGCCAGACCGCCCTCAGAGAAAGCACTCTGTGTGCGACCATAGACAATCTGCAGGAACAACTCACGCATAGCGGTGTTGATAGCATCACATACCAGGTCGGTATTCAGTGCCTCCAACAGCGTCTTGCCAGGAAGGATCTCACTTGCCATAGCGGCAGAGTGGGTCATACCTGTACAACCGATGGTCTCCACCAGAGCCTCCTGGATGATACCGTCCTTCACGTTGAGGCTCAGCTTACAAGCACCCTGCTGAGGTGCACACCAGCCAATACCATGTGTGTAACCCGAAATGTCCTTAATCTCCTTTGCCTGAATCCATTTGCCCTCCTCGGGAATGGGTGCAGGTCCATGGTATGCGCCTTTACAGACGCTACACATGTTCTTCACTTCCGTTGAATAAATCATTGTTATTTCTAATTAGAATTAAATAAATGTGTCTATATTTTGCAAATTTACGCTGATAATTTCAACTATCCAAACCCGAAACCTCCTATTTAAGAACAATTAACAGAGAAAAATACCTATTATTTGTGATGTTACTGGAATCTTTGTAACTTTGCCAACTGAAAATGACAAATAGTTCATGGTTGAGTTAAGCAATGAGCATTTAGAGCAACGCGTATCTCGTGCCGTAGATAATTTCATGGAGGGCTATGGCTGTTGTCAGAGTGTCGTGGCAGCCTTTGCCGACCTGTATGGGTTGGATAAGGAGACAGCCTTGCGTGTGGCGGCTGGCTTTGGCGGCGGTGTGGGTCGTATGCGGATGATGTGTGGGGCTGTCTCAGCATTGGTTATCCTCGTCGGACTGGATTGTGGTCAGACGGAAGGCAGTGACCGTGAAGGTAAATCGGCATGCTATAAGGTCGTCCAAGAGCTGTTAGCCCAATCAAAGGCAGAAAACGGTAGTCTAATTTGCTCGGAGATATTAGGTCTGAAGGGCGTCGAGAAAGCCGTATCGAGTTATGTTGCCTCTCCGCGTACTGCAGAATATTACAAGACGCGTCCTTGTGCTGCCAAGGTTGAGAGTGCGGCTCGTATTTTTGCCACTTATCTCAAGAATAAGTAACTCTTTCTCTCTTTCCCTTTGACCTATATCAAGAAGAACATATTTTCTGAATATTTTTTATAGGGGCCCTTGCTGTGTTCGCACACAATTAGTAATTTTGCATCGTCAAAAGACAGAAAAAGATTTCAGGTATAACAAAAAAAGGAAGATTATGATTATTTTGAATTATGTCGTCGTATCGCTCGCTTCAAAAGCTATTTCAATGCTTAAGAAATAACGCGAGCTTGTTTTTGAAAGTTAGAAAGATTGAGAGGATAAAAGAATCCCTGCCAGTCGAAAGACTCGCAGGGATTCTTCATAGTTTATGTCTTAACTCTTTAACTCCCTTCGACATTCCTCGAGAATGCCGATGAGTCCGTCCATGGTCTCGGCACGAAGCATCGCAATCCTCGTCTGTCGGAAGTTAGGAATCCCCTTAAACACTGGTGAGGCAGCCAAATGGCGACGGGTATGCAGGATACCCCGATACTCGTCGATGCGCTCCACGTTGATACGCAACTGCTCCTCCAACACATCTATCTTCTCGTCCAACGTCAACGGCTTCTTGCTGAAAATCCACGGACAACCGAAGGTGGCACGCCCTATCATCACCGCATCCACGCCATACGTGTCAAAGGCACGGTCGGCATCGTCCAACGACTTGATATCTCCATTGCCGATGATAGGGATATGGATACGGGGGTTCCGCTTCACCTCGCCTATCAGTGTCCAGTCCGCCTCTCCTGTGTACATCTGTGAACGCGTACGTCCATGTATCGTCAGCGCCTGAATACCACAGTCTTGCAACTGCTCTGCCAGTTCCGTGATGATCAGTTGCTCGTGGTTCCATCCCAAGCGAGTCTTCGCTGTCACAGGCAGTCTCACGGCATCCACCACCTTCCGTGTTATCTCCAGCATCTTCGGGATATTCTGCAGCATCCCCGCACCCGCACCCTTTCCTGCCACCTTCTTCACAGGACAGCCGAAATTCAGGTCTATCACATCGGGACCCGCCTGTTCCACTATCTTTGCAGCCTCCACCATCGCCTCCACGTCCCTGCCGTATATCTGAATACCCACAGGACGTTCCTCTTCAGCGATGGTTAGTTTCTTGATGGTCGACTTCACATCTCTCACCAACGCCTCTGCCGATACGAACTCCGTGTACACCATCGACGCCCCGAACCGCTTACACAGCAGTCGGAACCCAATGTCCGTCACATCCTCCATCGGTGCCAGGAACACAGGACGCTCTCCTAATTCTATATTACCAATCTTCATTATTTTAACGTTTTTAATTTAAAAGATGATACGTACCTCCTGCCAATGGTCTTACCACCCCTTTCATCTCCAGCGAGAACAACAGGGCAGTAAGTTGTCCGATAGGGATATTCGTTTGTACCGATATCATATTCAGTTGCAGGTCGTTCGTCTTTTGCAACAACCCTACAATACTTTGTTCCTCTGGTGTGAGGTCCGGAAAGAGGTCTCCTTCTTTAAACTTTAAACTATCAACTTTCAACTTTCCATTTTCCCAACCCATCGCCTCCACGAAATCCTGTGCCGATGTGATGAGAGCTGCCGTGTTGTTGCGAATCATACGATTGCATCCCTCGCTATAGGGCGCACCTACGGCACCAGGAAAGGCAAACACGTCACGTCCATACTCTTGGGCAATGCGACAGGTAATCAGTCCACCACCCTTATATGCACTCTCTACGAGGATCGTCGCATCCGACATTCCTGCCACGATACGGTTGCGCAGTCGGAAGTTGTTAGGTAGCGCCTCCGTCTGACTCATATACTCTGTCAATAATCCACCCTTTCGCACCATCTCCACCGCCGTGTCACGATGGTGGTGCGGGTATATTTGGTCCAGTCCGTGTGCTAATACTCCCACAGTCTCATAGCCTTCTGCCAATGCTTGACGATGGGCGCAAATATCGATACCGTAGGCGAGTCCACTGACAATCAGTACGTCAGGACACAGACGACGCAGGTCACTCACAAAGCGGCGTACAAGATCCTGTCCGTAAGTGGTACATTGTCGCGTTCCCACGATATTGATGACCTTTTGCCTATTTAGGTCTGCTACACCTTTATAATATAAGATGATGGGTGCATCTGCACACTCCTTCAATCGTTGGGGATAGGCTGCGTCGTTCAGTGTCAGTGTCTGGATACCGTTCTTCTCGATGAACTCCATCTCAGTAGCAGCCCGTCGCAGTGCATCGTCCCAGTTGCCTAAGTCCTGACGTTGCTCATAAACAGCCTTACCACTGCCCAATGTCTGATACAGTTGCAGAGCCATTGCCTGGTTGAAGCCCGTCATCCGCGTCAGCGCAATGGTATAGTATATCTCTTCACTTGTCATCCTTCAATATATTTGGCAAAAGCCTTGTCGTACTCTTCACTATTTGAAAGTTGACCGTTCACTAAGCATACCAGTATGATCTCCCCTCGGAAACACAGTGCCTCATCGGATGCTCGGAAAAGGTCTTGATGGAAGATATACTTGATGCCTTGCTTCTCTAACCACAGACGGGAATAGAACTCGTCGTCTGGGCGCAAAGGTACTTTGTATTCCAGTTTCATTCGTGCCACGACGGCATCTACTCCTTTCTCATGCATTTCTGCGAAACTCAGTCCGCATTGTTGCAGAAAAAGATGACGTGTATGTTCGCAATAATGTACGTAATTGGCATTATTCACAATTCCTTCGATGTCGCATTCGTAGTCGCGCACCTCCATTTTTGTTTCGAAACAGTACTTTTTCATATCTTATCTTTTTAAATATTCATAGCCGATGCGACAACGGAGACAGTCCTTTTTGTCGCAATATTCTTTTTTCAGTTGTATCAATGCTTGGGAGTCTCCAGCATTCTTAACTTCCAGTCCACATTCTTTCCAGAGACGGATGATATAGTTGTTCTCTGCCTTGAGTTGTTCTAACAAGGCGAAGGCACGGTCACAAAGTTCTTCCTGTGCCGTATGTCGTCCGTATGCAAAGAACATAGGGATACAGGTATTAATCATCAGCAAGTTGAGGGAAAAGGGAGAGAGATTCTTCTCGTTGGGGTCACTCATAGACCCGAAAGTATAATGGGTCTCCCAGTAAGGTGTCACCTTTGTGCCCATCAGGTCTTGTAGGGCAAAGACATTTTTGCATGCTATCAGTTGCGAGAGTCCTGTCTTATGTTCGTAGTAAAGATTGGCGAGTTGTGCCAGACGGATATGCGGAAAATTTTGGGGGCGCAATCGTAAGAACTTCCATAACTTATAGTCCATCGGCTGTAGCGAAAACTTATGAGCAAGATACAAATATTCGTTGCGCAGTTTGGCGAAATATCCCTCGTTGAGTGCCTGTTGCTGATAATGCTCAGGAATCGCCTCGACATCCAACAGTCCTGCCTGTCCTAAGAAGATCGCCTCAATTTGAAAAAGATCGTCACGGTGATGGGCGATGGCAGAGAAAGGGATGTGTGTTGCCCATTCCTCAAAGGCATCCCCGTTGATGCCGAAACCGTAGTTGCGGGCAAGGGTCATGAAATAAGCATCCTCCCATGAGCCGTTCATCCGTTCAGCGCGACGGCGTATCGCCTCCATCTTCTGTTCCAGCCGTTCTGTCTGCAAGGCAGCCATCCATGAGTGAACAGTGAGTGCTGTCAGTGAGGGAATGATTTGATAACAAGGTGGATACTGGTCTGTACGTAGCAGTTCCTCGTAATTCTCCCTAACGTGCGAAGGCACTTCCAATAACATTTGTGGGATAAACTGTCCTTGGGTATTCATCACTTCCGCATCGGCATTGCCCGTGACATGAAGGACGACATTGTCATAAGCCTTGTCTTTGTCATGTCCGTGCTGATACCAGTCACTCGACTTGTCGTGAATCTCTACATTGCCAACCCAGAGTGTTTGGTTAATCTTCACCTTCGCATTAAAGAAGTCGGGACCGCTATTGTGATTGTGCAGTCCGGGGTCAATTACTTCCACGACACGGTCGTCGGTAGTCCTTAGTTCTTGTAATGGAAACATCTTGTGTTTCCATACATAATGTAATAGTTGTTCCATTTGCTTAAATTGTATTTCCTGTATAGAGTTGATAGTATTTGCCTTTGAGGGCGATGAGTTGGTCGTGGGTGCCCTGCTCGATGATGTGTCCGTGGTCGAGGACGATGATCTGGTCGGCATTACGGACAGTGGAGAGGCGGTGGGCGATGACAAAGGTGGTGCGCCCCTGCATGATGGTGTCCATGCCCCGTTGTACGAGTTGTTCGGTACGGGTGTCGATACTGGATGTCGCCTCGTCGAGGATGAGGACAGGGGGATTGGCAACGGCAGCGCGGGCAATAGCGAGTAACTGGCGTTCGCCCTGACTGAGATTGCCACCGTCACCGCTGAGTGGTGTCTGATAGCCGTTGGGGAGACGGCGGATGAAGTCGTCGGCACCGACCAACTGAGCTGCCTTGATACATTCCTCGTCGGTGGCATCGAGTTTGCCGTAACGGATATTCTCCAAGACAGTACCCGTGAAGAGGTGTGTCTCTTGAAGGACGATGCTCATGCCCTTACGCAGCGACTCTTTGCGGATGTCGGTGATGGGGATGCCGTCGTAGAGGATACGCCCGTTCTGTATCTCGTAGAAGCGGTTGATGAGGTTGATGATGGTGGTCTTGCCAGCACCTGTGCCTCCCACGAAGGCAATCTTCTGTCCCGGATTGGTGTTGATGTCGATGTCGAAGAGTACCTGTTTCTCAGGGATATATCCGAAGTCCACGTCTGTGAAGTCCACATCACCCTTCGGGTCGGTGAGTTCGGTGGTTCCCTCGTCCACCTCTGGCTCCGCATCGCCTAAGGCGAAGACACGCTCGGCACCTACGGAGGCGTTGAGCACGCTGTTGATCTGTTGGCTGACTTGAGAGATAGGACGGGTGAAACTTTTGTTGAGTTGCAAGAACGCAACGATGGTACCTAAAGAAATTGAACATTGAACATAGAACATTGAACATTGACTGAGGGCTATGGCTGCTCCGACGGTGGCGAGGAGGACGAAGCCGAAGTTGCTGATACCCCCATTGACGGGCATGACGATGTTCGCGATGCGGTTGGCGTGATAGGCAGAGGAACGCAGTTGTTCGTTGATGTCCTCGAAGTCGCGGAGCGCCTGTTGTTCATGACAGAATATCTTGACGACCTTCTGACCTGTCATCATCTCCTCGATGAAGCCGTTGACACTTGCCAAGCGTTGCTGTTGGGTACGAAAATGACTGCGTGAACGTTTGCCGAGTTGGGTGGTGGCAATCATCATCACGACAGCCATGAGGATACTCACCAGCGTCAGGGGAACGCTCAGCACAATCATGGAGGTGAAGGTGGCGACGATGGTGATGACGGACGAGAAGACCTGTGCCATCGCCGTGGAAATCATCTGACGCAGGGAGTCCACATCGTTGGTATAGACGGACATGATATCACCGTGTGACCGCTGGTCGAAGTAACTGACGGGCAGGTGTTGCATCTTCTCGAAGATAGTCTTGCGGAGGCGCAGCATCGTACCCTGACTGACATGTATCATCAGTCGGTTGTAGGTGTAGGAGCAGATGGTGCCGAAGAACAGGATAAGCCCTAAGATAAACAAGGTCTGTGCCAACGAGTGGTATTCGGGGTTGTCCACCTGTGTCAGTGGCACGATATAGTCGTCGATGAGTGTCTTGGTAAACAGCGAGGACACCAGCGAGGTCAGCGAGGAGATGAGAACACAGGCAAGGACCACGACGATAGCCCATTTGTAGTGTTTGAAGACGAAGGAGAACATCCTGAGGAGGGTGGCACGCTTCTGCTTGTCTACTTTCTGGAAACCCGCTTGTGACCGTTCGCGTGGCGGTCCGAATGACGGTTGTCTCATGCGGCACCTCCTTTCACTTCGTCGAAGTCTCCGACATTCTCGTTCTGGATAGCATATATCTCCTGATAGAGCGTGTTGTTCTTGAGCAGGTTCTCGTGGGTATCGAAGCCTGTCACGACACCGTTGTCCATGACGAGGATGCGGTCACAGTCCTTGACGCTGAGGATGCGCTGGGCGATGATGACCTTCGTCATGTCAGGCAGTTGGGTATGGAACGCTTCGCGTATCTTCGCATCGGTAGCGGTATCACAGGCAGAGGTGGAGTCGTCGAGGATGAGTATCTTCGGATGCTTGAGCAAGGCACGGGCGATACACAGACGTTGTTTCTGACCGCCACTGACATTCGTACCGCCTTGTTCGATATGGGTATCGTAGCCTTCGGGCATCGCACTGACAAAGTCGTCCGCCTGTGCCATCTGACAAGCCTTGCGACACTCCTCCAACGTCGCATCGGGATTACCCCAACGCAGGTTGTCAAGGACACTGCCGCTAAACAGGATATTCTGTTGCAACACCACCGATACGGCATGACGCAGGGCGGTGAGGTCGTAGTCTTTCACGTTACGTCCTCCCACGAAGACCTCTCCCTGGGTGGGGTCGTAGAGGCGACTGATGAGACTGATGAGCGTGGACTTACCAGAGCCAGTACCACCAATGACACCGATGGTCTCACCACTTTGAATATTGAAGTTGATATTGAAGAGGGCGCTGCGCTTGTGGCCTTCGACCTTAGTCTTTCTATCTTTATTCGTCACATAGTCGAAGCGGACGTTTCGGAACTCAAGGCTTCCGTCGGCAATCTCAAAGACGGGATGCTCAGGATTCACGATGTCAGGCTCTTCCTCGATAATCTCTGCGACACGCTTGGCAGAGGCTGCACTCTGGGTCAGCATCACAAACACCATCGAGAGCATCATCAGCGACATCAGAATCGACATGATATACGTGAAGAGGGAAGTCAACTCACCCGTTGTCAACGTGCCATCCACGATATAATGGGCGCCCATCCACGAGAGGGCGATGATACAGCCATATACCACCATGTTCATGATGGGGTGATTCCATGCCATGAGACTCTCTGCCTTGACATATAACTTATAGAGATTCTCGGCAGCACGGGCGAACTTCTCGTTCTCGTAGTCCTCACGCACAAACGCCTTCACCAAGCGGATACCTGTCACGTTCTCCTGCACACTCTGGTTCAGTTCGTCGTACTTCACAAACACCTGTTGGAACAGTCTCGCCACGCGTGAGATGATATGGTACAAGGAGAAACTCAGGATGATGAGGGCGACGAGGAATATCAGCGACAGACGGGCATCGATGACCAGGCACATCAGGATAGACAGTACGAGTTTGAAGGGGGCTCGCACGCTGATACCCAGAACCTGCTGGAAGGCACTCTGCAACGAGTTGACATCTGTCGTCATACGGGTAATCAGTCCAGACGTGGCGTACTTGTCGATGTCCGAGAAGGCAAAACGCTGGATGTTCTGATACATCGCCAAGCGCAAATTGGCGGCAAAACCCGTAGAGGCGTAGGCAGAGAAACGTCCTCCGATGATGCCGAAGGCGAGACTCAGGAACGCCATGCCGAGCATGATGGCTCCATAGAAATAGACGTTCTCCATATCCCCGGCATTGATACCCTTGTCGATGAGCGAGGCAGTGACATAGGGAATCAGCACATCCATCAGCACCTCCAACGCCGTGAAAGCTGGCGTGAGCAAGGCTGCCGTCCTGTATTGTTTGATTTGTTGATAAAGGGTTTTTAGCATATCAGCAATATTGATATCGGTTACAAAAGTACGAATAAGTATGTAAATAACAAAATAAATAAATACTTTTTCTTGGAAACTCGCTTACTTATTCGTACTTTTGCAACGATGATGAATGATTTGACATGGCAGTTTTTTGAGCAACATCGCAATGAGGATGTGCATCGGCTTGCCCTTAGAGGCAAAGTCGAGGGAGTAGATATGCCAATGGCTCTCCAACAGATTGCGGGATGGCAGACGGCACGCAAGAAGTTGCCGTCATGGGCAGCAGTCGATGGTATCATCTATCCACCTCACTTAAATATGGAACAATGTTCCTCGGAACAGACGGCGAGGTATAAGGCACAACTTGCCGCCTTTCGTGATAACGATATAACGTTATACCGTCATAACGAAATAAATGGCGGCAATCAGAGTTTCGTTGACCTTACAGGCGGCTTTGGTGTTGACTTCTCTTTTATGTCCTGCTCGTTTATGAAGAGGATCTATGTTGAGCGCAATTCAGGACTTTGTGAGATGGCACGGCATAATTTCCAGGTGTTGGGGTTGGAGGCAGAGGTTGTGAATGGCGAGGCAGAGGAATATTTGAAGAAGATGGATCATGCCGATGTGGTTTTCCTCGATCCTGCACGAAGGGATGAACACGGCTGTCGTACGTATGATATCAAGGACTGTACGCCCAATGTCATCGAACTGATGCCTTTGTTATTGGAAAAGGCAGATACCATCCTCTTGAAACTCTCTCCCATGCTCGACTGGCAGAAGGCGGTGAGGGATTTAGGAAATCATGTTCATGAAGTCCATATAGTCAGTGTCGATAACGAATGCAAAGAACTTGTTTTGGTCATTAGGAAGGGGTCTACGGAGCAGATTTCATTGACTTGTGTGAACAATGATCAGAAGTTCCGGGTTGTTCCATGGGGTGGAACAAAGTGTTCCATGGGGTGGAACGAAATGTTCCATGGGGTGGAACAAAGTGTTCCATGGGGTGGAACAAAAGAGAAAGTTTTACTCTTTGAACCGAATGCCAGTATCATGAAGGCAGGATGTTTCGCCCAAGTGGAGGAAAGGTTTGGTGTCAGACAGTTGTCGATGAACTCCCATCTCTTCATTTCCGACCATGAAGTCAGGGATTTCCCTGGTAGACAGTTCCGCGTTGAGGCTGTGACCTCGATGAACAAACAAGGACTCAAAACAGCGTTACAAGGAATTGAAAGGGCGAATATCGCTATACGTAACTTCCCTATGAGTGTAGAGGCGTTGCGTAAAAAACTCAAACTGAAGGATGGTGGAGACGTGTATATCTTTGCGACGACGCTGCCAGACGATTCCCATAAATTGTTTGTTTGCCGTAAAATAGGTTAAATATTTGGGGTTTTTCTTGTTTTTTCGTATCTTTGCCAAATAATTATTAGCAAGGAATCAACATGTCATCAGTAGAAATAAGGAAAGTCACCGACAAGAAAAGCCTGGAAACCTTCATCCAGTTTCATTACGACTTATATCGGAATAACCCTTATGATGCCCCCAACTTGCATACCGATGAAGTGCATACGTTGAGAAAAGATAAGAATGCTGCCTTCGAATTTTGTGAGGCAGAGTATTTCCTCGCCTATAAGGATGGGAAGGTGGTAGGGCGTATCGCTGGTATTATCAATCATCGTGCCAACGAACGATGGGAGCGTAAGAGTGTGCGTTTTGGGTGGATAGATTTTATTGATGATATGGAAGTGTCACGTGCCTTGATGACTGCTGTGGAGCAATGGGGGAAAGAGAAAGGCATGACTGAGATGGTAGGACCATTGGGCTTCACGGATATGGATCCGGAAGGTATGCTGATTGAAGGTTTCGACCAGTTGGGTACTATGGCTACTATCTATAACTACGACTATTATCCCAAGCACATGGAACAGTTGGGTGGTTGGGAGAAAGACAATGATTATGTGGAGTTCAAGCTCATCGTCCCCAAAGGTGACATGCCTGAGAAATATAAGAAGATTGCCGAGATGGTGATGAAGCGCTATAACCTCCATCCCGTACACCCCAAGCGCAGTCAGGTCTTTGGCAAGGAACAGATAGGACGCAAGGTTCTTGATGTCGTCAACAAGACCTTCAGCAATCTCTATGGCTATTCACAGATGACGGAGGCGCAGATAGACGAATACCTGAAAATGTATTTCCCCTTGCTTGACATGAACCTGTTATGCTTGATAGAAGACTGGAACACGCCCAATCATGAGGTGGTAGGCGTGGGTATCAGTATCTCCTCCATGACAAGAGCCTTGCAGAAATGCAAAAATGGCAGACTATTCCCTTTCGGCTGGTGGCATTGTCTGCGCGCCTTGAAGTTCCATAAGGCCGAGTGTGTCGACCTGATGCTGGTGGGTATCCTCCCGGAATATCAGCAGAAAGGTGCCAATGCCCTTCTTTTCTATGACCTCATCCCATGGTATCAGAAATATGGTTTCAAGTGGGGTGAGACGAATGTCGAGATGGAGACGAATGAGAAAGTACAGAGCCAATGGCAGTACTTAGAGCATGAGCAGCATAAGCGTCGTCGTTGTTTTAAGAAA
This sequence comes from Prevotella sp., assembly GCA_017645645.1. Taxonomy (GTDB): domain Bacteria; phylum Bacteroidota; class Bacteroidia; order Bacteroidales; family Bacteroidaceae; genus Prevotella. Next base: position 52,930 of record JAGCOB010000022.1, on the reverse strand, counting down.
AGAATTTAAACAGAGATATGGCAGGAGATAAGAATATCATGGAAGAGAATGTCGTCAACTACGACGAAGGTAATATACAAACCCTCACGGGACTACAGCATATCCGGCTGCGTCCTGGTATGTATATCGGTAGACTGGGTGACGGTTCCTCCGCAGAGGATGGTATCTATGTGTTGCTGAAGGAAGTGTTCGACAACTCGATAGACGAGTTCAAGATGAAGGCAGGCGACCGTATTGAGGTAATGGTGGAAGACAACCTTCGTATTTCTGTCCGTGACTATGGGCGAGGCATCCCACAGGGAAAACTCATCGAATCGGTAAGTATCCTGAACACTAGTGGTAAGTTTGACTCTAAGGCATTTAAGAAATCCATCGGACTGAATGGAGTCGGTGTGAAGGCTGTCAATGCGCTGAGTAGTCGTTTCGAAGTACATAGTTATCGTGAGGGGAAGGTGCGCAAGGCGGTCTTTGAGTGTGGTGAACTTATTAGTGATGTAACAGAGCCTTCGCAGGACGAGAACGGTACCTATATCTATTTCGAACCAGACAATACGAAGTTCCAGAACTACCAGTTCCATGACGAGATAGTGGAGAACATGCTCCGTAACTATACCTATTTGAATATCGGCCTGACGATTATGTATAATGGTCGTCGTATCCTCTCCCGTCATGGACTGGAGGATCTGCTGAAAGACCGTATGACGAATGATGCCCTCTATCCTATCGTGCATCTTCAGGGCGAGGACATCGAGATAGCCTTTACTCATGCCAACCAGTATGGTGAGGAATACTACTCTTTTGTCAACGGTCAGCATACCACTCAGGGCGGAACACACCAGAGTGCCTTTAAGGAGCATATAGCCCGTACTATCAAGGACTTTTTCAACAAGTATGAATATGGGGATATCCGTACAGGAATCGTTGCTGCTATCTCCATCAATGTGGAAGAACCTATCTTTGAGAGTCAGACGAAGATCAAACTCGGCTCTACGACGATGTCGCCCGATGGTGTCAGCATCAATAAATATATCGGTGACTTTGTCAAACAAGAGGTGGACAACTACTTGCATATTCATGCGGATGTCGTAGAGGTGTTGGAGCAGAAGATTAAGGAAAGTGAGCGTGAGCGTAAGGCAATGGCTGGTGTGACAAAGCTCGCCCGTGAACGTGCAAAAAAGGCTAACCTGCATAATCGTAAACTGCGCGATTGTCGTATCCATTTTTCTGATGCAAAGAATGACCGTAAGGAGGAGTCAAGTATCTTTATTACGGAGGGTGACTCTGCCAGTGGAAGCATCACCAAGAGTCGTGACGTGAATACACAGGCTGTATTCTCACTGCGAGGAAAACCCTTGAACTGCTATGGACTGACGAAGAAGGTGGTATATGAGAATGAGGAGTTTAATTTGCTGCAGGCTGCTTTGGATATCGAGGAAGGGCTGGACACTCTTAGATATAATAAGGTGATAGTAGCTACTGATGCTGATGATGACGGTATGCATATCCGTCTGCTGATTATCACTTTCTTTTTGCAGTTCTTCCCGGAACTCGTGAAAAAAGGACATGTATATGTGTTACAAACACCTTTGTTCCGTGTTCGTAACCGCAGGACGAAAGTCAAGAACAAGAAGGTGTTGGCACAGGAAGACGAGAAAATAGCTAATAGCAAACAGCCAAAAGCCAAAAGTGATTTCATCACGCGCTATTGCTATAGTGAGGAGGAGCGTATGAAGGCGATACAGGAATTAGGACCCGATCCTGAGATTACCAGGTTCAAAGGTCTTGGTGAGATATCACCAGAGGAGTTTGCCGGCTTTATCGGTCCCGACATTCGTCTGGAGCAGGTGACACTTCAAAAGAATGATCAGGTACAGAAACTGCTCGACTACTATATGGGTAAGAACACCATGGAGCGTCAGAATTTTATTATTGATAACCTTGTTATCGAAGAAGACCGTCCTGAGGAGGAAGAATATGATTAAAAAGATACTTTTTTTACTTTTTTGTCTTTTCCCCATTTTACCTTTAACCGCCCAGATTCGTATCAACATGGGTGAGGATAGTCCCATGCGGAAATTACAGATAGCAGAAATGGCCATCAGTAATCTCTATGTGGACAGTGTCGACGAGCAGAAGCTGGTAGAAGACGGCATCCGTGGGATGATAGAGAAACTGGATCCTCATAGCAGTTATATGACGGCGAAGGAGGTGAAAGCAGCCAATGAGCCGTTGCAAGGCAATTTCGAAGGTATTGGTGTACAGTTTAATATGGTGGAGGATACGCTATTGGTGGTACAGCCTGTGGTGGGTGGTCCTTCAGAAAAGCGTGGCATCCTTGCTGGTGACCGTATTGTGTCTGTCAATGATACCGCCATCGCTGGTGTTTCGATGTCAAAGGAAGAGATCATGCGTCGCTTGCGCGGTCCAAAAGGCACGAAAGTGAATTTGGGTATCGTTCGTCGTGGAATTGCTGATACCCTTCGTTTTGTCATCACTCGTGATAAGATTCCAGTGAAATCGATAGATGCCACCTATATGATTCGTCCAGGTGTGGGTTATATCCGTATCGGCAATTTTGGGGCTCAGACACATGAAGAATTTTGTGAGAGTCTGATGAAACTCTCTGGCGAAGGCATGCAGTCACTCATCCTCGACTTGCAGGAGAATGGTGGCGGTTATCTTCAATCTGCAGTCAAAATTGCTAATGAATTTCTTCGTAAAGATGACTTGATTGTCTATACTCAAGGACGTCGTGCTCCTCGTAATGATTATCATGCACAAGGGGATGGACTTTTTGAAGAAGGAAAAGTCATCGTTTTGGTGGATAGTTATTCTGCTTCTGCTGCAGAGATTGTCACAGGTGCCATACAAGACCATGACCGCGGTATCGTGGTGGGGCGGCGCACCTTTGGAAAGGGATTGGTACAGCGACCTATCGATATGCCAGATGGCTCCATGATACGTCTGACAATAGCACATTATTATACACCATCGGGGCGTTGCATACAGAAACCTTACGAGAAAGGAAAGACAAAAGACTATGCGATGGATGTGATGAACCGTCTGAAGAGTGGTGAGTTGATGCATGCCGATAGTATCCATTTTGCAGATTCTCTTGAATATTATACGCTGAAAGAACATCGAGTGGTCTATGGAGGAGGTGGTATCATGCCTGACTATTACGTGCCGTTGGATACAACGAAATATACCCGTTTTCATCGTGAACTTTCAGCTCATTCGTTCATCATTAATGCTAGTCTGCATTATGTTGATCAGCATCGTAAGCAGTTGAAGAAGCAATATCCCACATTTGAACTTTTCAAACAACAGTTTGAGATTCCACAGAAAGTCATAGACGAGATTATCGCAAAGGCAGCGGAAAAGAATATCAAACCTAATGATGACAAGGAACTGCAACAGACACTGTCTTATCTGCGTCTGCAACTCAAAGCATTGGTGGCTCGTGATATGTGGGAGACCAGTCAGTATTTTTCCATTATCAATGAAAAGAATGACATAGTATTACGTGCATTGGAATTAATGAATCAATAAACTCAGATATGAAAAAAATCCTGCTAACCTTATTATTATCAACTACGCTTGGGACAGCGGAAGCGCAAGAAATGCTTTGGTATGACAAACCTGCAACAAACTGGCTGGAGGCATTACCCATCGGTAACTCCCATTTGGGTGCGATGATATATGGACAGACAGACGGTGAGACCATCCAGTTGAACGAGGAAACTTTCTGGAGTGGCTCACCTCACAACAATAACAGCCCTGAAGCGAAGGCACATTTGCAAGAGGTACGTGATCTGATTTTCGAAGGCAAGGAAGAGGAGGCGCATGCCATCATTGACAAGTATTTCTTCAAAGGTCCTCACGGCATGCGCTTCTTGCCGTTGGGAAAACTGGAATTATATGGTGGCATTGATTTCGAACAGACCTCCCATTTTCGTCGTGAATTGAATCTGGAAGATGCCGTTTGTACCACAACTTTCAAAAACAATCTGAATGGTGTTACTTATACGCGTGAGGTCTTTGCCTCACAAACTGACAATGTCATCGTGATGCGTCTGAAGGCAGACAAAAAAGGAAAATTGGACTTCTCGTTAGCCCATTGGTGCTCGGGACTCAAGAACAGTAGTCATGTGAAAAATGGAGAGTTAGTTGCTACTGTGCAGAACGTAGAGCAAGAAGGAATCCCAGGTGGACTGACAGCAGAAATCCGTGCATTGGTAAAGAGCGACGGTCAATGGGATAACACACCTGATATGATAGTAGTCAAAGGCGCTACTGAGGCAACCATCTATATCACCGCTGCCACTAATTTTGTAAATTATCAAGATATTAGTGGTCATCCTTCAGAACTGACGCAGCAGACCATTGCCTCTGTCAGCGACAAGAACTACAAGGAGTTGTATGCTCGTCACCTAAAGAAATACCAAGAGCAATACCGGCGCGTCAGTCTGTCGTTAGGAGGAAAGGATGCCTCTAACCTTCCTACTGATGAGCGTCTGGCTCATTTTGCTGGCAGCAAGGATATGGGTATGGTAGCATTGATGTTCCAGTACGGACGTTATCTGCTCATCTCGTCTTCCCAGCCAGGAGGACAGCCTGCCAACCTGCAAGGCGTATGGAATGATAAATTCAATGCACCTTGGGATTCGAAATATACTATCAATATCAATGCTGAGATGAACTACTGGCCTGCTTTGGTGGGTAATCTCGCAGAGACGCAACAACCGCTGTTCTCTATGATCCGCGACCTGAGTCATACGGGTGCAGAGACGGCTCAGGTAATGTATGGTTGTGATGGATGGGTAGCCCATCATAATACAGACCTGTGGCGTGTAGCAGGTCCAATCGATGGCACCACATGGGGTATGTTTCCAACAGGTGGAGCCTGGTTGACAACACACCTGTGGCAACATTATCTGTTTACAGGCGACAAGGAGTTCCTACGCGAGAATTATCCTGTGATGAAGGGCGCAGCGGACTTCCTGATAGACTATATGCAGCGTCACCCTCAATATGGATGGCTAATGACAGTACCTACCGTCTCTCCAGAACATGGTCCGATGGGTAAGCAAACCACAGTGACCGCAGGTTCCACAATGGATAATCAGATAGTATTTGACGTATTGTCGAATACTTTAAAGGCGATGCGTATATTAGGAGAGAATGATGAGGTTTATGCCCAAAAACTTCAGCAGGTCATCAGTCAGTTGCCGCCTATGCAGATAGGACGATATGGTCAATTGCAAGAATGGTTGCAAGATGGGGATGATCCCAAAGACGAGCATCGTCATATCTCCCATCTTTATGGACTTTATCCTTCCAATCAGATATCCCCCTACACTCATCCAGAACTTTTTGCCGCAGCAGCCAACACATTGAATCAGCGTGGCGATATGGCAACGGGATGGAGTTTAGGTTGGAAGATTAATTTTTGGGCACGTATGTTAGACGGCAACCATGCTTTTCGCATCCTTTCTAATATGCTTCATCTGCTGCCCGATGACTCGCAGATGAGGGAATATCCTGACGGACGTACCTATCCGAACCTGTTTGACGCTCATCCACCCTTCCAGATTGATGGTAATTTCGGCTGTGCCGCAGGTATTGCCGAGATGTTGTTGCAGAGTCATGACGGTGCCGTTCATCTGTTGCCTGCCCTCCCTGATGTTTGGTCGGAAGGACAAGTAAAAGGTTTGCGGGCCCGTGGCGGCTTTGAGGTCAGCATGCAGTGGAAGGATGGAGCGTTGCAGCAGGCAGAGGTACTCTCCACCATCGGTGGTGTCCTCCGTATCCGTTCCTATGTTCCCTTGAAAGGCAAGAATTTGAAAGAGGCACAGGGTGCCTGTCCGAATGCACTCTATGCCCCTGCATTGATCAAGACTCCTTTGTTGTCGGAGGAACTCAAGGAAACTCCTTCCCTCGTTATCCGCAAAGTCTATGAGTATGACATTGTGACAGAGCCGGGGAAACGTTACTTCTTTGTTGCCCTGACGAAATAGATAATCAACAGGATATACGCTAACAGAGAGAGCAGTTCACTCAGAGGATTGCTCCACCATTCCGCGTAGTCAAACTGGATTCCGCCAAAACGTAGCAGGGCACTGATAACACCCATCAGGGCACCGCCGGCAATAAAGCCGGAGGCGATGAGGTTACCTTTCTCACCACGTTCTTTGTTGGTGGTTTCGTCTTTACTACGAGTGGTGACATACCAGTTGACGGCTCCGCCAATCACCAACGGCACATTGAGTTCCAAAGGAATGAACATACCCAAAGCGAAGGCGAGGGCAGGAACCTTACAAAGCGTCAGGATGATAGCGATAGCAGCACCGATAGCATATAAGATCCAAGGAGCACCTACTCCATTCATCAACGGGTCGATAACAGCAGCCATAGCATTCGCCTGTGGGGCTGCAAGAGTTCCTGAAGCAAAACCATAGGTCTCGTTCAGCAGCATCATCACACCACCGACAGTGGCAGCAGACACCAACGTTCCCAGAAACTTCCACGTCTCCTGTTTCTTAGGAAGTGTCCCTGTCCAATAACCAATTTTCAGGTCAGTAATGAAAGAGCCTGCCATAGAGAGTGCTGTACATACTACACCGCCCATAATAAGGGCAGCGACCATGCCCCCCGTCCCTTTCAGCCCTACTGCCACCATGACGACAGAGGCGAGAATCAGTGTCATCAGTGTCATACCACTGACAGGGTTGCTGCCCACAATGGCGATGGCATTGGCAGCCACTGTCGTAAACAGAAAGGCAATGACAGCCGTCAGGATGATAGCGACAGCAGCAAATAGCAGATTACCATTCATCACCCCGAACCAGAAAAAGAGGAAGATGATGATGATGGTGACGACGGAAGCAATGGCGATGAATTTGAAAGGCAGGTCGGTAGCTATTGGTTTTTGCCCATTAGCTGTTGACTGTTGGCTTTCCCCAGCCTTTGCAGCCAGTCCTATCGCACTCTTGATAACACTCCACGACTTAATGATACCGATGATTCCTGCCATAGCAATGGCTCCAATACCTATCGACTTGCCATACGACGTGAATATCTGCTCTGGTGACATAGCACCTACCGCCGTATCAATGGCAGGGTTCCACTGGTTAAGAACAGTGTCAGGGAAGATAAATGCCATTGCTGGGACGAACAACCACCAGACAAACAGCGAGCCGAGGGTAATGATAAGGGCATAGCGGAAACCGACGATATAACCTAAACCCAAGACAGCCGCACCTGTATTGTTTTTGAACACCAGCTTCGCCTTTTCTGCAAGATCCTCGCCATAGGGAATCATTCGGCTGGTGACATTCTCGTTCCACCAGCCGAAGGTGGCTACGATAAAGTCATAGAGTCCACCGATAAGACCGGCAAAGAGTAAAGGCTTGGCCTGTGACGAACCGTTTGCATTGTCGCCACTCTTCAATACCTGTGTCGTTGCCGTCGCCTCTGGGAAGGGGAATTGCTCCTGGGGTGCCTCCACAAAATACTTTCGGAAGGGGATGAGGAACAGGATGCCAAGGACACCGCCTAACAACGAGGCGATAAAGATTTTTAGGAAGTCGGCAGACATCTCAGGATATTTTGCCTGTAAGATATAGATGGCAGGCAGGGTGAAGATGGCTCCAGCCACCACGGCACCGGAACAGGCACCAATACTCTGGATAATGACATTCTCACGTAGGGCGTTGGAGCGCTTGGCTGCGGCAGAGACACCAACCGCAATGATGGCAATGGGAATGGCTGCTTCAAATACTTGTCCTACTTTCAAACCTAAATAGGCAGCAGCCGCAGAGAAGAGTACTGCCATCAGTACACCCCAGGTCACTGACCATGTGTTTACTTCATTTTTCTTCATATCTTCAATTTTTTATTCTTTCCAATGCTTCAACTAAGCGACTGCGTGGACAGGCGATATTGATACGGATATAGCCCTTACCGCTTTCTGCCCCATACATCGTACCTGGGTTTATCCATACACGTGCTTCTTCCAATAGTCGTTCCGTGTAGGTTGAAACGGAGCTGCAACACGCAGAGACATCCACCCAGACCAGATAGGTGCCTTCCAAAGGCATCACACGCCACTGGGGAAGATGTTGTACGACATAGTCGTATAGGGTCTGGTAATTATCATACAGATATTGGTTTAAGGCATCTATCCATTCCTCACTTTCATTATAGGCTGCTTTGACAGCCTCAGGAGCAAAGGGATTGACATCGCAGACTTCGTTGATATTGATGGCGCGATTGATGTGTCGACGAGTAGCTGCATCCTGACAGATGATATTCGCTATCTGCAGTCCTGCGATATTGAACGATTTGGATGGTGAGTTGAGAATGATGGCCTCAGCATCTACGATACCCATCGGACAGAACTGATACCCTGGCATGATGAGTTCGCAATGTATCTCGTCACTGACAATACGGACATGATGCCGATGACAGATATCACGCATCTGTCCTAATTCCTCTTTCGTCCATACACGTCCAGTCGGGTTATGAGGGTTACAAAGCAAGAAGGCGGTCGTTTTCTCATCCGCACATTTTGTCTCAAAATCCTGCCAATCCACCTCAAACCTTTGTCCTTGTGATCTGTTATTGAGTCGTAGCACAGTCTCTAGCACCTCACAGCCGTTGTTGCGGATAGAGGAGAAGAAACAGTTATAGTCAGGCGAGAGAATCAACACTTTCTCGCCAGGCATCGTCAATGCCTTGATGGTACACGACATCGCAGGAACGACACCTGTGGTATAGAGCATCCACTCCCGTTGGATGGCCCACTGGTGGCGACGCTGAAACCACGAGATGATAGCATCGTAGTAGTCATCTTGCACATAGGTGTAGCCAAAGACAGGATGTGCTGCACGCTGTTGTATGGCTTCCTGTATCGCAGGAGCCACCGCAAAGTCCATGTCGGCCACCCACAAAGGGATGATGTCATCAGCATGACTTTCATCCCATTTCACACACCCAGTGCCTCTTCTCTCAATGAGTTCGTCAAAGTTATATTTCATACCTCTTACTTCATACCTCTCACCTCTATCATACAGTCATTCGGTTGTCGTACGTTTTCGTCAATGGTAATCGAACCGATGCTGTCCGCAACAATATGTCCACTGGTAGGATTCTTGATGTTTTCAATATGTCCGCGGATATCCGCCTTCACAGTGGAATACTCAAACATACGGTCACAGGCCTTGTCGATTGTACAGTTTTCCAAAATGAGGTTGTCAGTGTAGCAAAGCAGTTGCTCACCAGTCAGATGACAGTTCACCAGTCGTACGTTCTTCGAGTGCCATGCAAGATATTCACCGTCTAAGACGGAATCATATACTGTCACGTTTTCGCATTCCCAGAAAGAGTCTTTGGTCACGATCTTGGCATGATGCACCTCCACATTCTGACAATACTGGAATACGTATTTCGAATCACTCTCCAGTCCGTCGATATAGATGTTCTTCGAGAACATGAACGGATACGTCCCGCCATGCAGACAGACATTTTTCAGTTTCAGTCCATCGACCTTCCAGAACGTCTCGTCAGCATCTAAAATCTGTACGTCCTCCAGTTCGACGTTTCTCATTTCACGGAAGAACTTGGGAGCATCAATACGACAACGACGCATTACCAGATCATTAGTATACCAGATGGCGGAACGGGAATCCAAGGCGAAATAGCAGTCTTCTATCAGGGCACCGTCAACATGCCACCAGGGGTACTTCCCATAAAAGCGGCAGTGACTTGCCTCGATGTTCTGACATTGTTTGATACCGCTTTCACCATCTGTGATGGTAATATTCTCCAGTCGCGTATCGTGAATGGTGAATAAAGGGCGTTCTCCGCCAAATTCTTTGTCTTTAATTAGTTCCATGTTCTTATTGTGTTAGGTGCCGTCAAAGGTACGAAAAATCCTGCAAAGCACCATACTTTGCAGGATTTTTTTGTATTTGATGCCCTTCTCTTAGAAGAAAAAGAAGAAATAGGCGGCAGCCCACTCTTTGGGTACTCCAGATACCTTACCGATGCTGGAACCGTTACCGTTACGGACAGTGCCGTCACTCTCCACCTTACCGATGCTGGAGCCGTTGCCATTGCGTACAGTACCGTTGCTGTCTACCTTACCGATGCTGGAACCGCTGCTATTACGGATTGTTCCGTCACGGTCAATCTTACCGATGCAGGAACCGTTGCCATTGCGAACGGTACCATCACTCTCAATCTTTCCAATACTGCTCCCGCTGCCGTTACGGACAGTACCGTTGCTCTCAATCTTTCCGCAACTGCTTCCATTGCTGTTATAGACCGTTTGGGCAGTTGCTCCTGATACCATCATCACCATCAAAGCGGCGAATAAAACTCGTAGTAATTTCATCCTTTCTTGAAGTTTTAAGGTTTATAACGGTGCAAAAATACAAAAATCTTTGTAACTTTGCAAGCAAAAAGGAAAAAAGATGAAAAAACTCTATATAGAGACGTATGGCTGTCAGATGAATGTCGCCGACTCGGAAGTCGTGGCGAGCGTGATGCAGATGGCAGGCTATGAGACTACGGAGAATCTTGACGAGGCGGATGCTGTCTTTCTGAATACCTGTTCGGTACGTGACAATGCCGAACAGAAGATCTACCACCGCTTGGAGGCTTTGGATGCTATTAAGCGTAAGCGTCCACTCATTATCGGTGTCTTAGGATGTATGGCAGAACGGGTCAAAGACGACTTGCTCGAAAACCATCATTGCGACTTGGTGGCAGGCCCCGATGCTTATCTCTCTTTGCCCGACCTGATAGCACAAGCAGAGACGGGACATAAGGCCATGAACATCGAGTTGTCGACATCTGAGACCTATAAGGACATCGTTCCCCAGCGTTTGCATGGAGCAAGGATAGGCGGTTTTGTCAGCATTATGCGCGGCTGTAACAATTTCTGTCATTATTGTATTGTACCCTATACCCGTGGTAGGGAACGTTCCAGAGATGTAGAGAGTATTCTGCGCGAAGTGCGTGACCTGAGGGATCGAGGTTTCAAGGAGGTAACATTGTTGGGTCAGAACGTGAACAGCTATCGTCTAGAAGATCTAGATACTCTAGAATCTCTAGACTTTCCCAGATTACTTAGAAGGGTTGCTGAAGAGGCTCCTGAGATGCGCATCCGTTTCACGACTTCCCATCCCAAGGATATGAGTGACGAAACACTGCATGTCATCGCGGAGATGCCGAATGTCTGCAAGCATATCCATCTGCCCGTACAGAGTGGATCAGACAGGATCCTGAAACTGATGAACCGCAAATATACCCGTGAATGGTATCTTGACCGCGTGGCGGCTATCCGGCGTATCATTCCTGACAGCGGACTCTCTACGGATATCTTCGTAGGCTATCACTCAGAGACGGAGGAAGACCATCGGTTGTCACTTGATCTGATGCGTGAGGTAGGCTATGACTCTGCCTTTATGTTTAAATACTCGGAGCGCCCGGGCACGTATGCCTCAAAACATCTGCCCGATAATGTCCCTGAGGAGGAGAAGATTCGCAGACTCAACGAATTGATAGCCTTGCAGACGGAGATTTCCGCCCGACAGAACAAGAAGGATGAAGAGAAGGAGTTTGATGTCTTGGTGGAAGGCTTCTCGAAGCGCAGTCGCAGCCAACTCTGTGGTCGTACCGAGCAGAATAAGATGGTGGTGTTTGATAAGGGCTGTCATCATATTGGTGAAATCGTGCGTGTTCGTATTGTCGGTTCTACAAGTGCAACTTTATTAGGCGAAGAAGTATGAAAGAATTTCTAAACGTACTCAGGCGGTTTGTGCCGCCATATAAGAAATACCTAGTATTGTCGGTTATTTTCAACTTTTTGTCAGCGGTATTGAACATCTTCTCGTTTGCCGCCCTGATACCTATCTTGCAGATTCTCTTTCAGACGGGCAATGCAGAGGCGGCAACGGCTCTGATGGAATGGGACTGGAGTAATATTCAGGATGTACTGATGAACAATCTGAACTATTATGTGACCCTGCTCATCGCTGAGTACGGACAGACGACCACGTTGTTGCTTATTGGCTTGTTCCTTGCCCTGACTACAGCCCTGAAGACTGGTGCTTATTTTTTATCTTCAGCTACCATTATCCCCATCCGTACAGGTGTGGTACGCGATATCCGCAACCAGCTCTATCAGAAAATCAACGCCCTACCTTTAGGTTTTTTCTCTGAGGAGCGTAAGGGCGATATTATTGCCCGTATGAGTGGCGACGTGCAAGAGGTAGAGTCGAGCATCATGTCGAGTCTGGACATGCTGTTCAAGAATCCTATCCTTATCATTGTCTATTTCTCTACTCTTCTCTTAGTATCCTGGCAGCTCACTCTGTTTACGATTATCTTCGTGCCGATCTTCGGATGGTTCATGGGGTTGGTGGGTCGTAAGCTGAAGCAGAAGAGTATCAAGGCTCAGGCTCTTTGGAGCGACACGATGAGTCAGGTGGAAGAGACGCTGGGGGGACTCCGTATCATTAAGGCTTTCTGTGCTGAAGAGAAGATGAACAAGCGCTTTGACAAGATCAACTCGTCGTACCGTAATGATATAATGCGAGTAAACATCCGTCAGTCGATGGCCCATCCGATGAGTGAGTTCCTTGGTACAGTGATGATTATCATTGTGTTGTGGTTTGGTGGTATCCTCGTGCTGAACACCCAGACAATCACAGGTCCTACCTTCATCTATTATATGGTAATCCTTTACTCCATTATCCAGCCGCTGAAAGAGTTCTCTAAGGCAGGATACAATATTCCGAAGGGATTGGCTTCCATGGAGCGTATCGATAAGATTCTAAAGGCAGAAAATACCATCAAGGAATCTGCACAGCCCAAGCAAATTGCTTCTTTCGATCATCAGATTGAGTTCCGTGATGTTTCCTTCCGCTATGGAGAAAAATGGATCCTCCGTCATATCAACTTGATTATTCCGAAGGGCAAGACGATAGCGATTGTAGGACAGTCTGGTAGTGGTAAGTCGACGATGGTCGACCTCATTCCCCGTTATTACGATGTACAGGAGGGTGAGGTGTTGATTGATGACATCAACGTGAAGAATCTTGGTATTCACGACCTGCGCCAGTTGATTGGTAATGTTAACCAAGAAGCCATCCTCTTCAACGACTCCTTTAGAAATAATATCTCCTTCGGTGTGGAAAATGCCACACAGGAGCAGATTGAGGAGGCGGCAAAGATTGCCAATGCCTACGACTTCATCATGCAGAGCGAGCATGGCTTCGATACAAATATCGGTGATCGTGGCGGACGACTTTCGGGTGGACAGCGTCAGCGTGTATCCATTGCCCGTGCTATCTTGAAGAACCCACCAATCCTTATTCTCGATGAGGCAACGTCGGCCCTTGATACAGAGAGCGAGCGCTTGGTACAGGATGCTTTAGAGCGACTGATGAAGACGCGTACGACCGTAGCTATTGCCCACCGTCTTTCTACCATCAAAAATGCCGATGAGATATGTGTGTTGCATGAGGGACAGATAGTGGAGCGTGGTACCCATGAGGAATTGCTAGCAGCTAGTGGTTATTACAGGAAGTTACATGAGCTACAAAGTTAAACGCAGAGAATTCGGTATGATGACAAAAATCCAATATATACTGTTCTATACCTTATTTCGAATGTTGGCAGCCCTGCCTTTCGCATTACTCTATGCTTTGTCGGACATGATATTTGTACTAGTATATTATATAGTACGGTATCGCCGCAAATTGGTTTGGCGCAACCTTACCACGTCCTTCCCTGGGCAAGACGAGGCCACCCTTCGACAGACGGAGAGACAGTTCTATCATTGGTTATGCGACTATATCTTCGAGACGATAAAGTTGCTGAACATCAGTAACGAGAAGTTGCTTCGTCATATTGAGTTCCGTGGTGTTGAACAGTTGGAGCAGTGCTTTGACAAGGGACAGGACTGTGCCGCTATCCTTGGTCATTACTGTAACTGGGAGTGGCTGTCGGCCACAGAACTGGCTTATCAACGTCATCCCGATACCGTTACAGGACTCATCTATCACCCACTTTACAACGATGCCTTCGACCAGTTGTTTATCGATATCCGTAAGGCCCATGGCGGTGTCTGTATCCCCAAGCAGGAGATCCTGCGCCACCTTGTCACCTATAAGCGCGAGAACCGTCGTTCGCTCTTCGGCTATATCAGCGATCAGGCTCCCCGTTGGCATAATATCCACCTATGGTTGCCCTTCCTCAACCATGATACCCCTGTGTTTACAGGTGGCGAACGTATCATGAGGAAGATGGACGATGCAGTATTTTATGTGGAGATGGAGCGTCCCAAGCGCGGACAATACATCTGTACCTTCAAACTCGTGTCGCCTCATGCCTCACAAGAGCCCGAGAACGAAATTACCCGTCGTTTCTTTCAGATGTTGGAGGCTACCATCACGCGTGAACCCTCTTACTATCTCTGGACACACAACCGCTGGAAGCGTACCCACGAGGAGTTCGACCGTCAGTATATCATGGTAAAAGGAAAGGCTATCCTCCGAGAAGAATTCAAGGAATCATGAGCAGAAAAATCAGCATAAATCCACGATATGAGCATTTGCGCGAGTTTATCGCACAACTCCCTGCCATCATGGATGAAGGTGGCATTTATATCTATGGTGGACGACGAAATCTCATCAAATGTTTCGAGGCTCCCAATGGTACGCAGATTAACGTGAAACGCTTCAAGAAGCCCAACTTCCTGAACAACATCATCTATTCTACGGGAATCCGAAAGCCCAAAGGTATCCGTGCCTTCACCTATCCCGAACGGTTGTTGTCCAAGGGCATCGAGACACCTGAAGCCGTCGCCTATATCGAGGATCGCAATGTCATCGGACTTTTGCAACAAAGCTATTTCATCAGTTTACAATGTCCTTATCGTCATCTGCTCTATGAGTTGGGCGATGCCACCCCAGATGTCTATGAACCCATTGCCAAATCCTTGGCCAGATATGTGGCCTATATGCATGATCAGGAAGTGCTCCATCTAGACTTCTCTCCTGGGAATGTTCTTTGGGATCAGGATGTTGACGGAACGTATCATTTCTCGATTGTTGATATCAACCGTATGCGTTTTGGAGTGGTGGATATGGAGAACGGATGCAAGAGCTTTTGTCGTCTGTGGGGGCCAAAACGTTTTATCCAGCTTCTCGTAGAGGCATACGCCCGCGAGCGACATTTCGATCCTGCCACTTGTGTCGATATCACCATGAAGGCTCGGGCCAACTTCTGGCAGCACTATCAGAAGAAACGTGAAATAGAATTCAAACTGGAATTATGAAGATACTCGTTGTACGATTCCGACAGATGGGTGATGCCATCCTGGCCACCTCTATGCTGAGCACGCTGAAGAAGAGCTTCCCCGATGCGGAGATCCATTTTGTGCTCAACGAGCGTATTGCACCCTTATTCGAAGGTCATCCTGCCATTAGTCGTATCATCACTTTCAGTGACGACGAGCGCCATTCTTTCTTTATTTATATTAAAAAGGTATGGCATATCGTTCACCAGACACGTTACGATGCTATTATCGATATGCGTTCTACCTTAAACACCATGTTCTTTGCCCTTTTCTCGATTCGGAGCAAGTGGCGCATCGGTATTCGCAAGCCTTATACCCGAGGCATTTTTAATTACCTCATAAAGGGTTGTGAAGACGATGAGAGCATGATAGATCATAACCTGAAGTTAATCTCGTCTCTGAAACCAACCATTACAGACAGAAATCTCTCGCTCTATATATCGGAAAAGGAGAAGGCTGATTTTAGGGAATATATGCAGCAACAAGGCATCGACTTCTGTCGTCCAGTGATGCTGGTAGGCGTAACAGCAAAGCTGGAACACAAAACATGGCCAGAAGACCGTATGACGGAAGTGCTGCGTCGTATAATCACGACCTTTCCCCAGTTGCAACTCATCTTTAATTTCGCTCCTGGTCGCGAGGCAGAAAACGCCCAACGTATATATTCTAACCTCTTGCCTCTTGCTCCTTGTCCTTCACCTCTCTTTCTCAATATTGAGGCCAAGAGCCCTCGTCAGCTCGCCGCTATGGCAGCTAACTGCACCGCCTATTTTGGCAACGAGGGTGGGGGGCGCCATATCGTCTATGCCATGGGCAAGCCCTCGCTGGTCATCTGTTCGCCCTATGCCAGCAAGACCACATGGCTGCCTCAGGATATGGATATCGTGGCTCAAGGTATCGAAGCCAACGAGGCGACTATAGAAGTAGTATGGGAAAAGCTACTTACCTTCTGTAAGCAGCTTGCGGTATAACCGGATATATGCTTCCGTATACGATTCGTAGTTAAAGCCCTTGGAGTACTGAAGGGCAGCTGTAGCCAGAGATCCCTGCTTATCCCAGACTTCTACCTCCTTGCGTACCACTTTGGCCATGGCTTCTGGGGTGTAGTCGTCGAAATATGAGGCATATTTGCTGCAAACCTCGGGCAGACTACTATAGCGCGACGAGAACACCTTACAACGGTAGCGCATAGCCTCCAACACAGGAATGCCGAAACCCTCCAGACGACTGGGGAAGAGAAAGGCTTGGGCATGGGCATACAACCAGCGTTTCTCCTCGTCCTTAATCTTGCCCGTCATTACCACGCGGCCCTCTCCTTGTTCATCAATCAGTTTCCGCAACTCCTGGGCAAAGGCGAAGTGGTCGTCACCACAAATATAGAGTTTTTTATCAGGGAAATAGTGCATCATAGGCACTAAGGTCTGGAAGTTTTTCTTCTCACGGATCTGTCCGATGGTAAAGAAGAACTGCTCGTTGTCATCGCCGATAAAGGCTGGGCGCACCTTAGGCTCGTCTTCGTGACTCGCGATACCATTATAGATCACATCCAGCGGTTTATCGCCTAAGTGGTAGTGCTGGAGAATATCGTCCTTCACATACTGGGAGATACACGTCAGGTAATCACTCTTACGCATTCGCCAGTTCAACTGAACGATATGGCGCCAACGGTGCAACCCCGTCTTCTCACGCAGGAAGTTCAGGTCGTGAACGGTCAACAGTTGGATAGTCCGTTTATCGCCCCCACGAAGATGGTACTGCTGGTCGGTAGCGTGCCATAAGTCGATATGCTTGCCTAACTTCCGCAGGTCCTCCCGCTTTTTGCTACGGCGGATATAATCGATATGCGATCCATAACTACCCACCAGTGCATCTGGTACTATAAAAATCAGATGGATATCATCCAACGGAGCCTTGGCTAACAATGGGGCGTAGTTGCGGGCAATCTCGCCAAAGCCATTCATATCGGCCAGGTGTGAGAAATCTACCAGTACATGCTTCATTTGAAGACTCTAGTGTCGTGGTAATCGTGAAAAGAGTGTTCAAAATCTACATAATCAAAACCGTGGATATGGCGTTGATTTTCTGGCGGTAACTTCATATAATCACCATACAGACACTTCAGATATGTATCAGGATGCTCCACACCCATCAACTCACACCCTTCGAACATGATAGGGGTCGGTTTTCCCATGACTTCTCGTGGCATAGTGCTGCGGTCACCGCTATCGTAATCAGCAACGAGTGGTGCCGTCTCGTAATCATAAACGGTTTGGATTCGTTTCTTCAAACGTTGCAAAGTAATATTTTTAACTGTAGCCTGTAGCAATCGAGGAAGCCATGATGTATACCCATGACCTCGCTTGTAAGGATCACGGCTTCGCAGATAAACCCAGCTCTTCAGCATGTGATATAAATTGATACGCAACTTACGACGCCATTTTTGTGCGGGAATACCATCAATAGGACATACGTCAATATAGACACCTCCTACTTGGTTAAGCGACCAGCGTTCAATGAGTGTGGTGCTTCCGTCGATTACTTTCAGAAATTCACTGGTACAGTTCTCATCTTTCTCAAAGGTCTGCAACTCGAAAGGTTTCGGAAGCCATTCGTCAGCATGTTTAACGAATCGCTCATAGTCAGGACGGGGCATGGCTATATCTGCATCATCATCCCATGGTATGAAACCTCCATGTCGTACAGCACCTAACATGGTTCCATCGGAAAGCCAATAGCGAATACCGTTTTCACGGCATACCTTATCAACAGCCACAAGAATGTTTAAAATACATTTTTGTATGTCTTCAATTTTGTAATCTGTCATAATTTCAATCTCTTTGGTTGCAAAGATACAATAATTTTTTGTACTTTTATTCTTTTTTCTGTATCTTTGTACCGAAAAAGTAAATACTATATGATTAGATTATCTAAATCGGTTGTAGGCAAGGCTGAATCAGAGGCCGTAGCACACGTCATTGAGGATATTGGTTACTTAGGCATGGGAGCCACCGTAGGTGAGTTTGAACGCCAATTAGAACAGTATATTGGTGGAGGTCGTCGTGCCATCTGTGTCAACAGTGGAACGGCAGCGTTGCATCTCGCTATAGGGGCTGTAACAAAACCTGGTGACGAAGTTTTGGTTCCTTCATTTACATTTGTAGCAACTTATCAGGCCATCACGGCAGCTGGTTGTAAACCTGTCAGCTGCGATATCCGCCCAGATACGCTGACACTCGACCTTGAAGATGCTAAGCGTCGCATCACTCCCCGTACTACAGCCATTATGCCTGTCTATTATGCAAGTAACTGTAGTCTTGCTCATGATTATCAGGCTTTTGCCCATGAGTATGGACTGCGTTTGGTAGAAGATGCTGCCCATTGTTTTGGTTGTACTCATCATGGGCAGAAAATAGGTGCTATGGGCGATGTCGTCTGTTTCTCGTTCGATGGAATAAAAAACATTACCACAGGAGAAGGAGGTGCAATCCTTACTGCTGACGAGGAAATTATCCAGAAGGTGAGCGATGCCCGACTATTAGGCGTCCAGAAAGATTCCGAGAAACGCTATGCCGGTCAGCGTAGTTGGCAATTCGATGTCGTGGAGCAAGGTTATCGCTATCATATGAGTAACATCTTTGCTGCTATCGGACAAGTGCAGCTTTCCCGCTTTGAAAAAGAATTCGCACCTCGCCGCTGTTACATTGCCCAGCGCTATACTGAGCTTCTGAAAAATACGCCCTATGTCAGACTGACACCTATGGATTACGAGCATGATATCGTTCCCCATATTTTTGCTCTCCAGATTCTTGACGGCAAACGTCCGCTATTGGAGCAAAAACTGAAGGAACATGATATACAATATGGCATACAATATGCCCCCAACCATCATCTCACATACTTCCATGAAGACGTAGACCTGCCTGTTACCGATGAGGTCTATGCCCACATCATTTCCATACCTATGCATCCGGAACTCAGTGAAGATGACATATTATTAATCTGTAAACTTATCAACAGCTTATGAAAACCATCATTCTAGCCGGAGGTTTCGGCACTCGTCTTTCCGAGTACACAAAACTCATTCCCAAGCCAATGGTTGAAATTGGCGGAAAACCCATCTTATGGCATATCATGAACCACTACGCCCATTATGGCTATAAGGATTTCGTGATAGCCTTAGGCTATAAAGGTGAGGTTATCAAGGACTATTTCCTGCAGTACTATGCTCGCAACAACGACTTCACCATTGACCTTAGCAATGGTTCTATTCAATATATTAATGAGAACGCCCGAGACTGGCGGGTAACACTTGTTGATACAGGTCCTGATTCACTTACAGGCGGACGAGTTCGAAGGCTGAAGGATGTTATAGGTCAGGAGGACTTCATGATGACCTATGGTGATGCTGTCAGCGACGTCAATATCGCCCAGTTGGTAAGCAATTATCGTCAGGCAGGGTGTTTGGCAATGGTAACAGCAGTACATCCGACAGCTCGTTTTGGTGAACTGCAGATAGACGATGAGGACTATGTCCGCTCCTTCAAGGAAAAACCTCAGGTAAACCAAGGCTGGATTAACGGTGGTTTCTTTGTTCTTAGCCCTAAGGTGTTTGATTATATTGAAAATGATCAGACAGCATTCGAGGCAGAGCCTTTGGAGCGACTGGCCGCAGAGGGACAATTGAAGACCTATCGTCACGAAGGATTCTGGCAGTGCATGGACACCGTCAGAGACCGTGAAAAGTTAAACAAGATGTGGGATGAGAACAGAGCACCTTGGCGACTGATAAAATAAGAAAATAGGAATAATAATAACAAACGAAAATGAATATCTTACAAAACGACATCAAGCACACGCTCAATGGTCTTACCGCAGAAGAGCGTGCCAAGTTCAACGGCTCTACCGTATTGATTACGGGCTGCGCTGGATTTTTAGGTTATTATATGATGCAGTTCTTTGCCGCAGAGGCTGAAGAGTTGGGCATCAAGAAAATCATCGGCCTCGACAATTTTATGTTGGGTCAGCCCGGCTGGATATTAAAGTTGGAACAGAATCCCAAGGTCGTACTTCGTAAGTTCGATATCATCAAGGATAACATTGCCGACGTTGAGGGTGCTGCCGAAGCAGACTTCATTATCCACATGGCCTCTATCGCTTCGCCGATGTTCTATCGCAAGTATCCTATTGAGACCCTTGATGCCAATATCTGGGGACTGCGTTCACTGCTTGACTTTTACGCTCCACGTGGTGTGAAAGGATTCTTGTTCTTCTCGTCAAGTGAGCTTTACGGAGATCCCGATCCTGCTCATGTACCAACTTCTGAAGACTATAACGGCAACGTTTGTGCCACTGGTCCACGTGCTTGCTACGACGAATCGAAGCGCTTTGGTGAAACCATGTGTATGCTATTTGCCCAGAAATACCAGATGCCTATCGGTGTAGCCCGTCCGTTCAATAACTATGGTCCAGGCATGCGCATTGGTGACAAACGTGTACCCGCAGACTTCGCCTTAGCCGTCATGCAGAACCGCGATATAGAGATTCTCTCCAATGGTACACCTACCCGCACCTTCTGCTACATCGCTGACTCGGTTTGCGGCTATTTCAAAATAATGCTCCACGGGAAGTACGACTATTTCAATATCGGCATCGAAACTCCAGAGATTACGATTGCCCAGTTGGCAGAAATCTATGCCAAGGCCGGTCGTGAAATCTTTGGTTATACAGGACAGGTGAAGTATGCTGTTTCAGAGGATAAGGAATATCTCACCAATAATCCACAACGCCGTTGTCCTAAGATTGACAAAGCACGTCGTTTGTTAGGCTACAATCCCACCATCCATGTGGAGGAGGGAGTCAGTCGTTTCCTCCAATATCTGAAGGAGAGCGATCAGGGTGAATATGCTTGGTAGAATAAAACAATAAAAATATGACGATAACAGTTTTTGGTTTGGGTTTCGTGGGATTGACCACAAGCCTTGGATTTGCAGAATACGGCCATACTGTGTATGGCGTGGAAATCAATCCTGAGCGTCTCGCAACGATCAAAGGCGGAAGCCTTCCCTTTCTAGAGCCAGGACTCGACGAGGCCCTGACGCGTCATCTCGGCCATAGGTTCTTCCCTATCGGCACCGACGGGTTGGCTGAGGCCGTCAAGGAAAGTGAATGTATATATTATTGCGTCGGAACACCTTACGGACGCGACGGACAGGCCGATTTGACCTATTTGTTCTCGGCAATCGACCAGACACTCGAAGCAATACCAAATGGCGCAGCATATAAGGTAATGGTCGTAAAGAGTACCATCCCGCCATCGACCACCTCTGGCAAGATTATCCCCTACCTGGAAGGGAAAGGTGTACAAGTGGGTCGCACGATTGGCGTAGCCAACAACCCCGAGTTTCTGCGTGAGGGTCACTGCTGGGACGATTTTATCCATGCCGATCGCATTGTATTAGGCGTTAGCGATGAGCATTCCGCACAGATCCTCCGCCAGGTATATGCTACCGTTAGTGAGCCTGTTTATTGTGTATCGCTCAACACCGGCGAGTTCATCAAGTACCTGTCTAACACACTTCTGGCCACCCTCATCAGCTATAGCAATGAGATGAGTCTCGTAGCCGATACCATTGGCGGTATTGATGTGGCTGAGGCTTTCCGTATCCTCCACATGGACAAACGCTGGAACGGTGCAACGATGGCAAGTTACGTATATCCAGGCTGTGGTTATGGAGGTTATTGTCTTCCCAAAGACACCAATGCGCTCTATGCCGTGAGTCACACAGCAGGTTTCGACGCAAAGATTCTGAAAAATGTGATAGACACCAACGATGGTATGCCTCAGGCAATAGCCCAAAAGATTGTTCGTGCTATAGGAGCAGACCGCAGTCAAGCTATTGGCATCCTAGGTCTGTCATTCAAGCCAGGAAGCGACGATGTTCGAGATACGCCAAGTGCAAAGATTATTAGGGCTCTCGTTTCATTAGGTTACAAGAATATTTTGGGTTACGACCCCGTTGCCATCAATGAGTTCCGTCGCTATTATGGTGATTTGCCCGTTACCTACATTGCCAGCTATGAGGAGTTAATACAAAGGTCTGATTCGTTGGTCATTACCACTGCATGGCCAGAGTTCAGGAATATACGTGAGCGTACTCAGAAAAAGGTTATAGATTGCAGATACATGCTGTAAATATTATGAAGAAGTTTTTCACAAATCGCGTATTCTGGTTGTTGCTCATCATCTGCTGTCTCACGCTATTACCTTTCATCGGACTCTCTGAGTATCACACCAAAGGAGAGCCTCGTGAGTCTGTAGTGTCATATTCTATGTTAGCAACAGATAATTGGACTTTGCCTCGTAACAACGGTGGTGAGATGGCTTATAAGCCCCCCTTCTTTCATTGGTGTGTGGCAGCGGTCAGTGCTATCAGGGGTAAGGTGACGGAGGCTTCCTCACGTCTGCCTTCAGCAATCGCTCTTATTGTGATGATCATGTCAACGTTTGCTTTCTATCTGCGCAGGAAAAATACGGAGACCGCTATTGTCACTGCATTAGTCGCCTTTACGAGTTTTGAACTGCATAGGGCTGGAGCAAACTGTCGTGTGGACATGGTTTTGACAGCAGCTACGGTATGTTCTCTTTATTTATTATTCAGATGGTATGAGCAAGGGATGAAAGGTATTCCTCTCTTGGCAATTATCCTGATGGGTCTCGGTACACTGACAAAGGGTCCGGTAGGGAGCCTTATTCCTTGTTTGGTTACAGGCATTTTCCTGCTCTTAAGACGGGTGAACTTCTTCAAGGTATTCTTTTTGATGTTTGCATGGGGACTTCTTTCACTGATACCCTATGCTCTCTGGTTCTATTTTGCTTGGCAACAGGGGGGTACAGAGTTCCTTGATCTCATGTACGAAGAGAATATAGGACGTATGACGAGTACCATGGGGTATGAGTCATGTGTGGAGCCGTGGTATTACAATTTTATTACGGTGATTCTGGGATATATTCCCTGGACATTGATGTTGTTGATATCCCTATTTTCACTCACATGGAAGAAACCTGTCCTACAAGGAAAGTGGCAGCAAATTACCCGATGGATCCGTGAGACGAATCCTACAACACTTTTTTCCCTCTGTGCGGTTATCGTTATCTTCGTGTTCTATTGTATCCCCCAGAGTAAGCGCTCTGTCTATTTGATGCCCATTTATCCTTTCCTGGCATTTTTCATCACCCGTTATATGCAATGGCTGACGACGACAGGTAAAAAGGCCGTTCATGTCTTTTGTGGAGTATTGGCAACCTTATCAATTGTATTACCAATATGTCTTTTCGTTGTGAAGACGGGCATAGTGCCGGAAGACATCTTCCATGGTCGTCATGCAACAGTTAATATAGCCATGTTGCATCATTTAGAGGACGGAGGAGCGTGGTGGCAGTGGCCGTTGATTATTCTGCCTGGCATTTTGGGGTGTTGGTATTGGGTAAAGCGTCCCCAGCATGCTATCGTGACAGCTCTTGTTCTTATTATAGGCTTATATCTGTCACTTGACGGTTTCTATACCCCGACGGTATTGAATGCCAAGTCTATCAAAGGAGAAATTGCAGCCATGGAACAGGTTGCTCCAGCTAGTAAAGGAGTGCTATATGAATATATCGAATATGGAGTGAAGGCAAAGGGCGATCCGGTTCATTTCTTTGAGGTCAATTTCTATATGGGGAACCGTATTGAGAGTTTCCATCAGCAAAAACCTGAAAAAGGATTCCTGCTGATTCTCAAAAGTGATGTGGAACGAAATTTCCCTGAGTTCCAGAAAGAAGGTTATCGCTTTAAGCAGCTCTATGAAGAACCGAAGCGGGAGATGCAAATATATGAATTTACAAAAGAGAGTCTTTAAGGCTCTCTTTTTTCTTTTCGTTGTAAATATTCTGCTGTTTGTATCATCGATGTAGCATAGCGATGCAATGCTTCCTGAGACTTGGGATCATTGCCATAATAAAAATGTTGTCCAGTGGCAGGCTTGAAGATGTAATATCCTTTTGCGTCACGTCCGACAATCTGGTCATCAGCAGTATAGAAAACCATTTCCCTCTGTTTTTTGAGAAGATTAATGCCAAATCCGTCATAATCATACCCCATACCCAAAAGGGAAAGGAGGGTAGGCATGATGTCTACCTGAGTCCCCAATCCTTGACAGGTCTCATGCTGAATGCCATGACCAAAGATGTAAAGTGGGATGTGGTTATAGGACGCTGGGAGTTCGCTATTCACTTTGCCTACTAGCATTCCATGATCTGCCACAATGATGAAGACTGTGTTCTTCCACCATGCCTGTTGCTTGGCTTTCTTTATAAAATCTCCAACACACCAGTCTGTATATTCTACAATCTGTGATTCTTGTTCGGAAGAATGTGGGTGAAACCAGTCGGGGATGACATAAGGGGGATGGTTGCTGATAGTCAGCAATGTTGCCATCCATGGTGTGTCTTTCTTGGCTACTTGGTTGATGGTCTTCAATCCGTAGTCAAAGAGAAAATGGTCGCTTACTCCGAAAGCATTCACTCTTTCCGACATGGGATAGTCTGTCTGTGAATAGACCTCGTCGTAACCGTTTGTCAGTAAGAAAGCCTGCATGTTGTCATATTGTGCCTCATGGGTCATGAAAAACATATTGTGATAACCGTATTTCTTCAAGATAGTGGGTATTCCGTTACGATGAGGCGTGACAGTTCCTTTCATGAGATTACGTTTCATGAGTGCAGGAAAACTATAGAGTGAAGCAATGATGCCATGGTTGGTATGGATACCGGCAGAATAGAAATATGGAAAATAGAGCGAGTGATTGGCCAGACTATCAAGAGTGGGAGTCTGTCCTTGATGGAGTAATGCTGCCGACATGGACTCCATAAGTATAAATACAATATTGGGACGTTGTACGTTCTCCTCGGCAATCACTTGTCTGAGGACGTGGGCAGAGTCTGCGCATCCTGATATGCCAAGGCTCTTGCGGGCAAGAGAGATAGCCTCTGGGTAAGGCATTAGTTGTAGTTCCTCATTTTCTGGCCGCATATCATCCATGATACTGGTTAAGAGATTGAAAGCAGGGGCGATGCCCAGTTGGTTGAGAAAGGCATCATTACAATAGTATGCCTGACTGATCTTGATGGGGTTATAGCCTATACGACCTCTTATACCAAAGACACAAAGACCAATGAGTGCCATAGAAACGATTAAATCCTGCCATTTGAATCTTTTGCCTGGTACGGATGATAGCTTTTTATTACTCCATAGATAGATGGTGCTGATAATCCACACATAAAGTCCTGCAATGATGAGAAAAAGTGCTATATATAACCACCATGAACGCTCGCCAAAGACCATCCCAGTAGTAGTTCCTACGTACGAAAACCAATTGAAGATCGAAGAATTGATGTCCTTTGCAAAATAGGCGTAATAGGGGATGTTGGAGGCTGAAAGCGCAAAGACCAGGACAGTAAGTGTTCCTATCCACCAAGTAGCAAACTTACGCCATCCTTTATGGAAATTCCCGAAACAGGCGGCAAGAAGAACGACAGCCAAGGGAATGATAAAGATATAGCAGTTTACTACATTATCGAACCAAAGTCCTCGAAGAAAAGCCTCTATTGGATGTCCGTCTGCTTGATTGGACATCATACCATGAAGTGCAAGATATTCGATAAGTCGGAAAAGTGATAATCCTAATAAGCCGATTCCATAGAGGACTAATAAAAACAAGACTATCAAACCAAATTCAATCATACCGTTTTCATAAGTTTATAATAATGAGCGATACACTTCCAACACCTGTCCTGCTACATCAGTGCCCTTGAAACGCTCGATATATTGTTGACTTTGACGGATACGCTGCTCTCGGTCTGTGTTTCCCTTGAGCATCGACAGGACGGCAGATGCCATTCCTTTGGCATCATCCGGATCTACATACATACTGGCTGGTCCGCCAGCCTCTTCTAGACAAGAACCTGTACATGCCACCACAGGGAGCCCTGCTGCAATCGCTTCGATGATGGGAATGCCGAAACCCTCATAACGGGAGGGATAGACAAAGACCTCGGCTAAACTGTAAATAGCAGTCAAGGCCTCATCGTTGACACCACTCAACAGATGGACACGAGGATTCTTAGGCAGTTGTGCCGCATATTTCGTCTGTCGTCCTACGGCAACCAAATGGATGTCCTCTGGCAAGTCGTTCAGAGCATCCACAACCAGTCGTAGGTTCTTCCGTTGCTCGATAGTTCCTACGTTCAGGATGAAACGTTCAGGCAACTGATAACGTTCACATATTGCCGCCACTTGTTCTGGAGACGGTTTTTCGGAGAATCGGGGCGCATAACTCTGATAAATGACCGTTATCTTGTCTTCGCTAACTCCCCCTAACTCCATGATGTCCTGTTTGGTGCGCTCACTGATGGCAATGATACGGTCTGCCTCCTTGACAGTCTGACGGAACTTCCATTCGTAGATCTTCGTATCTATCCAATGGTAGTATTCCGGGTGGCGCATGAAGATAAGGTCGTGGATGGTGACGACACCTTTGATGCCTGCCTTCTTAAGTCCTATAGGGAGTTCGCCAGAGAGACCGTGATAGACCTGTATACCATCTTTCTGAAGGTCTTTGACGATACCGTGGGTGCGCCAAATAGCGGTTAGCAGTTGGCAGTTGGCTGTTGGGTAGCAGAAGGTGGCACCGTCGAGGATTTGGTGGCGGAGATCGTCGCGTCCTTTGTCGGGGACATAGAGGTGCAGGGCGATGTCGTCATCCCCCTGTCTAATGAGGTCGTTCACCAGTGTCCTTCCGTAGCTTCCTAACCCAGTCCCGTTACGAACAATGCGCTTCGCGTCAAAACCAACGGTTAACTTCATCTCTTTACTCCTTTTTACTTTGCAAAAGTACAAAAAATCGAGAGCAGAACAAAGAAATTCATTTTTAAAATTTGTTGGTTTCACAAATATTACTTATTTTTGTGGCGTACTAACCTGAATATTGATATGAATAGTATAATGAGATATACCTTATTATATGTAATAGGAATGATGCTGTGCCTCGGAAGTGTGAGGGCTCAGGATAGTGTGGATACCAAGATCTTCGTCAATGACGTAAAGGATGAGAATACCTTTGTCATTATTATCTCCAACGAGAACTACAAGTACGAGGAGAGTGTCCCCTTTGCCAGGAGTGATGGTGAGGTGTTCCGTATCTATTGCCAGAAAACATTAGGCATTTCAGAGAGTAATATCAGGTTTGTAGCTGATGCCACTCTCAACGAGATGAACTATCAGTTCAGTTGGCTCGAAGATGCGTTGAAAGCGTATGATGGAACGGCTCGTGCCATCATCTACTATACGGGTCATGGTATGCCCGATGAGAATAGCAAGGAAGCCTATCTCCTGCCTGTTGACGGCTTCAGCAAGTCGCCAGCCACCAGTGCCCTCAGTACCAAGGTGCTTTATGACAAATTGGGAAAGATGAACTCCAAGAGTATCATGGTTTTTCTCGATGCTTGCTTCAGTGGAGCCAAGCGCGACGGCAAGATGCTGGCTTCGTCGCGTGGTGTCGCCATCAAGCCTAACTCTAATCCTGTAGGCAGCAATACCGTGGTGTTCTCTGCAGCCCAGGGAAATGAGACCGCCTATCCCTATAAGTCGATGAAGCATGGCATGTTCACCTATTATCTTCTGGATAAGTTACAACAGACAGGCGGTGCTGTTACAATGGGCGACCTGAGTGACTATGTCACCACGCAGGTGAAACGTAAGTCGGTGGTGGAGAACGGCAAGAGCCAGACCCCCAGTGTTGTGGCAGTTAACAACGATTGGAAGAGTTGGCAACTTGCTGCCAAAGCTGCCAAGAAGATCGAGACACGTAATGTCTTGGATGTTCCAGCTCAGAAACCTGTTGCCAAGAGTGACGACAGGGTGAAGAAGGACAATCAGAGTGAACAGGTAAAGGCTTTAATCAATCAGGGAAAGAAACAGATGCGCGCCATGCAGTATGAGAAGGCGCGCGGCTACTTCCTGGAGGCTGTTGACTCTGGCAGTGTCGAGGCAAACTACCAGATGGGTATGCTCTACATCAACAGCAACTACGACGGACACAATCGAGAGACGGCAAAGAACTATTTCCTTAAGGCTGCTACGTCGTCCCATGTCGAGGCACAATACCAACTTGGACTGCTCTATATCGGACGTGACAAAGACACGGCACGCAAATGGCTCCGCTTGGCTGCCGGCGCAGGACATGAGGAGGCTCGCAGGCGACTGCTCAGTTTGAATAAATAATCATACTAATAACATTAAAAACATTTGTAATATGAAAAAGACTCTATTGGTTTTGATGGCGATGTTCGCCTTAGGCTTACAGCATGTGAATGCCCAGGAAAATCCAATGAAAATAGTGACGAACCATCCGGACTTTGATGTTAAGGTAAAGCGTTGTGCGACAAGCGGGAAATCCCTTATCCTCGATATGGTCTTTATAAACAAGGGAACTCAGGATGTCATCATTGATGTCATTGCTGGTAATTGGAGATACTGGACGGAGATATATGATGACGAGGGCAATACCTATAAGGGAAATGAGAATAGCACCGTCAAGGTAAAAGTCGCCAACAGCAAAGCGTATGAGGGTGCGGTGAGTGGCTATCGGCTGATTCCCGGAGTTCCTGCAAAAGTCAGTTTCTCTGTCAACAACTTCTCAGAGACAGCAGAAAGCATTGCCTATTTTGAAGGCGTTGTCATATGTGATGCCTGGGGACTGCCTGATAAGGACAAATGGCTTATCATCAGAAATATTCCTATCACAAGAGATTAATAACTAAAACAACAAGCATTATGAAAAAGTTTTTATTGATGATGATGGCAATGTTCATTGTCACAGGTATCTATGCACAGGATGAGAAACCTATCAAGATTATCACCAACCATCCTGATTTCAAGGTTAAGGTTAAGCGTTGTGTTGCCAGCGACAAGACTGTTATCGTTGACTTGATTTTAAATAATGAAGGTACTAACGATGTTGAAAAAGTCTATTTTGGCTCCAGCTGGACTGGTGCTTGGCATGAGGCCTACGATGACGAGGGTAATATCTACAAAGACGAGAAAATTAGAATCTGTGTAGCCAACACTAATGAATGGAAAGAAAATCGGACAGATGAATTTAATATTCCTGCCGGAGTACCCATCAAAGTCTCTATCAAAATAGAAGGTGTCCCCACATCTGCCGAAGCAATCGCCCGCTTATCTCTTTGCTTTAATTGCGCAGCCTGGGGACTGGATTATAGAAAAAAGCCCCTCAAGATTAGCAACATTCCTATTTCCAGAGACTAAGACATTACCAACAATAAAATCATCCGCATGGAATTCATGTGGATGATTTTTGTTACTAATCAATGTTTAACTCAGAATCTCCTGAATATTGTACAGCGGTCTCCGCTTTACCTCCGTATAGATCTTGCCGATATACGTGCCAGTGACACCTAAGGAGATGAGGATAAAACCACCCACCAACCAGATTGACAGGATAAGGGATGACCAACCAGGGACTGCCGTTCCTGCAATCAAGGCGTGAATGACATAGACGGCGATGCCGAAGGCAATCAACAGGAAGACGATGCCAAGATGGAAGATGGCCTGCATAGGCCGTGTACTGAATGAGGTGATGCCGTCCATGGCTAGGTTCAGCATCTTCTTCAGCGTGTATTTTGAGACTCCTGCCTGACGCTCGCTAATCACGTCATCCACCGTCGTTGATGGCAGACCAATCATTGGAATCAGTCCACGCAGGTAGAGGTTACGCTCCTCAAAACCCGATAACATCTGGAGAGCCCGCTTACTCATCAAACGGAAGTCGGCATGATTGTAGATGCTCTCCACACCCATTGAACGCTGCATCTTATAAAAAGCCATTGCCGACATACGTTTCATCAGCGGGTCTGCCTTCCTCGACACCTTTACGCCATAGACAATATCGTTGCCTGTCTCGAAATGTTTCACCATCTGGGGGATACACTCAATATCGTCCTGCAGGTCGGCATCGATAGTCACTACGGCATCTGCCCATTCCTTGGCAGTCATCATACCTGCCATGATAGCATTCTGGTGCCCTACGTTACGTGCCAGGTTGATGCCCCGTACGAAACGGTTCTGGGCATGCAGTTCACGGATGATGTCCCACGTATGGTCACGACTGCCGTCATTCACGAACACCATCATACTGTCGTCCGAGATAAGCCCTTCGGCAATCATACGCTCGAAGAGTACCGTCAGTCGCTCCACCGACTGGTGCAGCACCTCCTCCTCGTTATAACAGGGTGATACAGTTGCAAGTTTTATCATATGAGTGTAGCGTTTAGTGTTTAGTGTGTAGCGTTACGAATTCCGTGAAGGTGCCAAACTTATTCCCCTTTTCTTTAAGCATCTTGATGAGGCTGTCCAGCCGTTGCATCATCTCCCTGCCGCTATGGTTCTTGATGATAAACGGCATCTTGAACTCAGGGTGCTCCTTCAGGTCGTAGAACTCCCACGGATGGAAATAAGTGACGAAATAGCCGTCGTGCTTCAGGGTGCGACGAACCAGCCAGTGGTATAACCCTTCTGGCAGGTTATGCAGGGAGAGCCAGAACAGCGGGAAACGAATCCAGGGACTCACCGAGGCAGGAATCTGCATCACATCACCCTTCATAAACCAGGTACGTGGGGCTGTCAGATGCATATAACGCCCGGGGATGAATGCAGGATTCAAAGAAGAGTTATAGGTGTAGCCCACCCGTGCTATCTCGCTATCGCTCACAGGAAACATACGAGGCTGGCGATAGCCATAGACCTTCCGTCCGCATACACGCTCCACGATCTCTTTCGAGCGTTCGAAGTCCGTTTCTTGGGGTTGCCAGTGGTCCACCCCGTGACACGCTATCTCATGTCCCTCGTCCATGATGCGCTGCATCACCGCTGGGGCGTTCTCCGCAAAATTGCCCGTACAGAAGAAGGTCGCCTTTACGCCATTCTCTTTCAGTACGTCCAAAATACGGTTAGTCCCCTCAACAGAGACTTTCATCCCTTCCTCCAACGAGAACACCACCCCGTGTTCGCGAGGCACGTCAAACTCCTCCGTGTCGAAACTTAGCAGAATCATCTTTGCAAATCTTTTTGCAAAGATACAATTAATTTTCAATTTTCAACTTTCAATTTTCAATTTTCTTCGTATCTTTGCATCGGATTATGCTATCGAAGATTATTGAGGAAACGAGAAAGAAGGGTGGGACAGGACAGTTTCTTCGCTTCTGTATCAATGGAGTCATCGCCGCTGCCATCCATTATGGTGTGTATTTCCTCCTGCAGTTATGGATAGATGTCAACATCGCCTATACCGTTGGCTATATCGTCAGTTTCATCTATAACTTCATTGCCACCAATTACTTCACCTTCCACACCACACCGACGTGGAAGAACTTCATAGGCTTTGCAGGCAGTCATGGTGTGAATTACTTCCTGCATATCGTCCTCTTCAACATCTTCCTTTGGCTGGGTGTCCATCGCCTCATCGCTCCTCCACTGGTCATGCTCGTGGCAATGATCGTACAGTTCACCATCCTCCGTTTCGTCTTTACGAAATCAAAAAACAGCGTATATGAAAAAAGTAATCAGTCCAATGAGTAAGGTGGCAGGATGCTCAACTTACTCTACGTCCGACTGGTCGACATCACCAGCGACATCGGCAGGATGGAGTCCCGGCTCCACAGCTTCCTCGCTCTTGATGAGTTCGACGTTGGTCTGCTCGATGACATTAAGTTTGACGGCACTGTTATTTGCTACAGGCTTATACCAACTCTTCTTGCTGAAATACTCACGGAGGTCTTTAGACTGGAAGACATAACCATGACGTGCCAGGATCTCGTTACGCATCAGGCGCAACTGTTCACGGGGAATGTTCCAGAGATAGGGTGTATTCAATAAGGTATTATTGACGACATCCTCCCAATTGGCTTTCTCCAAGGTCTGTTGCTGACCATAACAGTTGTCTTCATTATCAGGAGTCAGCACCATCGTCCACATCGTTTCACCCTTAGGCTTGCGAACGGCGAGGAAGTTCATGCCGTCCTGACGGATATACTGTACACGCCAGCCGAACTCTGCAAAGCGGATGGGGCAGTCCTCAGCCTGACGACTGGGAATCAGCTTATACTCCCCGTTCTTGCCTGCCATCTTCTCCAATGTCAGTTCATTGTCCTGTGAGGTTGTCATATAGACGATGGTTCCCATCCTAATTTCCTTTACAGTATAAAGGTTGGAGCCGTCCCAGAACTTATCCCCCTTCTTGATGGTTTGTGCTTGTGTGCCGAGTGTCGCGCAGAACAGCATCAGCACGATGGTCATTAGTTTTTTCATATTCTCTTGTTTTTTTATGCAAAGTAATAGAAACGGATAACATAGAATCCTTTGTGGAAATCCTCGTCATACTCGGGTTTCATCATTTGAGTAAGGATGCTATAGTCGCTGAACGAATCTACCTTAACAGTACCGTTAGGCAGTTCCTCGTCAGCAATATAATAGCCGTCATTCATGATGACGATGCCGTATGCCAGTGCTTTCTCGATGAAGCGGTCGGCATCGTCCTTGTCCTTGAAACAGATGGCAGCCTGCGTGGAGGTATCCAACTGATAATAGAAATAACAGGCATTGTCGGAGAAACATTTTAGCTCATAGCCGAAATCCTGCTTCTCACCTTTCTCGACGCCCCATCCATACACTGTGACGCTCGTACCTGGATCGTCCTCTGGCTGGTCTTCATCGGCATAGATGAAGGAGAAACCACAGCCTTTTGCTGTTTCCGCATTCACGTTTTTCAGCAAGGTTACGAACTTATCGAAGGAGAACTCGAGGGCAAAACTGTACTGTACACACAGACACAGGGCAATGATTGATAATACTTTTTTCATTTTGTTTAGATATTTAGTCGCTGCAAAGATAAGGATTTATTTTGATTCCGCCAAATAATTAATATCTTACTCTTCGAATGGCTCGTCACCATCGGTGGGATGAAGTCCCGGTTCTTTTATGACAGCGAGCCTCCTTCAGTGTATGGAGGCTCACTGTCATGGTTCGGATAAGGGAAGTGTTATTCTAAGAAGAATGTGTCGTCGTCGAAATCTCTTCCAAGGGCAGGTCCGGAAGGAATGCCAGGATCAATGGGACTACTATAACTTCCTGCAAGAAGTTTTTGGCTTGTGCCCAGCAGTACAACATCCATATTGGGGGTGATATATTTCTTTTTCATATTTATGTTCTCCTTTTTTATTTAATAATTACCTTTCTACCATTCTTGATATACAATCCTTTGGTAGGATTTGAGATATGTCTGCCATTGATGTCATACCACTGTTCATTGCCGTTGCGGTCGATGGTACGGATGTTCTCGACGGCTGTCACACCATTATCCTGACCAAGGTTCATGTCCAGACTACGAGCACCACCGCCATCTGCTACGATATAGGCGCGGAAGGAAGGAATGTTCGATGAGGCAGCAGCAGCATCAGTCATCTGCTGCCATATATTACCTGTTTGAAGAATATAGGCACCAAGGGTGATAGCGTCCGCACGACTGATATCACGGAGTGTTCCTACCATCTTATAACCACTGACAGCAGTATTCATTGAAGCAGGTGTTACAGGAATGACAAGAGCACCGACTTTCCAGGTATCAAAAGAGGAAACAGTACCTGTAGTTGTAATGAGATATGGTTTGTTAGGTTCTGGGGCAGCCTCCTCCGTAAAGGTCAGTGTAGAGCCACTGACACCACTAAGTTTGTAATATGTCACACCTGTCTCAGCCGTCGGGTTGAAAGGCAGGCAGATGGTATAGGTGCCGTCTGCCCCAAGTGAGCGGTAATAATTGCAGCGTGCAGCCGTAAATTCTCTGGGCACAGTAACGGGATGTTCATCACTAGCGGAAAACATAGAACATTTCCATTTGGATTCTTCATAATAGACAACATTATTCCTTTCAATCTTCGCATTGCCCTGTGGTAGATAAACGAGATAATACATGGCTGAATATGGGAACATCTTGTTAGATCCAAAATTTGATTCAGACACCAGATCTGTCTTGGTAATGGCAGACATATCAACATAGAGCAGTGCACTGCAACCATAAACCCAACCTCCTCCGATTGAAGTAACGCTGGCAGGCAACGTGAGACTTGTCAAACTGGTACAATAAGCGAAAGCATCCTCTCCAATGGTGGTCAGGCTGGCGCAATCTTCAAGATGGATTGCAGCGAGGGCACTGCATTTATTGAAGGCTCTGAGATTGATAGTGGCCAGTGCACTGCCGGCACTTATCGTAACAGTTGCCAAAGAAGTACAACTAGAAAAAGCATCCGTATCAATGGTGGTAATGCCGACTGGGATAGTAACGGCAGTCAGGGCTTTGCACGCATTAAAAGCCAGCCAACCGATAGCCCCTGTGGCAGTAGAGGGAATATTAATTGCGGTCAGACATTGGCAGTTATAGAAACAATATGAACCAAAACCGCCTGTAAAACCTGTTGCAGGGAAGGTAACATCTTGTAATTTTTGAAAGCCGCGAAAGGCGTTGTTTCCGATAGAACTAATCTTATCGCCAATGACAACATGTTCGGCAACTTCTCTAACGGTAGTTTTATCCCAATCTTTAGAATACTCGATGTCTGGCATAGCCTTGGAGGAAGCACTACCGGTATAAGTAATAGTGAGGGTCTTGGTGGCATCGACATAGTTCCAGGCAATATCTTCACCTGCGATTGTACCACTATCGTCCGCCTTCGCTCTCGTAGCCGTCAGCATCAGGGCGGAAAGGAAAAGTAAGAATTTTGTTTTCATACGTTTTTAGTTTTTTAATGATTTAAATATGAGTTGTTTAATCGCTATTCTCTGTGTATTTGATGAGTTCAACGTTCAACTGCTCTACAAAAGAGAGTTTCACTTGGTTGTTAGAGGTAACAGGCTTATACCAAGACTGTTTGCCGAAATACTCCTGCAAATCCTTCGACTGGAAGCGGTAGCCATGGCGCGCCATGATTTCGTTCCGCATGATGCGGAGCGTCTTCTTGTCGTACTTACGGAGTGTCTGGGTGTTGAGCAGCATCGTGCTGGCAAAACTGAAACGCCCATACTCACTGGCAGTCTTCTCGAGTGCGATGTGAACACCATTACGCACCCACCAGTTCTCTTCCGGGTTGAAAACAGCACCATGAAGCACCATACCTTGCAGGGTGGGCTCCACCTCCCATATCCCTTCCAGAAAGTTGGTGCCCCCTTCGACAGGGGTGATGGTCACGAAGCCTGTCACCAGTCCGTTGAAGGTCTCTACCTTATAATTTGCCTGATGACCGTCAACGGTGATGTTATAAGCATCCCACACCACCCTTAGGTCGTTTTCCACCGAGGTGTAATTGGCATAGAATTGTCCGAGCCAGCGTTTCCTGCTGACCTGCTCAGCATCCCAGTCCCGTTCGTTCGACATCACCGCCTTCAATTGGTTCTTGCCGTCATAGAAGCAGAACACGTCGAGACCGCTCCCTTTCTGATGGCGGACAGTGGCAATGTCACTATACTCGTTGACATAGTCGTTATGTCCGTCCGTCACTCGATAGGTGTTCGTCTTGCCAGCCACAGGTACGAGCACGAACTCATGTTCCTCGCCCTCCGCCATCGCATTCATCATGATAACCCCGTTAGGCTCCTCCTCAGCGGTATAGCAGAGCCAACCGTTATACCAGTTGCCTGCTTTTATCTGTGCCTGTACGCCAAGCATGGTGCACAGACACAGAGCTATGATTGATAATATAGTTTTTGTCATTTGTTCTTTGATACAAAGGAAAGACTTTCAAGGGCTGTCATCAGGTCGGGGTCATCCTCTGGAAGATTGCTCTCAATGTGACCAATAAACTTCGGATCTTTTAACTGAATCAGGTACAAGCGTTTTTGGGCTTCTGATGATGTCATCTCAACATAGTGGTTGTCGCCCAAGTCGTTCTCAGCAACCTTCTTCCATTTGAACGAAGAGTTTGCGTATGCCTCAACTGCTTCCTCCAGGGAACTGGATGACAGTCTGGAGTATCTGATAAACCATGTCTCTGAAGAGCTATCGCCTTTGTCCTTTTTGTAGAGGCTGGTACCACTGTTCTTTTCTTCCTGGCGCCACTCACTGCCTAATCTTTTAGCAGAGAAGAATGTTGTCACCATCATGGTGTCAGGTAATTCTTCTGCGACTGCCTGTTCCTCTGCCACTGCTGTAGAGTCTGCGCCTTCTGTGTTCTGTACACTCTTTTTTCCACATGATGCTACGAGCAGGCCTGCTGCTACGATAGCGATACTGAATAATACTTTTTTCATACCAGTTGTTGTTTAATGGTTAATATAAATGTTTAGCGTTTAATCTTTCTTCTATCTTCTCATCGATGAGTTTCTCAAGGCGAGGCTCCAACTGGTTGATTTTCCGTTCGAGCATACGATCCATGACCTGCTCCTGTTGGAGAAGGTATTTGAAGTAGTCGAAGGAGAACTTTGTGGCTTCTTGTTGTTGTGCCGTCTTGTTCATAAACTCATCTTGTTTTCGGTTGCAAAGTTACAACCAGATGAGGTTATGTCATTTGTTCATTTCTTCCAATCTTCCAATGAATATTTGTTATTTTCTTCCAAAATGCAAAAAAGCAAGCAAAAAGCCTGCTTTTTTATCATTATTACATTTTTACATTGTATCTAAACTCTTTCGGCGACACACCATAGACGCGTTTGAAGGTATGTGTAAAGGAACTTGACTCCTCAAAGCCACATCGGCTTGCCACTTCCAGGACAGGGATATCGGGACTCTCCTTGAGTAACTTGACAGCCTTCTCCATCTGGATGGCGGAGATGAATGCCTTGGGGGTCTCACCAGCGGTATTTTGTAAGCGACGACGGAACGTCTGCACACTCATATTCAGTTTGGAGGCAATATGCTCCACGTTGAGCTGTCCCTTTGCCATGCCCTCGTTGACGACCTCGATGACACGCATCAGGAACAGGCGATCCTCATCAGGAACAGCGGATACAGGTGCTGTTTCCGTCTCCGTCTCTGCCTTCCTTTCCATCATCTCGTTTTTCAGTCGCTCGATTTCCTTGATGAGTTCCTGAGTCTGTTGCTGACGGAGGCGCATCTGACGGACTGTATACCAGGCAGCGACGGCACACAACAGCAAAATGACGATAATCGCCCCGATGAGATAGTGGTGTTTCAGTCGTGCTTCCTCATTTTCCTGTTGTAACTGGTCATTGCCGAACTCCGCATTATAGCGTGACAGGGCATCGGCAGTGGCATGCGTATAGAGTGAGTCTTTCAACAGGTCGAAATAGTCGAGCTCAATCTTTGCAGAGTCAGGATTGACAGTCCAATAACTCTCATAGAGTCCACGGTGTGAGTGAATCTCGTTATACAGGTCGCCCATCTTCGAGAATAACCCTGCCGCCTCTTTATAGTAAGGTATAGCCTCACGCTCCCGTTTTTGACATAATAACGACATTCCTAAACGGTTGAGGGCAATGGCATAGGCATGGGTATCGCCTATCTCACGCAGGGCGGGCACCACTTTGCGCAGGATTCTTTCTGCCTCCTGATAGCGATGCAATCCTAAGAGTGCCGAGGCACATTGTGACTGACGGATGGTAGCTTGTGGCTGACGGTTCAGCGTAGAGTCAATGCGATATGCCTGTTCCGCATAAGGCAATGCCTTCTGGTCGTTCCCCAACGTATGGTATATCTCCGATGCCATACCGAGGATGACAGCTTGACGGGCAGGGTTCTTGGCTTTATCGGCATGTTCCAGTGCCTGCAGGATATACTGCTCCGCCTCCTTTGCCTGATAGCCAGCCATATAGATGCCAGCCACCGTATTCATCGACGAAGAGATACGGTCGTCATCACCACTCTTCATGTCGATAGCGAGACACTGTTTGGCATAGTCTGCCGCCTGTTTGACATCCCCCATATGCACATAGATACAGCCCAGGATATTCAGACAGCCGGCACGGTCATCATTGTCATAGCGGAACAGCGGTAAAGCCTTCTTGCCGTATTGGACTGCCTGCTCATATTGTTGACGGTCGTACAACCACTCTGCCGCCCAATACCATACCTGCTGGCGCAGGGAGTCAACAGACGTGTCATTCTTAAACTGGATTCTTTCCTCCGTAAACCCTTCCTTGTCGAGCATTTGGAAGAACTGGTTTGCCGTAGCCACCTCCTGTTTCTGGTCAAACTGACCCAGTACGGTGGTAAGGGTGATAAGCAACAGACTGGATAAATTCATCATTGATGATTCTTAGTGGTACGGTCGATAAACTCCATGATGATATCGGCAGCATCATCCTCCGTCAGTTCGTCCATCATGATCACCAGGTCGTAATGACGGGTGTCATAGCGTGACTTGTCCGAATATTTCTGGAGATAAGTCTCTCTGCCGGCATCCACCTCGTCAATGGTGTCCATTGCCGCAGCCATCGTCATGCCCTTCTTCTGCAGCCGTTCGATGCGTTTTGCCCTTGATGCCTGGATGAATACATGCAGATGGTTCTTCCACTCCCGGAAGATCAGGAAGGCACTACGTCCTGCGATGACGCACGACCCCTCCTCGGCAAGTCCCTGCAGGATCTTACGCTCTGTCTCAAACATTGCTGCCGTGGTGGGCTTTCCCTTCAGCGTGTCCCACCACGACTCTTTCTCCTGTGCCTTTAGCCGTTCTATCTCCTCAAGGGAGAGGCCGAACTTCTCTGTCACCCCTTCAACGAGGGGTTTATCATAATACTTTACTTGAAGTCTCTCGGCGAGTTTTCTGCCAACGGTATGTCCGCCGGAGCCTAGTTCACGATTGATCGTGATGACAAATTGTTGATTCTTATCCATAATTATAATTAATATTCAAAAGAACTGCCTCCCAGGAACTCCCTCAACAACGACGTTGGCGGTATTTGATCCTCAGGAATCGGTTTGATATATCGTAGGAACTTACGCAGGCGGTATGCCTCGGCATATTCCTCGCAGTTTTCTGGTACATTCTCCAGCAACGGTTCAGCCTGACTCTTGATGACAGCCAGTTCGAAGAGCATCGCAGAATTGAACATCGCATTGGCATTTTCCTGATAGGGGAATATCCAACGGTTCTCGCCACGACGCACGGAAGCCCATCGGTGAATTGACTCCTGTGCGGAGACGCCACGGTATTTATGGTCACGGATGATACGTCGCAGCAGACGGTTGTCCGTTGTCGGAATGTAGTTATGGTTGTCCAGCAGGATAGTTGTCAGTGCAGAGGCATAGACACGGAATATCTGTGATTCCGGTATCTGTGCCGTTAGTTCAGGGTTCAGGGCATGGATACCCTCCACCACCAGTATCTCATTGCCTTTCAACCGCAGTTTCCTACCACTCGGCCTACTCGTCCCTGTCTGGAAGTCATAGCGTGGCAGTTCCACCTCCTCGCCCCTGAACAGGGCATTCATCTGTTCGTTGAGCAGGGGGATGTTCAGCGCATGCAGGTGCTCATAGTCATAGTCACCGTTCTCATCACGTGGTGTCTGGTCACGATTCACGAAATAGTCGTCGAGGGAAATGGCGATGGGATAGATGTTATTGACGGCAAGTTGAACACTGAGCCGCTTGCATGTTGTCGTCTTACCACTGCTCGACGGTCCTGCGATAAGGACCATCCTGACACCTTGACGGCGTGCTATCTCGTCGGCGATCTGGGCGATCTTCTTCTCCTGTAGTGCCTCACCGACTTGGATGAGCTGGTTGGAATGACCCTTGGCGATGGCATCATTGAGGTCGCCTATCGTGCGCAGTCTCACGATTTCCTGCCAGCGGTGGTGCTCCTTGAAAATCTCAAACATCTTGTCCTGCCGGAAGAAGGTTTCCAGTTTCGAGGGGTCTTCCCTGGATGGGATGCGTAACAATACACCGTCGAAATAATATTCTAAGCCGAAGAGGTGTAACTGTCCCGTAGAGGTGAGCAAGGCACCGTAGTAATAGTCGAAGTAGCCGTCTATGTCGTAATAGACAGTATATAGTCTTCCGGAACTCTCCAGCAACTTGACTTTCGAGAGACTGCCTGCCTCACGGAATTTCTTGATGGCTTC
Organism: Prevotella sp.; assembly: GCA_017645645.1. Lineage (GTDB taxonomy): Bacteria > Bacteroidota > Bacteroidia > Bacteroidales > Bacteroidaceae > Prevotella. The sequence continues at coordinate 12,370 of JAGCOB010000022.1, read as the reverse complement.
CTCTGTCGTCTTCTCATAGCGATGGACGGGCAGGTCGGCATCGACAATCTCCTGCATCTTTGACTGTAGTTCATGCACATCATCAGGGGTTATCTCTATCCGTTTGCCATTGTCATCCTTCCGTTCTATATTCACAAAATATCCGTTAGACACAGGGATGTCAATGATGACACGGCATTGTGGCCAGAGGTCGTGGGCTGCCTTGCATAGAACGAAGAACAGGGTGCGCGTATAGGTCCGCAGGCCGCTGGAGGAATGGAGGTCGAGGAACTCGATGTCTTTCGGTTTGTATACTTGGAAATGCATTCCCTCCACCTTGTTATTGACACGTGCGCAGACAGGACCATACTCCATTTGGAGTCCTGTTTGAGAAAATATTTCAGAAAGTGTGCTTCCGATGTTGGTTTCTAAAGTTTTTTTATTATTTTTGCAACGGATTAGGATTTTCTTTTCCATAGATAGCATGTTTACAAACGTTTGTACAAAGATACGAAGGTTTTTCGAAATACAAGTACGATTTACGATTTTATAACATAATTATGTCTATTTGGATACTTTTCAAGCTTCTGGGCTCCCTCGCCTTGTTGATGTTCGGTATGAAGTCGATGAGTGAATCACTTCAGAAGATGGCGGGACCACAACTGCGCCATGTCCTTGGTGCAATGACCACCAACCGTTTCACAGGAATGCTGACAGGAATGCTCGTCACGGCAAGTGTACAATCCAGTACGGCAACGACGGTGATGACTGTTTCGTTCGTCAATGCGGGACTGTTGACGCTGGCGCAGGCTATCTCCGTCATCATGGGTGCCAACATCGGTACGACGCTGACGGCATGGATTATGTCGGCAGGCTTTTCCTTTAATATCACAGATTTTGTCTATCCTGCCTTCTTCATCGCCATCATTTTGATATACTATAAACAGAAACGCTATATTGGTGATTTCCTCTTTGGTATCGCTTTTATGTTTCTGGGACTGGGAACGCTGCGCCAGACAGGTATCGATATGAACTTAGGAGAGAATCAGGCAGTCCTGGAGTTCTTCTCATCGTTCGACCCGAACTCCTTCGGTACCACGCTTCTCTTCCTACTGTTAGGCGGTATCCTCACCTTCTGTGTCCAGTCGAGCGCTGCCGTGATGGCCATCACGATGATTCTCTGTTCGAGTGGTGTCCTGCCTATTTATCAGGGTATTGCCTTGGTGATGGGTGAGAATATCGGTACCACGGTGACTTCTAATCTTGCTGCACTCTCAGCTAACACCCAGGCACGAAGGGCTGCCCTTGCCCACATGTTCTTCAACGTCTTCGGTGTCGTCTGGATCCTGTTTGTCTTCCGTCCCTTCGTGGATATGGTATGCGGCTTCGTGGGCTATGATGTCACGATGACGAAGGAAGCTGCAGGTGCCCATGCCTTCATTGCCAATGCCGCCAAACTGAGTTTTGTACTGGCCGCCTTCCATACGTGTTTTAATGTGGTGAACACCTTCATCCTCATCTGGTTCATCCCTCAGATCGAGAAACTGGTGTGCTGGGTCATCAAGCCCAAGAAAGTGGACGAGGAAGAGGATTTCCGCCTGCATTTCATTACGGCAGGTTTCATGAAGACCCCAGAACTTTCCGTCCTCGAGGCACAGAAGGAGATTCAGGCATTCTCCGAGCGCATGCAGCGTATGTTTAACATGGTACGAGAACTGCTGACGCTGAGTAGTAGTGAGACGGCCAAGAAGAACAGTGCACAGGTGGGTGACTTCAATAAGCTCTTTACACGCATCGAGAAATACGAAGGCATCTCCGACAACATGGAACTGGAGATAGCAAAATATCTCGACCAGGTCGGCGATGCCCATTTGTCAGACGATACCAAGGCGAAGATCCGCGCTATGCTGCGTGAGATATCGGAACTGGAAAGTATCGGTGATGCCTGCTATAACATTGCCCGCACCATCTCTCGTAAATATCAAGGCAAGCAAGACCACTTCACCGACAAGCAGTATGAGCATCTCCACCAGATGATGGAACTCACTGACGAGGCACTGTCACAGATGAACCGTTTGATGAATGGACGCAAGGACGCTTACGATGTCAACCGTACCTTCAACCTGGAGAACGAGATCAACAACTACCGTAACCAACTTAAGTCGCAGAACATCAATGATGTCAACAACCATGAGTATACCTATGCTGTAGGAACTATCTATATGGATATCATCAGGGAGTGTGAGAAACTGGGCGACTATGTGGTGAACGTCGTCGAGGCTCGCATGGGTACGAGACAGAAGGATCTGAATTGAGAATTAAGTTTATCATAAAATATGAGCAAGAAACTAATCCTTTTAGCGGTCATGGTGTTGAGTGCAACACTGACCGTTTTCGCACAGGTCACCACTTCCGGTGTCAACGGTATCGTCAAGGCTGGTGACGAGGAAGCGATAGGTGCAACCATTACGGCAAAGCATGTTCCCTCAGGGACCGTCTACCGTGCCATCACAAACATCGACGGACGTTATACCCTTACAGGAATGCGCTCTGGTGGTCCCTATGAGATAGAGATTTCCTATATTGGTTTCCAAACCGAGAAATTTACGGACATCCAATTGCAACTGGGACAGAATGCTGTTATCGATGCCACCCTCCACGAAGGCGGTGAGATGTTGCAGGAAGTAGTCGTCGTAGCGAAGAAGAATAACACCATGCGCTCCGACCGCTCTGGTGCTGTCACGAACCTGAACGCGCAGGCGATGTCTGTCGTGCCGACGGTGGGACGTAGCATGACGGATATGATGAAGATGACGCCACAGAGTAGTTCTGCCAGTGGCTTGGCCATCGGTGGCGGTAACTACCGTCAGTCAAGTGTAACCATCGACGGTGCCTCGTTTAATAATGCTTTCGGCTTGGGTTACTCACCACTGCCTGGCGGCGGTACACCTATCTCCCTTGATGCCCTCGACCAGATGACGATCAGTATCACACCCTATGACGTGCGTCAGAGTGGTTTTACTGGCGGTGGCATCAATGCCGTCACGAAGAGCGGTACGAACGAGTTTAAAGGCAGTGTCTATACCTATATCACCTCCACGAGTCTGAAGGGTGCCCGTGTGGGCGATGTCTCACTGCCTGTGGATGATGGACATACCGATACTTACGGACTGACCTTCGGCGGTCCTATCCTGAAGGATAAGTTGTTCTTCTTCGTCAATGCGGAGATAGAGGATAATGTCACAGCAGGTCCCGCTGCTCGTGCTGGTAATGGGACACCACCTTGGACGACCACCAACCATCGTCCGCAACTGAGTGAACTGGAGGGCTTGACGGACTTCCTGCAGAAGACGTATGGGCTGACAACAGGTCCCTGGCAGGCATATAATATCAAGACGCCCGCCTACCGCCTCCTCGCCCGTGTCGACTGGAATATCAATGACAACCATAAGTTCAACATCCGCTTTACGAGGTCTAAGCGTAAGGAGACGAAGCCGTCATCGGCATCGCGCACCATCGGCAGTAATCTGTCGAACACCATCTTCGGTGGCAACCAGAATATCTATGGCGGACAGACGAACTACTCCATGGCACCCCTCGGCAGTCGCTATTATGCCGAGTATAAGTTCACGTCGTTTGCGGCGGAGCTGAATAGTACCTTCGGCAAGTTCCATAACACGCTGCGTGGCACCTATTCTTTCCAAGACCAGCCACGTTCTACCGAGTATAACGATGCCGCTCCTGTCATCGAATTTGTGATGAGTGACGGACAGGACCACTATCCCTCTTGGGCGATAACAGGTGATATATACACCCTCGGCAACCTCGCCCAGACGAAGAATACCGTCATCACCGACGAACTGAATGCCACCTTCGGCAAACACAACCTCTTCGCAGGCATCCAGTACGAGCATAACTTCGCAGCCAACGGCTACGCACCTGCCGCCTCAGGCTATTGGGTCTATGAGGTGACACAGGAACAGGCAAGAAACCGCGAATGGGCTACTGTCATGAGCTCAACACCACGCCTCTTCGCCACCACCTATGGCAATAACGAAAACCACTCGATGTTTGTCTCGGAGATGAAGACCAACCAATGGTCGTTTTACCTGCAGGATAATATCACATGGTCGGAACGCTTCCGCACCTCTATCGGTGTGCGCTTTGAACTGCCGTCCTATCCGTCGCTGAAGAATAATTTCAATGAAGATTATTATAACATTGACTTCGGTGGCGAGCATTTCCGCACGGATAATGTGCCGAAGGCGAGTGTGAGCTTTTCACCGCGTATCGGTTTCAACTGGGACATCACAGGCGAGCGTAAGTACATCCTCCGAGGCGGTACAGGTCTCTTCGTTGGACGTATGCCGTTCATCTGGCTGATTTCTGCCGTCGGCAACTCAGGTATGGGACAGACGTCCTATATCGCCACACCTGCCAATGGCAAGACACTGCCGACGTTCACCATGAGTCAGGAGGATATGCTCCGACAGATCAACGCCACCAGTTCGACATCCATTCCGGCAAGCCCCACCATCCTCAGTGAAGACCTCCGTATGCCGAAGACGTGGAAGACATCACTGGCGTTCGACGCCAAACTGCCGTGGGACATCGATTTCACCCTTGAGGGCATCTATAACCGCGACCTCAATCCTGTCATCGTATCTAACAGAGACCTCTACTGGGACGGCACGTCCACCATCGACCTCGGTCATGGCGATGTGCGTCACCAGCTATCGTACTACGACGACAGCCACTCCGCCTACGTCTTGGAGAACGCAGGCTCTAAGGCCTACTACTTCTCACTGAGTGCCCAGTTGCGGAAGTCCTTCGACTTTGGTCTCGACCTTTCTGCCTCCTATACCTACTCGATGGCTAAGTCATACTCCGAGGGAATCGGTGAACAGGTGTCGGCAGCGTATAACAACTACCGCCACTCCATCAATGCCGTCAACGACCAAGAGATGGGCTATGCGACGTATGTCGCCCCCAACCGCCTCTTGCTGTCTGCCAGTTATCGACTCAAGGAGGGCAAATATGCCACCAACACCTTCAGCCTCGTCTATGACGGCTACCAGTATGGCTTCCTCGGTGACTATTCCTTCAACCGCTACTCGTATGTCTTCAACAGCAATGTCGTCGGCGACCCCACCGCACCGGCAAGCCTTCTGTATATCCCTGCCTCACGTGCCGAACTCGACACATGGGACTTTGCCGACAACGGAAAGATCAATGGAGAGACTTATACAGCAGACATGCAGCGTGACGACTTCTGGGCGTACATCCAGCAGGACGACTATCTGAAAGACCGCCTCGGAAAATATACCGAGCGTGGTGGAGCGAAGATGCCCTGGCATCACCAGATAGACTTCAAGTACATGCGTGATATGAGTATCAAGATCGGGCAGACCCGTCATACCCTCCAGTTAGGTTTGGACATCATGAACCTCCCGAACTTCCTCTGTAAAGACTGGGGTGTCTTCAAGCAGGTTACCAGCAACACCCTGTTGACCTATAAGAAAGGCAAGTACACCTACAACCTTGTCAATGGCGAGCGCCACACCTCCACCTATCAGAACTTCGTCGGAGCCGCCTCCACCTACCAGATCATGTTTACTATCCGTTATCTCTTTAATTAACTATTAATCCTCGTTAAGGATTACAGAATATTAATCCGCAGGAGATTAAATCCTGCGGATTTTTTGTGCTTTTTTGCATATAGAGCATTTTCATGTAACAAATTTGAATGCATTGAGTTCAAATGTGATAATCATTTTTATTCATTGTTTGTAACTTTGCAGCATGGATTTTAGACAGACACTATTAGTATTTATCTCATTGTTCTCCCTGACAGGGTTTTCTCAAACAACCAATCAATGGGAGGAGGCTTTTCGCCAATGGGTGGAGGCAGAGAACATGGAATCTTCCTCGTTGGAGGAGCTTTACGACATCCTGTCGGAGAGAGTAGAACAACCAATCAATTTGAATCAAGCCACCAGGGAGGAACTGGAACAGTTGCCCTTCCTCACGGCACAGCAAGTAGAGCAACTGTTGGAATACACCGATCGCTATGGACCGATACGCTCCTTTGGAGAGTTGCAGATGCTGACGGCATTCGACACAGAACGACGACAATTGCTCATGTATTTCACTTATGTGGGAGAGTCAGCATTCAAAGACAACAGACTCCGATTGGATTCTGTGATACGCCATGGTAAGCAACAACTATTGCTGACAGGAAAGATACCTCTATATACCCGGAAAGGTGATGATAGCGACTATCTGGGACAGCGGTATCGCCATACTTTCCGTTATCAGTTCAATTACCACGATTGTGTGAAGTTCGGAGTGACAGGAGCGCAGGATCCAGGTGAGCCTTTCTTCGCCAACCAGAACCGATGGGGCTATGACCATTATTCCTATTACCTGCAAATAAAAGATGTGGGACGAATACAGAATCTCTGTCTGGGCATGTATCGTGTACAACTCGGAATGGGACTGATTATCAATGGTGGCTTCTATCTCGGAAAACTTGCCACCTTGCAATCTATGGGACGTTCAACAGCTATACTCCGCCCTCACTCCTCACGCTCTACAGAAGGATATCTACAAGGAGTAGCCACTACCATCCGCCTGCACAGAAACTGGGAACTCACAGCCTTTGCCTCCTATCGTCCCTTGGATGCTACCCTCAACAAAGATAGTACTGCACGAACACTCTATTACAGCAACTACCATCGTACCACGACAGAGATGGCCAAGAAGAATAACACCCATGAGATAGACCTGGGGGGAAGTATAGGATGGCGCAAGGGAACACTCTATGCCCATGCCAATATACTTTATACACGTCTCGACAGACGATTGATTCCCCAAAAAGAGAATGCGCCCTATCGTCGCTATGCTGCGGAAGGAAAGGACTTCCTCAACATGAGTGTCGACTACGGGTATACCAATGTTAAGTTCTCTTTCTCAGGAGAAACGGCAGTCAATCGTCAAGGAGCCTTGGCGACCATCCATCAACTCAGTTACCGATTGAGCCCTGCGTTCTCTCTGATGACACTCCATCGCTATTACGATAAGAGGTACACGGCACTTCGTTCCCAAAGTTTCTCGGAAGGTTCCGGTATACAAAATGAGCATGGTATCTATTTTGGACTGACCTGGCAACCCTCTAACAAACATACCATCAACTGGTATGCCGACTATACGCATTTCGCGTGGAAGCGCTATCAGGTTAGCATGCCCAGTGATGCTTTTGACACCATGATTTCTGCGCGTACCTTATTTAATAGCAAATGGAAGCTCGAAGGTCGCTATCGGTTGCATATACGTCAAAAGGATAATACCGAAAAAACGATGCTTTCCAATTACATAGAACATCGGGCACACCTGCGCCTTTATTACGACACCACCTTCGGACTCTCTTTACAGACACAGTTCGACGGAATCTCCGTATCTTTCAGGGAACACGCTAGGGGATGGATGACCTCCGAACAGGCGTCCTACCAATGGCGATGGCTGCAACTCTCCGCCAATGCCGCTTATTTCCATACCGACAACTATGAGAGTCGTCTCTACCTGTATGAGCGTTCGGTCCTCTATAACTTCTCTTCCCTCATGCTCTATGGGAAAGGGCTCCGTTATGCTCTGATGGTCCGTACGGACATCGGAAAACATCTACTGCTCATTGCCAAGATTGGGGTTACTAACTATTTCGACCGTGCGAGGATTTCCAGTGGTCTTCAAGAAATCAGTGGCTCTTCCATGGCAGAAGTGGATATGCAGGTAAGGTGGAAATTTTAACATTGATATAGCGAGCTAAAACAGTACAAGCATTCCCGAGAATCCAAAAAGGGTGAATAAAAATACAGCTTTAGAAGTGTTTTTATTCTAAAACTGCATTTTTATTGCAATTAATTTGGTGTTCTGCTCGTATAATTGTAACTTTGCACCCAATATGAAAAAGAAGGTTATACAAGAAATTATGGCTGAATTAGAAGTAAAAGAACTCGAGCAAGTCGTGGTTCGTTTTTCAGGTGACTCCGGCGATGGTATGCAGCTCGCTGGTAACATCTTTTCTACAGTGAGTGCCACTGTGGGTAATGGTATTTCTACATTTCCAGACTATCCTGCCGATATCCGCGCCCCGCAAGGTTCGCTGACAGGTGTCTCAGGATTCCAGGTACATATCGGTTCAGGTAAGGTCTATACCCCTGGCGACAAGTGTGACGTACTGGTAGCTATGAATGCCGCTGCCTTGAAGACACAGTTGAAGTATGCCAAGTCCCAGGCAACGATTATCATCGATACCGACTCCTTTGGTCCCAAGGACTTGGAGAAGGCACAGTTCAAGAGTGAGGATTACTTAGGCGAGATGGGTGTTGATCCCGATCGCGTCATCCAGTGTCCGTTGACCACGATGGTGAAAGACTGTCTGGCAGACTCTGGCATGGATAACAAGGCGATGCTGAAGTGTCGTAACATGTTCGCCCTCGGACTGGTCTGCTGGCTCTTCAATCGTGACTTGGAACTGGTCAATAACTTCCTGCGCGACAAGTTCGCCAAGAAACCTGCTATTGCAGAGAATAACATCAAAGTGGTACAGGCAGGTTATGACTACGGACATAACACCCATAGCAGTGCCGTCAATGTCTATCGCATCGAATCCAAAGAGAAAGTGCCCGGACGTTATATGGATATCACAGGTAACAAGGCGACAGCCTATGGTCTGATTGCCGCTGCTGAGAAAGCAGGTCTGCGCCTCTACCTCGGCTCTTATCCTATCACGCCTGCTACGGATATCCTGCATGAGTTGTCAAAGCATAAGTCATGTGGTGTCATCACTGTTCAGTGTGAGGATGAGATAGCTGGTTGTTCGTCAGCCTTAGGAGCCTCTTTTGCAGGAGCCTTGGCAGCTACCTCCACTTCTGGTCCTGGTATCTGTCTGAAGTCCGAGGCGATGAACCTCGCTGTCATCATGGAGTTACCTTTGGTGGTCATCGACGTACAGCGTGGCGGTCCTGCTACAGGTCTTCCCACGAAGTCAGAACAGACAGACCTCCTGCAGGCACTCTTCGGACGTAATGGTGAGAGCCCCATGCCTGTCATGGCAGCCTTGAGTCCTACCGACTGTTTCGATGCTGTCTATCAGGCATCGAAGATGGCATTGGAGCACATGACACCTGTCATCTTACTGACAGACGCCTATGTCGCTAACGGCTCTGGTGCCTTCAGACTACCTGACATCAACAAGCTGGATGCCATCAATCCACCTTATGTTCCAGAGGAACTCAAGGGAAAGTGGACTCCCTATATGCGTGCTGAGAATGGTACCCGCTATTGGGCAGTGCCTGGTCGTGAGGGCTTTGAACATATCCTCGGAGGATTGGAGAAGGACAGCAACACTGGTGCTATCTCTACGAATCCAGAGAACCATGATCTGATGACTCGTCTGCGTCAGGAAAAGATAGCAAAAATCCAAGTTCCCGACCTTGAGGTGGAGGGTGATGTCAATGATGCCGACCTGCTTATCGTAGGTTTCGGTTCTACCTATGGTCATCTGCACTCTGCGATGGATGAGCTTCGTGCTGCAGGTCACAAGGTGGCTCAGGCACAGTTCAAGTATCTGAACCCACTGCCAAAGAATGCCGCTGCCGTCCTCTCTAAATATAAGAAGGTCGTGGTGGCTGAGCAGAACATGGGACAACTTGCCGCCTACCTGCGTATGAAGGTTGACAATTTCGTGCCTTATCAGTTCAATCAGGTCAAGGGTCAGCCCTTCGTGGTAGAAGAGTTAGTCAATGCATTCGAGGACATTTTAAAGAAGTAAAGAGTTATGGAATATACAGCACAAGATTATAAGAAAGGACAACCCCGTTGGTGTCCGGGTTGCGGAGACCATTTCTTCCTTGCCTCCCTCCATAAGGCAATGGCAGAGATTGGTGTAGCACCTAAAGATATAGCAGTTATTTCTGGTATCGGCTGTTCCAGTCGTCTTCCTCACTATATGGCTACATACGGCATGAACACCATTCATGGTCGTGCCGCCGCTATTGCCACTGGTGCGAAGGTGGCTAATCCCAACCTGACAGTATGGCAGGTGAGCGGTGATGGTGATGGTCTTGCCATTGGTGGTAACCATTTCATCCATGCCAATCGTCGTAATATCGACCTGAACATGATTCTGCTCAACAACCGTATCTATGGTCTGACGAAAGGTCAGTACAGTCCTACCTCTCCACGTGGCTTTGTATCGAAGTCAAGTCCTTATGGTACTGTGGAGGATCCTTTCCGTCCTGCCGAACTCTGTTTCGGAGCCCGCGGACATTTCTTTGCCCGTTGTGTGGCTACGGATGCGAAGGGAACGGTAGAGGTGTTGAAGGCTGCCTATGCACATAAGGGTGCCTCTGTCACAGAGGTATTACAGAACTGTGTCATCTTCAACGATGGTTGTCATGAGGCAGTCTATAATAACGAGGGACGTAAGAAGAATGCCATCTATGTGCGTCATGGTGAGAAACTCGTCTTTGGCGAGAATAACGAGTTCGGACTTGTCCAGCAGGGCTTTGGTCTGAAGGTCGTGGAGATTGGCAAGGATGGTTATACCCTTGACGACGTCCTCGTCCATGATGCCCATTGTGAGGATAACACCCTCCAGTTGAAACTCGCCCTCATGGGTAATGGTGATGGCTTCCCCATCGCCCTCGGCGTCATCCGCGATGTGGATGCTCCTACGTATAATGATGCAGTACACGCCCAACTGGATGAGGTCTCTGCTCAAAAGAAGTATCATAACTTCTCCGAGTTGTTGGAAACCAACGATATCTGGGAGGTGAAATAAAGACCAAAAGAAAAGGCATCCAAAACGGATGCCTTTCTTTTATTTCCTCCAAGTGGAATAATCCTATCCGATGTACTCCATGATGATATCCACAATTTCATCTTCAGTCTTGCCATCGGCAGAGATGATGAGGTCGTAGTTGCGAGTGTCATAACGAGAAGTACCGGTGTACTTCTTAACATAGTTTTCGCGCATTTTGTCGACCTTCTCGATAGTCTTGCGGGCCTCTCCCTCTGACAGGTTCTGCTTACGCATCACGCGTTCAATACGGAACGGCATAGAGGCCTGGATGAGGATGCTCAAGGAGTTGGGCTCGTCACGGAACACATAGAAACCACTGCGTCCTGCAATGACACATGAGGCTGTCTCAGCAATGCCTTTCAGGATCTCTGTCTCCACCTTGAACATCTCCTCAGTAGTGGGCATATCGAGTTTTGCTGGAACCTGTCCCGTAGGTGTTACGCTGATCTTATTTACAAAGTTACTCCACCATGAACGGCTGTTGCCTTTCATCTTTTCCACCTCTTCGACGGTGAGATTGAATTTTTCCGTCAATTCCCTGATGAGTGTCTTGTCATAAAATCCCACGTTCAGTTTTTCTGCCAGTTTGCGGCCTATGGTGCGTCCACCACTTCCCAACTCACGGTTAATCGTGATGACAAATTTCTCGTTCTTGTTCATTGTTTTCGTTTTTATGTAAATATATTATTTGTTTCTTACTTTCCATGTTTCTCGGCAATCTTACGGAAACTTTGCAACTTCTCGCCATAGCAGAGGTCGCCGCAGTCGCCGAAGCCTGGTACGATGTATTTCTGCTCATTCATTCCTTTGTCGACGGCGGCACACCAGATGGTAGAATCCTCCGGCAATACCTGTTTCACGACCTCAATACCTTCAGGAGCGGCAATAACACAGCAAAGGTGGATTTTCTTGGGTTTGCCCGTTTGTAACAAAGACTCTATCGCTGCAGCAAGACTGCCACCCGTGGCAAGCATAGGGTCAACGACGAGCAGTGTCTTGTGTTTCACACTTTGTGTGGCGATATACTCGGTATGGATGCCCACCTCCGTATGCTCACGGTTAATATACATGCGGAAAGCCGATACGAAACCATTATCTGCCTTGTCGAACACATTCAGGAAACCCTCGTGGAAAGGCAGTCCGGCACGCAGTACGGTAGCTATCACCATATCGTCCTTCGGCAAGGGAATATCAATAGTCCCGAGCGGCGTGGTGATAGTCTTGGACTTATAATCCAGCGTCTTGGAGATCTCATACGCCATCATCTCTCCGATGCGCTTGATGTTATGGCGGAACACCAGGCGATTCTTCTGGAAATTCTTGTCACGTAACTCCGACATGTATTGGTTGATGATGGAGTTGGTTTTGCTAAAATCGATTACTTCCATTATTCTTGTTTTAAGTTCTGATGACAAAGATACAAAGTTTTGTCAACTCCGCGTTACAAAAAGTTGAAAGACCATGTGATTTTTAAATACTTTAACCTAAAAAAGGTTGTGTTCGCACAAATAATTCCTAATTCCTAAT